>JANXVG010000064.1 GCA_025351795.1 Salinibacterium sp. | reverse complement strand
CGGACGGGGCGGACAGCTTCGTAGATGTGTACGTATATTCGTCGCCGGTCTTCCTCGGCACCTTCCCTGTGGTCAATGGGAAGGTGCAGATCATCGGGGTCAACCTGTCCGCGCTCCAGGCAGGCGGACACAACTTAGTGTTCCAGGGCCAAACCAGCAGAACTGTCTCGGTCATGGCGATCACCGTGGCTGCGAGTAGCCTTGCTTCGACGGGTGTCGACCCGGCTACTCTGGCTCGCTCGGCGGGTTTTCTTCTCCTGCTGGGTCTTGGTATGCGAATCCTCATCGTTCGTCGTCGGGCATAACGACACCCGCGAAGAGAGACTTGGGCAACTGGCTGTGACCCCGTTTGGTGGGCACCTCGAAAGAGAGAATGTTCATGCGGGGAGACAGGCATCTTTTCAGCCCGTGTGAGAGTATCGGGCGCGGACTGACCGGAACAGGAAACCACGGTGTCGAAGTTCACTCCTGCCCCACGGGCATTTCATCGGGCCGGTTGCGCGGGTGACATCCTTGGGAGTGTGGTTTCTACAGGTTTGGAACGTCGGATTGTCGACGTGAAAAGCAACGGTGTGATTCTCAGTGAGAACCGACTAAAGATCTCACGCAGTCGAGGCCGGTCAGGACGGCGACGGCGACGTCTGTGTGCGCGAGTCGAACCGGATAGCGCCCACGCCACATCGGGGTGGTGTTGATCGGGTTGCTACGACGAGCGTGCCAGTGGATTCCGGCAGGGTCGCCAGCAACATAGCATTCGCGAGGAAATGTCCATGCGCTCGGCCCGACCGCAGCGCCCCTTATCTCGCTCAGGTCGTGACTGCTGGGTAGGGCGTCATCCATGAAGCAGACTCTGCCGGCTCGCCGCCTGGTGATGTGAAACAGACCGCTGATCAGGGATCTACGTTTAGCGGGAATCAATCCCGACTTTGCTGGGAATAGAGGCCAGTACTGACCGAAAGTGCCCCGCGATGGCGCGACTGAAGGAATTACTGAAACGCCAACAGGCAGCCCGTTACGACCGCGTCCTGTGGTTCCACTGGCTCTGCGGCGACAGAGTTGCGCCGCACCGAGCCCGACTGGCGCCGCCGCGACCGTGATGTGGACGGCGTTGAGACCGACGAGACAGAACTGCCCACACTGGATTCATCCGCTTGCGCGAGGCGTGGAAGCGTGCACAAGTACACAGCCGCAGTGAGCGGCGATACCCGCCCTAGTCGGTAGCCGGCCTCGGGAGCGCAGCCGTTTGCGCGGTGTTGGACGCGACTTCGACCGACGACTGCTCGGTGGCCCACTGCTGCTGCTTGGCTACCAGATCCTGGTTGATCGATGCGTCATCGTACCTCCAGGCGGCGAGATCCTGAGCGAAGAGCTTGCGAGTGCGGTTGGGGCGGTTCTGCCAGTTGATGAGGCCGTCGCGGTATTCCACGAGGGTTTGTTCGGACTGGTAGCTGAAACCCGCTGAATTGCGCTTCATCTCGGCCAACTGGCGACCGGCCCAGTCAGCGGCAATGGATGCTCCTGCGACGGGCAGCAGGCGAACGCGTGTTTCAGCCTCTGATGTTTGATGTTCAACGTGCTGCTTCTCTTGTGCGGTGAGCGAACTCCACGTCGCGGCACGTTGGCCGGCACCAATGAGTGCCGTGACCGCGGCAGCTTTCTGCTGGCGGTTCTGAAACGCGATGAGCCGCTTGGTTGAGCCGCGCCCGATCGCCGCGGCGATGATGCCTGCGACGATGATCGCGACCGCCGGGATGATCGCTGTCGAGATTACCCGCCATCCGGCGTCAGATGTGAGCCATTCCACGATGTTGTTCCACCATTGCTGCATGCTCAGCACCATAACCCCGGCCCGACCGTGCGCCCGGTACTACCCGCGAGTGTCGTGAAAAGCGACGAGTGACGGTGAGGTCAGAATCGGAAGCAGTCGATGGCGTCATCGATGGTCCAGAAGTCACCGATGGGCAGAAACCGGCGCTGCCGCGGAAGTAGGCGTTTGGCGCGGAAACGGTGACCAGCGGGCTCGTTGAGCCGCTCAATGTAACCAAGAACCTCACCGTTGAGCCTAGTGATGCGCCACAGTGCATCGTGGAGCTGGATCATGGCGATACCGGGGCGGACAGTCGGGGCGGTGCCGACAAAATCCAGAATTGTCATGTTCTCTCCGATCGTGAATCCGGCCGAATGGATGGTATTGCTCGAATATATGTTCTACCACTGACATCCGGGAATTCGGAGGGAGATGCGGGTGCGGTTATCGAATTTGGGCGACGACGGGCACACCATTCGACCGCTCGGCCTACAGCGTGACGCCCTTCGCGGTGAACGCGAGATCGGGATCGAGCACCTTGTTGGCACGAGCTGTCTGGGCAAGGATGATGCCCGCGAGAACGATCACCGCGCCGAGAATCTGTATAGCGTTGAGGCCCTCGCCGAGCCACAGCCAGGCCACGAGGAACGCGAAGATCACCTCGGAGGAGGCGACGATCCCGGTTGCTGTCACGGTCAAGTGTTTGAGCGCGAGGAACGAGAACAGGAACGGCAGGAACGAGCCGAGCACGATATTCCACAGCACAGGAACCAAGAGCGGCAGGTGTACCGCCGCAAGGTTTCCGCCGAGCGACACGGTGGTCGTGAGCATGGCTGGCTGCACGTTCCACCATCCGCTGAGGGGGAGCCAGAACGCCGCGGCGAACACGTTCGTCCAGAAGGCGACGGCGAGCGGAGAGATCGAGGAAACCTGGCGCTCGCCGACGAGGAAGTAGAGGGTGAGCGTGAGCGCGGCGATCATAGCCATGATGACTCCGAAGCCATTGAGGCTCGATGACCAGATCTCGGCGACGATCGTGAGGCCCACCAGCACGCACGCGATTGCTATCCAGAGCCGAGCCCGCACCTGCTCTTTGAAAAACACGAAGGCAATGACGGCCACGAACAATACGGCCGTGTACTCGAGGAGCAACGCAATGCCCACCGGGAGTAGTTGTAGGGCAACCGCGTAGCTCGCCTGCAGCAGCGCCACTCCGAGCACGCCGAGTATGAGCATCATGACTAACTGGCGCCGCGTCATCCGAAATCCGCGTCGGTCGATGATCAGCAACACGATTCCCGCGATTATGGTCGTGCCGACGGTACGAAACTGGGTGACTTGGGTTGGCGTGAGTCCGGCCTCAAGCACAACCTTGGTGACGCTTCCGTTCGCGCCAAAGAGCAGCGCTGCGATGAGCGCGTAGAGGTAACCCACTCGTCAGCGCAGGTCAGTGCCGTGCACGGCGAGTGGCTCGATCGCGCTGAGCTCCTCTGCTGTCAGCGGTGCCGCATCCGTTGCCGCGAAGTTATCTTCGAGCTGAGCAACGCTTGAGGCACCGATGAGTGCGCTCGTCACTTGCGGATGCCGCAGCACCCAGGTCAGCGCGAGCTGGGCGAGACTCTGCCCGCGGCCTCTCGCGATCTCATCGAGGCCACGAACGCGCTCCAGATAGACGTCAGAGATGGGGCCGGGTTGCAACCATCGGCCTTCCGATGCGCGAGAGCCGGCCGGGATCGTGCCGTCGAGGTAGCGATCGGTGAGCAGACCCTGAGCGAGCGGCGAAAACACGATGCTCCCTGCACCGATTGTGTCGAGCACCGGAAAGAGCCCGTTCTCGATGTGACGGTCGAACATGTTGTAGCGAGGCTGGTGAATCACGAGTGGGATCTTGTGTTCAGCGAGCGCGGCGGCAGCAGCGAGGGTCTGCTCAGGGTCGTAGTTCGAGATGCCGACGTACAGTGCCTTGCCGCTCGTGACGGCCGTGGCGAGTGCCCCCATGGTTTCTTCAATGGGAGTCTCGGGGTCTGGGCGGTGCGAATAGAAGATGTCGACGTAGTCGAGGCCGAGGCGACCGAGGCTTTGATCGAGAGACGATAGCAGGTACTTGCGGGAGCCCCACTCACCATACGGACCCTCCCACATGTCGTAGCCGGCCTTGCTGGAGATGATCGTCTCGTCGCGGTAGGCGCGAAAGTCTTCGGCGAAGATGCGACCGAAGTTGGTCTCTGCCGAACCAGCGGGAGGACCGTAGTTGTTGGCGAGGTCGAAGTGTGTGATGCCAAGGTCGAACGCGCGGCGCAGAATCGCGCGCTGGGTAGTGACGGCGCGGTCATCGCCGAAGTTGTTCCAGAGGCCGAGTGACACCCGAGGAAGCTTCAATCCGCTGCGCCCGACGCGAGCGTACTCGATGGTTGCGTAACGATCAGGAGCTGCGGTGTAAGGCATATGTCAAGCCTACGGTGAGCCGCTCATCGGGAATGACGCTGCGCCAGTGGATGTTGACATCGATGGTGCCACAGGCGCCGATACCCCGACGGAAAGTAGGGTGTGAATCATGCAAACTTTCGTTATCGCTGGTGGCTGTTTCTGGTGCCTTGATGCGGTGTACCGCACCCTTAAGGGCGTGTCAGCGGTCGTATCCGGGTACACGGGTGGCCAGACGGCGCATCCTGATTATGAGTCGGTGTGCACGGGCCGAACCGGCCACGCCGAAGCGGTTGCCGTCACGTTTGATCCGGATGTTATCCCGGCAACCGTGATTCTCGACGTGTTCTTCAGCCTGCACGATCCCCGCCAACTCAACCGGCAGGGAAACGACGTTGGCACCCAGTATCGCTCGGCCATGTTCTATGCGGACGAGGAGCAAAAGACCCTCTTCGAAGCGGCACGCGATCGCGCAGGCGAGTATTGGGATGGCGGGGTCGTCACCGAGATCGCACCGCTCACCGACTGGCACGAGGCGGAGGCCTACCATCAGGACTTTTTCGCGAAGAACCCGGGTCAGGGTTATTGCATGGCCGTGGCATTGCCCAAGGTCAACAAGATCCGCACGTCGTTTGCGGGGTACCTGCTGGCCTCCTAACCGCTCCTCCCCGCAGGCATAGCGCCGGTCGTTTCCCCAATCGGAGTTGACCGGCGCTTTCGCGTGCTCGCCGCCGTGACACTTGCTGCACCGGACTTCGGGGCGAGTTCCCGGCACGAGTGTCGTCCCGAAGTCCGCTCACTGCTCACAGAGGAGAAATTCATGTCAGACATCATCACCGTCACGGGACTCGTGGCCACCGTTCCCCGCCACATCGTCACGAGCGAGGGCCTGGCAATCACGTCATTCAGGCTCGCCTCCACGCAGCGGCGATTCGATCGGTCACAGAACAGCTGGGCAGACGGTGAAACCAACTGGTACACGATCACGTCGTTCCGCCAACTCGCCATCAATGCGACAGCGTCCATCGAGAAGGGCGAGCGCGTGGTCGTTACCGGAAAACTGCGCATTCGCGACTGGACCAGTGGCGAGAAGGCGGGCACGACCATCGATATTGAAGCAGAGGCCATCGGCCACGACCTGATGTGGGGCAATTCAGTGTTCACACGCACAATCGCCAATGTCGTGGCGAAAACCGATGACCTGGCGTCGAGCGAGGGGGGCGAGTTTCCTGCCGAGGCCGACAAAGTCAGCGCAGACGACGACGAAGAAGATGCGGATGCCGTGGCAGATAGCGTGGGCTTCGAGCCGGTACCGGTGCCATTCTGAACCCGGGTCCCGTGTGAGGGACCGTAGAATCTCACTGATCAGTCGCGAGCGCGGCTGCGGAGGAGGGCACGCACCAGATGCGCAGACGACTCATAGCCGGTGTAGCCGTTGCTGTCACGGCGATCACCCTGCTGGCCGGGTGCGTGTCGGGCAAGCCGATGCCGGTTCCCACGGAGATCTCGTCGGCATCGCCGTCGGCAACCGCGCAGGCTGCGCCGAATCCGGTGTTCATGGCAGGCGGCTCAGCGGCCCAGAACCGCGCCTACTTCGATTTCACCATGACCGCGTACCTGCATTCCATTACAGCTGCCGACGGTAAGGCCATGGTCAATTGGTTGGTGTCCGCCGGATTCACACAATCCACCATGGAAGTGACGCCCGACAAGACGAGCGTTGGCTTGGCGGCTGACACCATTATTGTTTCAGTGCGCATCGCATCTGCCTGTCTTATCGGCCAAATCAACGGCACCGGGTATCACAGCGAGCTGGCAAACACCCTCAGCACGGGCCGGTGTCTGGTCGGCACGACTCGTACGATCGACTGGTAGCGCCATGAGCCAGGCAATTGCGCCGCGTGCGCGAGCTACCTGGCGCGAATCGCTGGCCGGAACAGGGTTCTGTCACACGTGATGGCTGAAGCAGAGCGGGAGCAGTAATGACCGATGGTAGCGGCACCACAGACGATCCTTGGGTTCTGAAAACCCCTCCCGGGTCGTCGGAATACACGATGTATCGCGACGACTCGGCTGACCCGCCCGCAATCGTCTGCCAGGTAGGATCCACCACCCTCAGATACCACGCGAGCGCGATTGATGACCTGCACGACTGGCTCACGCGGCAGGGCGACTGGGTTCCGCTTGGCGCGGCCGACGAGCTCAAGCCCGCGGCAGACGGAACCGTCGAGGCGTGGGGTCGGTCGGAGTCGAACCCGGTGGGCGGTTGGTACGGGTTGCGCAAGGGCTACCGCGGTCGATTCGGCATGTACCTGCCGCCGTTGCCGGAGGCGCTTGGCTTGGCCGAGCTCACGCACGATGTCCGCAATAACTCGATGCGCGCGCTGCAACCGTAAGAATCGCGCAACTGTCGCGCGCCGCCAGTGCCGGCTGCGCCGCCAGTGCCGGCGAAGGAGGGTTGCCCACTTCCGTAGAATAACCCCATGGCCGAATTCATTTACTCGATGGTCCGCGCTCGCAAAGCGGTCGGCGACAAGCTCATTCTCGATGACGTCACGATGTCGTTTTTCCCTGGCGCCAAGATCGGGGTGGTCGGTCCGAACGGTGCAGGCAAGTCGACTATCCTCAAAATTATGGCCGGGCTCGACACGCCGAGCAACGGGGAAGCGCGATTGAGCCCCGGGTATTCGGTCGGCATCCTCATGCAAGAGCCGGAGCTCGACGAATCAAAGACCGTGCTCGAGAACGTGCAAGAAGGTGTGCGCGAGATTAAAGACAAGGTCGACCGCCATTCGGCAATCGGCCTCGAGATGGCAGAACCCGACGCCGACTTCGACGCCTTGCTCGCCGAGATGGGCACGTTGCAAGAAGAGATCGACGCAGCGGATGCCTGGGACCTCGACTCCCAACTTGAGCAAGCCATGGACGCCCTGCGCACACCGCCCGGCGATGCGACGGTTGCAAATCTCTCGGGTGGAGAGAAGCGCCGGGTTGCTCTCACCAAGCTGCTTTTGCAGAAGCCCGACCTGCTGCTGCTCGACGAACCCACCAACCACCTGGACGCCGAGAGCGTCTTGTGGCTCGAGCAGCATCTCGCCAAGTACCATGGCGCCGTGCTTGCCGTGACCCACGATCGATACTTCCTCGATCACGTTGCCGAGTGGATCGCCGAGGTCGATCGCGGCCACCTCTACCCCTACGAAGGTAACTACTCGACCTACTTGGAGAAGAAGGGCGAGCGGCTTCAGGTTCAAGGGAAGAAAGATGCAAAGCTCGCCAAGCGACTCTCGTCTGAGCTCGAGTGGGTGCGCAGCAATGCCAAGGGCCGTCAGGTTAAGTCAAAGGCGCGCCTCGCTCGCTACGAGGAGATGGCCAACGAGGCAGAGAAGACCAGGAAGCTCGATTTCGAAGAACTCGTGATCCCTGTCGGTCCTCGACTGGGATCACAGGTCATCGATGCGAAGAACCTCAAGAAGGGCTTCGGTGATCGAGTGCTCATCGATGGACTCAGCTTTACGCTGCCGCGCAACGGTATCGTCGGCGTCATCGGCCCGAACGGGGTGGGCAAGACCACGCTGTTCAAGACGATCACGGGCCTTGAGCCGCTCGACTCCGGCGACCTGAAGATCGGTGAGACGGTCGACATCTCGTACGTCGACCAGGACCGCGGTGGAATCGACCCCAACAAGACCCTGTGGGAAGTCGTGTCAGATGGCCAGGACTACATTCAGGTCGGCAGAACCGAGATCCCGAGCCGTGGGTATGTGAGCCAGTTCGGCTTCAAAGGGCCCGATCAGCAGAAGAAGGCTGGCGTACTGTCAGGGGGGGAGCGCAACCGCCTCAATTTGGCGCTCACGCTCAAGCAGGGCGGTAACCTCCTGCTGCTCGACGAACCGACGAACGACCTCGATGTCGAGACTCTCGGATCGCTCGAGAACGCGCTGCTGGAGTTTCCCGGTTGTGCAGTGGTCATCACCCACGATCGGTGGTTCCTCGACCGTATCGCGACACACATCCTCGCCTATGAGGGCACCGAGGCAGACCCCTCCCGCTGGTACTGGTTCGAGGGCAACTTCGAGTCATACGAGGAGAACAAGATCGAACGGCTGGGTGCGGATGCCGCCAAACCGCACCGTTCCACCTACCGCAAGCTCACCAGGGACTAATCGTTGAGGCTGCACGTCGCGATTCCGCTGCGCTGGAGCGACTTCGACGCATACGCGCATGTCAATAACGCAGAAATGCTGCGCTTGCTCGAGGAGGCGCGTATCCAGGCCTTCTGGCGACCAGACGAGGGCAGCGGCCCTGCCGTGGCAACCGCGATCCTGGACGCTCGGCCGGGTGCCGAAGTGAGCAGCCTGATCGCCCGCCAAGAGATCGAGTACCTCGCCCCGATCCCGTACATGCGCGCACCGGTCGATATCGAGATGTGGATCGGACGCATCGGAGGTGCGAGCTTGGAGGTCTGCTACGAGCTCTACTCGCCCGTCGGTGTTGAGCCGCGCATCCTGTTCACGCGGGCGGCTACGACACTCGTCATGGTGACCGCAGCAACCGGGCGGCCGAAGCGGATCACGGATGACCTACGCGCGGTCTGGGAGCCATACGTCGAGCAGGCTGTGAGCTTCACCAAGCGCGCGTGACCCGCGTGGGTCAGGCTCGGTAAGCCAGGATACGCTCGATGTCCCATCCGTGATGGTGCGCGTCGTGTGCATTGCCATGCACAACATCGATAGCCGCCATGCGCCCGCGGGTGTCGTGCACGAGAACAAGACTGTAGTCGAGGGCGAGTGTCGTTGCCTCGATCCAGGCGGCGACCGCACGATCGAGCGACCAGAGGGCTGCGACGAGAGGCACTCGATCATATTGACGCGCCTCACCGAGTGCGTCCTGGTCGTAGGCGCCCACGCTCAGCTCGCCACTCTTGATCACGCCGATGAGTCGTTCGGCCCAGTTGCGCAGGTTATCGGTGACGTGGCACACGTACTCGGTGACGTTCCAGCCGAGATCGGGGTGTCGCTCGTAACCGGTTGCACCGGCAGCGATCACACGGTAGTGGGATGGTATACCGCGCACGATGTCGATCGCTCTGGCACCCGTTATGGTCCAGCTGAACCCGCACTCGCGGCAGGGATCGCCGAACCGGGCAACGCCCCAAATTTCGGTCACAGTCTGTTCTGGTTCATGGTCGTGGCACCCGAATCATTCCTTCCTGAGCGACGCTTGCGAGCAGCAGGCCATTCCTACTGTAGATGCGGCCGAGGGCAAGCCCGCGACCGCCGATCGCATTCGGCGACTCCTGCACGTACAGCATCCACTCATCGACGCGGCCGAAACGGTGCCACCACATCGCGTGGTCGAGACTCGCTGCTTTGAGTCCCGGGGTGATCCATGCAATGCCGTGACGTCTGAAGATTGATTCCAGAATCGAGTAATCACTCGCATAGGCGAGGGCGGCGCGGTGCAGATTCGGGTCATCGGGCAGCTGGCCGACGGCTTTCATCCACACCGCCTGATGCGCGACGTGTGGCCCCTCGACGGAGAGGTAGATGGGCGACGGAATGTGGCGCATGTCGAAGGGGCGCTCATTCGACCAGAGGCGGGCCACCGGATGATCGAGGTCAGCGAGAACATCCGCAGTTGTCGGAAGCGATTCTGGGTCAGGTATGTCCGAGGGCATCTGGATCTGGTGGTCGAGGCCGGGATCGTCGTTCTGGAAAGACATGATGGCGGAGAGGATGGGCAGGCCGTCCTGGTAGGCCTGCGTGCGGCGCGTTGAGAACGACCGACCGTCGTGAATGCGGTCGACAGAGAAGGTGATCGGCAACTCGACGTTGCCGGGCCGTAGGAAGTATCCGTGCATGGAATGCACGGTGCGATCCTCGACGATCGTACGCTGGGCCGCAACTATGGACTGGGCGAGTACCTGCCCCCCGAAGACTCTGCCCTGCGGCATCCACTGGCTGGGCCCGGTAAAAATATCTTCGTTAGTGCGTGCGCCGGTGTCTGTGAGGTCGAGCGCTGCGAGGAGGCCGGATAGTGGGTCGCTCATGCCCTGTAGTTTAGAACGCGATGAGCCGCACAATCACCCTTATTGATTCCCTCGCACTCGGCGACCTGCACACCTTTCTCGGACGCGCCGGGCGCATCGAGGACGGCTCGGTGCGCTTGATTGCCGCATCGGGAGTGCTCGCGGTCTACGTCGCCGTGCTGTATCCCGCCGGCCTCCTCGATGAGAGCCCGACGGTGCTCGGCCTCCGCACGTTTGCGCTGACCAACGACGACGCGTTCGACTCGGTCGTGCCCGTGCAATCGCTCATCATGCGGCTCGAGCGTGCGCAGTCCGAGATCGTGGATGCCGCTGCTCTCGTCACCGTGAACCTCCCGATGGAAGTGCACACGGTTACCTGGGCGGCGATATCACCCCCGCGTGGCGGGTGGACGGCAGTCTCCGCGACCACGAGTGATTTGTTGGATTCCGTTGCTCGCTCAGGCATCGATGAGGTTGCGACCGCCATTCCCACTGGTACGGGCGAGCAAATTGTTCATCGCGTGCGCTCTGAGGTGTGGGGCAGGCCGATCGCCGGGCTCGAGCACGTGCCGGCCGGCGCAGGCTTCGCCGCACTCAGCCTGGGGTTTCTCGCCGAGGGCGAGACTGTGTCTATCTATGAAACCGGCCCGTGGACGAGGCTCACGTCCCGGCGCGGGCATGTGTTGGTCAAGCGCACGGCATGGACACTCGCGCGCTAGTAACGGTAGTTCGACAGACTCTGGAAGATCACCGAAAACACGTACCCGGTCCACCCTATCGAGATGGCGAGTATTGCCACGATGACCGCAATCTGCGCCCACATCGTGGCGATTCCGCGCCCCGTGCGACGGCGAACCACCACTGAGCGCCCAATCGCGTAGACCGGCGAGTAGAGGAACACCCACGCGAAGTGGAACGGTCGGGCAACTCCGACAGCCTTCAATTGACGCCAGTCGAGGAATGCGAACAGGGCGCACAACGCGTAGATGCCCCAGCCACCGAAGACGCTTAACAGGTATCCGGGCGAACTCATCATCGCAAGACTTGAGCTTGTGGAGCCCGATGCCGCTGCGCGCAGGTATCCAGACAGATCGATGCTGAACAATGACGACAGCGAGAGCAGCGGCAGGAAGATGATGAGCCAAATCCACGGCGTCCACACGGCAATGCCGTCAGGAGCCGTCAATCCCTGCGCGGGAACGCCTGTTGCCGGGTCGTAGAAGTGCTCGGACCATTGCGCGCCGTCCCACCAGCGGCTGCGCGGTGAGCCGGCCGGATCGGGATACCAGCCAGCTGGGGTGATCGGAGTTGAGATAGTCATCATTCTTCCTTCGGTCGGAGGGTGCGAGCCACGTTGGCCAGGGTTCGGTGGGCGTAGTCAGCGCGGGCGAGTCAGCGCGCGCCCGAGCTGGCACCGGTTGTGGTCGAGAGACCCAGGTTCGCGCCCGCGAATGGGCCGCCGCCGCGGCCATTATCGGCGCGAAATTCCGCGTTGATCGTGCCATTCCACTCGGTCATCAGGCCCGTCCTTGATTCGTTCGCAGTCAACGATGTGCGCTCAGCCGAGTGTAACCAGTGGTGGTTCACAGCGCGGCGATGGCGCGACCGGCCTCACGGCCGCTGAAGAGGCAGCCGCCGAGGAATGTGCCCTCGAGCGAGCGATAACCGTGCATGCCACCTCCCCCGAATCCGCTGGCCTCGCCGGCCGCATAGAGGCCAGGGATGGGGTCTCCGGATGCTGCGAGCGCTCGGCCAGATAAATCTGTTTCGATTCCACCGAGACTCTTGCGCGTCAGGATGTGCAGCTTCACCGCGATCAGGGGCCGGGCTTTCGGGTCGAGAATGCGGTGTGGCTGTGCGACACGAATGAGCTTGTCGCCCAGGTAATGGCGGGCCTGACGAATCGCGTTGATTTGCGCATCTTTGGAGAACGGATTGGCCAGCTCGCGATCGCGAGCCTCAATCTCGAGGCGGACGTGAGTGGCATCGATCCTGGCCTGTGGTGAGAGTTTCTGCATGCCGGCGATGAGTTCGTCGAGAGTGTCGGCGACGACGAAGTCTGCGCCCTTGGCTTTGAATGCCTCGACTGGTTCCGTTGCACCTTTTCCGAGGCGCTGGCGCAGCAGTTCGCGCACGCTTTTGCCGGTGAGGTCGGGGTTTTGCTCACTTCCGGAGAGGGCGAATTCCTTCTCGATGATCTTCTGCGTCAGTACGAACCACGAGTAGTCGTAACCGGTCGACACAATGTGTTCGAGTGTGCCGAGCGTGTCGAAACCGGGGAACAGCGGAACCGGCAAGCGTGTACCGGTCGCATCGAGCCAGATGCTCGAGGGCCCGGGAAGGATGCGGATGCCGTGCTTCGCCCACACCGGCGCATAGTTCTCGATACCCTCCACGTAGTGCCACATGCGGTCGCCGTTGATGAGATGTGCGCCAGCCGTCTCGCTAATTGCCAGCATGCGTCCGTCAACGTGCGCGGGAACACCGCTGAGCATATTCTGCGGAGCGGCGCCCATCCGCGGGGGCCACTGCGCGCGCACGAGGTCGTGGTTGCCGCCGATGCCGCCACTCGTGACGAGCGTTGCTTCGGCGCGGATGTCGAATTCGGCAGCAACCTCACGGTTGCTGGGTGCACCCCGCTCGGCGGAATCGGGGGCAAGAATGACGCCGCGCGCGCCGACAACTGCGCACCCTTCGACAACCAGTTCGTCGACGCGATGACGAAATTTGAGGGTCACAAGTCCATCGGTGACGCCCTGTCGCACGATCGCGATAAACGGTTCGAGGATGCCGGGGCCGGTGCCCCACGTGATATGGAATCGCGGAACCGAGTTGCCGTGCCCCATCGCCGTGTAGCCGCCACGCTCGGCCCACCCCACGACCGGGAAGAATGTGACCCCACGCTCGGCCAACCAGGTGCGCTTCTCGCCCGCGGCGAACTGGAGGTACGCCTCGGCCCACTTCTGTGGCCAGGAGTCTTCTTCGCGATCGAATCCGGCCGATCCGGCCCAGTCCTGCCGAGCCAACTCGAGAGAATCTTTGATTCCCAGGCGGCGTTGCTCGGGTGAGTCGACGAGAAACAGGCCACCGAATGACCACCACGCCTGCCCGCCGAAGCTGGCTTCCGGCTCCTGTTCGACGACGGTTACACGCTTACCGACTGCGACGAGTTCTGCCGCGGCGACCAGGCCAGCTAGGCCAGCGCCGATGATGAGGGCGACTGGTTGGGCTGTTTCACTAGGCATCCGGGAACTCCCTTGTTCGTGAGGAAACGTAGCTTCGCGGGGATTCACAGCGCGCTGTGTTGATTTCACCGGCCGCGCAAACTACGGTCTATCTAACACCGGGCACCGTCGCCCGGGGCCAACCAGCGGTTTACCAACCACGGTTGTCATAGATTGCGCGCTCGGGGGCTCACCAGCCGAAGGTCGCGGGAATCGGAGTCGGCGTTGCGCACAACCTTGTCCCACGACACGAATATCGATCTCGGAGCTCTTGAATCCGTCGATCTCGTGCAGATCATCTCCCCGACCGGGGAACGCGTCGCGAACGCGCAGTACGATCCCTGGATCGCCGACCTCACCACCGGGCAGCTCGTCGCGATGTACGAGGACCTCGTGGTCGTGCGCCGCATCGACGTGGAGGCGACCGCGCTCCAGCGCCAGGGCGAGCTCGGCCTGTGGCCGCCGCTGCTCGGACAGGAAGCCGCGCAGGTCGGCTCGGCCCGCGCACTGCGCGACGATGACTTCGGGTTCCTGAGCTACCGCGAGAACGCCGTCGCGTACTGTCGGGGGGTTGCACCGCGCGACCTCGTGCGCGTCTGGCGCGGCACCGCCCTCTGCGGCTGGAACCCCTTCGACGTCAACCTCGCGACCCCGGCGATCATCATCGGCGCACAGACCCTGCACGCGACCGGCTACGCGCTCGGTTGCCTCAAAGACGGTGTCGACACCGTCTCGGTCGCCTACTTCGGTGACGGCGCGACGAGCGAGGGCGACGTCACCGAGGCGATGATCTTCGCCGCGAGCTTTCGCGCACCCGTAATCTTCTTCTGCCAGAACAACCAGTGGGCGATCTCCGAGCCGGTCGGGTTGCAGGCGCAGCGACCGGTGTCGGACCGCGCGCCGGGGTTCGGCATCCCGAGCGTGCGCGTCGACGGCAACGACGTGCTCGCCGTCATGGCCGTAATGCGCAGTGCCCTCGACCGTGCCCGCACGGGCGGTGGCCCCGGCTATATCGAGGCCGTGACGTACCGGATGGGACCGCACACGACATCCGACGATCCGACCCGCTACGTCGACCCGATCGACCGGGAGTCGTGGGCCGCGAAGGACCCGATCGCGCGGTTCGAGGCCTATCTCGATGGCCAAGGGGTGCTGACCGAGGAGGCTCGGGCATCCGTTGCGGCGCGTGCTGACGAGGTCGCGCGCGAGTTTCGGGCCGGATGCCTCGGCCTCGAGAACCCAGCACCCCTGAGCGTCTTCGACCACGTATACGCGACCGCGAACCCAGAGCTCGCCCGCCAGAAGAGCCAGTACGCCGCCTACCTGAGAAGCATGGAATGACCGAGCTCACTCTCGCAAAGGCCATCGGCTCGGGCCTGCGCCGTGCTCTCGCCGACGACGGCAAGGTCGTGCTGCTCGGCGAAGACATCGGCAAGCTCGGCGGCGTGTTCCGCGTCACCGACGGGTTGCAGGCCGCGTTCGGCGCGAGCCGCGTCATGGACACCCCGCTCGCCGAGTCGGGCATCATCGGCACGGCGGTCGGTCTCGCCTTCCGCGGCTACCGCCCGGTGTGTGAGATCCAATTCGACGGCTTCATCTACCCCGCCTTCGACCAGATCGTCGCGCAAGTGGCGAAGCTGCACTACCGCACGGGCGGCGCGGTGCGGATGCCGCTGACCATCCGGGTTCCGTACGGTGGGGGCATCGGCGCCGTCGAGCACCACTCCGAGTCGCCTGAGGCGTACTTCGCGCACACCGCCGGGCTGCGCGTGGTGACGTGCTCAAGCCCGCAGGATGCCCACTCGATGATCCGCGAGGCGATCGCCTGCGACGACCCCGTGCTGTTCTTCGAACCCAAGCGCCGCTACTGGACCAAGGGCGACGTCGACGAAAATGCCGCGACCCTCCCGATGACCTCCGCGCGTGTCGCTCGCCCCGGCACCGACGTCACGCTCGTGGCCTACGGCCCGCTCGTGCAGACCGCGCTGGACGCCGCCGCGGCCGCCGCCGCCGACGGCGTCTCCGTGGAGGTGATCGACTTGCGCTCGCTCTCGCCGATCGACTTCCCGACCGTCGAGGCCTCCGTACGACGCACCGGCCGGCTCGTGATCACCCACGAGGCCGCGCAGTCCGGCGGGCTCGGAGCGGAGATCGCCGCGAGCATCACCGACCGCTGCTTCTTCTTCCTCGAGGCCGCCCCGGCGCGTGTGACGGGATTCGACACCCCGTACCCGGCGGCCAAACTCGAGGAGCACTTTCTGCCCGACCTCGACCGCATCCTCGACGCGGTGGACCGCGTCATGGGTCGCGAGAACTCGCTCACCGGATGGGTGGCATCATGACCGTTACGAGGGAATTCGCCCTGCCCGACCTCGGCGAGGGACTCACCGAGTCTGAGCTCGTCTCCTGGCACGTCGCCGTTGGTGACACGGTCGAACTCAACCAGCCGATCGCGGAGGTGGAGACGGCGAAGGCGATCGTGCAACTGCCGTCGCCCTTCGCAGGCGTAGTGAGCAGGCTCTACGCCGAGGAGGGGGCGACGGTGCTCGTCGGCGCGCTCATCGCGGCCTTTGAGGTGGAGTTTGACGGTGCTCCCGTTGAACGCACGCCCGTGCTCGTCGGCTACGGCCCCGTGGTCGAGGACACCGGCACCCCGCAGCGCAAGAAGCGCGGCGCGGCCCCGGCGGTGGTCGAGCTTGTCGAGACCATTTCGGTGGTCGAGCCCGCTACTGTGGCCGAGCGCCCCATGTCTACCCCGCCCGTGCGCAAGCTCGCCCAGGACCTCGGCGTCGACCTTGAGCGGGTGGTGGGCACCGGGGAGGGTGGGCTCGTCACTCGCGACGACGTGCAAGCGGCGGCGGTCTCGACACGCTCGACCAGCGGGCGGGGCTCGACAACCTCGGCCAGCGGGGGAGAGTCGCGCGTACCGATTAAGGGCGTTCGCAAGGCGACCGCGGCGGCGATGGTGTCGAGCGCGTTCACCGCGCCGCACGTCACCGAGTTTCTCACGATCGACGTGACCCCCACGAGTGAGTTGCTTGGCCGGCTGCGGGAGTCGCGGGAGTTCCGCGAGCACCGGCTCACGATGCTCGCGTTGATTGCGAAGGCGATGTGCATCGCCGCGAAACGCACCCCCGAGGTCAATTCCCGCTGGGACGAAGCCGCCGGCGAGATCGTGCAGTTCGGGCATGTGAACCTGGGGATCGCGGTCGCGACGCCGCGTGGGCTCATGGTGCCGAACATCCGCGACGCCGATTCGCTCTCGCTCGTCGACCTCACGGATGCCATCACGGCCCTCGCCGAGACGGCGCGCGGGGGTGATACCGCCCGGGCCGCCCTCTCGGGTGGCACGATCTCGATCACGAACGTCGGGGTGTTCGGGGTAGACGCCGGCACGCCCATCCTCAACCCGGGCGAGGCGGCGATCCTCGCGATGGGCGCCGTGCGCCGTCTGCCGTGGGAGCACCACGGCGAGATCGCGCTGCGCGACGTGATGACCCTGAGCCTCTCGTTCGACCACCGGCTCGTAGACGGTGAGCAGGGCTCGCGCTTCCTCGTCGACGTGGGCTCGATGCTCGCCGATCCGGGAACCGTCATGGCGATGCTCTAGGGTCGCGCGTATGACCTCAGCCGGAAGCACCCCAACGGGAAGCAACGCAGGCGAACGACGCGCATTCGAAGCAGACTCGGTCTCGGCGAACTACCTGCAGCGCCTGCAACCCGTGATCTTCGAGCCGTGGGCGCTGCGCCTCACCGACTACGTGGGCGTCGCGGCCGGGCAGAGCGTGCTCGACGTGGCGGCCGGCACGGGCGCGGTGTCGCGTGCCGCGGCATCCATTGTCGGTGCGGCCGGCTCGGTGATCGCGAGCGACGTGAGCGCGCCGATGCTCGAGCACGTGCAGGAGCAGGCGGATGCCGCTGGCGCCGCGATCACGACGCTCGTCTGTTCGGCCACCGAACTCGCCCTCGCCGACGCCTCCTTCGACGTCGTGCTGTGCCAGCAGGGTTTCCCTTTCATCCCCGACCGCGCGCAGGCGGCGCGGGAGATGGCGCGCGTGCTGCGCCCGGGCGGGGTCGCCGGAGTCGCGGTGTGGGTCTCGGGGCAGCGCCATGAGCCGTTCGACAGCTATGCGGACGCAGTGCGCTCGGTGGGCGTCGAAGGCGTGCTCGACCGCATGCTCGACAACTCGAAGCTTTTCATGAGCGAGGCCGAGGTGGCCGCCGCCCTCACCGCCGCGGGTCTCGTAGACGTCGAGACGACGGTCGAGCGGATGCCGGTGCGCTTCGCCTCCCTCGACGACGCGGTCGCGGGCATCGCTGGCACCCCCTTCGGCGTCGCGCTGGCGGTGGCCGCGCCCGAGGTGCGCCGCGCAGTGGACGACGCCCTCCGCGCAATGGTGCCCGTCGAGTTCGAGATGGCCGCAGTGTTCGGCCGCGGCCGTCGCGCCGCCGAGTAGTGCCCGCCGCTCTGCGGTGCGGGTGCGGTTGCTTCGCGGGGTACGGCCGCCAATTCGTCGCGGCCGAGGCCCACGGGTGAGAATGTGAGCATGACCTCCACCCCTGAGCAGCCCGCAGCCCGCCAGTGAAGCCGGCCGCGAAACCCGCGCGCAACACGCGACTGATCATGGGGGTCGCCGTGCTTGCGATCGTGGTGGTGCTCGCTGACCAGCTGAGCAAGGCGTGGGCGGTGGCCAACCTCTCCACGGGCGAAGTCATCCCCGTGATCGGCGACGTCATCACGTTCCAGCTCACCTACAACCCGGGCGCCGCGTTCTCGATCGGCGAGGGGTTTACCTGGGTCTTCGCAATCATCGCGGCTGTGGCCGTGGTCGGCATCGCCTGGTACTCGCTGCGGGTCTCCTCGGTTGTACAGGCGATCGCCCTCGGCCTGCTGCTCGGTGGAGCGATCACGCACCTCGGCGACCGCCTCTTCCGCGAGCCGGGCTTCGCGCGCGGCCATGTTGTCGACTTCATCAACTACGGCAACTTCTTCATCGGCAACATCGCCGACATCGCGCTCGTCGTGGGCGCGACCACGATCGCGCTTTACGTGGCGTTGACGGCCAAGAACGCGGACTAGTTTCGGCCGAAGGGGGCAGCGTGGCGCGGTTCGAGCACACCACGGATGTCGCGCGCGGCTCCTGGATCGCCCCTCGCCTCACCGGCGGTCGGGGCACGGTCACGGGCGTCGTGCCGGCCGGTTTCGAGTGCTACGTGCGCGTGTTCCACCCGGTGAACGACGGGCGGGGCGGCTCGCGGCGGTGGGCGGCGGTGTGCGCGGAGTCGGGGGCGCCGTGGCATCCGCTCGCCCAGTGGGAGAGCATTCGAGGCGCGGCCGACGACGAGCCGCTGCAGGGGTCGCTCGGGGAAGCGGGGTGGGCGCTACTCTCGCGCGCGATCGGGGGTGACGCGGACATCACCGTCGGGCTCTGGACGGGGTACGGCAGTATCGCGACGCCGGGCACGGAGCCTTCCAGTATCGCGTTCCTGAGCGCGGGAGATGCCGCGCCCGACGACTCGCACGGGCTCGCCGACGGCGCACTGACCTCGTTCGACGCGGATGTGCGTGCGGCTCCGCTGCTCGTACTGCCCGGCCGCGAGTACGCTCTGTTCGCCGGGAAACTCTCGGTGTTCCAGGATTGCGAGTGGCGTCGCAGCAGCGGCTGGGCGTACTTCTGGCCGGAGACCGTCAACCTCGCCTGGCCGGACGACCGCAGCTGGTTCGCCGCCTCCGAGATCGACTTCGACTCGACGATCGTAGGCACAACCAGGGCGATCGCGGAGCGGATTCTCGCCTCCGGGCTGGAGGCCGCGATTGTGCCGGCGGATGGCGAGCCGTCGATCAGGGTGGAATCACCCTGAGGTTGGTTGAGTTGGCCTGTCGTGACTCTCCGGGGCAGCTCAGAACGCGCGTCAGCGGTGGCAGCCCGCGGCGCAAGGCCACCGACTACCGCAGCCCCGCCCACGCCATCTGCTCGAGGATGGCGCCCGTGTCGCGCGTGCGTGCGCTGTGCGGGGTGGAGTTGAGGAGGCCGAAGGTCGCGTGAGCGCGCACGCGCAGGGCGGCGGGGTCGGCATCCGGGTGGATGCGGCGCAGCACGTCTACCCACAGTTCCACGTAGTTGCGCTGCAGTTGCCGCACGGCGTGCTCGTCTTCCGGGGTGAGGCTCGCGAGGTCGCGGTCTTGCACGCGGATGACGTCGGTGTTGTCGAGGGCGAAGCGCACGTGGAAGGCGATGAGGCCGCGCAGTGCGTTTTCATCGGTCGGGGCGGCGGCCACGACCTGCTGCCCGCCCGACCAGAGACCCTCGCTCACGCCGACGAGGAGCGCACCGAGCACCGCCTGCTTGCCTTCGAAGTGTCGGTAGACGGCGGGGCCGCTGACCCCGACCGCGGCACCGAGGTCTTCGAGCGAGACGCGGGGGAAACCGCGCTCGGCGAAGAGCGTCGCGGCCGACTGGAGGAGGGCGGCGCGCCGGTCGGCCTTGGCCCGGGTGCGCGCGGTGGTCATGCCCTCAGTGTAGACAATCCAGTTAATCACCACTAACCTAAAATTCAGTTAGTGACGGCTAACCAATCGGAGGAAGTCGATGGAGACGCTCGAGTCGCGCGTTAGCCGCGCGAGCCCCGGGTTCGCGGCCAACGAGACCGCGCAGCGCGCGCTCGTGGCCGAACTGCGGCAGCGACTCGGCATTGCCGCCCTGGGCGGGCCCGAGAAGTCCCGCGAACGCCACGTCGCCCGGGGCAAGCTCCTGCCGCGCGACCGCGTCGACGAACTGCTCGACGAGGGCAGCCCCTTCCTCGAGATCGCCCCGCTCGCGGCCGACGGCCTGTACGGCGGCGAGGCACCCGGCGCCGGTCTCATCGCGGGCATCGGCCTCGTGCACGGTCGCCATGTGCTCGTGATCTCCAACGACGCGACCGTCAAGGGCGGCACCTACTTTCCGATGACCGTCAAGAAGCACCTGCGCGCGCAGGAGATCGCGATGCAGAACCAGCTGCCGTGCATCTACCTCGTCGATTCGGGCGGCGCGTTCCTGCCCATGCAGGACGAGGTCTTCCCCGACCGGGAGCACTTCGGCCGCATCTTCTACAACCAGGCGCGGATGTCGGCGGCGCGCATCCCGCAGATCGCCTCCGTGATGGGCTCGTGCACGGCCGGCGGCGCCTACGTGCCGGCGATGAGCGACGAGACCGTGATCGTGCGGGGCCAGGGCACGATCTTCCTCGGCGGGCCGCCTCTCGTGAAAGCCGCGATCGGCGAGATCGTCTCCGCAGAGGAGCTTGGCGGCGGCGAACTGCACTCGCGCGTCTCCGGCGTGACCGACCACCTCGCGGATGACGACCGCCACGCCCTGCAGATCGTGCGCGACATGGTGGCGACCCTGCCGCGCCCCGCCGCCCCCGCCTGGGAGGTGCTCCCGAGCCGCGAGCCGCTCGTCGATTCGGCGAGCCTCTACGGGGTCGTGCCCACCGACGTGCAGTCGCCCTACGAGGTGCGTGAGGTAATCGCGCGGATCGTCGACGGCAGCGAGTTTCACGAGTTCAAGAAGGAGTACGGTACGACGCTCGTGACGGGCTTCGCGAGGCTGCACGGGCATCCGGTGGGCATCATCGCAAACAACGGCGTGCTGTTCAGCGAATCGGCGCTCAAGGGGGCGCACTTTATCGAGCTGTGCGACCAGCGCGGAATCCCGCTCGTCTTCTTGCAGAACATCTCGGGCTTCATGGTGGGCAAAGACGCGGAGTCTGGCGGTATCGCCAAGAACGGCGCGAAGATGGTGACCGCGGTCGCAACCACTCGCGTGCCCAAACTCACGGTGGTGATCGGTGGCTCCTTCGGCGCTGGCAACTACTCGATGTGTGGGCGGGCGTACTCGCCGCGGTTCCTGTGGATGTGGCCGGGCGCGCGCATCTCCGTGATGGGTGGGGCTCAGGCGGCATCCGTGCTCTCGACCGTTCGGCGGGATCAGCTGGGCGATGAGTGGCTCGCTGGCGAACAGGCCGCGTTCGAGGCGCCCATCCGCGAGCAGTACGAGAGACAGGGCAGCCCCTACTACTCCACGGCGCGGCTGTGGGACGACGGCGTTATCGACCCGGCCGACACCCGCACGGTGCTCGGCCTCGCCCTCGACGTGTGCGCGGCCCCCCCGCTGCCCGAGCCGGCCTTCGGCCTGTTCCGGATGTGACGCCGGTGGCTGACAGTGTGCGCTTCGACACCGTGCTTGTGGCGAACCGGGGCGAGATCGCCTGCCGGGTGATCCGCACCCTGCGCGAGCTGGGCATCCGTTCGATCGCGATTTTTACTGACGCCGATCGTGATGCGCGCCACGTGGGGCTCGCGGATGTCGCGGTGCACGTCGGTAACTATCTGGATGGTGGGGCAATCGTTGAGGCATCGCTCGCGACCCACGCGCAGGCCGTGCATCCTGGCTACGGTTTTCTTTCGGAGAACGTGGAGTTCGCGCGCGCGTGTGCGGCTGCGAAACTCGTGTTTATCGGGCCAGGGGTCGCTGCGATCGAAGCGATGGCTGACAAGATCCGCGCCAAGGAGCACGTGGCCGCGTGTGGCGTGCGGGTCATTCCCGGTGCTGGTTCGGCCGGCATGAATAATCTCGACCTCGTCGATGTCTCGCAGTCCATCGGCTTTCCGCTGCTCATCAAGCCATCCGCGGGTGGCGGCGGTAAGGGCATGACCGTGGTGACCTGCGCAGCCGATCTTCCTGCCGCGTTGGAGGCGTCCCGTCGCGTTGCAACCAAGGCATTCGGCGACGACACGCTGCTTCTCGAGCGGCTCATCACGACGCCGCGTCACATCGAGGTGCAAGTGCTTGCGGATACTCATGGGCGGGTGATTCATCTGGGGGAGCGGGAGTGCTCGCTGCAGCGCCGGCACCAGAAGATCGTTGAGGAGGCGCCGTCGCCTCTGCTCGATCCGCAGACGCGGGCTTCGATTGGTGAGGCGGCCTGCGAGGTCGCGCGCAGCGTTGACTACGTCGGCGCAGGCACCGTCGAGTTCCTTGTCTCTGACGCCTCCCCTGGCGATTTCTTCTTCATGGAGATGAACACTCGGCTGCAGGTCGAACACCCGGTGACCGAGCTGGTCGTGGCCATCAACGGACAGCGCGGTATTGACCTCGTCGAGTGGCAGCTGCGCATCGCGGCGGGGGAGCCGCTCACCATCGGTCAGGACGACGTGCAGATCGTCGGCCACGCGATCGAAGCGCGGCTGTATGCCGAAGATCCGGCGACCGGGTTTTTGCCGGCTACCGGTACCGTGCTCGCGCTGCGGGAAGCGCACGGCGACGGTGTGCGGCTCGACAGCTCGCTCGTCGAGGGGCTAGAGGTCACATCCGACTACGATCCCATGCTTGCGAAAATCATTGCGTGGGGCGCCGACCGGCATGCGGCGCTCGCTCGACTCGACGCTGCGCTGGCCGAGACGGTGGTACTTGGCGTACGCACGAACCTCGGATTCTTGCGCACCGTTATCGCCGACCCT
The DNA here is from genome assembly GCA_025351795.1 of Salinibacterium sp. Classification (GTDB taxonomy): domain Bacteria; phylum Actinomycetota; class Actinomycetes; order Actinomycetales; family Microbacteriaceae; genus Rhodoglobus. The sequence goes on along the minus strand of JANXVG010000064.1, from coordinate 19,752 downwards.
GAGGTGCGCGCTGGGCGCCTCGACACGGGACTCATCGAGCGGATGCTGCCGCACCTCGACCAGGCCACGGCGGGTGTTGCACTCGCCGTGGCCGCCCTCATCGAGCACTCCGCTGCATGGCACAGCGGCTCGCTCTGGACGCAGCCAAGCGGGTGGCGAATCGGTGTGCATCGCGCAGCCAGGTACTACCTGCCCGAGGTAATCGAGGTGCTCGGCCCGCCCAGCGCCGCGCTCGTTGATGGCTCGCCCAACAGATTCGTGATGACCGCTGAGGCCGCAACCATCGAGCGGCACGCAGCATCGACCACATTTCGCTGGGCTCGCGGCGGCGATGTGATCTGGCTCAGCAGCGCCGGCCGAACCTACGATTTTCGTGTCAGCGATCGCTCATCTCGGCTTGCCGATCACCGCGCGACCGTGTCGCGAGTCGAGGGTGCAGCGAGCCCCGAGGTGCGTTCGGCGATGCCAGGAACCGTCATCGCGCTGAATGTGGCAACGGGAGACATTATCGAGGTGGGCCAACCCATCGTCACGATCGAGGCGATGAAGATGGAGCACACAATGCTCGCTTCCGTCGCTGGAGTGGTGACCGTCACCGTCGCCACCGGCGACCTGGTCAGGCTCGACCAGATCGTGGCAAAAATCCATCCCCACGAAGGAGCAGTATGACCATCGAACGCGCTATCGATCTGACCGACGAGCAGGAGCGGCTACGCCATGAGGTGCGGCAATTTGCCGATACCGTCGTCGCGCCGGCGGCCTACGAATACGACACGAAGCGAGAGCTGCCGTATGAAATCATTGCGACGATGGGCGAGATGGGGCTCTTTGGCCTCCCATTCCCGACCGAATATGGCGGCCAGGGCAAGACCTACGTCGACCTCTGCATCGCTATTGAGGAGCTCAGCAGGGTTGACCAGTCCATCGGGGTTACGCTCGAAGCGGGGGTGGGCCTCGGTGCAATGCCTATTTATCGCGGCGGCACCGAGGAGCAGAAGCGAGAATGGCTGCCGATGCTCGCTCGCGGCGAAGCGCTTGCCGGATTCGGGCTCACCGAAGCCGAAGCCGGGTCGGATGCCGCTGCAACGAAGACCACCGCCGAGCTCGTCGGCGACGAGTGGGTAATTAACGGTTCGAAGCAGTTCATTACCAACTCGGGGACGAGAATAACCAGACTGGTGACTGTGACGGCCGTAACCGGTCGTCGCGACAATGGCAGGCCCGAGTTGACCGCCATCCTGGTTCCGAGTGGCACAGCCGGGTTTACCGTCGAGCCAGCATACGACAAGGTCGGCTGGCACACCTCGGACACCCATCCGCTCACCTTCAGGGATGTTCGAGTGCCGCAATCAAACCTGCTCGGCGAACGCGGCCGCGGGTTCGCGAACTTCATCCAGACCCTCGACGAGGGTCGTGTCGCATTCTCTGCGCTGTGCACCGGGGCGGCGCAGGGCTGCCTCGAGGAGTCAATTCGCTACGCCAAGTCGCGCAACGTGTTCGGCAGGGCGATCGGCTCTAACCAGCACATCGCCTTCACGATCGCGCGAATGCAGGCTCGGGTGCACTCCGCGCGACTGGCGACGTATCACGCTGCGCACAAACTCGTGGCGGGTCAGCCGTTCAAGCTCGAGGCGAGTCTTGCCAAGATAATCAGCAGCGAGGCCGCAATGGACAACGCGCGGGATGCGACCCAGATCTTCGGCGGCTACGGGTTCTTGAATGAAAACTCCGTCGCCAGGCACTATCGTGACTCGAAGATTCTGGAGATCGGTGAGGGCACCACCGAGGTGCAACTGATGGTCATTTCCCGCGAACTCGGTTTCACCGTCTAGGAGGATGAATGATCGAAACGACACCCACACTGACGGATGGCGCGAGCGCTCACCGTGCGCGCGTTGCGCCGCACGCTGTCCTCGTCGCACCGTCGCACTGTCACACGCCAGGAAGAACTTCATGACCGACGACCACATTATCGAGCAGCGCGGCCTATATTTCGAAGAATTTGAGCCGGGCATCCGGTACCTGCACCGGCCCGGCCGTACCGTGACCGAGGCCGACAACGTGCTGTTCACCACCATGACTATGAACACCCAAGCGCTGCACCTCGACGCTGCCTGGGCTGCGACCCAGCCGTTCGGACGACCACTGGTGAACTCGATGTTCACGCTGTCGACGATGGTCGGTGCGTCTGTCGCCCAGTTGACCCAAGGCACGATCGTCGCGAACCTCGGGTTCGCGGAGGTGTCATTTCCGCATCCGCTGTTCCACGGCGACACCATCTACTCCGAGTCGGAGGTCGAGACGAAGCGGCTCTCACAGTCGCGGCGCGGCCAGGGGATCGTGACCCTGCGGCACACCGCGAAGAATCAGGATGGTATCGTCGTGGGCCGCGCAGTGCGCTCGGTTCTGGTGTGGTGCGCGGGCTTCCGCCCATGACCGCGTTCGACCTCGGCCCGGCGCTGCTGTTCTGCCCCGCCGACCGGCCCGAGCGCTACGACAAGGCGGCCGAGCGAGCGGATGCCGTGATCCTTGACCTCGAGGACGCCGTCGCACCGCGCGACAAGACCGCCGCCCGCGACGCGCTGGTTGCGCATCAACTCGACCCGGCTCGCACCATCGTGCGAGTGAGTGCAGCGGGAACCGATGACCACACTCTCGACCTCGCCGCGATCGCCCACACGCACTATCGGCGTGTGATGCTCGCCAAGACGAGCGGGCCGCACGATCTCGACCGGCTCGGCGACTACAGCGTTGTCGCGCTGTGCGAAACCGCGCGCGGCATTGTCGCGGCCGACCAGATCGCGGCGGTCGGCTGCGTCACGGCTCTGATGTGGGGCGCCGAAGACCTCATCGTCTCGCTCGGTGGCAGCTCGAGCCGTCACGCGGATGGTCGGTACCGGGATGTCGCGGCGCACGCCCGCTCGACGGTACTGCTCGCGGCGGCCGCTCACGCCAAGACTGCGATCGACTCGGTGTACCTCGACATTGCTGACGCCGACGGTCTCGCGGCCGAAGCGCGGGATGCCGCAGCAGTCGGATTCGCGGCGAGCGCCTGCATCCATCCCGGTCAGGTGGCCACGATCCGCGCCGCATATCTGCCGGCCGACAACGAGCTCGAATACGCGCTCGCGGTTCTCGCGGCGGCGGAACACGAGAGTGGGGTGTTCGTCTTTCGTGGAAGCATGGTCGACGAGCCGGTGCTTGTGCACGCTCGACGAGTGGTCAGTCGTCGAACGTGTTGACCATGGCATGGGCGGCCCGCTCGAGATAGGCCCACAACGTTGCGTCGTGCAGCGGGGGCAGGTCGAGGCTGTCTACCGCGACGCGCATGTGGCTGAGCCAGCGGTCGCGGGCCACCGGGTTCACCGTGAACGGCTGATGACGCATCCGCAGCCGGGGGTGCCCGCGCTCCTCGCTGTACGTGCCTGGACCGCCCCAGTATTGCTCAAGGAATCCGGTGAGACGCTGGATGGCACCTTCCAGATCGGGCTGCTCTGGATACATCGGCAGGAGCACTTCGTCGGTAGCTATGCCCTCGTAGAACTTTCGTACGAGCTTCTCGAAAGTTGCCCGCCCACCCACTTGCTCCCAGAAATTACCGGGTACGGACTGACCGCTGGGAGTGAGACGCAGGGTGACCGGATTCGGCTCGTCGGTCATTTTTTTGCCTCCGGCGGCGTGTCGGCATCGGTGACTACCGGTGCGGGTCTGGTGCGCTGCGACTTCGCACCTCGAAGCCCCGCAGCGCCCTCGAATCCGCTGAGGACAATTGAGTTGAGCGCAGGAAGCCGCACCCCCATCGCATCGAGGGCGAGCTTGAGTCGGTACCGCAACTCGCGTGCAACATCGTCTTTTGCCGACGAGCGTGTTTTCATGACGAGGCGCACCACGATTGCTTCGGCCGAGATCGACTCGATGCCCCAGAGTGCGGGCTTCTCCAGAATTCGGTAGCGCCATTGCGGGTTCGCTGCCAGATCGAGCGCCACCCCGAGAATGCGATCCTGCACGGCATCGACATCTGCGTCGTAGGGCACAGCGAGGTCGATAATCACCCGAGCCCAGCCGTGGGACATGTTGCCGACCCGCAAAATCTCGCCATTGCGCACGAACCACAGGGTTCCGTTGACGTCGCGCACTTGCGTGATTCGAATTCCGACATCTTCTACGACACCGGTAGCCGGGCCGAGATCAACGACATCGCCGATGCCCAGCTGGTCTTCAGCCACGATCAATAATCCATTGAGAACATCTCGCACAATATTCTGGGCACCGAAACCGAGTCCGGCGCCGACAGCCGCCGTGATGAGCGCAAATGCGCCGGTAGCGTTCGGAACGATCTCGTTGAAAATCAACAGGATGGCGATCACGAGAATCGTACCGCTCACCGCATTGTTGAGAACACTGCCGAGCGACCGGGTGCGCTGCACGAGCCGCACGGCTGCGAGCGGGGATGCGAGCGGGGATGCCTCAAGTTCACGCGTGTCGTCGACGTTGTGTTTCTTTTTGACGCCGGTCACGACTCGCGTCACCACTCGGCGGATCACTCGGTGCAGCACCCAACGCATGACTGCCGCGCCAATGATGATGGCGATGACGCTGAGCGGAGTGTGCCAAAAACCGATAAACGAACCAATCGCGTTCAGGTAAGGGGTCCAGTCGATCATGGCTAAACCAGTCTACGGTCGCGACCCCCCGGGTGCATGAGGTGCAGTGTTCTCGTCGACCGCTTGCGCGGTGATAGCGCGGAGCACGCCGGCCAGATTCTCGGAGACGAGGCGCCGCAGGGCGGGAACGTCGGGGTTCTTTGCTAGCCACGCCTGAGTCGCATCCGCCAGCGCGCGCGAGGCCAGCGGGGCCGGATAGAGCCCGAGGATGAAGGTCTCGGCGATCTTGTAGCTGCGGTTGTTCCAGATGTCGTTCAGCGCGGCGAAATACGGCTCGACGAGCCCGCCGAGCGAGGCGGGGTCGTTGACGTGTTGGAAACCCACCGTCACCCCGCGCACGATCACGTTCGGCAGTGCCGCGCTCTCGGCCAGCGAATCGAACGCTGCCTTTTTGGCGGTTGCGGATGGTAACGTCGCGCGCGCCCGTGCTGCGGCCTGCTGGCCGTTCGAGGTGTTGTCGTTCGCCAGTGCTTCGTTGATCTCGGTCTCGCCGATTGCACCATTGAGCGCAAGCCCCTCGAGCAGTTCCCAGTGCAGGTCGGTGTCGATCTCGAGCGCATCGAGGGTCATGCTGCCGTCGAGAAGGTTGCGGATCGTCGTCACGTGCTCGTTGGTTGACGCGATGCTGGCGAAAAATTTCACGAACTGGAACTGCGCATCCGAGCCGGCATCCGCTTCGCTGGCGAGCAGCCACAGGCTATCGCCCACCTGTGCGATCGCCTCGGCGCGACGAGCGGGCGTCACGTAGTAGCGAGCGGCTGTCGTGAGCTGCGAAAGGGTGGTGCGCATGGTCGTCGACTCGGTCTCTGCCCCGATGTTGTTGAGGACGAGCGCGATGTACTCGCGTGCAGGCGTCTCACCGTCACGAGCGGCATCCCATGCGGCGCCCCACACAATGGAGCGCGCGAGCGGGTTTTCGATGTCTCGGAGGTGTTGCGTCGCCATGGCGAGCGACGCGCCATCCAGACGAATTTTCGCATACGCGAGGTCATCGTCGTTCACCAGAACGAGGTCAGGCCGGCCCATTCCGGTGAGCGCGTTCACCACGGTGCGGCTGCCCTTCACGTCGATCTCAACGCGGTGATCGCGCAGTAGCTTGCCTCCACGCAGGTTATAGAAACCGATTGCAAGCCGGTGTGGGCGGATGGTCGGGTAGCCGGGCTGCGCTTCCTGCAGCACCGCAAACGACGTGATGGTGCCATCGGCCGTTGTCGCGATCTCGGGTCGAAGCGTGTTCACACCCGCGGTCTCGAGCCACAGTGCACCCCAGCTCGTGAGTTCTCGCCCACTGGTCTTCTCCAACTCCACCAGCAGGTCGCTCAGCTCGGTGTTGCCGTACTGGTGCTTCGTGAAGTACGCGGCGACCCCAGCCATGAACGCCTCGAGCCCCACCCATGCGACGAGCTGTTTAATGACTGAGCCGCCCTTGGCGTAAGTAATTCCGTCGAAGTTGACGAGCACATCCTCAAGGTCGTTGATAGTTGCGACGACCGGATGCGTGGATGGCAGCTGATCCTGACGGTACGCCCAGGTTTTCTCCATGGCGTTGAACGTGGTCCAGGCTTCTTTCCACTCCGTCGCTTCGGCGGCAGCGAGCGTTGATGCCCACTCGGCGAACGACTCGTTGAGCCACAGGTCATTCCACCACTTCATGGTCACCAGATCGCCAAACCACATATGCGCGAGCTCGTGCAGGATGGTGATCACTCGACGTTCCTTGATGGCATCCGTCACCTTGGACCGAAACACGTAGGTCTCGGTAAACGTGATAGCGCCGGCATTTTCCATAGCACCGGCGTTAAATTCGGGCACGAAGAGCTGGTCGTACTTCTCGAACGGGTATGGGTAGTCGAACTGTTTCTCGTAAAACTGGAAGCCCTGACGAGTTTTCTCGAAGATGTAGTCAGCATCGAGAAACTCGCTGAGGGACTTGCGCGAGAAAATGCCCAGCGGGATGACTCGACCATCACTCGAGGTGAGCTCATCGCGCACCACCGCATACGGCCCGGCCACGAGTGCGGTCACATAGCTGGAGAGAATCGACGTGGGCGCGAACGTCCAGGTGCCCCGCGTGCCATCGACCACAGGTTCGGGGGTCGGTGAGTTGCTGACGACCTGCCAGGCGGATGGCGCGGTCACCGTGAACTGGAACGTGGCCTTGAGGTCGGGTTGCTCGAATACCGCAAAGACCCGGCGAGAGTCTGGAACCTCGAACTGCGTGTAGAGGTACACCTCATTGTCGACCGGGTCTACGAAACGGTGCATGCCTTCGCCCGTGTTGGTGTACTCGGCTTCGGAAACGACCTCGAGCACATTGTGTTCGGCCAGATTGTCAAGGTGGATGCGCACGCCGTCGCTCACGACGGCTGCGTCGAGTGACTCTCCGTTGAGGGTGACCGAGTGCACGGTGCGCGTGATTGCATCGATGAAGGTGGATGCGCCAGCCGCCGCGTCGAATGTGACGACAGTCGTCGACGCGAAGGTCTCATCACCCGTGGTGAGGTCGAGCGTTACCGTGTAGCTGGCGACGCTGATCAGCGCCGCGCGCTCCTGGGCTTCGACTCTGGTGAGGTTCTCTCCTGGCACAGTGCGCTCCTTTGACTCGTGTCGGATCGTGTCCGCCAATCAAGCCTAATAGGAGCCGCCGCGGGTCAGGCCGCGACCAATTCTCGAACCGGCGGTTGGGGCGCGCACCCGGTTCTGGGTTCCGCTGTGGGCCCGCACCGCTGTGGGCCGGCGCCGCTTCTAGACTGGTCGCATGCGCATTCACATCGCTACCGATCATGCTGGCCTCGAATTCAGTACCGATCTGCAGTCTCATTTGCGCGCAGCGGGCCACGACGTCGTTGACCACGGGCCGCACAGCTACGATCCGCTCGATGACTACCCGAGTTTCTGCATCAACGCTGCGCGAGCTGTCGTTCGTGACCAGGCAGTCGGCATCGAGTGCCTCGGAATCGTCTTTGGAGGCTCAGGCAACGGCGAACAGATGGCGGCCAACAAGGTCACTGGCGCGCGCGCTGCTCTCGTGTGGAGCGAGGCGACCGCGCTTCTGGCTCGTCAACACAACGATGCCAACCTCATTTCGATCGGCGCTCGCCAGCACACCGTCGCAGAAGCAACCCACTTCATCGATGTTTTCATTGCGGAGCCGTTCTCTGGCGAAGAACGGCATACCAGGCGCATCGCTCAACTCACCGAGTACGAATCAACAGGTCTCATCACGGGCCACGAGATCGATTAGTCGTGCCAGAAGGTCACTCCGTTCATCGCATTGCGCGGCAATTCGCGCTTCACTTCGTGGGCAAACGCGTGAGCGCCAGCTCGCCACAAGGCCGCTTTGCCGCCGGGGCCGCCGAGATCGACGGGCACGTCATGACGGATGCCAGGGCGGTCGGCAAGCAGATGTTTCTTCAGTTTGACAATGGTCTCTCCCTGCACGTGCACCTCGGCATGTACGGGGCCTGGGACTTTGCCGGTGAGATTACGGCAGACGCGACCGTCGTCTCGGCTGGCGGACGCATGGGCCAGACGAACCAGCGCGGCACGGTCGTGGGTGCATTCGAGGATTCACTCAGGAGCATCGGTGCACCGCGACGCACCAGACTTCGCATGGCCGAATCCGAGAAGCTCGAGGCCCCTATTGAGTCTTTCCCACCCGAGCCAATCGGGGCCGTGCGGGTGCGGCTGCTCACCGCCGATGCTGTGGCCGACCTGCGCGGTCCCACCAGATGTGAGGTGATTGACGAGCAAGCCGTGCTTGCGGCGATTGCGAAGCTGGGGCCTGATCCGCTCGTCGACACCGGCAGAAAGGCGGAAGACACATTCGTGGCCACCGTGCGGAAAAAGCCCACCGGCATCGGGGTGCTGCTCATGGATCAGTCGGTCGTCGCCGGCATCGGCAATGTTTACCGCGCCGAACTGCTGTTTCGGGCCAGACTGAACCCGCACACTCCGGGCAACGCCATTTCGGAACAGGACATACGGGCGCTCTGGAAAGACTGGACAAAGCTCCTCACCATTGGCGTACGTACTGGGCAAATGATGACAATGGACGGCCTCGACGCGACGGCATACAACGCCGCACTGGCGAGCCGCGCCGACCGACATTGGGTGTATCACCGCAGCGGCCAGCCATGCCGGGTCTGTGGTGCCCCGATCGTGATGGAGCTGGCTGCAGGCCGCACCCTTTACTGGTGCCCGGTCGATCAGGCCTGATCCCCGACCAGCGGCGTCTGCCAAACTTAGTCCTATGCGCCACACGCCCGGCTACATCACCACCGACCCTGACGACGTCAAACGGCTGATCCGTGAAAATCCGTGGGCCACGATCGTGTCACCCACGTCGACCGGGCTCGTAGCCTCCCACTATCCGGTGATCCTCGAAGAAGACGCAGCCGGCATCAGCATCGTGAGTCACGTCGGCAGCCCCGATGAGCAGTTGCATGAGCTCGGGCAGCACGAGATTCTCGTAATCATCCAAGGCCCGCACGGCTACATCTCGCCGGCGTGGTATGCAGCTTCTGACTTCGTGCCGACCTGGAATCACGTGACCGCGCACCTCTATGGCACGCCGGAGATCCTCAGCGACGAGGAGAATTTTCGAGTACTCGGCGCTCTCGTCGATCATTTCGAAGAACGGATGCCGCGGCCGGTGTCGCTGAACATCGACGAGTCTGCCGCTCGTCGCATCGCGCAGGGCACGGTCGGGTTGCGCGTGCGAGTCACCCGTTTTGATGCGCGGCTGAAGCTCAGCCAAAACAAGTCACCGGAGGTCGTCGGCCGGATTATCGATGAGCTTCAGTCGGGAGAGAACTACTCGAACCCTGCCTTGGCACAAGAGATGCGTCGCGTACATGGCGATGCTGTTTCGTAACGCCCGGATCGGCGGCGAGCTCGTCGACGTGCGCGTCGTCGACGGCGTTATCGAGTCAATCGGTCGCTGTGATGAATCCGGTATCGACCTCGAGGGGCGCTGGCTATCGCCCGGTCTGTGGGACAATCACGTGCACTTCTCGCAGTGGGCGATGCACGCGCGGCGCCTCGATGTCTCGGCGGCCAGGTCGGCAGCCGAGGCGGCGCACCTGGTCGGTGGCGCGCTCGACGGTCAACCGCTCGTGGCCGTCGGCTTCCGGGACGGGCTCTGGGCTGACGCGCCGTCGCTCGAGGTGCTGGATGCGGTATCCGGTGACGTGCCTGTCGTGCTCATCGGTGGCGACCTGCACTCCGTCTGGCTCAACTCACCTGCACTCGAGGTGCACGGTTTTGCCGGGCACCCAAGCGGACTCCTGCGCGAAGACGATGCATTTGCCGTCACGCGCAGGGTTGCAACGGTGTCAGACGCGCAACTCGACGCGTGGTGTGCGACCGCGGCACACGCGGCGGCGAGTCGCGGCGTCGTCGGGATCGTCGACCTCGAGATGGCGTGGAACCTGGCGATCTGGCAGCGCAGAATCGCGGGTGGCCACGACCTCCTGCGCATTGAGTTCGGTATCTATCCCGAGCACCTCGATCGCGCGATCGCCGAGGGGCTTCGCACCACGCAGCACTTCGGCGAGTTGCTCAGCGTGGGTCCTTTCAAGGTCATTACCGACGGGTCGCTCAACACCCGCACGGCCTATTGCTTCGACGAATATCCCGGCCTCGAAGGCACCGAACTGTCGCACGGGATTCTGACAGTACCGTCGAGTGCGCTCATCGGCCTTCTTCGGCGAGCGGTCGCGGCCGGGCTTGAGCCCGCCGTGCACGCGATCGGCGACCACGCGAACACTCTCGCACTTGACGCGTTCGAGATCGTTGGATGCACTGGTCGTCTTGAGCACGCACAACTTCTTACCGACACCGACCCGCGTCGCTGTGCGGCGCTCGGGGTTGTGGTGAGCGTACAACCAGAGCACGCGATGGACGACCGCGATGTCGCTGATCGCTATTGGGCTGGGCGAACTGATCGCGCGTTCGTGCTGCGAGATCTGCTCGACGCAGGGGCAGAACTTGCGTTCGGATCGGATGCTCCCGTCGCGCCGCTCGACCCGTGGATCGCGATGGCGGCGGCGGTCGGTCGCGCACGGGGCGGACGAGAGCCGTGGCATCCCGAGCAGTCAGTGACCAATGCGGAAGCGCTCGCCGCATCGACGCGAACCATGATCAGCACTGGTGAGCGGGCCGATTTCGTAGTGACCGACATTGACCCGCTCACAGCGAGTGCCGATGCGCTTCGCTCAATGCCCGTAGCCGCCACGGTTCTCGCGGGGCGTTTTACTCACAACGCACTGTAACGCGCACTGCTGAGCGATGTCGACGCCTATGCGGCGGCGAGGTGTGCGAACAGAAACCAGCGATCTTTTTCGAGGCCGCGCGCGATCTCGATGACGACGTCCTGGCTTACCGGATCGAGATCGGCAAGCTCGTCGATGGCAGTCCGCACAGTGACGAGTGTCGCGTCGATAGCGCTAATCACTTCGGTGATCGAGTCATTCGACTGCTGAAAGCCTGCCGTCATAACGGGGGTTGTGGTTGTTGACCCGACGGTCTGGGTGCGTGCATCGACCGGTAGACCGAGTGCGACGATTCGCTCTGCCGCGAGGTCGGTGTACACCCGCGCGTTATCGACAATCTCGTCGAGGAGAAGATGCACGGCCTGAAAGTTGGGCCCGCGCACGTGCCAGTGGGCCTGCTTGCCGTCAACCGATAGCGCGGTGAGATCGACGACGACGGGATTGAGAAAATGTAGAACGCCTGAGGTGACATCCCGTCCTGCTGAGGTATGCGCAACTGCTGTGACTTCGCTCACGTGGGTCTCCCTTGTTGTTGGTTGCCAACGCTACGCAGCACGCGGCATTCCGCAACCGGGTTGACAACGAACAACAAAACACCGTCGGGTGCTCGCCGTTCTGGTTGGGCCGCGGCGCTAGGGCTCGCCTCGGGCCAACATCAAAGGCCGAAGAGCACCTGACGGCGGGTCGCGGTGGAGTAGCCAGCTGCTGGCTGCACCTCGGGGCGGGGGGTCTCGAGGTGTTCCGTCCACTGCGACCCGTCCCACCAGCGCAGCGATTCGCTGCCAGCGGGATCGGGATACCAACCGAAGGGTGCAAGACGTGTGGTGGGCTCTTCGTTGAGTGACATGGGTGTGTGTCCTGGGTGCCTGCCGCGGGGCGCTTCGGGTGCGACATGTGACCTACCGCGTGGCCAGTTCGGATGCGGTGTCCTCAGAATAGAGGACAGAATTCACTGTTCGCACCCCCCTGTTCGAGTGGCATCGTGTGCGCGATCGGTAGAGTAGAGACGTGCACATTATCGCTTTTATTTTCTCTCTTGCCCTGTTCATCGGTGGCCTGTTCATCATGGGTAACGCGTTCTATGCCAGCGGCTTCGAGGGCCTGGTATTCACCGCGGGAATCCTCACGACGGCACTCGGATTGTTCGTGCCCGTTCATATTCTCAAGCGCATCGACAACTAGCGGGCAGACTTCGCTAGGTTGAAGATTTCACCTGGGTACGCCAACGGCGCGCGCGGCTGTGGGATGCGTCTGGGGTTGAGATAGAAGACGTCATCGGTGGTGATGCCCAAGCGCGCCGCGATGGTTTGCATGATGTCGGCCGTCGCGACCGTATAGGTCAATGGCACGCCAGCAGCGTCGAGCGCAACCGTTCCGGTTGCTCCCGATTGTGCACCGGTATCGCGAACGATGAGGTGCGGGCGCACGTCTGGCATCGTCCAGCGGATGGGGCCAGAGGCGATGACCGTCGCCGCGCAATCGTTCTCCACGTCAGCGGGGATGCGTTGGGTGAGCACAATCTCGCCGAGGAAGCGGGGATCGCCGGATGCAATCTCTTGCATGTCGCCGAGGTGAAAACTCTGTCTTCCCTCGCCGGACAGCGATCCCATGGTCACCCGAAATCCCGTGTCTAAGCAGGTTTCGGCGGGCCCGAGCGCTCGTGGGTTCATCACGAGTTGAACGGCGCCCAGACGGGTCGTGCGGTAGTCGCTGAGGGCGAACTCGAACGTGCCAGCCGATGTATAGCTGATGACCACGGAGCCAGCTGTGATTCCATCGGGTGAACTGATCGTGCCGGTCGCGACGATCCTGGGCGTGATGTCCGGCGCAGTGGGTGACGCGTGGGTCGGAAGGGGTGACGTTTCGGTCGACGGAGCGCTGGTACATCCGCTCAGCACGGTCATGACCGTGAGTGCCGCAACGACTGCACTCCCGGCTCTACAGCGCCACACGACCGCTCCCACCCTGCCCGTGAGCTGATTTCTCGGGCTAGGTGAGACTAGACCATGCAGTTGAGCCCCATGAATTGCGGGTTCGGTTTGCGTGTGTGAGATACCTTGACGGGCTCAATTTCACGTTCCTGTGATGGTGAACCAGATTCCAAAAGCACCGGCGACGAGCATGATCGCGGTGGCCGCCCAACCCAGAGTCGCGGCAAGTCTGCCGTTGACGTAGGTACCCATGAGTGTGCGGTCGCGCGAGATGAGCATGACAACAATGAGGAACGGTCCGGCCGCGATTCCATTGACGACGGCGCTCAGCACCAGCAGACCAATCGGATCGGAATCGAAAACGCTAAGGATCGTTCACGCGATCAGTTGAGTGTGGAGGGGATGACGGGAATCGAACCCGCGCCATCAGTTTGGAAAACTGAGGCTCTACCATTGAGCTACATCCCCGCGACGACCGCGCAAAGCGAACGTGCGAATAAAAGCCTAATACATCGAACCTGAGGCAGTAGCAGCGCACCAATACGCTGACGCTATTCGGGTCGTTACGGGCTGTGGTGCACCGCAGTGGCGCCGATGACCAAGGATCATCGCTGTACGCGCACATCCGTGAGACCCGCTGCGGAGGAGACCCGTCGGCTGGCGGCGGCCCAGTGGGCAATCCCAGTGATCGCAACTGCGGCCGAAATCGATCCGCCGCAGGCGAGTAGCCAGAGTGATCTACTCCGACCACGGGTTCGTCGCAATTTTTGCAGCGACCGTCTGGGCACTCTTGACGGCGGGACGCCCGTTGGCATAATGTTTCCGATACCTGAATCATCTGTCAGTAAGTTGCCCACGCCTCCAATGACCGTAGGAAACCGCGATGCATTTGCAGTGTCCAGTGAATCGCCGCAACGAGCGGCGGCCCGAACTGACGACCTCAGGATGCTCGGCGTGAGCGCAACGGTTTCGGTCGACCACCTGCTGACGACCCGGTCGCTCACTAAGAACTTCCGCGGGTTTACGGCGGTGCGCAGTGTCGATCTCGACATCCGACGCGGCGGCATTCACGCGCTGGTCGGTCCGAATGGTGCCGGTAAGACCACGCTGTTCAACCTCCTGACCGGGTTCCTCAAGCCGACGTCGGGAAGTATCACCTTTGACGGCAGGGACATCACCGGATTGCAGCCGGAAGATATCGTGCACATCGGGATTGCGCGGTCGTTTCAGATCACCAGCCTGTTCGACAATATGACCGCCCTCGAGCATCTGCAGTTGGCGCTGTCGAGTCCGACCGGTGTCTCGCTCCGCTTTTGGCGCTCGGAGCGCAGGCTGGACCGTTTCCGTGCTCGTTCGCTCGAACTGTTGGATCAGGTCGGGATGGCGGATCTCGCTAATCGCGAGGTGGGCCACTACGCCTACGGTCAGAAACGCGCCGTAGAGCTGGCTCTGGCTGTGGCCCTAGACCCGAAGTTGCTGCTGCTCGACGAACCCACGGCGGGCATGAGCCTGGAGGATGTCGATCGCACTATCGAGCTGGTGCTGCGGATCGCTACGGGGCGCACCGTCGTCTTCGTCGACCACAACATGCGTGTGGTGGGCGAGCTGGCGGACCGGGTGACGGTCCTGCAACAGGGTGAGATTCTTGTTGAGGGAACGTACGACGAAGTCCGTCAAGACGAGAAGGTCATCACCGCCTACCTAGGGCAGGCTCATGCTTGACATTGCCGGACTGTCCGCCTCCTATGGAGAGGCGCACGTGCTCAACGACGTCTCCTTGACCGTCAAGCCGGGCGAAGTAGTCACGTTGGTCGGCCGAAACGGGGCAGGCAAGACCACGCTGCTGAGGGCCGTCATGGGATTGCATCGCGATATCGAGGGCAGCATCAGTTTCGCAGGCAGACGCATTGAGCGGCTTAGCCCCAATGCGCGGGCTAGGGCCGGTATCGGCTGGGTGCCTGATGACCGCGGAATTTACGCCAGTCTCACCGTGGCCGAGAATCTAACCTTGCCACCCGTGGTGCACGAGAGCGCCTGGTCGACGGAAAAGATTTATGAGGCGTTCCCGGTGCTCGCCCTGCGACGGTCGTCGATGGGCACTCAGCTCTCCGGGGGTGAGCAGCAGATGCTCGCCATCGCCCGCGTGCTGCGGATGGGTTCGCGCCTACTGCTGCTTGATGAGCCAAGCGAGGGACTCGCCCCCGTCATCGTTCAGCGGATCGCCGAAATCATTCGCGAGATCACGACCCACGACATTGCCGTGCTGCTGATCGAGCAGAACGTCAAATTTGCCACAACCGTCGCCGACCGACACTACCTGCTCGCTCAGGGCCGCATCGTCGAAACGCTCGATAATGCATCGTTTCAGGCCCGCGAGCCTGAGCTGCTCAAGCACTTGGGAATCTGACCCTCACGCCACCACCGCACCATCCAACGCACCACTACATACGAGGGAGTACGTACACATGGCACACACACGAAGGAAGGTTGTCGGTGCGGTAGCACTGCTGAGCAGCGCAATGCTGCTGGCTGCATGTGCGGGCCCGGCGGCCACCAGCACGAGCAAGCTGACCGACGGCAAGGTCGTGATTGGCGTGCTGAACGACCAGTCCGGCGTCTACAAAGACCTATCAGGTCCGAACAGCGTCATCGCCGTGCAGATGGCGGTCGACGACTACAAGGCGAAGTACGGTGACAAAGCCGTGGCCACGAATATCCAGATCGTTAAGGCTGACACCCAGAACAAGCCCGATGTCGGAAACGTCAAGGCCGAGGCCATGTACGACCGTCAACAGGCCGACGTCATCCTCGACGTTCCGGCCTCATCGGTGGCGCTCGCGGTCGCGAAGGTAGCGGCGGCGAAGAAGAAGCTCTACATGAACGTGACGGCGGCGACCACCGACCTCAGTGGCCCAACCTGCAACAAGTACACCTTCCACTGGGCGTATGACACCCAGATGCTGGCTAAGGGCGCCAACGGTGTCGTGGCCGCTGGCGGCAAGACGTGGGCGATCGTCTACCCCGACTACGCCTTCGGCCAGAACATGTCTAAGTCCTTCACGGCAGCCGTTGAGGCCGCCGGCGGCAAGGTCGTCGCCAGCATTCCGACGCCGTTCCCGAATGACAACTTCGCTACCTTCATCACCAAGGCGCAGGCGAGCAACCCCGACGTGATCGGCATCATGGCTGCCGGTGGGGACCTGATCAACTTCGTCAAGCAGTACAACACCTCCGGTGCGAAGGCTCAGCTCGCTGTCGGTCTGATGTTCATCACCGACATCCACTCGTTGGGTGTCGACCAGTTCACCGGGACGACGTTCACCGACGCCTGGTACTGGAACTATGACAAGAAGAACCGGGATTGGGCTGACCGCTTCCTCACCCTGACCGACACCCGTCCGTCGTTCGCTCACGCCGCCAACTACTCTGCGGCAACGCAGTATCTGGAGGCAGTCCAGCGTGCCGGCACTGACAATGCCGACGCCGTCGTCAAGGAGCTGGAAGGCAAGAAGTTGGAAGACCTCTTCCTGCGCGGCGGTGAGGTTCGTGCTGACCACAGCGTGATCCACGATTCGTACACGGCCCAAGTGAAGACCGCGGCTCAGGTCACCGAGGACTGGGACTTCGAGAAAATCATCGCCACGAATCCTGCCAAGGACGCGTTCGGACCGGTGAACCCGGAGTGCAAGCTCTAATTCGGCCCTAGCAGTTCCGGGGGCGGATGACGCGAGTCGTCCACCCCCGGACATTCGGAAGTGACCTAAACATGACAGCCTTCATCCAATACACCGTGCAAGGCCTCGCGGCCGGCGGGTTCTACGCGCTCGCGGCGCTCGGACTAGCGATCATCTTCGGAGCTCTCGGCGTCGTCAACTTCGCCCACGGGTCCGCTTACATGCTGGGTGCCGTGCTCTCCGCGGTGCTGCTGACCACCCTCAACGTGCACTTCTGGGCTGCGCTGGTGATCGTGCCGCTGCTAATGTTCGCCTTCGGCATTCTGATCGAGCGGCTGCTGGTGCGTTGGCTGCTGCGGCTCGACGTGTTGTACAACTTCCTGCTGACCTTCGGTCTCTCGCTCGTGTTGGTCGATGTGGTCAAAAACCTCTACGGGGTCTCCGGCCTGCCCTACGAGCAACCGGCCGGCCTGCAAGGGCTGATCCACGTCGGTGGGGTAACACTGCCTAAGTACCAACTCTTCGTCTTCGTCTTCTCAGTGCTGGTCTGCGTGATCGTCTGGGTGCTGCTGACGCGCACCCGAGCGGGCATGATTGTGCGGGCCGCGACCGAGGACCCAGACCGTGCGCGCGCGCTCGGCATCAACGTGAGCAGGTGGATCACTCCGGTCTTCGGTTTCGGCATCGCCGTGGCCGCTCTGAGCGGTGTTCTGGCGGCGCCGTTTCGCGCCATAACGGCGACTATGGGCACCAACTTCGTGATCATCCTGTTCGCGATCGTCGTCATCGGCGGCCTTGGCTCGATCCTTGGTGCGGTCGTTGCTGGCTTCCTGGTCGGTCTGGTCGAGGCCTACGGTCAGGCTTACGCCGGCACGTTCGCGCAGATCGCGATCTTCATTCTGATGGTAATTGTGATTCTGGTGCGACCCGC
Source organism: Salinibacterium sp. (assembly GCA_025351795.1). Classification (GTDB taxonomy): domain Bacteria; phylum Actinomycetota; class Actinomycetes; order Actinomycetales; family Microbacteriaceae; genus Rhodoglobus. The sequence continues at coordinate 2,277 of JANXVG010000064.1, read as the reverse complement.
CGGGCTCTTCGGACGACGGGATGCAGCGTGACCAACCCGACTCTCCCCACGGCCGTTCCCAGCGACCTCAGTCTCGATCCCGTTGCCGCCCGGGGCAGGCTGGTGCGCCGCCTGGTACTGCTCGGGATCGGTGTACTCGCTGCACTGGTACTCCCGCTGGTCATCTACCCGCCGGTAGCTTCCGACATTCTCGCTTGGGCACTGTTTGCCCTCTCTGTCGACTTGCTGCTCGGCTTCACCGGCCTGCTATCGTTCGGACACGCCGCATTTTGGGGCGGCTCGGCCTACGTCACTGGCATCATTGCAATCCGGCTCGGCGTGCCGTTCCCCGTCGCGATCCTCGGCGGGATGATCTTCGCTATGGCCATCGCCGTGCCGATCGGTTACCTGTCGGTTCGCCGGTCGGGGATCTATTTCGCGATGGTGACGCTCGCCTTCGCTCAGATGATCTACTTCGTGGCCAATCAGTGGCTGGATGTGACCGGCGGGGAGAACGGACTGCAAGGAGTGCCCGTATCGTTCTTCGGCATCTCTGCGGTGGAGACCGACTCGTTCACGTTCTATTACGCGGCCCTCGTGCTGATCGTAATCGGTATGGTCGCGGGGTGGCGCATCGTCCACTCCCCGTTCGGCCGGGTGCTCACCGCTATTCGGGATAACTCCGCGCGTGCGCGTGCGCTGGGCTACGACGTGGAGCGCTACAAGCTGATCGCCTTCGTGCTGTCGGCGGGTCTTGCCGGCTTGGCCGGCGGCGTATTCACCATCAGCCACGGATTTGTCTCCCTCCAAGAAGTCGACTGGCCGACCTCGGGCAAAGTCGTGCTGATGACGGTGATCGGAGGAATCGGCACGCTCTGGGGCGGTGCGATCGGTGCCGCGGTGATCGTACTGCTGGAAGACCAGCTCTCGTCATCAGGATTCGAGGGCACGGGCATCATCACCGGGGCGATCTTCATCATCGTGGTGCTGCTGTTCCGTCGAGGAATATGGGGAACCGCTCAGAACGGTTTCGACCGAATCCGCCGTGCCCTCGCAGTCAGGGCGCAGCGCAAGCGCAATGGTGACTCCGCGGTTGCGACTCGAATCGACGACGGCTCGTAGCGGGGGGGTTGGCCTCCACCATGCCACGTACCTCGATGAGTTAACCCGGCCCAGCGAACCGCCCGGCGAACTCGGCTAGACTTGCGGAGGCCAATTTTCGGGCGGACAACGCGTCCTCCGTCAATGGCGCATCACTGCACGATCCGGGGCGTAGCTCAGCTTGGTAGAGCGCTCGGTTTGGGACCGAGAGGCCGCAGGTTCGAATCCTGTCGCCCCGACACAACCCAGCACCAGAACACACAGGAGAATCGCATCGTGAAGACCACGGTTGAGAAACTGAGCCCTACCCGCGTCAAGCTCAACATTGCAGTGACGCCAGAAGAGCTGAAGCCGAGCATCGATCACGCGTACGCGCACATCGGGTCGCAGGTAAATATCCCTGGATTCCGCAAGGGCAAGATTCCGCCACAGCTGATCGACCAGCGCGTCGGCCGTGAAGAAGTTCTCAATCACGCTGTGAGCGACGGCCTCGACACGTTTTACCGGCAGGCGGTTACCGACGAAAATATCCGCGTGCTCGGCCGCCCCCAAGCTGACATTGCCGAGTGGCCAGACGTGAAAGATTTCAGCGGCGATCTCAAACTCACCGTTGAAGTTGATGTGCGCCCCGAATTCGACCTGCCGCAGTACGAAGGACTAGTGCTCACTGTCGACGCCGTCGAGGTGTCGGCGGATGACATTCAAGACGAACTAGACGCGCTGCGCAGCCGCTTCGGCACTCTGGTCACGGTCGATCGTCCCGCCAAGACCGGGGACTTCGCACAACTCGACCTCGTTGCCATGATCGCCGGCAATGAGGTCGACACGGCCAACAGCATTTCCTACGAACTGGGCTCGGGCGAACTCATCGACGGTATCGATGAGGCCCTCGATGGGTTGAGCGCTGGCGAGACCACTACGTTCGAGTCGACCCTGATCGGTGGCGACAGTGCGGGCGAGACAGCTGAAATCACGGTCTCGCTGATCGCTGTCAAGGAGCGCGAACTTCCCGTGGCCGACAATGACTTTGCCCAACTCGCTAGCCAGTTCGACACGATCAAGGAACTCAAAGACGATATTAGGGAGCAGGTCGCCACGTCGAAGACCTTCGGTCAGGGCGCACAGGCACGCGACCAGATCGTCGACGAACTCGTAAAGCTTGTGACGATCCCCGTTCCGCAGGGCCTCATCGACGCC
>JANXVG010000088.1 GCA_025351795.1 Salinibacterium sp. | reverse complement strand
TGCGTCTGGCCCGCATCCAATTGCCGATCATGATTTCGCTTCGGCCTGCGGCATAGGCATCGGCCGTGTCGATGAAGTTGCCACCCTCGGCGGCGTAGCTGTCAAGGATCTCGGCGGTTGCCGCATCATCCGCTGTCCAGCCGAAGACATTTCCGCTGATCGCGACCGGGTAGACGACGAGGTCTGACGAGCCGACACGACGCAGACGGGCCGGGCTGTTGCCGACGATCACCTCCGCCGCGTGTGTTGTCGGAACCATCTGGCTCACGTCTATCGTCATGTCCTCACCTCTCCGAGGTGCTCTCAGAATAATCCCGCCGGCCGATGATTCCTGACGACATGCGCGAATCGTTACCTCCCCAAAACGGGGCGCAATCCGCACTGGTCGACCACGAGGTTCGCGACACCAGAGGGCGACCCGGCGCGGCACGGTGACCAACCTGATCAGGTCGAGCCCGCCCCGGTCGTGGCAACGATCGTGACCCTCGCGCACGTCGGCACCTGCGATCCACCCGGTCCACTCGCTGTCGTCACCATGCGCCGCATCGAGCCGCTCGGGTGCGTCTGCACGATAATGGCTGGAGACAGCGACGCGCCGGGTGAAAGGATGACGATGACCAACGACCCCAACTGGCGACTACCCGAGGTGCCGACCTTCACGCTCGAGAGTTCCGACTTCACACCCGGCGACCTGCTCCCACAATGGCGAGGTCTGGCATCGCCGGGGCTGGCGGCGAAGACCGTACCCCCACCCTCCATTGGGAGGGTGCGCCGTCTGGCACACGCAGCTACGCCGTGACCGTCTACGACCCAGACGCCCCCACGGGTAGCGGCTGGTGGCACTGGGCTGTCTACAACATCCCGGCATCGATCAGGTCGCTCGCCCAAGATGCCGGAAATCCGGATACCGGATTATTGCCAGCTGGCGCGATCACGATGCCCAACGACGTGCGGCTCGAACGCTCTCTCGGTGCCGCTCCGCCACCGGGCGATGGCGATCACCGGTACGTCTTCACGGTGAGTGCACTCGACGTCGAGCGACTGGACATTGCGGAGGGCAGCACTCCGGCGATTCTTGGGTTCACGTTGCGCGATCACATCATTGCGCGCGCGCAACTCATCGGCGTATCTGAAACACCGAGCACATAAGCACTCAGGCCGCGGTTGACCTCCGATAGTGCGGAACACGATTGTGTGCTTTGGTGCGGACCTTGGAGACCACGACGGTCACGATGATTGCCACGATGACGCCTGCACCACAGGCCCAGACGAACCAAGGCAGGTTCAACCAGACGGCGAGGTCATTCATGAAGCTATCGAACGGTGTGGTGATACGGGTAATCACTCGCCTCACGCTAGTGCGGTAACCGCTTGCAGCGCTGCCCCCGTTGAGGGGGTAACAGGTTGGTAACTATTTTTGCCAGCACGGCCGCCGCCCACGCGCAAAAGGGCCCATTCTCGAAAGAATGGGCCCTTTCGTCTTACCCGAGCGCCTGGCGAGAGGCCTCGAGCAGAACTATCGCGATGCAGCAGAAACTGCGAGCAGCAACGTTACTCGCCTTCGGCCGGGGCGATTGGCGTGTCAGACGCGGCCGCAGAACTCTCGGCATCCGCGTCGTCAAGGACCGGGGCGAGTGACAGCTTTCCGCGATCATCGATCTTAGTGATTTCCACTTGAATCTTCTGGCCGACCACGAGCACGTCCTCGACGTTCTCGACGCGTTTGCCACCGGCTAGCTTGCGAACCTCGCTGATGTGCAGCAGACCGTCTTTACCCGGAGTGAGCGAGACGAACGCGCCGAACGGCGCGAGCTTGACCACGGTTCCGAGGAACCGCTCACCGACCTCGGGGTTCAGCGGGTTCGCGATCGCGTTGACGGCAGCGCGGGCAGCCTCGGCCGAAGGGCCATCGACAGCACCGATGTACACGGTTCCGTCGTCTTCGATCGAGATGTCAGCTCCGGTGTCATCCTGGATCTGATTAATCGTCTTGCCCTTCGGGCCGATCAACTCGCCGATCTTGTCGATCGGAATCTGCACACTGATCACGCGCGGCGCAGTCGGCGCCATCTCGTCCGGTGCGTCGATCGCGGCGTTGATCACGGCGAGAATCGCGGTGCGAGCCTCTTTTGCCTGCTTGAGCGCGCCATCCAGAACGGATGACGGCAGCCCAGCGAGCTTCGTATCTAGCTGGATAGCTGTGACAAACTCTGAGGTACCGGCGACCTTGAAGTCCATGTCACCGAGCGCGTCTTCAGCGCCGAGGATGTCGGTGAGCGCCGCGTAGCGCGTCACACCGTCGACCTCGTCCGAGATGAGCCCCATCGCAATGCCGGCGACCGGTGCGCGCAGAGGCACTCCGGCGTTGAGCAGCGAGAGTGTGGATGCGCAGACCGAGCCCATCGACGTCGATCCGTTGGAGCCGAGAGCCTCAGACACCTGACGGATCGCGTACGGGAACTCCTCACGCGGCGGCAGAACGGGCACGAGGGCGCGCTCGGCCAAGAAGCCGTGCCCGATCTCGCGGCGCTTCGGCGAACCGACGCGACCCGTCTCACCAGTGGAATAAGGCGGGAAGTTGTAGTGGTGCAGGTAGCGCTTCTTCTTGACAGGAGCAAGCGAGTCGATCTGCTGCTCCATCTTCAACATGTTGAGCGTCGTGACACCGAGG
>JANXVG010000042.1 GCA_025351795.1 Salinibacterium sp. | reverse complement strand
GTGCTCTCCGGTGTTCTCGATCGTCACCCGGGCGCCACCGTCATCCTGCCCCATGCCGGCGGTGCTATCAGTTCAATCGCTGACCGCGTTGCCGAGATCAGCTCCCGCCTCCTGCCGCCACCGGCGAGTGAGGTCGACTTTCTCGGCACAGTGCAATCTTTCTACTACGACATCGCCGGATTCCCTTTTCCGAGGCAGATCCTGTCCGTCCTTGGCCTGGTTGGACCGGACAAACTGCTGTTCGGAACCGACTGGCCCTACACCGTTGAAGCCACAGTGCTGAGTCAGGTCGCGGCTTATGAGCAGTCGGAAATCTTGGATGCGGAGGCGCACCGCCTCCTTGACCGGGACACGGCAGAGATCCTGTTCCCGCGATTCGCTCATCAGCACTAGATAAGAAGGTACGCGTCATGCCAGAAGCTGCACTCGCCCGCCCTGTTCTGAAGCCCGGCCAGCTGTACATCGACGGGGGGTGGCGAGAGGCCGCGGGTTCGGCAACGATGGAGGTCATCGACCCGTCGACCGGCGCTGTGGTCGGCACCGTGGCGGATGCTGCTGATAGCGATCTCGATTCCGCGGTGGCTGCCGCTCGCACAGCGTTCGAGCGAGGCTCGTGGTCACGCCTTCCTGCGCGGGAGAGGGCACGGACACTGCATCGAGTAGCGGACATCATGCGCGAGCGTGTCGATGAGCTCGTAGCCATTGAAAGCCTGGATGTTGGCAAGCCGGTGACCTTCAGCCGCCCGGTCGACGTGCTGAACTCCGCAGACCAGTTCGAGTACTGCTCGGCCCTCGCGCAGACGATAGACGGTTCGGTTCGCGACACCCCGATGAACGCGTTCGCCTATACCCGTCGCGAGCCGCACGGAGTTGTCGGTGCCATCACCCCGTTCAACTTCCCCCTCGTCCTCAGTTCGAACAAGCTTGCCCCGGCCCTCGCCGCGGGGAATTCGATCGTGCACAAGCCAGCACCGGACACTCCGCTTTCAGCACTCGCCATGGCCGCCATCTTCGAGGAGGCCGGCATACCGGCGGGCGTCGTCAACGTGGTTACCGGCGGTCGACCTGCGCTCGGTGAAGCCATGCTCCGTCACCCTGATATCAACAAGATTGCGTTTACCGGATCCACCACCGTCGGTCGCATCATTGCCTCGAGCGCCGGGCAGAACCTCAAGCCGATCAGCCTCGAGCTTGGCGGAAACGGCGCGCAAATCGTTTTCGCCGATGCAGACCTGGCCACAGTAATCCCCTCGATCGTTAAGGGCATGGTCTTCAACGCCGGCCAGTTTTGCATGGGCGCCCCCAGGCTTCTGGTTGAGGCGAGCATCGAGAAGGACGTGGTGGATGCCTTGCTCGCAGAACTCACGCACGTTCCGGTTGGCGACCCTTTTGACCCGAACACCGCGATGGGGCCGATGGCCGCAGAGCGACACCTGCGCAACGTCGAGAAGTATGTCGCGCTCGGAATCGAGTCAGGGGGAGTAGTCCTCACCGGCGGTGAGCGACTGGAACTCAACGGCGGTTTCTACTACCTGCCGACCGTGGTCACCGGGGTCGCTAACAACTCGCGCATCGTTCAAGAGGAGGTCTTCGGTCCGGTCCTCACGGTACAGACCTTCCGCGACGAGGCCGAGGCGATCGTGTTGTCCAACAGCACCCCGTACGGTCTGGCTGCCGGTCTGCACACCACCAATATCGCGCGCGCTCATCGGGTCGCCGCTCAGCTGGAGGCCGGTATCGTCTGGGTCAACGACTGGGCCATGCTCGATCCTGCTGTTCCGTTCGGTGGGGTTAAGAGCTCGGGATACGGCCGCGAGAATGGACACGAGGCCCTCGACGAGTACACGCGAACGAAGTCCGTGGTCATCTCGCTCGGCTGAGCGCTTCGCTTCTCGGCGGCACTGTCGAACCCAAAGGAATAGCCCCGGGTGTCCCGACCCGGGGCTATTCGTTTATGACTCCTAGTAGTTCTTGGTTAGGTTGGTGCGCGTTGTTGGCAGTGGGGGCAGTATCCGAGGTAAACGGCGAGAACGTTTTGGGGTTCTCTGAGGATGCCGTAGAGACTCAGCCTGTCTCAACTGCTTGTGGGCGGGTCAGCCGCAGCCCCGTGATGAAGAGGTGGGCGGCGGTCACGAGAGTCATGTGGTGGTGCCAGCCGGCCCAGGTGCGGCCTTCGAAGTGGGCAAGTCCGAGACCGGTTTTCAGTTCCCGGTAGTCGTGCTCGATGCGCCACCTGATTTTGGCCAGGCGAACAAGTTCTTTCAGCGGGATTGTCTCCGGCAGGGTGGAGAGCCAGTAGTCGGTGGGGGCTGGCGCCCCGGTGGGCCATTCGGTGAGGAGCCACTCGGCGGGGAGGGAACCGTCGTCGCCGCGGGGCAGATCGCGGTTCGCGGGCCGCACCCGGAGGGCGATGAACCGGGACGTCATTGAGGCGAACCTGTTGTTCAGTGTGGTTTTGGTGCCGTGCCGCCAGGTGACCTGGTGCAGGGCCGACCGGCCGGCAGCCATGACGAGGTCCTTCAGGGAGCTCGGCGCCTCGAGGTAGCGAGGTTGGTGCGGGCGGGGACCACGCCCGGAGTACTCGAGAACGTCCGTTGCCGCGTCATCGCCCATTTGGTGTGGTGTCGTTGCGTCTCCGGGAGCCCGGCTTTTGCCCGGCGGGCCGCAATCAGCTCGGCTTCCTCGTTCGTGTCCGCGCAGTTGTCATCCCACGCGCCGGGCACATAGAGACGCCAGTCCAGCGGGCACGATGCCTGATCGGTCGCGGCGTAGATGCTGACCCCGATCTGGCAGTTGCCGATCTTGCCCAGAGTGCCGGAGTACTGCCTCGCCACGCACGGCGAGGACGCACCGTCTTTCTTGAAACCGGTATCGTCCACCACCCACGCATCCGGGCCGATCAGCTTCAGCGCCCGGCGCACCAGGACCCGGCGCACGGGCTCCACTTTCCACGGCGAGGAGACACGAACTGCTGCAACTGCTGGTAATCCACACCCAAACGTGTCCCCATCGGCTGCATCGACTTCCGCCGCCCCTCAAGCATCAG
>JANXVG010000033.1 GCA_025351795.1 Salinibacterium sp. | reverse complement strand
ACTTCTTGGCACCGGTCAAGCCGGCGACTCGCCGATGTTTCCCGAAGTGATGGGGAGTTTGAGGGTGCCGCGCCGAGGCAAAGGCCGCCCCCGGACGAAGCCCGTCCGGGCGATGGCCGACAAGGCGTAAGCGTCAAAAGCGAACCGGAAACTACTTCGAGATCGCGGCATCGAGGCGGTGATCCCGGAGAAGCCTGACCACATCGCGAACCGGAAACGCCTGGGCACGAAGGGAGGCAGGCCTCCCTCGTTCGATGTGGAGGCATACAAACGCTGCAACGTGATCGAGCCGAGCGGTGCTTCGAGGGATTCAAACAGTGGCGTGCAATCGCGACACGCTACGACAAACTCGCCATCACCTACCGCGGAGGAGTCGTCCTGCGGGCGATCACAATCTGGCTCAAGGTCTTGGGAGACACGCCCTAGGCGGCAGCTTGTGGGTTTCCCATGGTTTCGCTTGGCGTTCGTTTTCGGTAGCCCGGTTCTGCGAGTAACAGCGAATGGATGCATGTAACTCTTTTGGTGAGTTGCTTCGAGACCAGGTGGGAACCGCCCTGCGGCAAGGAAAATTTACACGAGTGAGTCCCCATGGTCGCAGGCGATGAGTGGAGCGTCGTTGACAACCTCGTTCAATTGGTGTTTATTGTAGTTAACATGAACTGGTGAACGCGGCTACCTCTTGCCTGTTCGATCGATCATCGGACCATATCTACTTTGTCGTCTAGTAAAGGAGCATCATCGTGAGATATCCCTGCACGCGCATCGTCGCAGTTGCGGTTCTCGGCCTGGCTGGCAGCCTGCTGCTCGCCGGATGTAGCGGCACTCCGTCCGATCCAACCAACGCCGCCGCTGGCACAGCATCCTCGAGCAGATCAACGTCTGCTGCTTCGCCAGCCGGTGGCGGCAGCGCAGTCAGCGCGTGCAGGCTGGTGACCGTTTCAGACGCCACGACCGCGATGGGTGAGCCGATGACTCAGTCCGGCGGCACCGCCGCCGACTGTATTTATGCCGCTACCGCAGACCAGGGCCAGCAGCTCCTGGTCCACGAGTTCCTCGACCAGACCAACATGAACAACGTGATCCAACAGCTCGAATCAAGCAGCGAACACGTCGATGGGCTCGGCGACGACGCCTTCTGGAATGGCACCATCGACACGATGTTCGTCCGAACAGGTACCCGCGGCTTCACCATCACATCGACGAGCCTCGGCGCGAAAACGCCGACGGATCCGGACGCACCCAAACCTGCGATGGTGAACCTCGCCACGACCGCACTTTCGAATTTCTGATCCACGCAAGGTTCCGACAGCCTTCATGACGATGCCACCTATGTCGGACTCACAGACCCTATTGATCGTGATCTTTGCCGATGGATCCCAGGATCGTGCTGTTGCCCTGGCGAAGGTGACCGATGGGCGGCTCTGAGCGTGCTTACTCGATGACCAACCGATCGATGGCAGTTGCCACGACGCAGGAGAGCATTCTACGAGCCGCCGTGGAACTTGCAACCGAGAAGCTCACGGTCGAGATCGTGCTCGCCGATATCGCGGGCCGCGCCGGGGTGACAGTGCAGACAATTCTTCGCCACTTCGCCACTTCGGGAGTAGGGATCGCCTGTTCGACGCTGCCGTGACGTTCGCGAGTGCCGAGATTGTCACCTAACCGTGCAGCAGACCCTTGCGGCAACAGACCCGTCTGCCCGCAACCACGGTTGGGTGGAGAGGTCGAACAGGCGATGGCGATTGATCGCAATGGCGACCGGCGACCCAGGCTGCAGGTCGGCGAGAGAGCCGCCGAGATCTATCACTTGACCCGTGTCGAGGCGCGCGAGATTATCGACCACCACGTGAGCACAGTGAGAGCGGGATGGAACGACGCGGGGGATCGCGTCGGCCGTGACGAGAGTGCCCGCCTCCGCGGTGGTGGTGGTGCGATCCTGAACCAATCGATCTTCTACGAAGATTGATTCGCCCCACAACAACCGCACAACTCGTCGAGATCGACCGGTGGGCAGACCGACTGAGGCGTGCTGTTATCCCCCGCGTGTCGGCGGCTCTGATCCGCTTCTCACCTTTTCGGTCAGCGGCGGCTGAAATCACGAGCAATGGTGTCGGACAACTCGGTTGTGAGACCGGCTGCAGCAGCGAATTGCAGCCATGATTCGATGGCGTCGTGCACGGCGGCGATTGCGACCGCGGCGCGCTCGATCTGAAATTGGTCGGCAACCGCAAGCAGGTCGGCGCGCCCAATGTCGCTGAACTGGCCGTTGACGCTCATGAGGTGCTGGCTCAGCCAGCGACTCTGCGGCGCGTAGGCGTGGGTCACATCGTAGGCGGGTGCAAGCGACCAGGTCCCCGTCGACTCCATGATAAATGCCACGTTCTTCGTGTGATCGTCGCAGTTCGCGGCCACGACGTTGAACACCATGCGCACGAAAGCCTGCTCGAGATCTGCCGGCGGCAGGCCGAGGGAGCGGATGCGGGTGAAGTACTGCCCATAGTCGTTGACCCCAATCGCGTTGAAGTCGAGGCCATCCATGCCGCAGAGGGTCTGCATGTGCAGGCGCTCGCCGGCATCCGTACGATCGAAGCGCTTGGTCATGAAGTGCGCGCGGCCATGTTCTTCGAGCAATCGCGTCTGTGACATGCGGATGCCGGCGGCTCGCGCCATGAGTGAGTACGCGTATTCCACCCGCCCGTAGTTCTGGCCAGAGCCGAGTTGTTGGTCAAGCCCGATGCCGTCGAACTTGAGCAGCCACGGTTCGAAGCCGGGCGCGGGAGAAACGTGCCCGGAGCGGATCTCGCCGGTGGCAGGCTCAATGTTGACGATCGCCTTGGCGCGCGCACCACCCGCGCTCGTGCCTACCTCGATGATGCGCCGAAGCGCTGCCTGCGACTCGTCTTCGTTCGCGAGCGAGCCGGTGACCGCCCGGCGCGCGGAGAGCACAAGTTGGCCGAGGTCGATAGCCGTGGGCGCAGGTAGCGCGGGGGTGCGGTCTGGACGAAATTCGAGCGCACCCATCCCGCGCTCACCGAGGTAGGCGAGCCGGTCGAGGGCGGTGACCCGTTCCGTCGGGATTCCGTTGCGAGCCAACCACGCGTCGACGATGCTGTTGCCGAAGCGGTCGGGTAGCGAATCGGCGATCGTCGGGGGGAGACCCTGGTAGGTCTCGGTGGGGTAGCCGGGAAAGGTGTAGAGCGTGCGCGCGAGTGGCATGAGCGCTGGAGCAAGTTCGATGCCCGTGGCGATCCAGGTCGGGTCGTATTCGAATACGTATGTACCCCGCTGCCGCGCCGGCGCGAGTGCGCCAACTACCCGCCCCCACGCCAACACCTCCACGAGGTCGACGGGCACGTAGGCGGATAGCGCGGCGTTCGTGAGCTGTGCCATCACGGCCTCGATCGGGGAACGCGCTGCGGTCGCGGGTTCTGCCTGCGTCGTTCCCGCAGCAGTTCGATGGGGCTCGGCCCTTGGCCTCGCGGGTCGAAAGCAGCTAGCCAGTCTGTGCGCTCGAGAACTCGTGCCACTCGGATGAGGGTTTTCAGGCTGGAGCCTGTTCCGCGTTCGAGGGTACGGAGGGCCCCCGCGCTCACGTTTGCGCGTTCGGCCAGCTCATCTTGTGAGAGAAGCGCGGCGATGCGCAGCGCACGTACTTGCATGCCGAGGCGTTGTTCCCATCCTTCGGTTGTTTCTAGACTCATAAACAATAGTATTCCACTGTTTAGTGCTCAATAAGAAGCTAAAAAGTAGAATAATATTGATTAGCGCTGAAACACGGCTACCGGTTACTCCGGATCGACGACCCTCGCATCGCCGGTTGCGGATACCGCGATCGAGCCTGACCACTAGCGCTGGCCGTGGCCGTGGCCGTGGCTGCGGGCAATTGCACGCGACAGGCTACGAGGGCACGTGTCACAATCAACTCATGTACTCACCGTTCAACGGCTCAGTTAATCCGCTGGTTCTCGTTATTCTCCTCGCGCTCACGCTCTGGAGTGGCGTGTGGAAGGCAATCGCCCTCTGGCGGGCGGGCCGGGACAACAGCCTTGCGTGGTTCATCGTCCTGTGCATTATCAATACCGTGGGAATCCTCGAGATCATTTACATCTTCGCTGTCAGCCGACCCAACCGAGCTCGGCAACTGGGCCAGTAGCACGCCGAGAGGTTACTATTCGCGGCGGTGGCCGATTTCACGGGGAGGTGCTGGTCACTCTCCGACGAGTCCGTCAATGGATTCGCGGATCAGGTCGGCGTGTCCATTGTGTCGGGCGTACTCCTCGATCAGGTGAGTGAGTATCCAGCGGAGGCTGGGGGCGTTGCCGTCTGGCCAGCTCCGACTCGCGACGCGCAGAAAGCCCCCGTCGGCGGCCGCTCGCTCTGCGGCCGCGCGTGCACGATCAACCGCGCTGGTCCAGATATCGAGAAGGTCGTCGACGGAGTCGTGGGCTGCGGAGTGCCACTCCCAACCTGGATCGGCTTCCCAATCCGCGGATGCCCAGGGCTCGATTCGCGGTTCGTCCCACAACCATCGTTGAAACCAGTCGTCCTCGACGTAGGCAAGGTTGCTTCATGAGCCCCGCGAGAGTCATGGTTGACGCGCCGACGGACCGGTTGAGCTGCGCCGCATCCAACCCGGCCGTCTTCCACGCGAAGGTGGCGCGCGCTGGAAGTCGAGGAACCCGGTCAGTGTTCCCCACTCCGTGCCGTTCAATGAGGGTTCGGGACGACCGTGCTCATCGAGAATTGCAGCCAGGAGGTTCACGATAGTGCGGGGCGCCGACACGCGCCGCGCTCGCTGTTACCCCCGCTAGGCAAAGAGAAGAGCTGAGCGTCGTCGCGATTGCGTCGGTCACGAGGATGAACGGCGCACGGAAGCCCGTCGACCTCGATGCGATTGCCGCTGCGCCGTTGGCTGACCGCACCGGAAAGTCTTCTGTGCGGTGCTCGGCCGGGTAGCAGTTCGGTATCGTGTTCGCGTGAACGACCCGGGAAACCGGGGGATACGACTACCATCTCGGCGCATCTCGGTGGGGATTTCGCTACTCACGCGTGACCGTGTGAGGGTGAGCGCTTAGGGTAAATCCATGACGCGACTCGAACTGGGCATTCCCGCCATTCGTCGCGACCCTACGCGACCACCGCCCACTGTCGGTCGCCCGAATGTCGCAGGCCTCATCGACAGTCACGGGCGGGTCGCCCGGGACTTGCGCATCTCGGTCACCGAGAAGTGTTCACTGCGCTGTACCTATTGCATGCCCGAGGAGGGTCTGCCGGCCATCGCACACGATGACCTGCTGACCCCGGCCGAGATTGGGCGGTTGGTCGGCATCGCGGTGCGCGATCTGGGGGTGCGTGACATCCGCTTCACCGGCGGTGAGCCCCTGATGCGCGCGGATCTGGCGGAGATCATCGCGAGAAGCGCGTCAGTCGCCGAGGGGGCATCGCTCTCGATGACCACGAACGCAATCGGCCTCGACCACCGCGTGCAGTCCCTCGTTGACGCGGGCCTCACGCGCATCAACGTGTCGCTCGACACTATTGACCGCACGCACTTCGCGAGCCTCACCCGCCGCGACCGGTTGCCCGCGGTTTTCGCCGGAATTCGTGCAGCGCACGCGGCCGGGCTTACCCCGATCAAGATTAACGCTGTGCTCATGCACGAGACACTCGACGGCGCACCCGACCTCCTCGAGTGGTCGATCGCCAACGGCTGCCGGCTGCGGTTCATCGAGCAGATGCCCCTTGATGCAGACGCGACCTGGGTGCGCGAGCAGATGGTAGCCGCGGCCGAATTGCTTGATGTGTTGGGTAGCCGTTTCACCCTCACCAACGCGCATCGTGAAGACCCTGCGGCACCGGCCGAGGAGTGGCTCGTCGATGGTGGACCCGCAACAGTGGGCATCATCGCAGCGGTCACCCGGTCGTTCTGCGGCGATTGTGACCGCACCCGAATCACCGCAGAGGGCACTGTGCGATCGTGCCTGTTCGGCGATGACGAGACCGACCTTCGCATGCTCCTGCGCAATGGCTCGGGCGACGAGGTCATCGCCGACTGGTGGCGGGCGGCGATGTGGGGCAAGCAGGCCGACCACGGAATAGAGCGCGCCGACTTCGTTCGTCCGCTGCGCAGCATGGGGGCGATCGGTGGCTGAGGCGGCGGTTCGTGAGGTGCGGGTGCGCTATTTCGCTGCCGCCGCTGAGGCCGCCGGACGCGAAGAAGAAATGCTGACGTCGGTCGCGACGGTCGGTGACCTTCGAGCGCTGCTGGTGGAAAGGTTTGGCGAGCCGATGACGCGAGTTCTCGCCAATGGGTCGTTCCTCGTCGATGGCATCGTGAGCCGCGATGACTCGCGCGAGCTCGGCTACCACGTAGACGTTCTGCCGCCGTTTGCGGGGGGTTAAGGCACCGGAGTGAGTAACACGAGTGGAATCTCGCGCTGCGTTTTTTTCTGATAGCCGGCATAGTTGGGGTACTTCGCTGTGATCTGCGGCCAGAGGATCGCACGTTCCTCAGGGTTCGCGACATGCGCGAGCCGGTCGTGACGCGGGCCCCCTTCAATCACGACCTCGACTCGAGCGTCGTCGCGCAGATTGAGAAACCAGGCTGGATGCTCGTCGGACCCACCGCGTGACGCCACCACCACATAGCTATCGTTCACCTGCACGGGGGAGGTGAGCATCGTCGAGCGCTTCACGCCGCTCTTGCGGCCGGTGGTGGTGAGTTCGATGACGGGCATGCCGGAGATGTTCCAGCCGGCCCGGCCGAAGCTCAGTCGCTGCCACAGTCGATGGATGCCATTCATGGCCTTCAAGGAAAATTTACTCGGCATGGCTAGAGGCTACAGCCCGACCCACTGGGGTGCACCGTCGGCCAGGTGCTGGCGCTTCCAGATCGGCACGGTCGACTTGATCAGTTCGACGAGTTGCGCGCACGCCGCGAACGCCTCGGCTCGGTGCGGAGCCGTGACCGCCGCGATGAGGGCGACGTCGCCGATGCCGAGTGACCCGACGCGGTGCGCGGCTGCGACGCGTACGCCAGACTCGGCGGCGATCGTGGTGCAGCAGTTTTCGAGAAACCGGGCGGCATCCGGATGCGCCTGATAGTCGAGCGCCGTCACTGCGAGTCCGTGATCGTGGTCACGCACAATGCCGTGAAATGTGACGAGTGCGCCGTTGTGTGCGTCGAGCACGAAAGCCTCGATTGCGGCGGCGTCGAGCGGCACGCTCGAGATCAGGGCTAACACATCACTCATGTGCCCCGCTGCCGGCTATCTGCGCAACGAGGTGCTCGAGCAGTTCGTCGAGCACGGCGAGGCCGTCTTTCACGCCCCCCGCGGAGCCGGGAAGGTTCACGATGAGCGTGCCGGCAGAAGTCGTTCCGGCACGTCCCCGGCTGAGTGCGGCGGTGGGTGTCGTCGCGAGGCCGCGTGCGCGGATTGCCTCGGCCACTCCGGGCAACTCGCGGGTGATCAGGGGGTGCGTCGCCTCCGGGGTCTGGTCGGTGGGACTCATTCCGGTACCGCCGGTGGTAATCACGACGGCGGGGGATGCCGCGACAACGCGTGAGAGTTCGGCTGCAACATCCGCATCCGCGACAATCGAGTGCGCGACCGCGTAACCACGTGCCGACAGCCACGCGGCAATGACCGGGCCGGTGGTGTCTTGGCGATGGCCGTCAGCCCCTGCGGTAGAGGCGACGACCACTGCTGCGGTGTTCGCCAGTGGCGCCCGGTCACTCTTGCCGCCGGTTTTCGACACGAGACGCACGTCCGTTAACACGCAGAACGGGTCGACGGCCTTGACCATGTCGTGCAGGGTGAGTGCGGCGATGGCGACGCCGGTGAGCGCCTCCATCTCGACCCCGGTCTGACCGGTCGTCTTCGCGGTGACGGTGATGTCGATGAAGTCGTCGCCCAGTACGAAGCGAACAGCTACCGAGGAGAGCGGCACCGGGTGGCAGAGCGGAATAAGCTCACTGGTCTTCTTCGCACCCATGATCGCGGCGACGCGAGCGGTCGCAAGCACGTCTGCCTTGGGCAAGTCGTCTGCGCGTACGAGCGCGATCACGTCTGGTCTCGTGACAAGCCGACCCGAGGCCACCGCTACCCGCCGAGTAACCGCCTTAGCGCCGACATCGACCATGCGTGCTCGGCCCTCGGCGTCGAGGTGCGAGAGGCCGCTCACAGTGACCAGGTGCGCACGATGTCGCCCTCTTCGAGCCGGGTGACTGTGTCGGGGATATCCACCAACAGCTCCGCCGCCGCCATGCCGACCACCAGATGCGAGCCCGGTGCGGAGACCACCTGCACCCTGCCCGCAATCAGGCGCCCGCGCAGGAACTGACGTTTGCCAGGCACCGAGTCGATGCCCTCGGCGAGCGGCGAGCGGATTGTGGCAGCGGCTGGCAGACCCGCCGCAGCCCGGAGCAACGGTCGCACGAAGACGGTGAATGACACTTGAGTGCTCACCGGGTTGCCGGGAAAGCTCAGCACAGGAACGCCGTTGAACACCGCGGTGCACTGCGGGCCGCCCGGCTGCATCGCGAGGTGCTCGACTGCACCGCCGAGCGGCTCGAGAACCTCACGCACCACTTCGTGATCACCCTTGGAGATTCCGCCCGAGGTGAGAATGAGGTCAGATACCGCGGCCGAGTCGGTGAGAGCTGCGCGCAGGGCTTTCGGGTTGTCCGAAACCCGTTGCGCAGTAGAAACCACGCCTCCTGTCGCCCGCACGAGAGCCACCAGAGCCACCTGGTTCGCGTCGAAGATTTGACCGAGCAGCGGAGTGGCGCCCGGTGCCACGAGCTCAGCGCCCGTGGTGATCACGGCAACCCGCACACGCCGCCGCACGTCGACGGTGGCGAGTCCGGCCGCGGCGATTGCCGCTAGATGGCGGGCCGCGAGCACGGTGCCAGCGGCAACGATCACGCCTCCCGAGTGGAGGTCGCTGCCGCGGTCGCGCACGTATTCGCCCGGCGAGCGACGGCGATGGATGATGACCGTGTCGCCGTCGACGGTGGTGTCTTCGACTGGCACCACGGCATCCGCGCCGTCGGGAACCACGCCGCCGGTCATGATGCGCACGGTCGTGCCGGGGGACAGCGGATTCGGTGTTCCCGCGCGAGCGGCAATTTCGCCGACGATCGTGAGACGGGTTAGCCCATCGAGATCGGCTGAGTGCACCGCAAAGCCGTCCATTTGTGAATTGCGGAACAACGGCAGGTCGACGGGGGAGACCACATCCGAGATCGTCACGCGCCCGAGCGCGCCGTCCAGCAAGACCGTTTCGGTCGTGACCGGCAACGAGACCAGAGCACGAATGGTGGCTATGTGCTGGTCAACGGAGGTGTGCTTGTGAGCCATCAGTACCGCGCAAGTGTCGCGTCGATATCGCGTGCCCAGGCGTCGAGCCCGCCTTCGAGGTGCCGTACCGAGGTGAACCCCGCCGCCCGCAATAGTTCCAGCCCACGCTGCGAGCGCATGCCGTGATGGCAGTAGACGACGGTCGGCCGCCGCGCATCGAGCCCGGTCGGCACCCCGCGCTCGAGCTCGGCGAGTGGCAGCGACACCGCCATCGGCAGCGCAGCAATCTCGACTTCCCAAGGCTCCCGAACGTCGATCAACTGCGGGTGTGCATCGTTAGCGAACTCCGCCGCCAGCTCGGCGGTGGAGACCGAGAAGGCCGCTGAGGGCACACCGCAGAAGTGTCGGTAGTCGAACGACAGTGGGTCGACAGGTTCGGCAGCCGGGTCGTGTAGGTAAGCCACCTCACGGAAGCCACCGGTGAGCGCATCCATTGTGGTCACCCTGCCATACAGCGGCGTGCCGATGCTCGTCACAATCTTGATGACCTCGGTGGCCATGATCGAGCCGATCGTTGCGCACACCGTTGGCAGCACGCCGCCGACCTCGCAGGAGAGCACCGAGCCGGGTCGCGGCGGATTCGGAAACAGGTCGCGATAGCCCGGGGTGCGCGGCGCGTTGCTCGCACCCACCTGACCGCCGTACTGCGACACGGCTCCCCACACCAGGGGGACGCCCACCGTGGCTGTCGCATCGGCCGTCAGGTACCTGGTCGGAAAGTTATCGCTGCCGTCAACCACGAGGTCGTAGTGCGTGAAGAGGGCGATGGCACGTACCGCGTCCGCGGCAAACTCATAGCGCTCAACTGTGATTGCGGGATTGAGGGCCGTTGCGGTGTCCGCTGCCGACGCGACCTTGCTGCGACCGACATCCGCTATTCCGTGGATGAGTTGGCGTGGCAGGTTGCTGACCTCGACGATGTCGTCGTCAACGATGCCAATCGTGCCGATGCCCGCTGCGGCGAGAGCCGGGATGACCGCACTGCCGAGTCCGCCTGCCCCGATCACGAGCACGCGAGCAGCCGCAAGCCGCGCCTGCGCTGCCCGGCCAAAACCGGGCAGCGCGAGTTGGCGCGAATATCGCTGCACATCCATGGGCCGATTCTCTCACTCCTGGTCGCTCACTTATGTAGATCCGATTCTGCGCCTAGAATTGGCACACAATCCCGCAACTACGGAGCAAATTCTGATGTCGACATTCAAGGTCAGTGAGGCCGCAGCACTCCTTGGAGTGAGTGACGACACGATCAGGCGGTGGGCGGATGCCGGTCGGCTCACGTTGCACAAGGGGGCAACTGGTCGCTTCGAGATCGATGGCGCCCAACTGGCCCCGCTTGCCCAGGAACTCGCGGGTCAATCGGCGATCATCGACGCCTTCCCCAGTCGCACCGCGTCGGCGCGCAACCGCTTGACCGGCATTGTCACGAGAGTCATCAAAGACACGGTCATGGCTCAGATCGAAATTCAAGCCGGCCCGTTCCGCGTGATCTCCCTGATCAGCCGGGAAGCAGCAGACGAACTGCAGCTCGAACCAGGCAGCCTCGCGGTCGCGACCGTCAAAGCGACGAACGTCGGCGTTGAACTACCGGGCGGCGGCCAGTGAGGCGCGCGGTGGTCGCGGCGGCAGTGGTGGTCGCAGCTCTGGCCCTCGCTGGATGCTCGGCCCAGTCGGCGCCGAGTCCTACCGCGACCGCAGCGCCGGTCACACTCACCGTCTACGCCGCAGCCTCGCTCACCGACTCATTCGCCGACATTGCGAAAGAGTTCGAGAAGCAATACCCGAGCGTGAAGATTACCTACAATTTCGGCGGATCATCCGCACTCGCTGCGCAACTCGTGGCGGCCTCGCCTGGTGACGTGTTCGCGGCGGCCAGCGCGACCACCATGAAGACGGTAACGGATGCCTCGCTCGTTACCGGCGCCCCCCAGATTTTCGTCACCAATAGCCTTGAGCTCGTTGTGCCGAAAGGCAACCCAGCCAACGTCACCGGCCTTGGCGATCTCGCTAACCCCGACCTCAGCATCGCTCTGTGCGCTGCGGCAGTTCCCTGCGGTGCCGCCGCGCTCAGGCTACTGGCGCAGGAGGGTGTGACCGCAGCCCCAGACACTCTTGAGCAAGATGTTAAGGCGGTGCTCGCCAAGGTCGAACTCGGTGAAGTGGATGCCGCTCTCGTTTACAGGACCGACGTCACTGCAGCGGGGGACAAGGTCGAGGGCATCGACGTGCCTGGCGCTGATCGGGTCGTCAACCGGTACCCGATCGCCGTGCTGAAGTCAGCTCCGAATCAGACGACCGCACGGGCTTTCGTCGACTTCGTGCTCGGTACCACCGGCCAGGCGATTCTGACCAAGGCGGGGTTCGGTGCGCCGAACTAAACGAGGCGTGTCGCCGGTCATCGTGGTTCCGGCGTTAGTGGGGCTGGCATTCCTCGTTCTCCCGCTCGTTGCACTCGTGGTGCGCGCACCGTGGGGCTCGATCGTGCAGATCGTGATGAAACACGAGGTGCTCACGTCGCTGCTACTCTCGCTCGGCACGGCATCTCTGGCCACGGCAATCTGCCTGGTACTCGGTGTTCCACTCGCCGTGCTCCTCGCTCGCTCGGCGCACTGGCACGTCGTGCCGCGACGCCTGTTGCGGGCACTGATTACTGTGCCGCTGGTGCTTCCGCCGGTCGTCGGCGGCGTCGCACTCCTCCTGTTGCTTGGTCGCCGCGGCATCATCGGGCAGTGGCTTTACGCGTGGTTCCAGATCACGATTCCGTTCACGCCGGCCGCCGTCATCCTCGCTCAAGTATTCGTAGCGATGCCGTTTCTGGTGCTCGCCGTCGAGGGAGCGTTGCGCACCTCCGATCGTCGGTTCGAGCTCGCCGCTGCTACCCTCGGGGCGAGCCGGTGGCACGTATTTCGACGCGTGACGCTTCCGCTTGTCGGCCCGGGCGTCAGTGCCGGGGCACTGTTGTGCTTCACGCGTTCGCTCGGCGAATTCGGGGCAACCATCACCTTCGCGGGGAGCTTTCCGGGAACCACGCAGACGTTGCCCGTCACCACCTATCTCGAGTTGCAACGGGATCCGGATGCCGCGATCGCGCTGTCCCTGCTTCTGCTCGCGGTCGCCGTTGTCGTGTTAGTGGGCCTCCGCGATCGCTGGCTACCCGGAGTAACCGGCTCATGAGTGGACTGACTGCATGACGACCGGCGAACTCGATGTGGACTTCCGACTGGTGCGCCCCGGCTTTGATCTCACGGTGGGGTTCGCCGTCGGGCCGGGTCGCGTGCTCGCCCTCCTGGGGCCGAACGGCGCTGGCAAGTCCACCACGCTGTCGTGCATTGTCGGGGCAACGGAGTTCGTCGGGCACGTGCGCGTCGGCGAACGACAACTCGACGGGCTGTCGATTGACGAGCGTCGGGTCGGCATGGTGTTTCAGGAATACCTGCTCTTTCCGCACCTGACCGTCGAGCAGAACATCGCGTTCGGCCCGCGAGCGCGCGGTGGCCGAAAGTCAGAGGCGAGGGTTACCGTAGCCGCGCTGCTCGAACGCTTCGGCGTAAGTGACCTCCGGCATCGTCGCCCCGCGCAGATCTCGGGCGGTCAGGCCCAGCGCGTGGCTCTGGCGCGCGCTCTCGCCGTCGACCCAGACGTGCTGTTGCTCGACGAGCCGCTTGCCGCCCTCGATGCGGAGGTACGCGAAGAGGTGCGCGCCGATCTGGCGCTCCACCTACGGGCATTCGCCGGGCCGACTGTGCTCGTCACCCACAGCATTGCCGACGTGCGCGCGCTCGCGAGCGATGTCATCGTGCTCGAGCACGGCTCAGTCAGCTACCGCGGCACTGTTGCCGGGCTCGTGAACGCCGACGCCACGCCCTACCTGCGTCAGCTGGCTCGCGGAGAATCGCTCTAAAGATCGAGTGAGTCGCCGGGCTCAAGCACGTGAAACTGGCCGCCGTGTGCAGCCGTCATTGCTTCGATGCGGCCGTTAGCTATGCTCTTTCCGATCACCGAGAGCAACATTTCGTGCGTGGGAAATGACCGCTTGGGCTTTACCGCTGCGACGAAATCCATCGCTTCGCCGAGCTTGAGCCACGGCGCGCTGGTCGGCACGGCGAGGGTATCCACCGTGACCTCGGGCACCGTGAAGCTGTCACCTGCGTAGTAGAGCGTCGAGTTCACGAACACGCCCACGTTGTCGACCTGCGGAATAGAGCTATGGATGAGCGCGTGCTTCTCGCCGAAGAATTCGAGGTGGAACGGGCCGATGTCACGACTGTCCCCACCCGCGATCGACTCAATTGTGAAGCCGCTTGCGGCGGCCGTGACACCTGCCGGGCCGAGGATGCGCACTCTCGGATTGAGGGTCTGGATGCGCTCGAGCTGGGCATCCGTCCAATGGTCGGCGTGCTCGTGGGTGATGACAACCGCCACGACACCGGGGATGTCGCCCATCGGTGTCGTGAATGACCCAGGGTCGATGATGAGCACGTGCTCACCCTCGGTGATGACGAGGCAGGCGTGTTCGAACTTGGTGACCTTCATACCTTGAGCCTAGATCTCGCCGAGAGCACGATATCCCGGTCGCGGCCAGTGGTGGATGGAGCTGCCGTCCGCCGGCTCGCTCCCCGGCATCCGCCCGTGTGTGTCGTCGTCCGGTCCGCCTGTTCCTCGTTCTGTTCTGTTCCGTTCCGTCCCGTTCTGTTCTGTTCTGTCCACGTCCGGTCCGCCCGTCCCTCGTTCCGTTCCGTCCCGTCCTCCCGTCGAGAGTGCAGCTTTGCACGGTTGATTCTGGTTGCACTGTGTGATTCTGCACTTTCGGCACCGGGGGTCATCGCACGCGTCCGTACGCGTCCGTAAGCGTCCGGGCCGTGCGGCGTGCGCGAGCGCCGTGCGGGTCGTGCGCCGAACTGCAGGAACCCCCGCCCCAAATCGTCAACTCCCGCCGGTCCCTACGCCATACTGGGCGGATGCCAACGAAGCCGAAGCGCATTGTCGTCGCGATCAATCCCACGGCATCGTTCGGCAAGAGCGTGAACGTGGGCCCAGCCGTTGTGGCGACGCTGCGCGCGGTCGGCCACGATGTCACAAGCCTGCAGGAACCCGACTTTGAGCAACTCCTCGCGGTCGGCCGCAAGGCCGTGGCGAGCAAGCCAGATGCGCTCGTCGTTGTCGGCGGCGACGGCATGGTGAATTTGGGCACCAACATCGTCGCGGGCACGCGCGTTCCGCTCGGCATCATTCCGTCGGGAACCGGTAACGACATGGCGCGCGGGCTGGGCATCCCGTTCGACAACACCGAGGCGGCCATCGAGGTGCTCATCCAGGCACTTGGGCGACCGGCGCGAGTCATCGACGCAGGGCGCATCAGCTATGTGAACGTCGAGAATGGGGACGTCGAGGAACGGTGGTTCGCCTGCATCGTGTCGGCTGGGTTCGACTCCGTCGTCAACGAGCGCGCGAACCGGATGCGGCATCCCAAAGGTGCTAGCCGCTACACGATCGCGCTCGGCCTTGAGCTCGTGCGGCTCAAGCCGATTCCGTATCGCATCATTCTCGACGGTGTCATGCAGGAGACGAAAGCGATGCTCGTGTCGGTCGGCAACAACGTATCGCTTGGCGGCGGTATGAAGGTGACCCCAGATGCGCTCGTGGATGACGGCCTGTTCGACGTGCTCGTCGTAGCACCACTCAGTCGGCTCGCGTTCGTCCGCATCTTTCCACGAGTGTTCACCGGCATGCACGTCACGGACCGACGCGTGACGATCACGCGAGCGAAGCGCATCCGGCTTGAGTCGGATGTGGCGGTCGCCTATGCGGACGGCGAGCGCATTAGCCCACTCCCCGTCGACATTGAGGTCGTGCCCGGCGCACTCAGGATTCTGGCGCCACACCCCTGAGCCGCACGTTTGGCCCGCACGCTTGGCCCGGTCGGTCGGTGAGCCTCAGCGGGGTGTGGCATACTCGTGTAGTTGTAGTGACGGCCCCATCGTATAGCGGCCTAGTACGCTGCCCTCTCACGGCGGTAACACGGGTTCGAATCCCGTTGGGGTCACAGTAGCAAAGTCCCCGGTCAGACCGGGGGTTTTGTGTTTCACAGAAACGCGCGAATTGGCATGAATTTGGCCCGTGCAACATTTTGGCAACATCTGTCCGTGGCTCACCGTCACCCGGGCCAGGGACGGGTCGAGGTAGCGGCCCTGGGCGATGTTGACCTCGGGCGTGCCGAGGAACAGGTCGGCCGCGCGCTTGGTGGTGAAGCCCCGCTTCGGCGTCTGCCGCTGACCCGAAATCCTTTGCGAATTGCTGCTACCTGGCTTGCAGGACAGTGCGGGCCAGCGCGATCAGTCCGGTCTTGATGTCTTCCCAGCACGCTGCCTTGCGTGCGGGATTGTCTAGGATATCGTCGCAGATGCGGCCCGTGTCGAGGGAGATGACGAAGTTCAGGTGGCCGGCTGAGACCACGATGACTTTGGTACCGACGTCTATCGCCGCGGAGTCGCCGACGCCGGGCACCGGTGTGAGGTCGTAGAAGTTGGTTGCCTCGGCCAGGGCCGCCTTGCCTCCGGTGTAGATGGTGAGCGATGCGCTGATGATGCCCGGAAGGGGGCCGGAGATCGAGTTGTAGGCGCAGATCAAGGCGTTGCCTTCGTGGACTATGTTCGGCGGGCCGACCTGCTGGTAGATCGCGGCCTCGGCCATGGCCTTGGTCAGCAGGCCGCACGGGTCGAGATCGGAAGCCGCCGAAGGTGTCTCCGGAGCGGGAACCCCCGGAGACGGCGACGCAGTTGCGGTAGTCGACGGGGCAGCGGTGATGCCCGTGGCTGCTGGGGTGCCAACCCCGCCCGTCGCGCAGCCGCCGAGAAGGACAACCAAGAGGAGGGGAACGACCGCGACACGCTCCATGCGGGCTACGCTAGTGGACACCGTCGAATGTTACCTCAGGACCTGGCTGACTAGGTCGTGTTTGACATGCTCACTCCCTCGCTAGATGCGGCTGCTACCGGCCCGCCGGATCTACCCAGACCATGGTCCGGCCCGTAGGCGGTGTGGCCGATCGCATCTACGTGACCGTCAGGCCGAGGGGCCCCGGTCGGAACCTATGGATGTTCCGTATCCGATTGTGTTAGCGCTCGCTTGACTCGGAGCCGAAACAGCCCTTCGCGCCAATTGCCGAGATGCAACTCACCAACGCGGCAGCACAGACATGGACCTCGATCGGCCCTGCTGTAGCAGCCGGGCGAGGCGGACAATCGCCCAACTCCGCCCAACTCCGCCCAACTCCGCCCGACTCCGCCCGACGGAGGCGAACGGGGTTTGCAACAAAAGATATTTTAATATATAAATTAATGAGTGAAGTTTGGACGGAAATGGCAAAGAAGGCATCGGTTCGCGACGTTCGTCGAACCAACCGCGCACTACTTGTGCGGCGACTGGTGTTGTCCGGTGCCACTTCAAGGTCCGCACTGGGAGACGACACAGGCTTGTCGGCCGCCACAGTCACCAACGTCATCAACGAACTCATCGACGAGGCCATCGTGCAGGAGGAGGGGTTCCTCGATTCGGTCGGCGGGCGGCGGCGCGTCGTCGTCGCGGTAAACAAAGCGGCAGCCGTCGTGTTCGGCTCGGACATCAGTGAGATCGACGTGACCACCGAAGCATTCGATCTCACGCTCAACCGTCTTGCGCGACGCACCTTCGCGTTCCCCGACCGCAGGATCACGCCCGAACGCGTTATCGAGGTGCTTCATGAGCAGACCAGCGAGATCCTCGCCGAGCTCGACATCGACCGCAAGATCGTGCTGGGTCTCGGGCTCGGCGTGCCCGGCATCGTGGAGAACCCCGCTTCGGCCTCCGAATCGGTGATCCACGCCCCGGCGATCGGCTGGGATTCCGTGCGGTTGAGGGGGCTTGAGGACATCGTCGGATTCCCCGTCCACGTCGACAACGGCGCCAAGACGACGACGCAGGCCGAATCCTGGTACGGGGCCGCGCGCGGCTCGGACCACGCGATCGTCGTGCTCATCGGGGCCAGCGCCGGTGCTGGCATCGTGACGAACGGGCGCCTCTACCGCGGGTTCAGCAGTAGCGCGGGCGAATGGGGCCACACGAAGATCAGTCTCACCGGCCGGCAGTGCATCTGCGGTTCGTACGGATGCGTGGAGACGTTCGTCGGGGCATCCGCCGCCCTTCACGACTGGACCCAGTCGGAGATGACCTGGGCGGGGCGTGAGACCGAGGGCATCACCGCGATGTTCGCCGCGATCGGCGCCGGCGACAAGGAAGCCGAACGGGTAATGAACACCCTGGTCGAGCACCTCGGCTTCGCCCTCTCGAACCTGATCAACATGTACAACCCCGAGACCATCGTGGTCAGCGGATGGTTCGGCGACCAGCTCGCCGAGCACTACCTGGATGACATCGCGAGCGCGAGCCGCCGATTCTCCCTAGAGCAACCCGGAAGTGAGGCCGTGCTGAAGCGGTCAAAGCTGGGGCAGAACGCCGTCGCCCTGGGCGCGGCAACCCTCCCGCTTGACCGCTTCATCGAAATGGGTTGGCCCCAATAATCAGCACTGAGAAAGGAATCGCAACGAAGCGAATCGGAATGGCACTGGCAGGCGTAGTCCTGACTGCGGTAGCCCTCACCGGTTGCACCACCGGGTCACCCGTGGCCTCGGGCAGCAGCAACGGCGACATCACAATCGCCTTCCTGATGCCCTGTTCCACCTGCGCAGACCGATTTGAAAGCAAGGACAAGCCCTACTTCGAGGATGCCGTCAAGGCGATCGACCCCTCGATCAAGGTGATCGCGAACAACGCCCAGGGTGACGCGGGCGTGCAGCTTCAGCAGGCGGAGGCGGCCCTGACCAACGGCGCCAACGTCATCGTCGTCAGCCCGTTCACCGCCGAAACCGGAGCCGCGATCGTCGAGAAGGCGAACGCGGTCGGCGCCAAGGTCATCGCCTACGACGGCGCGATCGAAGGTGCAGTGCCCGACGCCTACATCTCGTTCCAGAACGAGAAGGTCGGCGAGATGCAGGGACAGTACCTGCTCGACAACCTGCCCAAGGGATCCACTGTCGCCATGATCAACGGCGACATCACCTCGGCTCCCGGCCAGCAGTTCGAGGCCGGCGCGCACAAGATCCTCGACCCGGCATTCGCGAGCGGGGACCTGATCCTCGGTTACGAGTCGGACACCGCAGGTTGGGATGGCGCGACCGGCCAGCGCTCGATGGAGCAGGCACTCACGCAGCAGAGTGACAACATCCAGGGTGTCATCGCTCCGAACGACGGTCTCGCGACCGCCGTCATCGCAGCGCTCACTGCCCGCTCGCTCAACGGCAAGGTGCTCGTCACCGGACAGGACGCGACCGACCCCGGCCTGACGAGCATCCTGCTGGGCGACCAGTCGATGACCGTCTACAAGTCGATTAGGGACGAGGCGAACGCGGCAGGGAAGGTTGCGGTAGCTCTCGCCCAGGACGACGAGAAGACTGTGAAGTCATTGCTGACCACGACCGTCAACAACGGGACCGGCGATGTGCCTGCCCTGCTGCTCGACCCGATCGAGGTCACGAAGGGCAACATCGCGGACACGGTCATCAAGGACGGCTTCACCACCAAGAAGAAGATCTGCGTGGGTGCGGCGGCAGCGGCGTGCACGTTCTGAACGATGAGGTTCACGGCCGGGCATTCGTGCCCGGCCGTGGGCCGGCCATCGACCTCCAGCACATCACCAAGCGCTACGGCGGCGTAACTGCCCTGAGCGACGTCGACTTCTCGGTGGATGCGGGCGAGATCGTCGCCCTCGTGGGCGACAATGGGGCGGGCAAGTCCACCCTCGTGAAAGCGATCTCGGGTACTCATCGCATCGACGAGGGGACCATCCTCATGGATGGCGAACCCGTCACGATCTCCTCGCCCTTCGATGCGTCGGCGCTCGGCATCGAGACCGTCTACCAGGATCTTGCGCTGTGCGACAACCTCGACGTGATCGCGAACCTCTACCTCGGGCGCGAGCAGAAGCGGAAGGGCTCTCCCTTCCTCGACCGGGAGGAGATGGAGTCGCGCGCCGCAGGCATCATCGCCGACCTGGCCGCGCACATCCCGATACTCGACAAGCAGGTCTCCGCTCTCTCGGGCGGTCAGCGGCAGGCGATAGCCGTCAGCCGTGCCGCCCTCTGGGGCTCGCGCGTGGTGCTGCTGGATGAGCCAACCGCAGCGCTGGGCGCCGCCCAGACCGCGATGGTCTACTCGCTGGTGCGCAAGCTCAAGGAGCGCGGGCTGGCTGTGGTGATCATCTCGCACAACATGGCGGATGTGTTCGCGGTCGCCGACCGCATCGAGGTGCTGCGTCTGGGGCGCAACGCCGGCACGTTCCTCCCGGGGCACGACAGCTCCGACGACGTGGTGGCCGCGATCACCGGCAGCCGCGAGAACGCGGGGAAGGACAAATGACGTCACTGCTCGAGCGCATCCCGATGCTTCGGCATGCGAGTTCGTACACGGTCGTCGCGGGCCTCGCGATCGTCTGGATCGTGTTCGAGGTGCTCAACGACAACTATCTCTCGCCTCGCAACTTGTCGAACCTGCTCCTGCAGATCGCCGTGTTGGGCACCCTCGCCATCGGCATGGTCTTCGTGCTTGTGCTGGGTGAGATCGACCTCTCGGTCGGGGCGATCGCGGGCGTGAGCGCCGCGGTGCTGGCGATCTTCATTACCCAGCTGTTGGTTCCTGCCTGGCTGGCGATACTTGTCGCCATCGCGGCGGGAGCCGCCATCGGGCTGCTGCAGGGGTTGATCATCACCGGTGCGGGCATCCCCTCGTTCATCCTCACGCTCGCTGGGCTACTGGTCTGGCAGGGAGTGCAACTCGCCCTCATCGGTGACAACGGGCAGATCCCGCTGCGCGACCCGTTCATCCGCTCGATCGCCTCGAGTTACGCGGTGCCCGCCGTCGGTTGGGTACTCGCCGTCGTGGCGACCATCGGTTTCGCGGGCAGCCGGCTGCTGCGTCGTCGTCGGCGCCTGGCGCATGGGCTCACAACGCAGAGCGCGCGTTCCGAGGTCGTCACCGTCGCGGTCGTTGCGGTCGCCGTGCTGGCTGTCACCTGGATACTGAACTCGTATTTCGGCATCCCATGGGTGTTCGTCCTGGTGCTCCTGCTGCTGCTCGCTGGCTCCGTCGTCATGAGCAGCACCACCTTCGGCCGCCACATCATCGCCATCGGCGGCAACAAGGAGGCAGCCCGGCGGGCGGGCATCAATGTGAAGGGCACGACGATCTCGGTCTTCGTGATCATCTCCGCGATTGCGGCGCTTGCCGGCATCATCGAGGCCTCACGCCAGTTCTCGGCGTCGAACTCGCTGGGCGGTGGCACGCTGCAGCTCAATGCGATAGCGGCAGCGGTCATCGGCGGCACGAGCCTGTTCGGCGGCCGCGGCAAGCTCTACCATGCGCTGCTCGGCGCGCTGGTGGTCGGCAGCGTGCAGAACGGGCTCGACCTGCTGGGTCAGCCTGCAGCGATCAAGAACATCGCGACCGGCATCATCCTGGTCATCGCGGTCTCGATCGACGCGATCGGCCGCCGCAGGCGGCTGGCGCGCGGGGCCTCCGACTGACCGCCGCGCAGCTGCTTTCATCCACTTCCTCTGTCACGTTGGGAACCACCGCTATGCCACGAATCACCTTCCCCCAGGGCTTCCTCTGGGGTGCCGCCACCGCCGCTTACCAGATCGAAGGGGCCGTCGCCGAAGATGGCCGCGGGCCATCCATCTGGGACACCTTCAGCCACCGGCCCGGCGCGGTGCTCCGCGGTGACACGGGAGACATCGCTTGCGATCACTATCACCGCTGGGAGAGCGACCTCGACCTGCTCGTTGACCTCGGGGTGGACTCCTACCGCTTCTCGGTGTCGTGGTCACGAGTCTTCCCCACCGGATCGGGCCCGATCAACGAAGCCGGACTCGACTTCTACGACCGGCTCGTCGACGGCCTGCTCGCCCGCGGCATCAAGCCGATGGTCACCCTCTACCACTGGGATCTCCCCCAGGCCCTGCAGGAGCTCGGCGGCTGGGCCAATCGTGAGACGACCGACCGGTTCGTCGAATACGCCCGCGTGGTGCATGCGCGGCTGGGGGACCGGGTCACGCACTGGCTCACCCTCAACGAGCCGTACTGCACGGCATTTGTGGGGAACCTCGAGGGACGCCACGCGCCGGGCATCAAGGACGAAGCGACAGCCATCACCGTCCTTCACCACCTTCTGCTCGCCCACGGCAAGGCCGTCAGGGCACTACGCGACGATGGCGTGGCCGGGCAGGTCGGAATCACCTGCAACCTGACATCCCCCAATCCCGCCACTGACAGCGAGGCGGATGTCGCGGCCTGGCGACGACTCGACCTCTACGAGAACCGGCTCTTCCTCGACCCGCTCTTCCGTGGCCAGTATCCGGATGATGCCCGCGCCTACTACAAGGGCATCAGCGATTTCTCCTTCGTGCAGAACGGTGACCTCGAGATCATCGCGGAGCCGATCGATTACTTCGGGATCAACTACTACGAGCGGCACCTCGTCGAGGCCGATCCCGCCGACTCGGTGCGGGGTTGGCGACGGGTGAAGGACGCGAAGCCCACGACCGTGGGCATCGGCGTGCACCCCGAAGGACTGCTCGAGATACTCCACCGGGTCAGCGCCGACTACACGACCCTGCCGTTGATCATTACCGAGACCGGCATCTCGCTGCACGACTATGCCAACCCGGAGGGCGAGATCCACGACGAGGAACGCGTCGCGTTCTACGAGGGCCACATGCGGGCAGCCCACGAGGCGATCCAGGGCGGCGTGAATCTTGTGGGTTTCTACCCGTGGTCGCTCATGGACAATTTCGAGTGGGCCTGGGGCTACGCCTACCGGTTCGGTATGTACTACATCGACTACGCAACCCAGACCCGAATGCCAAAAGACAGCGCCCGCTGGTTCGCCGAAGTGACACGGGCGAACGGGATCGCATGATCCACTACTGACTGGCAAGGGCGCACGAGACGGCCTCGGTGCGCCCTTGCCTCCTCCCGCCGCAAAAGAAGCACGAAGATCGCTGAGTTGTTCGGGTCGATCGAGCGGAACACCGCTATCTCGTCGACTTTGATCAGGACACGAGCTTCAGGAGTTTTTTCCACACGGAATGAGCTGCGGGCGCAAGGCCCTATCCCAGATCAGGTCGGTCCTGATTAGGCGGTACGCCTTCGGGCCCGCCGCCGGCAAATACAGCACTGTTGATCCGGAAGCCACGTCGTCATGCCGGGCTTTCAACTGCAACGTGACCCTGTGGCAACGAAATGGCAACGAAGACAGCCGACGTAGCTGAATCGAACCCACCCTACGCACCCGAAACACCGCATACCCACCGCGATCTCACCACGGCGCCCGCGGCAACAGTCGCTCACAACTCCCTCTCACGGCGGTAACACGGGTTCGAATCCCGTTGGGGTCACAGTAACCCGGATGCCAATGATTCATTGGTGTCCGGGCCTTGTTTGTTGAGAGCCGCGATGAACTCCACAACGCCGATTGCCCCACCTGAATTCACGGCGGCGCAGTACGGCTGGTCGTTTGCGGCGCAGCACGGATCGTCGTTTGCGGCGGACCAGCGGCGGCGGACCAGCGACAGCGGCGGACCAGCGGCTGCGCCGGTCACGTTCCCGATACCGACACTAACGGTATCCCGCTATTTGGTTCACGGCATCACCGGCCGATGCACCACGGTGTGAAGCTCACCGCGTACCCTCAAGTCATGACCATTGCCCTGACCGGTACCACCGGAAACGTCGGCCGCAAGGTTCTGGAGCGGCTCGCGGGCAGCCATGTGCTCATCGGTCGCTCAGCCCAAAAGATGCCGGGCGGTCACGACGCGCGCGAGGCCAGTTACGGCGATACCGCGGCAATGACGGCCGCGCTCGCGGGGGTCGAAACTCTGTTCTTCGTCTCGGGGCGTGAGAGTGCCACGCGACTCGACGAGCACAAGTCGGTCATCGCAGCAGCCGCGGCGGCTGGTGTCTTGCGTATCGTCTACCTGTCGTTCCTCGGCGCGGCGGCAGACAGCACGTTCACGCTGGGCCGCCAGCATTTTCACACCGAGCAGCGCATCATCGAGTCTGGGCTCGCGCATACCTTCCTGCGCGACAGCCTCTACCAGGACTATCTGCCCTTCATGACGGGGGCCGACGGTGTTATCCGCGGCCCGGCCGGTGACGGTCGAATAAGTGCCGTCGCGATCGACGATGTAGCGGATGTCGCGGCCGAGATCCTGAGTGCCGCCGCCTCAGGTGACACCGGCCACGACGGCCGCGCGTACGCCCTAACCGGCCCGGCCGCTCTCACCCTGGACGAGGTTGCTGAGGCGATCGCCGCGGCATCCGGCAGACCGGTGCGGTATGTGCTAGAGACCCAAGCTGAGGCCTACGCATCACGAGTTAAGTACAACGCGCCCGCGTTCGAGGTGGAGGGGTGGGTCACGTCGTATCAGGCGATTGGAGTCGGCGAGCTCGCGGCGCTCAGCGGCGACGTCGAGCGCATTGCTGGCCATCCGCCGATCTCGTTCGCCGAATATCTGGGGGCGCATCCGGCCAGCTTCGCGCACATCACGGGATAGTTGCTGTGCGGGTACACGAATTGGGTGGCGAACGCAAGCCCTCGGCTGAAACCCCAAATTGTGTGCTCGTCACAGATAATTACGGACGTAGGTATTCCCACGGCAGAGGGGCAATATGAATACGACTGTCGAAACATTCGCCACTGGAGTGCTTCGCGGCCGATACCGTCTCGGTGCTCTGGTCGCTCGCGGCGGAATGGGTTCCGTGTTCCGCGCCGTGGATGAGCGACTCGGCCGAGAGGTGGCCATCAAGATTATTCCGGCATCCACCGCCAATCCCGCCGAGATTCAGAGCCAGGAAGACGAAGTCAACCTGCTCGCCGCGTTCAACCACCACGCACTGGTCACGCTGCTCGATGCGGGTATTGAGCACACGGCGCTCGGCGAACCGCACATCTACCTTGTTATGGAGCTGGTGGATGGCGACGACCTCGCTCACCAGCTCGAATCTGGGCCGATCCCGTCGCGGCAGGTTGCCTATTTCGGACTCGATATCGCGGAGGCGCTCGAATACATTCACGAGCGTGGGGTGATCCATCGTGACATCAAGCCGGCGAACGTGCTCATCGCGAATTTCGGCGACGGTGGCGGCCGGCCGCGGGTGAAGCTCGCCGACTTTGGGGTCGCCGCGTTCGGAGCCGAGCGGCAGCCAGATCCGGCAGACGCCCCCATCCGCGCGGTGGGCACTGCTGCGTACCTGAGTCCGGAGCAGGCGGCAGGCACGTCCGTCGGCCCGGCGAGCGACGTCTACAGCCTCGGTTTGGTGCTCCTTGAATGCCTCACCGGACAACTCGCGTTTCCTGGCGAGCCCATTGAGTCTGCGGTCGCACGGCTCGCGAACGATCCGATCATCCCGGATACGCTTCCCGAAAACTGGCGCGCGGTGCTCGCGTCGATGACCGCCCGTAATCCGGCCGACCGCCCTAGTGTGCGTGACCTGCTGTTGACCATGGGGCAACTGGTGAGCTACGAAATCGGTCGCCGCCCGGATCCTGTCGATCCGGCGATTATTCCCGACGACGAGGCAGCGCGCATGCAGGCGGTGCGGAGGTATGGAATCCTTGACACCCCGACCGATGGCACTTTCGACCGCATCACGGGAATGGCGGCACGCATCTTCTCGGTTCCGGTGGCGATTGTCAGCGTTGTTGATCACGACCGCATCTGGTTCAAGTCCCACCACGGCCTCGAGATTGATGAGATCTCTCGCGACGCTGGCCTCTGCGCGTCGGCGATTCTGCAGAACGAACCCTGGATTGTTGAAGATGCTCGGCGTGATCCGCGCGCTCTCTCCAACCCACTGGTCGCCGGTGAAGTCGGCTTCCAGTTTTATGCTGGCGTGCCGCTACGCACCCGTGATGGATACAATCTGGGAACGTTGTGTGTTCTCGACTTTACCCCGCGACGGGTATCAGGTGACGACCTCGCGACACTTGAAGACCTCGCCGCCATGGTCATGGCCGACCTCGAGTTGCGGCTCGCGAGTCGGCGCGCCGGCTCGATTGCGAACGTCTAGATGCCCGGTGGTCGACTCTTCTTCGTGATGCGCTGAACTTCGGCATCTACGGCATCTACGGCATCTACGGTGACGATCGAGCGACCGGGGCCATACACATCGATTGCCATAAAGAATGCTGCGATACCCATGCCGCCGATCGCCCAACCTGGCCAGAAGGAGTCGGTACCACTAACCACCCAGACGACGATGAGGATCACCGAGACGCCCAGCAAGACCAACAAGAAATTCTTAAAATCTGACGTGGCCTTCAGCCTCTTACGGGCAAGGGTGCGCAAGTCGTCGTTGTCCATGAAAGTGACCGTACTCGCCCGTAACTAGTCAGGTTCTTTGGGGTGGCGGGGTGTTTCCCGGAACGGTCGTGTTGTGACCGGTGGAATAGCGGCAGTGGTCAGGCTCGTGGGGGGATCCAGCTGTTACCGGTGAACGCGTCGAGGAGGACTGGGTTGCTGCATGAATTTCGGTCGGCGTCAACAGCGCGCACCCTCACGCACCCGCTGAGCCTGAGAAAAGGCGTACGGAATGAGCGATAGTTGCGAGCGGCGGGCCTTGTGATCCAATTCGCCGTCGACAACGGAAACGACTATGCCCGATGCCGGCGCCAGGATTGGTGCGCCGAACCCGACAAAAAACGCCGGGGGCTCCGTCGAAAGCACCGAACGCCAGCCTCGCTTCGCCGAAAGCCCGCGTCCGTCGACAGCGACAAAGTCAATCGCGTAGGTCGTTCCGAACAGATGAGTGCCATGGCTAGAGATATGGTTCGCGGGGCTGTTCTGCACGATCCACCGACCTCGGAATGGCAATCGCAGCACAATCGGAAGGACGTCCAACGCTCGATCACCTCCAGCTGCACCAAGTGATGTGGCCCGTCCGAGCGACACGCTGAGTCTAGCGACCGGCCCCTTTCGCCGCTCCTCCGTTGACATTGTGATGTCTCAGGACATCGGTGACGTTTCCGCCTCAGGACATCGGTAACTCTTCCGACGGTCTTGCGTGGTGCGCGTTTTCCTCGTGGTCGGCCGCTGCCGACGTACTTGGTGCCCGGTGCCGGCCAGGGGTGCTCGATGAGGAGGGTGCCCAGTCA
>JANXVG010000029.1 GCA_025351795.1 Salinibacterium sp. | reverse complement strand
CGGCCGGCGTTGCGGATGACTCGCGCGTCGACTTCTCGAGTGGGCCGGTGTCAGACGGCGGCAAGACCGTGTTTTCCCGACCGGACTGACCTGCCCGATGGGTCGGTTGCCCACCGGCGGATTGATTTTCAGCTCGAAGTGGATGTTGGGCGCAAGCGTTGCGCGTCGTCGATTGGGGTGGGGTAGACGAGTTTTGGGCGGCATCCTTCCGCGGCTTGACCGACGGTAGACGCAAGCGTCCTCGCGCGTCTTGGCGAGCGGCAACGGCACGGTCGGGCCGTAATATATTGACAGCCGCCCGCGCCCAGACGTATGGTTTATGAAACCTGAACCATGTGTCAGGTTAGTGTGATCACAATCCTTCTACGGCAGCAGGAAAGGTACCCTCATGCGGGTCACTAGAAAGTATCTGGCACCGGCGCTCATCGCAGCGTTGGGCATCGCATTGGCGGGCTGTGCGCCCACTAGCGCTCCCTCCGGTCCATCAACGAGCGGTGCGGGCCTGGCGCCGGTTGATGTGGCAATTATCACGTCTCAAACCGGACCGCTAGCAGCGTACGGGGCTGAGTTTCTGGCGGGATTCGACGCCGGTCTCAGTTATGCAACGGACGGCACCGGTACAGTTGATGGGCGAAAGCTCAACATCTCGATTACTGACGACACCGGAAACGCCGATAAGGCCGTCACCGAGGCCAAGGACGTCATGGGAAAAGGCGTCAAGATTATCGCCGGCACCGCGTCATCCGGCATTGCCCTTGCAGTGGCAGCTCAGGCTAAGCAGAACCAGATTCTCTACATCTCGGGCCCGGCTGCTGCTGATTCGATCACCGGAATCAACCAGTACACGTTCCGCTCAGGTCGGCAGAGCTACCAGGACGTCGCGACTGCGGGTACGTTCATCGGAGACCCTGCAGGCAAGAAGGTCTTGGTTTTCGCTCAGAACACAGCGTTCGGTCAGGGTAACGTCGCTGCGGCGACCGCAGTTCTTGGCGCAAAGGGTGCCACGGTCACGAGCCTGCTCGTTCCAGAAGACGCAACCGAGTTCACTCCATTTGCCCAGCAGATCGTCGACGCGAAGCCTAATTTGGTCTTCGTCGCGTGGGCCGGTGCAACCTCCGGAGCGATGTGGCAGGCACTCACGCAGCAGGGTGTATTTGACAAGACTCCCGTCGTGACGGGACTCGGTGACAGTTCAACGTTCGGCGCTTACGGTGCGGCGAGCGACAAGATCAGCTTCCTGAACCACTACTTCGGTGGGGCGACGGACAACGCAGTCAACACGGCGATGATCAAACTGCTCAAGACCGCCGCAAAGAAGCCTGACCTGTTCACGCCTGATGGTTTTGTTGCCGCTCAGATGATCGTGCAGGCCGTGCGCGCGGGCGGCGGCGACGACGTCAGCCAGATGATCAAGAGTCTTGAAGGCTGGACGTTCGATGCACCTAAGGGATCGATCACGATTCGGCCGGAAGACCACGCAGTCATCCAGCCGATGTTCCAGGTCAAATTGGTTGCCGACGGTACTTCGTGGGCTCCCAAGCTGGTCAAGGAAGTCGATGCAAAGACTGTAGCCCCGCCCATCGCAAAGAAGTAGGACGCGCCTCAATGCCAGACCGGCCCGTGCTCGCTGTCGAGCATCTCGCTCTCACCATTGGTGGTGCGCGCATCATTGATGACGTATCCATCGTGGTTGCTGAGGGCGAGATGCTCGGAGTGATCGGCCCCAACGGGGCAGGCAAGACAACCTTGTTCAACCTCATCTCAGGAGTGCTGTCACCGACGTCCGGGACAGTGCTTCTGATGGGCACGGATGTCACCGCCGAATCGATCGTGACACGAGCACGTGCCGGTCTTGGCCGTACGTTTCAGACCTCGAGCCTGTTTCCCGCGTTGACCGCTACAGAGAACGTGCGCCTCGCTGCCCAGGTGCGGCTCAGGTCTGCGACATCGGTATTTCGGTTTCCGCGTGCACACGATGCAGCAACCGCGAAGGCTCGCGAGTTTCTGGATGAGGTTGGGCTATCCCTCGAGGCACATACGTTTGCTGGCGCGCTATCGCACGGAGACAAAAGAAAGCTCGAGATCGCTATGCTGCTTGCGACCGAACCGCGAGTGATTTTGCTCGACGAGCCCATGGCCGGAGTCGCCTCTGGCGATGTGGATGGTCTGACCTCGCTCATCCGTCAGGTGCACAAATCTGGGCGCACGGTACTTATGGTGGAGCACCACATGGATGTCGTCCTTGGCCTCGTAGACCGTGTCGCGGTCATGCACCATGGCCAGCTGCTCGCCTGCGATACCCCGGCGGCCGTTATGGCAAACCAGGCAGTACAAGATGCCTACCTCGGAGCGCCACTGTGAGCGCGCCGATTCTGCGGGTGGCTGGGCTGAGCGCGCATATTGCCGGACAGCAAGTCGTCGAGGACGTGAGTTTCGAGGTTCCTGCTACCGGTGTGACCGCGTTACTCGGGCGCAACGGAGTGGGCAAGACAAGCACTCTGAAAGCCATTATCGGACTCATTGGGCGGCGCGGAACTGTCGAGTTCGACGGCGAAAGAATCGACGGACAGCCCACCCATCGCATCGTGCAACGGGGGATTGGTTACGTTCCGGAGGATCGCGAAGTGTTCGCCAGCCTCTCGGTCGAGGAGAATTTGCGGCTGGCTGAGCGGCACGGCGGCCCCAATCGCACCTTGGTTGATGAGCTTTTTCCGGACCTTGTCGCCCGGGCCAGCCAGCCGGCGGGAACGTTATCTGGCGGACAACAACAGATGGTCTCGCTTGCGCGCGCACTCATCAATGACAACCGGCTTCTGCTTGTCGACGAACCGACCAAGGGGCTGGCGCCACTCATCGTTGTGGACGTAGCGGAGGCGCTAGCGCGTGCAGCTAGGGCTGTTCCCATTCTTCTCGTAGAGCAGAACCTGGAAGTGGTCAGAAAGCTCGCGCACACGGTCGTCGTGCTCGAAGGCGGGCGAGTTGCCCACGTCGGCTTGGCACAGGAACTACTCGATGA
The DNA here is from genome assembly GCA_025351795.1 of Salinibacterium sp. Taxonomy (GTDB): domain Bacteria; phylum Actinomycetota; class Actinomycetes; order Actinomycetales; family Microbacteriaceae; genus Rhodoglobus. The sequence goes on along the minus strand of JANXVG010000029.1, from coordinate 65,710 downwards.
CGACGAGCTCACCAAGCGGCTACTCGGTGTACACAGCGCTCACGCTCAGGCGAACGGGGAGGCCTCATGAGCACCGTAATCTTGCTCATTATCACCGGGCTCGGGCTCGGTGCCTTGTACTTCTTGGTGGCGTCTGGCCTCTCGCTTATCTACGGACTTATGGGAGTACTCAACTTTGCGCACGGCTCGTTTCTGACGCTGGGCGCATTCGCCGGGTGGGAGTTCGCACGAAGGATGGGCGGCGGCAGCTGGCTGACTTTTTTCGCGTCGTTGGTGGTCGGTGCTGTTGTGGGTGCGGTCGTGGCGGCGGCGACCGAATTTCTCCTGATCCGCAGGCTGTACGAGCGCCATATCGAGCAAGTTCTTGTCACCGTCGGTCTCGCACTGGCCTCGGTCGCATTATTCGATGGCATCTGGGGAACCGATCCGATATACGTGACCGGTCCGGCTTGGCTGACGCAAACCAGCGATATTCTCGGAGCCCGCGTGCCCAATGATCGTTTCGTGCTCATCATCGCCGCGGTGTTCGTGCTGCTCGCGATCGTGGCATTCCTCAAGTTCACGAGGTATGGACTCATCATCCGTGCCGGGGTCGAGAATCGGTCAATGGTCACGGCGCTCGGGATCGATGTGCGTAGAGCATTCACGGTGGTTTTCGCCATCGGTGGGGCAGCGGCCGGTTTGGGCGGAGTGCTGGCGTCTCACTACTTCGGCTATGTCTCACCGCAGCTCGGCGGATCACTCCTCATCTTCGCGTTCATTGTGACTGTCATCGGTGGGCTGGGCTCACTCGCGGGGGCTGCCATGGCATCGGTCATCGTCGCGATTTTGCAGCAGTTCGCGAACTTCTTTCTTGGCGGAACGGGTGACCTGGTAGTCGTTCTGCTACTCGCCGCGGTGCTGCTGATCCGCCCGACCGGACTACGCGGGAGCAAGGCATGAAACGGGTCACGTCAACGAGACAGTGGATGTGGTGGATCGTCGGCGGCGTTGTGGCAGCATTTGCGGCAATTCTTCCCATGCTCAACCTGTCGATTCCCGGCGTACTACCGGGAGCGACCTACCTGCCGGGCACGCTTCAGTTGCTTGCTGTGGCGATGTTGTTTGCATCGCTGGCGTTGAGTTATCACCTTCTCTTTGGAACCGCAGGCCTTCTATCCTTCGGTCATGCTCTGTATTTCGGGCTGGGTGCGTATGGCGTCGGTCTTCTGCTGAAGAACACGACATTGTCACTTGTTCCGGCGATCGCACTGACCATCGCCGCAGTCATCTGCGTCGCATACCTGGTGGGTGCACTCAGTCTCAGGGTCACCGGAATCTCGTTCGCCATGGTCACGCTGGCTTTCGCTCAGGCCGGCAACGTACTTGTGCGGCGCAACCCACAAATCACCGGTGGAGACGAAGGGCTTCAGCTGCACACCGACAATGTTCCCCAGTTTCTGATTGGCGTGCTCAACACCCGCAACCTGTACTGGGTTGCCTTGGGTGTGCTCGTAGTCGTATTTGTGATTGTCACCTGTTTCGAGCATTCGCGCGCCGGCCACGTGGTGACCGCGATCCGTGAAAACGAACTGCGCGTTCGGGTGCTCGGTCTGCGGCCATTCGGCGTCAAGCTGGTGGCCTTCGTCATTGCGTCGGTGCTTGCTGCGGTCGTCGGGATAGTTCACTTGCTCTTGCAGAGCGGTGTTACGCCGAGCGCGACATCGAGCGACTTTACGCTCACGATATTGGTCATTGTGGTGTTGGGTGGGGTGGGGTCCAGGTGGGGCGCAGTCGTCGGCGGCATTGTCTACACGCTGCTTGACCAGCGGTTGACAGCACTTGCTTCGTCTGACGCGATTGCCGCACTACCGCCGATATTGCGAATTCCGCTGTCGGAACCTCTGTTCATTCTTGGCACTCTGTTTATCCTTGTTGTGATGTTCCTTCCCGGCGGCATTGCCGGCGCGCTAGGACGCGTGGGCGGCCGCTCTCGCCGCAGCCTCGTGGCGCCCGGCGTCACTGAGCGGGACCGATTGGAGGATGCTGAATGAGTAGCACAGATGGCCTGCACACGCTTGGACGATGGACGTCAGACCGCGCGCTCGCTACCCCTAGCCGGGTAGCCGTAGACGATCGCGGCGTTGTACTCACCTACCGTGAACTCGATGACCGGGCGACCATCCTCGCTGCGTCTCTCGCCGCCGCGGGATTCGGCGTGGGCGACAGGATCGCCACGCTCACGGGAAACAGTGCAGACCACGTGGTTCTGTTTTTCGCCTGCGCGAAGGCGGGAATCGTTCTCGTTCCCCTGTCGTGGCGGTTGTCGCCGCGTGAGCTTGCTCAACAGCTCACCCAGGCAGACCCGGCGTTGCTACTTGTCGAAGACGAGTTTGGATCGCTTGCCGCCGCCGCCCTCGAACGCCTTGTTCAGCCTGTTGGCCTTGGTTCTCTCGGCGCTCATGGTGTGGAGAGTGGAGTCATATCGCCGGTGCGACAGCGAGGGGATGTCGTCATTGATCGTTCGGTGCATGACGATGATCCACTTCTCATCATCTTTACCTCCGGCACACTTGAGCAAGCCAAGGGCGTTATCCTCACCCACGCAAACTGCTTTTGGACGAATTTGTCGTTGTCGCGAATCGCCGAGATCACGAGCCGGGATACGGTTCTGGCGGTCATGCCTCAATACCACGTCGGCGGATGGAATATTCAGCCATTGCTCGCGTGGTGGATCGGTGCGACCGTTGTTCTTGAGCGCACCTTTGGCCCCGGGCGTGTGCTTCAGCTCATTGAGGAGCGGCGCATTACCACCATGATGGGGGTACCAGCGAACTACCTGCTTCTCGCCCAGCATCCGACATTCGCGACGACGAATCTTTCCAGTCTCGCGCACGCAATTGTGGGCGGTGCGCCGATGCCGGAGCCGCTTCTGCGGGTGTGGCACGGTCGCGGAGTCGCATTGACGCAGGGGTACGGACTCACCGAGGCATCACCAAATGTGTTGTGCCTGCCCGATGATGAAGCTCGCCTGCGAGTCGGGTCCGCGGGAAAGCCGTACCCGCATGTCGAGGTTGCCGTTGCGGAGCCCGCCACCGGCGAGCACCTCACTGGCGAATGTACGGGCGAACTGCTCGTTCGTGGACCCGGTGTCTTTGCTGGCTATTTTCGCGCACCGGATGCCACGAAGGCAGCGATGCGCAATGGGTGGCTCGCGACCGGCGATCTGGTGAGCCGGGACACCGAGGGCTACTACCGAGTGATCGACCGACTTAAGGACATCTTCATTACCGGGGGTGAGAGCGTCGCACCCGCGGAGGTCGAAGGCGTTCTGTTCGGCCATCCCGCGGTTGCCGACGTGTCGGTGGTCGGGGTTCCCGATGAACAATGGGGTGAAGTGGGAGTCGCCTGGGTCGTCGTGCGACCGGGGGTGGCGACTGACGAGATCGACCTGCTCGACTATTGCCGTGCGGCGCTCGCGCGGTTTAAGGTACCGAAGACTATTTGTTTTGTGCCATCGATTCCCCGATCGGCGAGCACCAAGGCGATGCGACGGGTGCTCCTAGACCAATGGAATGCGTCGATGGTATCTGTGGGAAAGGGTGCTCCATGAGTCTTCCAACGACGGAACGCGGAACCAGAACTCGCGCAAAGCTGCTCGAAGCTGCCGAAGCCGTATTCGCCAAGTATGGCTACACGGCGGCGTCTGTTGTGCGTATCACGGAACATGCCGGCGTGGGCCAGGGCACCTTTTATCTGTATTTCAGCAGCAAGCTCGAGATCTTTGAGGAGCTTGTTGAAGACCTCAACCGCCGTGTACGGCACGCAATGAGTGAGGCCTCTTCCGGAGCCACAAACCGCATTGAATCTGAACGTGCGGGATTTCGCGCGTTCTTCGAGTTCACCGCGCAGCATCCCGCGCTTTACCGAGTGGTGCGCGAGGCCGAGTTTGTTTCACCGAAGGCACTGCGTTTGCACTACTCGCGCATCGTCGAGGGGTACATCACAGGATTGCAAGATGCTCAGGCTCACGGCGAGGTGGGCGACATCGATCCGGCGGTCGCGGCATGGGCACTCATGGGCATCGGCGAGATGATCGGCATGCGCTGGGTTCTCTGGGGCGATGGGTCTGAGTCTGGCGAAGACGCGGACCCGATGGCCAGCGGTACCTCGCGCGTGCCGGACGCAGTATTTGACAACATGATGCGATTTATTCATCGTGGCCTTGCCGCACCGGATTCGCAGTCAGCAGAAGGAGAACGTTCGTGATCGACCTGTCGGGCCGCAGGGCCCTCGTCACTGGTGCCGCGAGCGGCATCGGAGCGGCGTGCGCCGCAGCACTGGCTGCTGCGGGTGCTCACGTCATCGTTGCCGACCTAGACGGAGTGAAGGCCGCAGAGGTAGCAACCGCAATCGGCGGGGAAGCCTGGGAAGTCGACCTTACCGATACCGCGGCGCTCGCTGACGTGTCGCTTGGGGTCGACATCCTTGTGAATAATGCCGGCATCCAGCACGTTAGTCCGATCGAGAGCTTCGACCCAGCTACCTTCTCGCGCATGCTCTCGCTCATGCTTGAGGCGCCCTTTCTCCTCATGCGCGCAGCGCTCCCGCACATGTATGCAGGCGGCTTCGGACGAATCGTTAATGTGAGCTCGGTGCATGGCTTACGCGCTTCGCCGTTCAAGTCGGCCTATGTTGCCGCCAAACACGGCCTCGAGGGACTCTCGAAGGTGGCAGCACTCGAGGGGGGCGAGCACGGAGTTACGAGCAATTGTGTGAATCCCGGCTATGTGCGCACGCCCCTCGTCGAGAAGCAGATTGCAGATCAGGCGCGAGTGCACGGCATTCCCGAATCGGAAGTCATCGAAAAAGTAATGCTCGCCGAGAGTGCGATTAAACGCCTACTTAACCCAGAGGAAGTCGCGGATCTCGTGCTGTGGCTCTGCAGCGAGAGTGCCGGGCTCGTAACCGGAGCGTCGTACACGATGGACGGAGGATGGAGCGCGAGATGAGTAACTATCGAAGGATCACTGTGCCCGTTCGTGGCGGCGAACTCACCGCGGGCGTGTGGGAGCCCGATGCGCCGTCGAGCGATGCTGTGCTCGCCGTGCATGGAATTTCGGCATCGCACCTGGCATGGCAGCTCGTCGCAGCTGCGCTACCGGGGGCTCGTGTAATTGCACCAGATCTGCGCGGGCGCGGTGGCAGCCGCACTCTTCCCGGACCGTGGGGCATGCCTCAGCACGCGACTGACCTTGTGGCGCTGCTCGATGCAACCGGGGTCGAACGGGCAACCGTCTTGGCCCATTCGATGGGTGCGTTCGCGGCTGTCACGCTCGCGCACCGTTACCCCGACAGAGTGAGCAGACTCGTTCTCGTCGATGGCGGGTTGCCACTTCCATTGCCGGCGGGAGCCATCGGGGAAGACCTACCCAAGGCGCTTTTGGGGCCAGCCGCGGAGCGGCTGTCGATGACCTTTGCCGATCGCCAGAGTTATCGCGAGTTTTGGAAAGTCCACCCTGCGTTCGTTGATAACTGGAGCTCGGCCGTCGAGGAGTACGTCGACTACGACCTGGTTGCTGGTGAGTTTGGTTTGAGTCCCGCGAGCTCGCTCGAGGCAGTCAGTGCCGACTCGCTGCAGCTTGCTGGATTCGACGGCTACCTAGAGGTGCTTGCGAGCATTTCCTACCCCATCCAGTTCCTTCGGGCACCCCGCGGATTGCTTAACCAGTTGCCGGCTCTGTACTCGCCCGAACAGATCCACGAATGGCAACGACGACTACCGAATCTTCAGGTGCACGACGTACCCGACGTCAACCACTACACGATCGTGATGTCGCAGCGTGGAGCTCTGGCTGTGGCAGCTACCGTGAATGGTGTCATGGCCGTCAGCCCGAGTGGGGCAGGATCGTGAGCATCGATAAGACCGTCAGCTCACCTGCAGAAGCGGTCGCAGACATCCCGCCGGGTGCGTCGATCGCGGTGGGTGGATTCGGGCTGTGCGGGGTACCGATGATCTTGATTGCCGCGCTTTTGGAGTCGGGTGTTGGCGACCTCAGCATTGTGAGCAACAACTGTGGAGTGGATGACTGGGGGTTGGGAGTGTTGTTGGCGGCACATCGCATCCGCAAGATGACATCGTCGTATGTCGGCGAGAACAAAGAATTTGAGCGGCAGTTTCTGTCTGGCGAGCTGGAGGTAGAGCTCACGCCGCAGGGCACGCTTGCCGAGAAGCTTCGTGCCGGGGGTTCGGGTATTGCCGCGTTTTTCACGCAGACGGGGGTGGGAACCCAAGTCGCTGAAGGTGGGCTGCCGCGACGTTACGACAACAGCGGCCGCGTGGTGATTGCGTCGCCCATAAAGGAAGTGCGCGCGTTTGACGTACGCGGTCGCGGTCACGAGTTCGTACTCGAAGAGGCTATTACGACCGACTTCTCGTTAGTTCACGCCCTGCGCGGTGATCGTCATGGCAATCTCGTCTTCTCGAAGTCGGCGCGAAACTTCTCGCCGCTCGCGGCGATGGCGGGGGAAACCTGCATCGCGCAGGTTGAGGAGCTGGTCGAGCCGGGCCAGATCGATGCCGATGCCATCCACCTGCCGGGCATCTTCGTGTCGCGGATCCTCGAGGTCGGCCGCACGATCGAAAAGCGTGTTGAGCGCCGCACCGTGACACATGAGGAAACGGCCTAATGGCGCTCACCAGGGAGGAGATGGCGGCGCGTGCCGCGCGTGAACTTCACGACGGTTCGTACGTCAATCTGGGAATCGGTCTTCCCACGCTCGTACCGAACTACGTGCCGGCTGGCCGCACTGTCGTTCTGCAGTCCGAGAACGGGATTCTCGGAGTGGGGCCGTACCCGAGCGAGAACGATGTAGACCCTGATCTCATTAACGCCGGCAAGGAGACGATCACCGTTCTCGACGGCTCGGCATTCTTCGATTCCGCGCTCAGTTTTGCCATGATCCGCGGTGGCAAAATCGATGCCGCAATTTTAGGTGCGATGCAGGTGTCTGCGCGGGGGGACATCGCGAACTGGATGATCCCCGGAAAGATGATCAAAGGGCCAGGGGGTGCGATGGACCTCGTGCACGGCGCACGACGGGTAATTGTTCTCATGGAGCACCTTGCGAAGGACGGCAGTTTCAAGATCGTCAACGAATGCTCTCTGCCTCTGACCGGTCGCGGTGTAGTCGACCGCATCATTACCGACCTCGCGGTGATAGACGTCACGCCAGCAGGGCTCGTCCTGCGGGAGCTCGCCCCTGGCGTTGATGAGGCAACCGTGGTGGCAGCCACTGAGCCCCCGCTCATTCTTGATATCGCTGGCAAAGGAGATGCGTGAAATGACCGAAACCTTACTGGACGGGATCGTTGGCCGTACGATCCAGACCTCCCGACTGCGAGCATCCATTCTCGAAAGACCATCGGATCAGGCTTCCCGGGTGGTCGTCTTCGTGCATGGCAATGTCTCCTCCTCGTTGTTCTGGCAGCCAACCATGCTCGCGCTTGACGCGAACGTGCGTGCAATCGCCATCGACTTGCGGGGATTCGGAGACAGTGAGATCCTGCCGATCGACGCAACCCGCGGAGTGCGCGACTTTTCCGACGACGTGGTGTCGGTTCTCGACGAGTTGGGTATCGAGACCGTCAACCTCGTCGGGTGGAGCATGGGCGGGGGCGTGGTTCTCCAGCTCCTCCTAGACCATCCCGACCGGGTATTGTCCGTCGCGCTGGTGTCCCCGATCTCACCATTCGGGTTTGGCGGGACCACGGGCGAGGACGGGCGCCTTCTGTACGAGGACTGCGCAGGAACCGGTGGGGGTGGCGCGAACCCGGAGTTCGTGGCTCGGCTGGAGGCGCATGACACGACTGCCGACTCGCCGACGTCGCCCCGCAACGTCTATCGCACTACGTACGTCGCGAACCCTGATGCATTTCCGCGGCATGAAGACGTGTGGGTCGACTCCATGCTCACCACAGCAACCGGACTCGACAACTATCCGGGGGATTCCCATCCTTGCCACGAGTGGCCAGGCTTTGGTCCCGGTACTCGAGGGGTACTGAACACCATGACACCGCGCTATTTCAACGTGAGTGGAATTGTGGACCTGCCCACGAAACCGGATATTCTCTGGTGTCGGGGTATCGACGACGTGATCGTCTCTGACACTTCACTGTTCGATATCAATTTCCTCGGGCAGCTGGGCGCCATCCCGGGCTGGCCGGGCACCGAGACAGCCCCACCCCAACCAATGATCCAACAGACCCGCGCTGTGTTCGACAGGTACGCCGCCGCCGGTGGCAGGTATGTTGAACTGGCTTTTGAGGGGTGTGGACATTCGGCACATCTGGAACGGCCCGAAGAATTCTTGGCGGCTCTCACGAAACACATCGTGGCAAGCTGATGTCAGCGAGCAGCGTCGGTCTCAGCCTGGCTGGCAAGTGGGCGATGATGGGGGTGTTGCGCTAATCAATAGATGAGGTAGTCGAGTTGCTCTTCGCTAGCATCCCCAGTCCGGATCCGGCATGGGCTCAGTTTCACCTGGGTCCACTGACGATCCACACCTATGCCTTGTGCATTCTCGCGGGAATTATCGCGGCGGTGGTGATTACCCAGCGCAGGCTCTCAGACCGAGGAGCCGCGAGTGGTGTGGTGCTCGACATCATCATTTGGGCGGTTCCCGTCGGCTTGATTGGTGCGCGTTTTTACCATGTGTTCACCCACATCGGCGACTACTTCCATCCCGGTGCAAACCTGTGGAACGTTTTTGCCATCTGGGATGGCGGAAATGCACTCTATGGATCGTTACTAGGTGGTGCAGTGGGTGCGTACATTGGCTGTCGCCGCACCGGGATCCGGTTCTGGTCATTTGTGGATGCGGTTGCGCCCGCGATGCTGGTGGCGCAATCACTCGGTCGGTTCGGCAATTATTTCAATCACGAACTATTCGGTCTGCCGACAACGCTTCCCTGGGGTCTCGAAATCTTGCCCACCGATACGATGTTTCCGAAGAATCTGCCGGCGGGTACCCTTTTCCACCCGCTGTTCCTCTATGAGATCAGCTGGAACCTTCTGGGCGTTGCGATCATTCTGGTGCTGGAGCGCAAATTCAGCTTGGATTGGGGACGCGTATTTGCCGTCTACTTGATCTGGTACGGGCTGGGCCGAAGTTGGCTTGAGGCGATTCGCATCGATCCGACCAGCAACGCGCTGTGGGGTATTCCGGCCAACATCTGGGCCTCATTCGTGGCGGTCGCCTTGGGGATCGTGTTGCTTGTCGTGCAGTCTCGCCGCCACCTCCAACCGCCGCCGTCACCCTACCAAGACGGCCGCGGCCCGGCCGCCGATCTCGTCGCTACCGCAGCGGCGGAGTGAAGAATTCGCGGGTTGTGGGGGCACGAACGCGCTCTGGCCTGCGTCGTAAAGCGTCGAGCCAGCCAATGATCGGCGGGAGCACGCCGCCGCGCCGGTCGGTGACGGCGAGCGCGTCGTAGCGGGTGTCGTGGCCGACGGCAGGCGTCATCGCTCGCGGTGTGCCACCAGAAGACCGTAACTGGAGAGCACCATCAGGGGTAGATGCAGCACCCCCATCCACCAATTCTGCGGCTGCAGCGCGAACCAGGTTGCCATATTCAGTACACCGAAGCCAGCGCCCACGAACGATGTGATTGACAGCAGCCCGCTGGTGATCCCGCGGGAGAAGATGATCATGATGCCGAGCACGACGGGGGTGATCATGCAGTACGTCAGCCCGGCGTCGTTGTAGAAAATAGCCAGCCCGAAAGCGGGGTGGACGACTCCCGCGGTCTGGATCGAGTCGAAGTTGTAGGGAAACAGGAACGCGACCGTCATCGGCAGCAGCACCCACAGCCTCTTCCGATTCATCGTGTCACGCGAGGTCACCAATCCTGTGTGCCCGAGGCCCCAGACGCACCATCCCGCGACGATGAGTTGCAACACGGTATTGCCGATCAGCCAAGCGAAGCCGAAACGATCGGTCACAGCCATATTCTGGAAAATCCCGACCACGACCAGAATGAACGCGTAGTAGGTGAGCACGATCGGGCCGGTGTTCCCTCTGGACACCAAGACCACGACGGCGACCGCGAGCAGAAGACCTTTCGACAGCGGTAGCAAGAGCGGAATCGACAGGCTCAGCGGATGAGCGAGAACCGTCGAAACGACCACGCTCGTTCCAGCCGGGTCGTACCCCATTTGCGCGATCGCGGGAACGAAGAACAGCAGCCCGAGAACAATTTTCGGCCAGATCGCGTTACCGAGCGGTCTGCCGACCCCTCTGCGAGCCACCGTGGCGACCGTCATGTGTGAACCCTCGCATCATCGTGCGGCGCTACTCGGGCCGCGGGACTGAGCACATCCAAAAGCACGAGAATGAGCAACAGTTCGGCTACCCGGAGCGTGAAATACACGGTCTGCAACCACGAGTACTCGCTAATGACGGCGAGTTCGACGAAGATCCAGATCATCATGCCGAAGCCGGCAACGGCACCCATCACCCGGGCGTATGGGTGCGCTCGCTGTGTGGCAATCGCGGCAAGACCTTGGGTGCCGCCGATCACGACGCCGAGGAGCAACCCAGGAACCAGGTAAGACCGGAACGGAGTGTTGGTGAGATAGTCGAGAGGAACCCCCGCGCCATTTGCTACGACACCGAGCACGCCGCCGCCGACCGCGGACACGGCACCGAAGTAGAGCAAAATGATCAGCAGCCGACGAGATACCGTTGTGAGGGGTGGGTACGCCATGACCCAAGTCTCGACAAGTTACCCGGCCCCTGGCAGGGTCGAAAGTCCCCCGGACCCGGCGTTTCCGGCCGTGAAGCGCACGGTTCCGACGGCCACGCCTGCCGCACGTGCCACAATCGACGGGTGGAGTTGCCCGAGATCAGGTGGATCCGCCCCGAGATCGATGAACCGCAGCGCGCGGCTGCCCTCGCGATCATTTCTGCGGCCGAACGTGAGCGATACGACCGCGCTCCGCTTGCCAGCCGCGATACGTTTCTGCAGGGCCGAGTTCTGTTGCGTCGTTTTGCCGCCGAGCTGACCGGCATGCAACCCGGGAAGGTACCGCTCACGGCTCACTGCCCAGACTGCGGCGGCCCCCACGGCCAGCCTGTGTTGGTGGGCTCACACCTGAGGCTCAGCCTGTCGCGGTGCTCGTCGGTGATCGTCGCAGCGGCGATCTGGGGCCGCGCGATTGGGGTCGATGTCGAGCGGGTCGAGGCAACTGCCGAGCGACGTGCAGCCGTGCGGCTGGTCGGCGGGGTCGAGTCGATCCGGCACTGGACGCGTGTGGAGGCGACCCTCAAAGCAGACGGGCGCGGGCTCCGCGTTGATCCGCGACAGGTGACGGTGAGTGAACGGGAGTCGCGTGTGGAGAGCAGCGTTCTCGATCGCTCGGCCCGCTATCGGCTCACCGAGCCGCACCTCGACGCACGGCTGCACCTGAGCGTTGCTGTGGCCATTTAGGGCAGTCGCGGCAGGGCGGTGCCGACCAGCCAGCCATCGAACAGTGCGTCAAGTGGAACAGTCGAGAAGGCCGCGGCGAGGGCGCGAAACTGAGCGGTGCTGACGGTTGCGTAGCGATACTGGCCGGTCCAAGCCCGCAGTAGGTCGAAGAACGGCCCGTCGCCGATCGTACGGCGCACGGCGTGCAGCGTGAGGGCCCCGCGCTTATAGACCCGGTCGTCGAACATGAGCGCAGCGCTCGGGTCGCCGAGCACAATGTCGAGGCTTTGACCGCTCAGTTGGCGGCGAAACTGGCGCGCCAGGGTGTCCGCACTCGGGCCGCCGCTGTGCTCCGACCATAACCATTCCGAGTAGCAGGCAAAACCCTCGTTGAGCCAAATGTCTTTCCACGCACCGAGTCCCACGCTATTGCCAAACCATTGGTGGGCGAGCTCGTGGGCGACGAGCCGCTCCGCCACTCGGTGGCCGTCGACGTGATTGGCGCCGAAGATGGCCAGGCTTTGGGCTTCCAAAGGAATTTCGAGGTCATCCGCAGTGACCACGATCGTGTAGCTGTCGAATGGATAGGGGCCAAACCGAGACTCGAAGAGGCTCATCATGGCGCCCAGTGGCTCGAAATCGGTGAGCACGCGACTCTCGATGGACTTCGGATACGCGAGCACTCCCGCAATCTCGTTCCAGGTTGTAGCCGTTCTGACGTAGCGGCCGATCTGGACGGTGGCGAGGTAGGTGGCAGTGGGCTCGTCTTGTTCGTACCGCCAGTGGCCTTGGCCCGCTGCGTTTCGATGCTCCGCGAGTACCCCGTTGCAGACCACGGCATATGCCTGGTCGGTCGCGAACCGGATGCTGTACCTCGCCTTATCGGCGACGTGGTCGTTGCAGGGAAACCAAGTGGGGCCCCCGGATGGCTGCGCCGCGACGAGCACGCCGTCATCGAGCTCTTCCCAGCCGACTGCGCCCCACTTGCTCGAGCGCGGAGCGGGAGCACCGGCGTAGTCGATCACGACGGTAAACGGGGTGTCGGCGGCAATAGCGGTGCCGGGTACGATCACGAGCTTGTGGGTGGTTTGGCTGAAACGAGTGCCCCGTTGCCCCTGCACTCGCGCCCGACTGACGCGTAGTCGGGAGAGGTCGAGGCTGAAGCGCGCGAGAACCTGAGTGCTGACGGCATGGATGGTCGCGGTACCCTCCAGCCGATTGGTGACCAGCCGGTAGCGCAGGTCGAGCTCATAGTGCTCGACGCCGTATCCACCGTTGCCGCTAGTGGGCAGGTAGGAATCGCCGGCGCTCGCCGCCCCGACAGCCCGGGCCACGATCAGCGGGCTTTCGCGTGGTAGTCCGCGAATGTCACTTCGCGCCACGGTCCGATGGGGTTGCCACTCCAGCGACTTCCGACCGGTACGAACTCGCCGCGCATCACGAGCGATGCTGGTCCGACCGTGCCGTGCTCGCCGATGCGCGCGGCGGGCAGAATCACGCTGTGTGGCCCGAGGGTGGCACCGGTTTCGAGCGTCACCGTATCCATGCTCATGATTCGATCATGGAACAGGTGGGTTTGCACAACGCAGCCCCGGTTCACCGTAGACCCATCACCCAGTCGGGCCAGATCTGCTTCCGGCAACCAATAGGTGTCGCACCAGACCCCACGACCAATGCTCGCGCCAAGGCTGCGCAGCCAGATGTTGAGGGCGGGAGTGCCAAGCGCCGCCTGGGCGAACCAGGGCGCCGCGACCATCTCGATGAAGGTATCCGAGACCTCGGTGCGCCACACGAACGACGACCAGAGCGGATGCGCGCCCGCTCGGATGCGTCCGACGAACGCCCACTTCGCCGCGGTACTGACGCCAGCAGCGGCGGCCCCGGCAGCGAGCATCACGAGTCCGCTGAGAAGAGTGGCAGCCAGCACACCCCATGCCATGGTGATCGCGGCGAGTGCGAACAGCACAGCGATACCCAGTGAGCAGGTCACGATCACGGGCACGATTCGGCAGAGTTCCCAGAGCGAGCGCGCCACCCGAAGGCCCGCGTGTGGGCGGAACGTGCGCCCATCATCCGCGACCGCTACGGTGCGCCGCAACCGAACGGCGGGGGACCCGAGCCACGACGACCCAGCCTTCGAGGTGCGGGGCGCCGCCGAGAGCACAGCGACGAGCCCATCGCGCGGCACGGTATGTCCACCGGCGGCCATGCTCGAGTTGCCGATGAACGCCCGCTTGCCGATCTCGACCGGCCCGACCCGCAACCATCCGCCGCCGAGTTCGTATGAGCCCACCATGGTGTCATCGGCGAGGAAGGCGCCGTCTCGAATGGTCGTCATGACCGGGAGCAAGAGCACAGTGGATGCCTCAACGTCACGACCAACCCGGGTTCCCAGCATCCGCAGCCAGATCGGCGTAAACAGGCTCGAATAGAGCGGAAACAGGAAGGTTCGGCACAGATCGAGCAGCCGTTCCGTACTCCACACCTGCCAGCCGACTCGGCTATGAACCGGGTAGATACCCTCGTGCACGCCGATGCCGAGTAGTCGCACGATCACGACGACGAGAGCGGCGAACACGGCGCCAGCCACGAGGGTTGCTGGCACCACGGTGAGGACGGTTTGGCTCACAGCTTCGGTGAACGAGTGGGCCTGACGGATGCCTGCCGCCACAATAGCCGCCCCGCAGCCGAGAGCGATGAGGGGCAACAATGACAGCACAGCGGATGACGCCCCGAACACCGCAACCCAGCGGCGCCCGCGTGGGGGAGCCTCGCGTGGCCACCACGCGGTGCTCTTGCCCACCCGTTGGGCGGGAGATCCCGCCCACAGCTGCCCGGCGGGAACGCGCCCGAACACCGCAGAGCCGGGCGCGATCTCCGCGTGCTTTCCGATTCGAGTTCCCGGCAGCAGAGTGCTTCGCGCACCGACCGAACTGTGTGCGCCGATGCGAATCGCTCCCACCCGCACGATGTCACCGTCAATCCAGTATCCAGAGAGGTCGACCTCGGGCTCGATGGATGCACCGAAGCCGACCGTGAGCATGCCGGTGACTGGCGGCAGGGTGTGGAGCTGCACGTCGCGACCGATCTTCGCCCCGAGGGCGCGGGCGTAGTAGGTGATCCATGGAGCGCCGGCCAGACTCACCACTCCGAGCAGGAGCGCTGCCTGTTCGGCGAGCCACAACCGCGAGTGCACGTTGCCCCCGCGCGGGTAGTCACCAGCGCGCAACCCGGTCAGCAGTAGCCGCGCGCAGGCGACGGCGATCGCCATTCGCCCGAACGGTGTTGCGAAGATGAGGATGGCCGGAATGAGCAGGTACAGCGGCACGACCGGGAGTAGGTCAAATCCGCCGATGGCGTGCAACACCGTACCCGCGGCGAGCAGGTAGACCAGCCAGCGAACGCCGCTGAGAATATAGAGGGGTGCACCGAGAATGGTCTGCAGCCACTGCATGCTTCGCGGGGTCGGTGAGTTGCGATGAAAGTCGTGTGTGCTGGAGGGTAGCGTGCCCGCGCGCGCGGCGATGGCATCGGCCATAGTGCGCAGTCGGGGGTGCGCGTAGATGTCCGCAACCGCGAACTCGGGGTCGTCCTCGCGAATTCGGGCGACCAGTTGGGCCGCCGCAAGTGATCCGCCGCCGAGGTCGAAGAAATTGGCGGTCGGGTCTGTGACCGCAATCCCGAGCACGGCTTGCCATTGCTCTGCGAGGTGTTGCTGGCGCGGGTCAAGCATGGTTCCCTCGATCGGCAGGCCGGGCAGAGGCCACGGCAGCGCGGCCCGGTCAACCTTGCCAGAGGTGCGAATGGGCAACTCGTCGATGACGGCGATGAGCGGAACGAGCGCATCAGGAAGTTCGCTGCGCAATCGGGTGACGGCGACCGTACGGTCGAACGTGCGAGAGGATTCCACCGTCAGGTAGCCGACGATGACGTGGTTGCCGGCGTCTGTTTCTTGAACAGCCGCCGCAGCCCCGGTCACGCCGGGCAGCTCTCGCAGAGCCGTCTCAATCTCGCCCAGTTCGATGCGCCGGCCGCCGACCTTGACCTGGTCGTCTGCCCGGCCCTGAAAAATGAGGCCAGCCGTCTCGAATCGTACGAGATCTCCGCTTCGGTATGCGCGATCCCAACCGAGGCCCTCATGGGGAG
This sequence comes from Salinibacterium sp., assembly GCA_025351795.1. Classification (GTDB taxonomy): domain Bacteria; phylum Actinomycetota; class Actinomycetes; order Actinomycetales; family Microbacteriaceae; genus Rhodoglobus. The sequence continues at coordinate 50,115 of JANXVG010000029.1, read as the reverse complement.
CAAACTTCCCGGTGTCTCTCAGTGGGTCCAGATAGCGAGCCAACCCAACACCCCCGATGATGAGTTCGCCGATCTCGCCTTCGGCAACCGGGGTTCCGTCTGCGCTGACCACGGCGAGATCCCAGCCGTCGAGGGGCAACCCGATGCGCACGGCTGTTCCGCCGCTGAGCAGTGCCGCGCACGCGACGACAGTGGCCTCGGTCGGCCCGTAGGTGTTCCACATTTCACGGCCATCGATGGCAAGCCGCTCGACGAGCTCAGGCGGGCAGGCCTCTCCGCCGAAGATGAGCAGTCGAACATTCTCGAGCGACTCGACCGGCCACAGTGATGCGAGAGTCGGAACCGTAGATACCACGGTGATGCCACGAGCGATGAGCCACGGGCCGAGATCCATGCCACTGCGCACGAGTGCTCGTGGTGCTGGAACGAGACACGCGCCCGTGCGCCAAGCCAACCACATCTCTTCGCAGGAGGCATCGAAGGCCACCGACAGGCCAGCAAGCACCCGGTCCCCCGGCCCAAGGGGTTCTTCCACGAGAAAGAGCCGCGCTTCGGCGTCGACGAATGCGGCGGCAGATCGGTGGCTGACAGCGACACCTTTCGGCACGCCGGTCGATCCCGAAGTGAAGATGATCCAAGCATCGTCGCTGACTGACGGCGGGCCGACAACGGCGCGCGACGACGTGCTCGGGTGAGGCGCGCGACCCGCGAATAACTCGTCATCCACGTCGCTGAAGACAATGCTGAGGTCGCGGCCGGTCGCGGTGAATGTGCCGTCGCCGGCGATGATACCCCGCACGTTTGCTTCGCGGAATACCAGAGCCGCGCGGTCGTCCGGGTCATCGGCATCGACCGGTACATACGCAGCGCCGGCCGCGATAATGGCGAGGATCGACACGTACAGCTCGCGCGAGCCCGAGGGCATTCGCACCCCGACCCGATCTCCGCGGCGCACGCCGGCGGTATTGAGCCGAGCAGAAACGTCGATGACCCGCGCCATCAGCTCGCGATAGCTCAAGGCGCCCACGCCGTCGTCGAGCGCGGACGCCTGCGGGTACAGCTCGGTGGTCTCGCGCAAGATATCAAACAGCGTGCGTGGAGCCGGTGCACGCTCACTCGCACTCATGACGCCCGAAGTCGCCTCGATCATCGGTGGCCGCTCACGATTGCGTAGGCAGCGGGGTCACGGGTCTGGTTCGCATTCGTCGTCTCGGGTGAAGCACGCTCTGGCGGGGCTCTCGCCAGAATACGCGCCGACCGGGGCGAAAAAGCGCCGACCGGCGAGATCCCGCGAAACGTTCACCTGGTTGTCGAGTGCCATTCATTCCTGACGCCGAGCCACCTCTCGCATCGCGCTCGTGATGAGCCGCCCGACACATTCCCTCGGCTGGCCCACAGCGGCTGGTCAATACACTGTCACCGTGTGTGGGATGGCACCGCTCACGTCGTAGTGACAATGGCCCCCGCCGCGCGGTATCCGTCGACTGCGGGAATGACCAGTCGAATGCCGCACCGACACCATCGAACCGCGTGCTGGCCCGATACCGAGAATCTGTGCCGCGCTCGCGAATGCCTAGCGTTGACAGCACGGGCACCAGTAGGTCAGCCGTTCGGTAAGCGGCGTCGGCCCGAGCATGCCGCGCCGGATCGGTGTACCGCAGCGGCGACATGACTTGCCAGCCCGCGCGTACACCCAGCTCGTGTGACCGGGCCGCAGGTCGCCGGTCGTCGAACGGATGCTGCGCTCGCGGTTGGACTGCAGCATCCGCTGTGAGAGATCCACGAGCGGTGCCACATCGATATCACCGATCGAGCGGGTCGGTAAGACACCGCGCAGGAACAACAGTTCGTTCGCGTACTCGTTGCCGATCCCGGCAAGGTTGCGTTGGTCGAGGATGGCGATGAACGCGCGTGTACTGGGTTCTGCCGATAGCCGTGTGATCGCCTCGCCGCGGTTCCAATCTGCCCCAAGCAGATCGGGGCCGAGGTGGCCCACCACGGTGTGCTCATCGTCACGCCGGATGAGCTCGGTGATTGCCAGCGCAAACCCCACGGCCTGCCAGGGTTCGGTTTCGAGCACGGCACGCGCCTCGAAGACCCTCCGCCGCCACGGCGAACCCGGTCGGTAGAGATGCCAGGCGCCCTCCATCTTCAGGTGTGAATGCAGCGTGAAGTCACCGATGCGGTGCAGTAGGTGCTTGCCACGACTGACCACCTCAATGATTTTCTCGCCGGTCAGGTCGGCGGTTGCGAATGGGGGTACCCGAAGGTCAAACCCGGTGAGCAGCTCACCGGCCAGCGCAGAGTGGAGGTTTCTCGCCGCGAGCCACACGGTGTCACCCTCAGGCACGGAGTCGCATTCCCTGAGGCGTTGCTGCGAAGCCCGCATCAGCGAGGGCGGCGCCCAGCGGGGTACCGATCACGAAGTCGCCGTCTACCCGTTCGATGCGCAGCTTTCCCAGAGTTGCGCGCACGGTTCTTGCGAGTGATTCGGCGGCGCTGGCCAGCGCAGCAGCACCGAGGCCGAAGGTGAGACTTGTCTTACCTCCACGCTCGATGTAGAGGGCGAGGCGACCATCGACGATCACGACCAGCGCGCCAGCTTTTCGGCCAGGGCGGTGGCCGCGCGGTGTGTTGGGGTCAGCCTCGGTACTCGAGTTTGGCCACGCCAGCGCGGCTCCATACGGGTTTGCCGGGTCGGTCGCGGCGAGCGTGAGTGCGAGGGGTGCATCCCGTGAGGCGGTGTCGCGCGTGAAGCTGCGCAGGCGGTCCACCGTGGCTCCGGTGGCAAACTGGGCGGCACCGAGGCCCTCAACGAAGTAGCCGCGACGGGCGCGCCCGGTCTCCTCGAATCCACTCAAGACTTTGTAAGCGAGAGCAAACCCACCACGGATTCCCTCGCTCACCACAGAGCCCCGAGTCACGACACCGTGCCGCTCGAGCAGAAGCTCGCCCATCGCCTTTGCGCGAACGGTAGCGTCTGGTTCGGCGAGCGGAAGAAGTGACCACCGTCCCCCGACGCTGGGCGGTCCGGATTGGCTCGGCATCGCAGGTCGGCCGCCACCACGGTAGGCCCGGGTACGCGCGGCGCGCTTCGGCGCTACCGCTCCCCCAAGATATGACCGCAGCGGCGAGAACGTGTCGTTGGTCACGAGGCCCGCCCACACCAGGCCCCAGAGTGCGGTGACGAGCGATGCGTCGTCGGTGCTCGCTGTCGCGGTTGATAGCTGGCGGAAGAAGTACGCCCCACCCCCGGTGAGGGTAGCCAGTGTGGTGCGCTGCAGCTCGGAGGTCTCATCGTCGTGCGGCTCGGCGATGGTCAGCCGCACGCTGTCCGCGAGGTGCAGACTCACCCAGCCGTCAGATCCGGGAAGAACGCCAACACCCGACCAGACCACCTCGCCCGTCATCGTGAGTTCGTCGAGCCACGCTGGTGAGTAGTTGGAGACGCGTGCGGGCAGCACGAGGCTCTCCCATGCGGATGCCGGCAGCGCGACCCCAGACAACTGGTCGATCACCTGCGCTAGCCCGTCAATTCCGCGCAGCGATCCGCCGACGTTCTGCCAGGCCGGAAGAAACCGCCCCAGGGTTGCCGTGTCAACCGGCTCGACTTCGTGGCGCAGTGCCGCGAGCGATCTGCTTCGCACCCGGCGCAGCACCTCGGCGTCGCACCACTCGCTGCCGCTCGAGCCCGGACGAAACTCGCCCTCCAGCACCCGGTGCTCACCACCGAGACGGTGCAGAGTGTCGAGCACGATCGCCGTTCCGAGGCCGAAACGGGTAGCGGCAACCTGTACGACGAACGGCCCATGGGTGCGCGCGAATCGTGCGACCAGATCACCGACGGGGTCAGCGACCGGCTGCATGAATGCAGCGGGAACACCGATCGGCAAGGGAACGCCGAGGGCGTCGCGCAGGCGGCTCGCGTCTTCGATACCGGCCCAGCGCTGCGCGCCCGCGAACTGCAGGTGAAGAACGCGGTTCGCTCGCGCGAGTTGGTCGAGTACCAGCAGCACTGCACTGGCTACCGGCGCACTGGCTACGGGCGCACTCGCTGCCGAAGCGGGCAACTCGCTGAACGCCGTACGCTCCACGATCTCGTCGAGCGACAGGGGCCCAAGCAGGCGCAGCAGGTCGACGATGCCCTCGGCGTCACGCGCCTTTCGATCGGGAGTAAGACGCTGCAACTCACGTTCCAGCTGCTCGATGACTCCAGCGTCGAGCAGTTCGCGCAACTCGGCTCGGCCGAGCAGTTCGGCGAGAAGCGTCGGGTCGAGCGAGAGCGCGGCAGCCCGGCGTTCGGCGATCGGGGAGTCGCCCTCGTACATGAAGGCCGCGACGTAGCCGAAGAGCAGCGACCGCGCAAACGGACTCGGCACATCCGTCTCGGTTTCGACGATGCGAATCTTCCGAGACACGATCTGGCTCGCGACGTCGGTGAGGGCTGGCAGGTCGTACACGTCCTGAAGAACCTCGCGCACGGTTTCGAGCACGATCGGAAAGCTCGGAAACTTGGCGGCGACATCGAGCAACTGCGATGCCCGTTGCCGCTGCTGCCACAGCGGCGACCGCTTGCCCGGGTTGTAGCGCGGCAGCAGCAGCGCTCGGGCCGCGCACTCGCGGAACCGCGACGCGAACAGCGCGGAACCGCCGACCTCACGTGTCACGATCTCGGGCAGCTCGTCCGGCTCGAAGATGAAAAGTTCGGCACCCGGAGGCTCAGCATCGGTGTCGGGGATCCGCACGATCACGCCGTCGTCGCTCGCGATCGCGGCACCGGCGATGCCCATCCGTTCACGTACCCGTGCCCCGACCGCGAGCGCCCAGGGGGCATGAACTTGCATGCCGTACGGGGAATGAAGGATGACGCGCCAGTCGCCGAGCTCGTCGCGAAACCGTTCCACGACGAGTGTTCTGTCTGTCGGCACGTGACCGGTTGCCGCCTTCTGATCGTCGATAAACGCGACGAGGTTGTTGATTGCGAACTCATCCAACCCACTGGCAGCGACCCGCGACCTGGCATCCGCTGAGTGTGCTGAGGCGATCTCTCGAGTGAATGCACCGATCGCCGCGCCCAGCTCGGCTGGCCGGCCCAGCCCGTCGCCTTTCCAAAACGGCACTCGACCTGGCACACCGAATGCGGGGCTCACGATCACGCGGTCGTGGGTGATGTCTTCGATGCGCCAACTCGTCGCACCGAGAGCAAACACGTCTCCGACGCGGGATTCGTAGACCATCTCTTCGTCAAGCTCGCCGACACGGCGACCCGGGCCCGACCCGGTTGACGGGTCGGTCGGTGACGAGCCGACCATGAATACGCCGAACAGCCCACGGTCGGGAATAGTGCCTCCCGAGGTCACGGCGAGCCGCTGCGCACCTGGTCGACCGATGAGAGACCCCTTCACCCGATCCCAGACTATCCGCGGGCGCAGTTCGGCGAACTCGTCGCTCGGATAGAGGCCGCTGAGGAGGTCGAGAACGGCGTCGTAGGCCGAGCGCGGCAGGGTAGCGAAGGGTGCGCTGCGGCGCACGATGTCAAACCACTCCTCGACATCGATCGGACCGAGCGCGGTGGCGGCAACCGTCTGCTGCGCGAGTACGTCGAGCGGGTTCGTCGGGATGCGCATCCGCTCGATCTGGCCAGCCAGCATGCGCTCACTCACGACCGCGGTGTGGATGAGGTCGGCTCGGTGCTTCGGGAACAGCACCCCCCGCGACACCTCCCCCACCTGATGACCGGCGCGGCCGACGCGCTGGAGGCCGCTCGCGACCGACGGTGGCGACTCGACCTGCACGACAAGGTCAACGGCGCCCATGTCGATGCCAAGTTCGAGAGACGAGGTAGCGACCACACAGCGGAGCCGCCCGCTCTTGAGGTCATCTTCGATTAACGCGCGCTGGTCTTTGGACACGGAGCCGTGATGTGCCCGCGCCAACAACGGCTCGGCGCCGGAAGTGGAACCTGACTGCGCCATTATCGCGGCTGGGATTCGAGCCGATTGAGGCTTGCCCTTGTCGGTCTCGACGATCCTGCTGTCGACGATTTCGTTCTCCGGCCGAGCGATGCGGTCGCTGTAGATCTCGTTCAGCCGAGCCGTGAGCCGCTCGGCCAGCCGCCGGGAGTTGGCAAACACGATCGTCGATCGATGTTCGAGCACAAGGTCAACGATGTGTTCTTCGACATGCGGCCAGATCGATCCGTGCTGCACGGTTCCCGCAGCCGATCCTTCGACGGGGGCAGCCGTGCCAAGTTCGGTCATGTCTTCCACCGGCACGACCACACGCAGGTCAAACTTCTTCGTCGAGGGCGGAGCGACGATCGTTACCGGCGCGCGCCCAGCCAAAAATCGCGCCACCTCGTCGTGTGGCCGAACTGTGGCAGACAACCCGATGCGCTGTGCCGGTTGTGCGAGGAGTTCGTCGAGTCGTTCCAGGGAGAGGGCCAGATGCGCCCCGCGTTTCGTCGACGCCACCGCGTGAACTTCGTCAATGATCACCGTCTCGACGCCCATGAGCGTTTCGCGCGCGGCCGACGTGAGCATCAGATACAGCGACTCAGGGGTGGTGATCAGGATGTCTGGCGGCACGCGCGCGAGCAGCCGCCGATCCTGAGTCGTCGTGTCTCCAGATCGCACCCCCACCGTCACGTCCACAGCGGGCAGCCCGAGCCGATGGGCGGTCTGCGTCACGCCGATGAGCGGGGCGCGTAAATTGCGCTCGACGTCTACGCCGAGTGCTTTGAGCGGTGAGATGTAGAGTACGCGGGTTCTGCGCATCAGGTTGTCGGGCTGCGCGCTTGTCGTCAGCCGATCGATCGCCCAGAGGAACGCCGAGAGCGTTTTGCCCGATCCGGTGGGGGCGACGACGAGCGTGTGCGAACCCGACGAGATGGCGTGCCACGCCCCGACCTGCGCCGGGGTCGGCTCGGTGAAGGCGCCCGAAAACCACTCCCTGGTGGCCGGGGAGAATTTGTCGAGCACGGCGGCCATCCGTCTATCTTCCCTCGGGCTGCTGACACCCGCTGCGTGGTCGGTGGGCATACTCGCGCGTTTCTCCGGAGGTTGCGCCCTCAAACCTCAGGCGTGACACGAATTGGGCCCATTATGAGTGGATGCTCCGGAAAAGCGCGTAAATGTGGGCGCCACTCCAGCGCGCAAATGTCGGCGCGAGTCCAGCGCGCACCTGCCGGGCTACGGAAACGCTGGGCATCAGCCCATCGTCTGGATGTCGCCCTCGATGCTGATCGCGGTCATCCCATCGATCGTGTGGACCTCATGCGACTCACCAGGCTCCCACAGCGCGCCCTGGCCTTCGCCGATCGACTGTTCGGCGCCATCCGCCCCCGAGACGACTGCCGATCCCGCGATCACGGAAAGCAGTTGTCGGCGTGCGGTCGGGTGCCGCCCGATCGAGCCGCCTGCTGCGAGCCTGGTAACGCCGACAAACACATTGTCACCCTGGGCGAGCGGCGCGATTGACAAGCGAACACTTGCGTATTCGTCGATGACGCGAGCGGTGGAGTCGCCGGTGTCAACGATTCTCATGCTTCGCAGTTGTCGCGCAGAAACTCGTTCAGTTCCGTGAGCTCGACGGCAGAAATGGAGTGCGCGAGATTTTCATAGACGCGAATTGTGGGAGTCGAGTGCTGGGGGAGCCAGACACTCGTTCTCTCAACAGCTTCGGCGGGAATCACCCGATCGAGCGTTCCGCGACCCCAGAAGATTGGCGGTCGCACCGACTCGAGTTGAGCGTCGCCAGCGTGCCCGCCCGGCGGCACGAAGCCGGCGAGCGAGACGGTAGCGGCGAACCGCCCGGGCGCGTGGCGGTTGAGTTGCAGCGCTAGCGCGGCTCCTTGCGAGAATCCGAAGAGGCTCACGCTGGCGTATTCGAGGCTGTCCAACCAGTCGATCACGGCGAGTGCAGCGGCATTTACGTTGTTGGAGGAGGGGGCGCCCGGGCGCCCGCCGGTCATGTCCCACCAGCTGTATCCGCCGTTGGTCGCAATGGGCGCGCGAACGGATGCCACCACCGGGTCCGCCGGCAGTTGCGGTGCCAGTGTAAACAGATCGCCCTCATTCGAACCATACCCATGCAGCAATACCAGGAGGGGACGCGCTGCGCGCTCGCCCTCGGGTGCCGACCACCGAACGGCGTTCGGATCGATTTTCACGGGTGGTCCTCTCTCTCGGAGCGTGCTGCTTCGTCGATACTTTCATTCAACTGGTGCTGCACCGTGCCAGCGCGGCTCCCGGTTCGCGTGATGCCGCTGGTGACTTCCTGCACTTAGCGCAGTGTAAGTACCGTGAATGCCGATACTCCGGCGAGGATGCAGTAGACCGCGAACGGCGTGAGCGTGCGGGTTCGGAAGTACCGGTCAAGAAACCCGACCGCCAGCAATGCGCAGATGAATGAGGCGGCACTGCCGGCGAGAACCTGCCCCCGGATGCCGTTGCCGAGCGGCCCAAGCAGGTCGGGGAGTTTGAGGAGACCCGCTGCCAGTATGACCGGAGTCGCCAGCAGGAAGGAGAACCTGGCCGCTTCACGATGGGTGAGCCCTGCTGCCATGCCGCCGAGCATCGCGATGCCGGATCTACTTATCCCCGGGAGAAGTGCGAGTATCTGGGTAGCACCAACGCCGGTCCCCTTGGCAAAGGAAAGTTGCGCGATTGCGGCATCCGGATCACCGTCAGCAAAATCCTGACTGGTGTCGTCGTGTTCGGCGGCGGCACGTTCGGCTGCGGCACGTTCAGCCGCAGCGTGCGACCGACGTCTGAATCGCTCGCCTACGAGGAGTACTACTCCGTTGATAGTGAGGAAAATGGCCGTGATGTAGGGCTGGCCCAACACCGTGCGAAAAGTGTGTTCCAACAACAGACCGGCAATTCCTACCGGGATCGTGGCGACGATCAGCAGCCAAGCCAGACGCTCGGGGCCGGTGCTCAGCCGCCGATAGCGAATCGAGGTGACGAATCCGACGACGATGAGCGCCCAGTCTTTGCGGAAGAACAGCAGCAAAGCCGCTGCCGTGGCTACGTGCAATCCCACAATGAACGCGAGGTAGGGCGATTCTGGCGCTGAGACGTTCAGGTCTGCCGCCCATGACCCGCCGAGCACGGCAGGTATCAGGATGGAGTGAGCCAGACTCGACACCGGAAACAGTTCGGAGATGCCTTGAATTGCGCCCATCACGATGGCTTCAAAATAGCTGATTTGGCTCATGGTTCTGCTTTCGCATCGGTGTGATTGTCTTGCGCACTGTCGAATCTAGGGGAACGTCGTCGAGAGAAGTCGACCACCGTTCGATCATCGCTCTCGCTACGACCAGAATGCACGATGCGTGGGCATAAATTGTGAGTGTTTCCCGAGAAAACTGCGCTCACGCTCAGGGTGGGCAGGGATGCTTGCTGGCATAACCGCACGGAGCCTCTCGGTGAGTTGATTGACGACGCCAGCCGTACGCAGGATGCAACCCAACCATCGCCGCGGGCCACCTTATCTGGGTGTACCTGTGCGAACCGTGCGTATGTGCAGCACCGGGGCTTTACCGGCTGCCGAGTGGTGCGGTTGCTGTCTGAACTCGCCAAGGTTTGCAAGAATGGACCATGAGTTCGATAGGAACCCCCGACCGCAATCCCGGCTGGCTCTCCGAGGAGGAACTCGCGGAGACCCGCCGCCGCCTCCCGCTCCTGTACGTCGAGGGCGTTCCAGTGCGCGTCGACGGCCTCGGCCGCGTCACTGAGGTGGGCCTCCTCCTGCGCGCTCACGAGGGCTCGATCACGCGCACGCTCGTCTCCGGCCGCGTGCTCTACGGCGAGACTCTGCGAGAGGCGCTCTTCCGCCACCTCGAGAAGGACCTCGGGCCCATGGCTTTCCCGCTGCTACCGGCTTCGCCCGTGCCTTTCTCCGTGGCCGAATACTTTCCGTGGCCAGGATCGAGCCAATTCATGGATGCCCGCCAGCACGCGGTATCCCTCGCCTACGTCGTGCCGGTGACCGGCACCTGCGAGCCGCGGCAGGACGCGCTCGAACTGACGTGGATGTCGCCGCGCGAGGCCGCATCCGACGCGGTCTCCGCAGACATGGAGGGCGGCCGCGGCGCGCTACTTCGCGCGGCGCTCGCGTCGGTGGGCGTGCTGGGCTGAGCGCGGCGAGTCTCGGCACGAGCGGCAGGATCGGCACGCGCGGCTGCGCGGCACGACCGGCGACTTCGGCCCGAGAGTGCAGAAACACACGGCTGATGATGGATCAACTGTGCAAAGGTGCACTCTCGGCGGCGAACCCGAGGTTGCCGCGGAGAACCGTCGCGCGGAGAACCGTAGGGCGCACCGAATCGCAGCGAGCCGCACCTCCCGCCGGCACAGGTCGGATTTTGACGGACTGAACTAACGCCCGTGGCGCTGTCCGCCAGCGGAGTTCGAGCGCACGATCTGACCGACGCGGATGGGGCCACCGGACGCCTGGGCGCGACCATTTCCGCCGCGCGGGCGGGAGGGGGCATCCGTCGTGCGCGCCTGTTGGGGCGCGCGCTGCTCGGTACGGGCACCGGCGGACTTGCTGGCGGATGCCGCTGCCGGGCGACCAGCGCGGTCCCGACGGGGAGCAGCGCCGTCGGCGTTCGCGGTGCGGGAACGCTCGCGCGTTCCTTCATGCTCGAGCGCACGCTTTCGCTGCGCGTTCGCGCCCTGCGACCGAGTGCCGCCCTGCGACCGAGTGCCGCCCTGCGAGCGACCGACGCCCTGCTGCTGCGGTGCCTGGCGCGGGGCGGGCTTGACGTAGGCTGCGACCTCGCCGACAAGGGCGGTGACAGCTTCCGAGTCTGCCGTGACACGCTGCGGGGTGACCGTGATCGCGGCCTTACGAAGCAAGGCTGCGGTGTCTGTGCGTTGCTCGGGCAGCACGATCGTGACGACCTCACCCTCCTTGCCAGCGCGAGCGGTGCGTCCAGAACGGTGCAGGTAAGCCTTGTGCTCCGATGGCGGGTCGACGTGGATCACGAGTTCGATGTCGTCGACGTGAACGCCGCGAGCTGCGACATCCGTTGCAACGAGCACACGAACGTCGCCAGCGCTGAATGCTGCCAGGTTGCGGTCGCGAGCAACTTGCGAGAGGTTGCCGTGTAGATCGACGCTCGGAATGCCGGCATCCGTCAGTTGCTTCGCGAGCTTCTTGGCGTGATGTTTGGTGCGCATGAAGAGGATGCGGCGGCCGGTGCCCGAGGCCAGCGTCTCGACGAGGAGGCGCTTGGCCTCCGTGCCGTCAACCTCGAACACGTGGTGAGTCATTGCCGAGACATGGCTGGTGGCTTCGTCAACCGAGTGCAACACCTCGTTGTGCAGGTACTTGCGCACGAGCTTGTCTACCCCGTTGTCGAGCGTCGCGCTAAACAGGAGGCGCTGACCGGACTGCGCCGTCTTGTCCATGATGCGGGTGACGACGGGGAGAAAACCGAGATCGGCCATGTGATCGGCCTCATCGAGCACCGTAATTTCGACCGCATCCAATGAGACGAAGCCTTGCTTCATGAGATCTTCTAGGCGGCCGGGGCAGGCCACGACGATGTCGACGCCGGCCTTGAGTGCAGCAACTTGACGCTGCTGCGACACGCCGCCGAAAATCGTCGTGCTGGTGAGTCCGTATACCGCTGCGAGCGGCTCGATCACAGCGCTGATCTGGGTGGCGAGTTCGCGTGTCGGCGCGAGTACGAGGGCGAGCGGGCGGCCCGGGCGGCGGTGGCCACCCGCGAGCTTTCCGCCCAGACGCGCCACCATGGGGATGGCGAACGCGAGCGTCTTGCCGGATCCGGTCTTTCCGCGGCCAAGAACGTCGCGGCCAGCGAGGGTGTCTGGAAGCGTGTCGACCTGGATCGGGAACGGTTCGGTGATGCCGGTGGCGCTGAGCGCGTCAACAAGAGGAGCGGGCACGCCGAGCGTGCCGAATGAGAGTTCAGTCATGAGTATTTTCTTGAGCATGCTGGCGGCGTCAATACGCACGACCAACCAGCGGAATGGCGAAGATGGCTTGAGCCACATCCGTTCGCCGGAGAATTTATCTACGTGATGTGACCGGCACCCAGGCCTTCTGATGAGGCGGGGCCGTGCACATGACGCAGAGGGAAGCGTTCTACGACGCAGGGAAACCGTCATGGTTTCCCGGTGAGCTTAGCTTAGCAGTTCTCGAAGCGATATACCGGGTGCCCCCTATTTCGGGGCGCCCCATTCTGGGGAATGTGCCCCGAATAGTTCGATCTACTAACGTGTGACGTGTCACCCGAGACTTTTTACGCGCGTTACCACGCGCGTGCGCTTCGTCGTGGCGCGAAAGTGGGGGAATTCTCGTCATGCTCGGATCCGCACGCCGGTCACGCCGCGCCTTCTCTCTCGCCGCCCTGGGGGCAGTACTCCTCGGCCTCGTGGGGTCGTTGCTCGTCGCCGTGCCCGCCAATGCCGCCCCGACATCCGTCTTCTCCATCACCCAAGCGGTCACCAAACCCAACGTCGTTCCCGGGGACTCGTTCACCTACACGGTGACCGTCAACTGCTCTCCCGACGACTGCCCGGATGCGACGCTCGTCGACGTCATCCCGCCACAGTTCGATGCACTCACGCTCAGCAACACGGTTGCCGTCACTGGCGGGCCCTCGAGCTTCAGCTGGGGCGGAACCAACAACCGCACCCTAACCGTCAGCTTTCTCAAGCCGCTCGATGGCGGCGGCGTAGGACTACAGAGCGGCTCCGGCTACTCCGTGCAGGTCACGATGGCCGTGCCGGGAACCCTCGGCCCGGACTGGGCATCCAACGGCGTTCCCGTCACCAACACGGCTGTCGCGTCATCCCCGAACGCACCCACCGCGCAGGCGACGCGGGATGTCACGGTCACGATCCCCTACGTCGTCGACACGACCCTCGGCGCAACCTGGACTCCTTCGCCTACGCAGTACAAGGTGGGTGAGGCGTCCGCGATGACGCTCACGACCGCGAACACCTCGAACGCTGCCGCGCAGAGCCTCACGCTTCTCGCCCCGACAGACCCCACGGCGGCGGGTAACTTCTTCGAGGGAGTGAACCTCACGGGCTTCGGTACTGTCGTCTACCCGACTGGCGCGGACCGCATCCAGGTGGATGCCTGGGTGAATGGCGCCTGGGTGAACGGCGCAGCTGCTGTCTCTCCTGCGCTCGATGCGACGGTCACCCCCGGCTCGGTCACCGGCCTCAGGGTCATCTTCACGTCATCCACGGGCGTAACGATCGCCGCCAACGGAAGCGTCGGTTCGGTCGCCCTCACTCTCGCACAGCGAGCGGCGCAGCGCACGAGCGGCGTCACACTCGTCACGGGCACGACCTTCACGGCCGCCATCACCGGCACCGTCGTGGTTCCCGGCCAGACATCCGTGTCCAAGGCGACTACTGCTTCCTATATCGTCCATGGCCTCGACTCGAAGGTCATCGGTGGCACCACGTTCACGGGCGCGCGCATCCCTGCCGGCACCGGCTCGATCGTGGCGATCACTGGCCAGAACGCGTCCAATGGCGTGCTGTCCACCCTGACGATCACCGAGCCCGCCACTAACACCCTGCTTGACGCGAACATCGTCTTCGACGGCTTCCGTGTGAGCGGCTCAAGCTGGCCAGCTGGCGCGACCTCGGCCGCGATCACCTGGTACGTCACCACCGGCACAGCCCCAACCTCGCCCGACTTCACAAGCGCAAGCGGCTTCCCCGCGCTCCCCGCGCTTGCCACCGGGCAGCGCATAACGGGCTTCTCGATCGTCTACTCCGGCTCGATCGCGACGGGGGCAACGGCATCTGTACCGTTCCGTGTTGCGGTGGACGCCGCAACCGTCGACGCCGCGACGGGAACGAAGACCTTCACCAACAAGGCGCAGGTCGACGGTTATAACGACGCCGGGCCCGCTATATCGCAGTACCCGACCGCCTCACTAATCGTGATGTCTCCCGCCGTCTCGGTGGACCTCAACAAGACGGTAACACCGGCCTCCCCGATTCCCGCGGGAGGTCGCTCCCTCGTGCGCCTCACCGCGACCACATCGAGCGACTCGGGCTACGTGTCGCCGACGAGCATCGTGGTCGAGGACTCAATGACGACCTCGACCACCGACTACTGGCGCGCATTCAACGCCGTCGCCGTGGCACCTACCCAGGTGCCGCTCGGATCGACGCTCACCGTGAGCTACCAGACCACCGACACGATCTGGCACCAGCTCGCCGTCGTCGACGCCACGAGTGCTGCGCAGAGCTACTCCGCGGCGCTCCCGGCCCCACTCGATGACATCATCGGTCTGCGTTTTCTGTTCGCGAACGCGAACGGCTACAGTCTCGGCACGACCGTGCGCCCCTACATCTCGTTCCGGGCCCGCTCCACGATGCGCGGCTCGATGGACTCCACGGCAACGGACGGCGCTCCCGTCACCTACTCGAACACCGCGACCGCTCACGCCATCGGCATCGTCACTCTCAACGGTGAGCCAAAGACCGTCGAGGCCGACTCGCCCGCCCGTAGCTCTGTCGCCGTCGTCAAGACCATTCCCGCTGGCTCCGGCGGCCTGATGTTCGACAAAACCTGGGTGCTCGTGAACGGCTCGGCAACGGTCAACTCGCAGTCCAGCCAGCAGCGCGACGCGATGCTGAGCTGGGGCACCGAGATCGACGGTTACTCGAGCGTCGTCGTTGCCGACCCGGTGGATGCCACCGCTGCCGTCTCCCAGACGATTTTCCAGTCGTTCGATCTCATCAGAATCAAGCCGATCACCACAACTGATGATCCGCTCATCGCCTACGACCGGGTGACGAAGGTCGAACTGTTCGATGGCACCAGCTGGGTCGACGTGAACGCATGTGCGACCGCGGCCAACTGTCTCGGCAGGTTCACCGGCTATACCCTGACCGGCCCCCAGGCCGGCTCAACAGTCGGTGTGCGCGTCACCTTCGCCGAGTGGGCCACCCCGCGCTCCACCGATCCGCTGGCTCCGCCCGTGGGATCCGGCGTCGCGAGCGGCCCGAGTTCACGCCCGGTCAGCCTGGTCTTCCAGCTGCGCAACAAGCTGCGGGATGTCGCGGGGCACTCCACCCCGTGGATCACCGAGTCCACCGTGCTCAACGCCGCCGCCGGCATCGCGTCCAACTCGGCTCGTCTCACGGCAACGGGAACGCCCGGCACCTTCACCCTCGATGGCAGCGACACGATCACCATCATCGACAACTCGCCGAACGTGGGCTTCGCCAAGATCGCCGGCACCGGCACTACCCCGATCCTCGCTGTACCCAACCCGCTGGATGTCGCGGCTACCGGGTACCCGACGACGTCGTTCACAACGACCGCCACGAACACTTCTCTCGCCCGCGCCTGGTTCTTGAGGGTTTCCGACGTGATGCCATGCACCACGACCACCATCACGACGTGTGTGCACAACACGGTTGGCACGGCCGGCGGCTACGACGTCGCGCCATATGCGACCGCCGCGTATGACTCCACCACGAACCCGTTCGAGCGCCTGCTCATCACCAAGGTGACGCTGACTCCGTCCACCAACTCCGGCATTGACCTGTCGAAGTCGGTCGTGACGCTGTGGAAGTACAACAACGGCGTGCCGACAACCACGACACTCGCAGCCAACAGTGCCTCGCTCGCTGTGGCCGCCACCTTCACCGACGTCGTCGGCGTGAGCGTGCTGTACACCGGCACCGACACCTCCAACGGTGGCACGATAGTGTCAGGCGCGAGCGTCGCGATGAAGTTCGACGTACGCCTGCGCCAGTACCTGCGCAGCGACGCGACCACGCTCGTTACGCCGACCACGATCACGAACTCCGCGTTCACCCAAATTTGGGACAACGTGCTCGCCGATGCTAACCGCTACGACTCGAAGAGCGCAGACGTGTCCGTCGTCGCCGGCTCGATCCGGGTCTCGGTCACCAAGGCACTGTCCGCGACGACACTCCTTGAGAAGGACCGCGCGAACGACATCATCGCCACCCTCACCGGCGGCTACAACAACTCCACAGTTTCGCCGCGTGAGGTCGTCATTCAAGACAACGGCTCGGTGTTCTGGAATACCTTCGGGCTGCGCTCGCTCGGCGCTGTCACAACGATCCCCACCGGTGCGAACCGGTTGCGCATCGACTACCAACTGAACGGTGGGGCGACGTGGGTCACCGGAACGACAGTGGTGGCATCCAACGGCATGGTCCCGACCCTTCCCGGCGTCACACTCGGCGGCGTCACCGGCCTGCGTTACGTCTTCTCCAAGGCCGATGGCACCATCTTCTCCACCACCGCGCCAGCCCAGACCTGGTCGAGCTTGATCAAGTACACGGTGCGACTGCGGGATTCCCTTCTTTCGACGAGTGCGGCGATCGCGTTCCCGTCCAGCGTGGCGGCTCCCGTCTCGGCGACCTCGACGAACGATTCGTTCGCCGTCGCGACCGCCACGGGATCCACGAGCATCGCGCTCGACCCCGGAACCTTCACGCTCGACGTCGAAAAACGCCCCACCGACAAGGTGACGACCTCGGGCGCAGTCGACAACTTCTCGCTCATCTTCGGCAACACGGGCACCGGGTTTCTGAACAACCCCGTCGTCATCGACTCGCTTCCGGTGGATGCCACGCAGCGCTTCGGCGGACCGCTGCTCTTCGACCCCACGGCCGAGATCACCTACACGACCTCGACGGGCGGCCTTCTTCCTGTCACCGGCGTTACGGTCGCCTATGACTCGGCCACTCGCAAGATCACCTTCAACTGGCCCGCCGGCTCGCGCATGGCCCCGGGTGAGAAGTACACGATCCTGCTGCCGCTGCAGGTCGCGCCCGGCCTGATATCCACCTACGGAGCGATCACCAACTCGTTCGGCGTCTCGAGCGATCGCACGCTCAGTTCCTGCACGAACACCTCCGGCAATGGCAAGGGCTCGACGCTCACCAACACGAACACGCGCTGTAACACGGTCAACGATGTGACGACGATCTCGGCATCCGCGATCAGCACGTTCAAGGGCGTCAAAGGCAACGTGGATGCTTCGAATGTGTCCACGAGCGGAGCGGCTAACGTCACTAACCCGGCCAACACCTGCGTCGCAGACTCGCAAGGCTTTTACCGCAGCCCCTGTGCGGCCAACACCGTGATCGGCGCGACCGACCTCTGGAAGCTCCAAGTGACCAACGGTGGCAACATCGCCTCGGACACCGCGATGATCGTGGATGTGCTGCCCAAGTTTGGCGACACGTACCTGACGACCGGCTCGGCTCGGCTCTCCGCCTTCGCCCCGATCTTCACCGGCGGTCTGGCGTTGGCGGTTGACGACTTGTCCACGGGAACCTCATACACCTACCAGGTGTCCACGGTCGCGAATCCATGCCCGAACTTCACCTCTGACCCCACCTGTGACATCACAGCCAGTTGGCAGGCCTTCACAGGCGATTACGCTTCGGTGAAGGCCATCCGGGTCGTCTTCGACTTCACAGCAACCGCTTCGCACAACTTGGCACCCGGGGCCGCGGTATCCGTGACCTACACGACCGTCAACACGCCGACGACCGCGGCGGGCGATGGTCGCGCCCCGGTCTCGGTTCCCGTCACCAATGCCAGGGCCTGGAACAGCTTCGGCGCCTACGCCACCTTCGGAACCGGCAACGCGAGCCGCAGCGTCGAGCCTGTCAAAGCGGGCGTGCAGTTGGCCACGGGCCCGCTCTCCGTCACGAAGGCGATCACCGGCAGCACGGCCGCGTACGCTCCCACGAGTTACCAGGTCACCGTCAGCTGCACCGTCTCGGGCGCGACCGTCTCGCTGCCCGCCGGTGGGGTGTTGACCCTCGCCGCGACCAACGCAATCGCTTATACCGGCCGCATCGACGGCATACCCGTCGGGGCGGTGTGCCGTGTGGTCGAGAACACGACGGGCGCGAGTTCAGTGGCGTACTCGCCGGCGGCGTCATCCGGCTCGCCGGCCGCCGAGGTTACCATCACCCTGCCTGCGGCCTCAAGCGCGGCTGTGCCCGCCGCACAGCAGGCCACGGTGACCAACAGCTACGGCACGACCGAGCTGCTGGTGACCAAGGCCGTCACCCACACCACTACGGTCGGCGCTTTCGGACCGTTCGACTTCACTCTCGCGTGCACTGTCAACAACGGCACAACCACACTCGCGGTGCCGCTCGCCGCTGCTGACGCAGCGTTCACGCTCGCAGACGGCGAGCAGAAGCTTGTGCAGAGCCTGCCCGTCACCGCGGTGTGCGGGCTGCGCGAGACCAACTCCGACAACGCGACGAAGATCAGCGTGAAGGTGGGCTCAGCCACCGCGACGACGGTGACCCAGAACCAGGCCGTGTCTATCCCGCTCGGAACCTCCGCGCAGTACACGGCGGCCGTGACCAACAGTTTTGCCGGCGGCCAGCTAACCGTGACCAAGACGGTCGACGGTGCTGGCGGCACCGCGTACGGCACTGGCCCCTTCACGATCCACGTGGCCTGCACCTACAACACGCAGATGCTGTTCGATGACTCGTTCACGATCAGCAATGGCGAGTCGCATTTGCTCGCCCCGGTCTTCCCGGTCGGCACGAGCTGTGCCATCGATGAAACAAATGCCGGCGGCGCGAGCACGCACAGTGCCAGTTCCAGCGTGACGATCCCCGGCCCGGTTGGAGTGCAGGTTGCAGGCCTCATTAACGCGGGCATCACGAACACGTTCACCATCGGCTCGCTCGAGGTGGATAAGACCGTGCTCGGTGCTGGCAAGGCGGCGTTCGGCGCAGGCCCGTTCACCGCCCAGGTCATCTGTACCTGGCAGAAGTCACCCACGGGACTCCCGCTGACGATTCCGCTGTCGAACTCCGGTTACGTGACGCTCGATGCCGGCCACGCATACACGGCGACCGTCACGGGGCTCATCGCCGGGGCATCCTGCTCGGTCGTAGAGACTGCTCAGGGCGGCGCTAACAACTCGACCGTCGGCGCCATGTCTCCCGCAGTCATCCCGGCGAACGGAACCAGCGTCGTCTCGGTCACCAACACGTTCACGACCGGGTCACTCACGATCATCAAGACGCGCACCGGTGCCGGCGCGAGCCAGTTCGGCGCCGGACCGTTCACGGTGGCCGTCAGCTGTGCCTACCAGAGCAACGGCTCGGCCGTGGCCGTGGACCTCGGTAGTGGCGCGACCCAGGTGCTCGGCCCGAACGCCGACCCCACAAAGGACTACCGCGCGACCATCGACGGCATCCTCACGGGTGCCACCTGCACCGTCACCGAGACGGACGCCGGGCTCGCGGTCTCGAGCGCATCCAGCCCCGCCGACGGCACGGTCACGATCGTCGAGTCAGGAACAGCCACTCCCGCCAGCGTCACGGTGACGAACACCTTCCTCATCGGCCAACTGCACATCGAGAAGACTCCATCGGTGGCGGTCGTTCAGGGTGACACCACCTTCGACTACAGCTTCACCGTCTCCAACGTGGGACCGGTGGATGCCGCGGGCGTGAAGGTCATCGACGCCATCCCCGCCACGCTCAAGATCACGGCCGTCACGGCCGACTCGACGGTGTGGACCTCGTGTGCCGTCACCGGCAAGGACAGCAACGGTTACGGCGGTACGCTCGAGTGCCACTACGCGCCAGTGCTCGCCGCTGGGAACGCGGCCGTGCCGTTTAGCGTGACAGCACACGTGAACCCGCTCGTTGCGCAAGACACCATCGTCAATGTCGCGGTCACGAGCTCGACGACCCGGGTGGTAGCCGGTGACGAGGCCGAAGCGCGGGTCGACGTGAAGTGGCTCGACGGAACGGCTGTGGCCACCTGCGTCAAGGATGCTCCCTACCTCGACTATTCGATCAACGCCCACAACGTAGCTGTAGTCGGCAAGACCGTGACGATTACCTGGGCAGACGTGAACGGCAACGTGATCCACACCGACACCCTGCCGATCACGGCGAGCGGCGTGGTCTCCGGCAGCATCCTGTGGCCGGGAGCCGAGGTCAACGCCGACGGCGTCGGGATCGGCTGGCCGGGCTGGCGCCCCGTGCTGCCAGGGGAGACTCCCCAGTGGCAGAACCTCAAGCTCGACCCGAGTGCCTACGGCTACGGCCTGCGCGCTGACGCGGTCGTGACGATCTCGATCAACGCCACCACCAGCTTCACGGTGCACTACCCGCCGTCGAACCCGACGTGTGGTGAGACCCCCGCGGGCCGTAAATCCAGCCTCTGGCTCACGAAAACCGCGTCCCAGGCGATCGTCGGTGCCGATCAGGCCTTCACCTACCGCATGAGCATGGGCAACCACGGCCTCGGTGCAGTCGAGCAGGTCGTGCTTGTCGACGTCGTGCCGTCGACCCTCAAGGTCAGCGGCGTGAACCCCGCTGACCCTGCCACGGGACAGCCCGGTTGGGTCTCGTGTACAGTAACCAACCGCAACGCCGCCGGCTACGGTGGCACGGTTACCTGCGACTTGGATCGCCCACTCGGCGCACTGCAGGATGCCCCTGACGTGCTGCTGTCCGTGATGGTCGACCCGTCGGTACCGCCGAGGGTGCTCGTGAACACGGCGACGCTCACGGCGATCGAGAGCAGCACCAGCCGACTTCCGGGTGTGCCGCCGACCACGCTGACTATGAATGACTCGGCCACAGTCGTCACGCTGGGCACGCTCGCCATGACGGGCTTCGCGAGCGGCGCAGCCATCTGGATCGGATTCACCCTACTGCTGCTCGGCGGAATGTTCACGGTGGCTTCTCTCGGTCGTCGCCGACTCGGGAAGCACCACTCGTAGAGCCACTCAGGCCTGATGTGCGGCCGGGACGTCACCGGCCGCACATCGCTTCATTGCAGGCACGGTCAGCGCGACTCGGGGCTCAGTAGGCCCCCGAGTACCGCTCACCCGTCGGGATGTCGACGTCAACCGAATTGCCGGCCGGAGCGAGCGGGCATGCCCACCTGGGGTCGTACGCGCACGATGGGTTGTAGGCGAAGTTGAAGTCGAGCACGAGCGATTCGAGTTCTGCCCCTGGCCCGAGGTCAGCGCCCTTGACGGTGTCGAGAAGGTAGCGTCCCCCACCGTAGGTGCCGCCTTTCGTGCCGTGCAGGGCATCCTTCACGGGAATGAAAATGCCGCCACCGTATGAGGAGAGTCGCCACACGTCGAGCGAGCCGATCCCCGGCAGATCGGCGACTCCGATCAGCTCGAACGGAACGATGCCGTCGGTTCCCGTCTCGAACTCGAAGGTGCGCGGCTCGACGTAGGCCGCGTCGGTCCTGACATCATCGACTGCCACTCGGTCGATCCTGACCGCGACCTCGAAGCGCCAGCTCGGGTCGTACGGGCGCACCGGCAGCCCGGTGAACTTCGCACGGTCGTCGGGTAGGAGCGGCGTCGACGGATGCGTAGCGAACAGTTCGTCGCGCCCGCGTCTCCACAGTTCGTGCGCTGCAAACGGGTCGGCGCACTGCCGCACACTCGAGTAGATGGCGTGTACGCGGCGTCTCCAGTCGGCTACCTGAAGCGCGGTCATGCGCTCGACCGGCAGTTCGATATCCCGATGATTCTTAAGCCACTGAGGGTCTGGTGGTGAGGATGACGGGCTGCGGTCATCTGCTCAGGCTACGCGCGCCAGGCGGGCGCGAATCGTCTCAGCCCGGCCGCTCGCCACTGCCAGAATGCCCAGAAAGCGATCCATAGCAGCGGAGTGAGCACACCGGCTTCGACCACGAGCTGATCGCGGTACAGGGTGCGGTCGCCGCGAGCCGATGACACCGCCATCGTGTGATCCCAGCGAGTGATCACGGTCAAGGGGCCAGACACCGCGCCGCCAGTATCGCGCACCGCTCGCACGCCTGCCCGACCCTCCGGGAACGAGATTCTGATGATCTGCTCTCCGGCCGGGATGAGGCCTAGCACGCGTACCGAGACCGGGTGCTCGCCGGCGGACCACGACCCGGGAAACCCGTCGGGTTCGAGCGAGTCGAAACGCAGGAACGGGGCGGAGACGGCGCGAAACACTTCCGGGCTCCTGATGGCCGTCCACGCGGCATCCGGCGCGCAATCCAGAATGAGCTTGAGGAGGATCCGCATGATTCCATCCTGCGCGCGAGTCGAGTCGACGGCAATGCCCAATGTTGCGGGAATTCGCCGCCGCTTTCGATTGTTCTTCGGGAAGAAGGCTTTACCACAGGCGTTGGAGGAAAAAGATGAAGGCACTACTGGGAGACACGGTTGTCGCAGAAGCGGCGAAAGAAGACCTCATTTCAATCGAAGGAAACTGGTACTTCCCGTCGACGAGCGTCAACGAGCAATATTTGGTAAAAAGCGCGACGCCATACACCTGCCCGTGGAAAGGTGAATGCCAGTACTTCTCGGTGAAGGATGGCGACACGCTTTTGCAGGATCGCGCCTGGAGCTACCCCACTCCGTACCCCGACTCGTTCGACCGCGTTGGTAAGGACTTCTCCAACTACGTCGCCTTCTGGAAAGAAGTGAAGGTCGTCGAGTAGGTCAGTGTGGTGAGGTGCGCGCTCGATGGGTGCGCACCTTGGCTCGATTGCCGCAACGCTGCATCGAGCACCAGCGCCGGTTGTTCGAGCGCGAGTCGTCGTAGAAGATGAGCCCGCAGTCGCTGGCCGAACACTCGCGGATGCGAGCGTCAGACCGGTCAACCAGCAACTCCACCGTCTGGCGAGCCATCGCTGAGAATGCCTGTGCGGCGCGCGCTCGAGATCGGCCTGCCTGACGGGTGCCGCCGGTGAGCGACGGCGGTATGTCTGGCGTCGCCGCAAACAGATTGATCAGGTCCACATCGCCGGGTGTGGGTGTGGCTCCGCGGCTTGCGGCCGTCATCGCCCGGGCGATCGCCGCACGCAGTGCCGTGGCATCCGTCAGGTCGCGGTCGCTGACCGAGCCATCGATACCGGTGAAGCGCGTGTCGAGCCAGCCTGCCAGGTCGGCTGGCTCATGCAGAGATTCCCACCGTGCCGTGTCGCCCATCGCGCCCGTGTAGGCAAAATCCAGCGCGAGCGAACCGGAGTCGAACCACCACCGGTGGCGGGTGCGCGACTCGAACCACTGGCCGGTCGGATGGGTTTGCACAGCGGTCTGGCGCACGTAACCAATATAGTTGGTTACATGACGGGTTTGAGCGAAGACAGCACACGACGCACTAACGACAAGGGCTGGGAGGTCGGCGTGCGCGAAACCGTGAACGCCCTACTGCCCGCCGTCTGGCAATTTCTTATCGGCGACGGGGTGAGTCTGTGGCTCGGCGAAACGACGCTTCTGCTTGATACCGGTGCGACATACCAGACGACGGATGGCGTGCGCGGCGAGGTACGCAGCTGCACCCCGAACGCGAAGATTCGCATCACCTGGTGGCCGGAGGACTGGCCGCACGACACCCTCCTCCAGGTCGCGGTGCGCGAAGCCACCACGGGAACGACGATCGGCTTCCACCACGAACAGCTCGCCGATCGTGACGAGCGCAAGATGATGCTCGGCCACTGGAAGAACGTGATCGGGGCGATTGCTTCGCGGTTCTAACTCGCTCCTAACACCGCGCGCTGGTGCCACCCGATGAGATGCGCGATGTCGAATCGGCGAGAACACTTGCCACACGCGAGCGGCCGCGACGGGCGCCGATAGCGGTAGTGCAGATGGCCAGCCGGGCAGTTGCCGACCCACGGGGCGAGCTCGTTCGCGATCGCTCCGTCATGCAGCCGCTTACCGGCATAGCCGAGGGCGCGCGCAATGGCCTTCCACTGAGGGCCGTGACCCGCACGAGTCCCCGCGACCGCGTGCGCTACCTCGTGCAGCAGTACTTGGTGAATTTCGTCGTCGCCGTAGCGCGCGGCCAGGTATTTTGACACCGTGATGCGCTTTGCGGTGTAGTTGCACAGGCCAGCGCGGGTCTTCGCGTTGTCGAAGCCGAACGACCACTCGGCCGCGTCGAGGTGGAGCGCAATGAGGGCATCCGCCCAGGTTCGCACTCGGTTAAGATCAGCCACCTGTCGAGGCTAACTCCCGATGCCGTTCAGAAAGGGATCGGCCACGATGATGGTAATGATTGAGCCATCGATCTCGTTCGGGGGACTAGAGCCGCACCCGGATGGTTTCCGCGTGTCGACGGGTCGTGCCCCGTCCCCGTCGCTGCGTCATCCGCCTCTTTGTGCTCGCTTTTCCGGAGGATCAGCTGCTGGAGGGAGATGTAGGGGTAACGGCTGTGACTGATACCCGATAGCTCCTGAAAAGCGAACAAAAGGCGACGCCCCGCAGTGAGCACACGACCGAGTGAACCCTCAGTCGCCCCCCGGCCGCACCTGAAAGATGCCCTTGGACGGCGGTGGCGACCTGACCGCGGTGAGATCCGTGACAACGGATGCCCCACCGATGAATTCGCGCAACTCGCGGGCGTCGACCACCTTCGACGGGTGCGGGCCGCCCGCAAGCAGTCGTGGCATCCACTCGAGAGGTAGTGGACCGGGTGACCCTACCAGCACGATGTTGCCGAAGCGACGTCCCTTCAGAATCTGGGTTTCCGCGAGTGCCGCGACGTTTCCGATGGCAGCCACGAGGGTCGCGGCCTGTCCACGCGCGAATGCGAGGCCCGGGCCGTCAGCGACGTTGACGAGCACGATCCCATCGGGCTTGAGCAGCGGAACGATGGTGCGGTAGAACTCGATGCTGGTGATGTGCGCGGGCGTGCGCGCTCCGCTGAAGACGTCCACGACCACGAGGTCGACCGTCCCGAGCAAGCCGTTCGGCAGCTTCGCAACGACCTCACGGGCATCTCCGTGTCGCACCCGAATCTGTGCGCGCTTCGACCATGGCAGCTCGGCTCGAACAAAGTCCATGAGGTCAGACTCGAGCTCGATCACCTGCTGGCGAGAACCCGGGCGTGTCGCCTCGACATAGCGCGGAATGGTCAGGGCCCCCGCCCCCAAGTGCACTGCGGTAAGCGGTTGGCCGGGCATCCCAAGTTGGTCGATGGTGTGCCCCATGCGCTGGATGTATTCGAAGAACAGTTGTGACGGGTCGTCGAGGTTCACGTGGGACTGTGGTGTGCCATCCACCACAAGCGTGAACGCGCCCGGCACCCAGCGGTCTGGATGGATTTCGGCGCGCAGCCCGCTGAACGCGAGGGTGCGTGATGGATAGTCGGGCACCCTATGACCCTGCCACAACTGCTGGCCCTCGGAATGGTCGTTTTCAGCAGTCGCGTGGTTGGCGACGCTCACTACACGGGGTGGTGCATGAATGTCTTTGACGTGATCGGGGGTGAGCCCACGGTTGACGGCGCCGTCGACATCTTCTACGCGCGGATGACCGCCGACCCCGAGCTGTCTCGGTGATTTGTCGGGGTTGGCCTCGGCGGACCGGAGCACTACGACGGTCGCAGCATGCGCGAGTCCCATCGCGGTCTCGGGATCACCGATGAGGCGTACACCGTGGCTCTTGAGCATCTTGCCACTGCCCTCGTGGGGGTTGGCGTTCCAGAGCCCTTCGTGAAGGTCATCGTCGGCCGTATCGAATCGATGAGAGTGGCGATCGTCGAACTACGCTGAGCGCATGCAAGAACCCCAGCGTTACATTCCGCCCGGTCTCCGCGCCCAGCTCGACGCTGCGTCCTATGTTGGGCCAGCGACCTTCGGCATGCGGCCGTTCCTCACCGAGCCGTCGCAGCTCGACGAATGGCAGCCCGACGTGGCGATCGTCGGTGCCCCGTGGGACGACAACACCACCAATCGGCCAGGTGCCAGGTTCGGTCCGCGTGCACTGCGGGCTGATTCATATGACCCCGGCACCTATCATCTCGATCTTGGCATTGAGATGTTTGATCATCTCGAAGTCGTGGACTACGGGGATGCCATCACGAGTCACGGCAAGTGGGAGCTCTCGAAGAAGGCCATCTACGATCGCGTGAACGACGTGTCGAGTCGGGGCATCATCCCGGTCATCATCGGCGGCGACCACTCGATCACGTGGCCGGCTGCGACGGCCGTGGCCGAGTATCACGGCTTCGGCAATGTCACCATGATCCATTTCGACGCGCACGCCGATACCGCGAACATCATCGAAGGAAACCTCGCGAGCCACGGCACGCCCATGCGCCGCCTCATCGAGTCTGGGGCTATTCCGGGCCCGAACTTCATTCAGGTCGGTCTTCGTGGCTACTGGCCGGGCGAGGAGGACCAGAAGTGGATGCGAGACCACGGTCTGCGGCACTTCATGATGCAGGAGTTCTGGGAACGTGGAGTCAAGGCCGTGCTCGACGATGTGGTCGCCGCTGCGAAACAGCGCGCAGACAAGATCTATATTTCCATCGACATTGACGTGCTCGACCCCGCCTTCGCCCCGGCGACGGGAACACCAGAACCCGGCGGCTTCACCCCCATCGACCTCTTGCGGATCGTTCGCAGACTCGTGCTCGAGACCGACGTGGTCGCGTTCGACATCATGGAGGTGAGTCCGCCATACGACCACGCTGACCTCACGGTCAACAATGCGCATCGGCTCATCTGGGAAGCGCTCGCCGCGCTCGCGTATAAGAAAAGAGCCCGAACACTCGGTGCGAGCCGGTCCTTATAGCTCAATCCTCGAAAGAGGTCAAGAATCAACTGGACAACAGGGCCCGAGTCGTCCTATAGTTGAACCTTGCGCTTCCAGTCAACTCGTGTCGTCATATTGCGGACGGCCGGTGCGCCCCGAGTATAGCGGCGGGGTGGACCTTCGATTAGGTCCTGGGGTGCATATTCACTACCGACAGTCAGTGTTCACTGCTGACCATGAGGGCCCGACGGGGCCCACGGAGGTTATTTCCTTGGCTGCTGCGCGCACTGCGTCCACCACCGGTTCATCAAAAAAGAGTGTGTCTCCTAAGAACGGCCGCGGAGCATCGCGGCTTTCGTTCGCAAAGATCACCGACAACCTGACGGTTCCGGATCTGCTCGCGTTGCAGACCGAGAGCTTCGACTGGCTCGTCGGAAACGACATCTGGAAAAGGCGCGTTGAGGAAGGTCTGGCTCAAGGCCGCACCGACCTTCCGACGCGTAGTGGACTCGATGAGATCTTCGAAGAGATTTCTCCCATCGAAGACCTCGGCGAAACCATGCAGCTCTCCTTCACCGGGCCGGAGCTCGAAGAGCCCAAGTACTCGATCGATGAGTGCAAGGAGCGCGGTAAGACGTTTGCGGCTCCGCTGTACGTCAACGCCGAGTTCATGAACCACCTCACCGGTGAGATCAAGACGCAGACCGTCTTCATGGGCGACTTCCCACTCATGACGGAAAAGGGCACGTTCATCATCAACGGCACCGAGCGTGTCGTGGTGTCGCAGCTCGTGCGCTCGCCGGGCGTCTACTTCGACCGCGCCCCGGAGAAGCTCTCTGACAAAGACATCTACTCGGCTCGCATCATCCCGAGCCGTGGTGCCTGGCTCGAGTTCGAGATCGACAAGCGCGACCAGGTCGGCGTGCGCATCGACCGCAAGCGCAAGCAGTCTGTCACGGTCTTTTTGAAGGCTCTCGGCCTCACGAGCGAGGAGATCCTCACGGAGTTCGAAGGCTTCCCTTCGATCGCCCTGACCCTCGAGAAAGATAACATCCTGACCAAGGATGAGGCCCTCAAAGACATCTACCGCAAGCTGCGCCCGGGCGAGCAGGTTGCCGCCGAGGCCGCACGGGCCCTGCTCGACAACTTCTATTTCAACCCGAAGCGTTATGACCTCGCAAAGGTCGGTCGTTACAAGATCAACCGCAAGCTGGGCATCGACGCCGAACTGAAGAACTCGGTGCTGAGCATCGAAGACATTCTCGCGACGATCAAGTACCTCGTGGCCCTCCACGACGAGACCGCCCCCTATGTAACGGTCCACGACAACAGCCTCTCGACTATCAAGGGCATCCGCGATGGCAAGAAGGTAGATGTGCGTCTCGATGTGGACGACATTGACCACTTCGGTAACCGTCGCATCCGCGCCGTCGGCGAACTCATCCAGAATCAGGTGCGCACCGGTCTCTCGCGCATGGAGCGCGTCGTTCGCGAGCGCATGACCACGCAGGACATCGAAGCGATAACCCCGCAGACCCTGATCAACGTGCGTCCCGTCGTCGCGGCGATCAAGGAGTTCTTCGGAACATCGCAGTTGAGCCAGTTCATGGACCAGAACAACCCGCTCGCTGGGCTCACCCACAAGCGTCGCCTGAGTGCGTTGGGGCCTGGCGGTCTGTCACGGGAGCGTGCCGGTGTCGAGGTACGTGACGTTCACCCCTCGCACTACGGTCGCATGTGCCCGATCGAGACCCCGGAAGGCCCGAACATCGGCCTTATCGGGTCTCTCGCATCGTTCGCTCGCATCAACGCATTCGGATTCATTGAGACCCCGTACCGCCGCGTCAGTAATGGCAAGGTGTCGGAGAAGATCGACTACCTCACCGCGAGTGAAGAAGACGACTTCGTGGTGGCTCAAGCCAACGCGCCGCTTACGCCGGACTCGCACTTCGCCGAGCCCCGCGTTCTGGCGCGCAAGAAGGGCGGTGAGGTCGACCTGATCCCCACCGAGCAGATCGGATACATGGATGTCTCGCCGCGCCAGATGGTGTCCGTCGCGACCTCGCTCATCCCGTTCCTCGAGCACGATGACGCGAACCGCGCCCTCATGGGTGCCAACATGCAGCGTCAGGCAGTGCCGTTGCTGCGTAGCGAGTCGCCGCTCGTCGGAACCGGTATGGAGGGCTTCGCGGCCATCGACGCGGGGGATGTCATCACGGCCGACAAGGCGGGTATCGTCTCCGAGGTCTCGGCCGACGTCGTCACCATTCAGCTGGACGAGGGCGGCACGCAAGACTACTATCTGCGCAAGTTCGACCGCTCTAACCAGGGCACGAGCTACAACAACCGCGTCATCGTGAGCGCGGGCGACCGTGTTGAGCAGGGTCAGGTTCTTGCAGATGGCCCCGCGACGGAGAACGGCGAGCTGGCTCTCGGCAAGAACCTCCTTGTGGCGTTCATGCCGTGGGAAGGTCACAACTTCGAAGACGCGATCATCCTGAGCCAGAATCTGGTGAAAGACGACACGCTCTCCTCGATCCACATCGAGGAATACGAAGTGGATGCGCGCGACACCAAGCTCGGTAAGGAAGAGATCACTCGCGATCTGCCGAACGTGAGCCCTGAGCTTCTCGCCGACCTCGACGAGCGCGGCATCATCCGCATCGGTGCCGAGGTTCGCCCGGGCGACATCTTGGTCGGCAAGGTGACGCCCAAGGGCGAGACCGAGCTCTCGGCCGAGGAGCGGCTACTGCGCGCGATCTTCAACGAGAAGAGCCGCGAGGTTCGAGACACCTCTCTCAAGGTTCCGCACGGTGAAGAGGGCACGATCATTGCCGTGAAGGAGTTCAACGCCGACAACGACGACGAGCTCGGCTCGGGCGTCAACCAACGCGTTGTCGTCTATATCGCCCAGAAGCGCAAGATCACCGCTGGTGACAAGCTCGCTGGTCGTCACGGAAACAAGGGTGTTATTTCGAAGATCCTGCCGGTAGAGGACATGCCGTTCCTCGCCGACGGTACCCCCGTCGACGTCATCCTGAACCCACTGGGCATTCCCGGCCGTATGAACTTCGGCCAAGTGCTCGAGACCCACCTTGGTTGGGTCGCGAAGCAGGGCTGGGAGGTCAAGGGGCACCCGAAGTGGGCCGCGAAGATTCCGGATGATGCGCTCAGTGCTGCTCCAGGAACCAAGGTCGCCACCCCGGTGTTCGATGGTGCCCTTGAAGAGGAAATCGCGGGTCTGCTCGACTCGACGACCCTCACCCGCGACGGTGAGCGTCTGATTGACTCAACCGGCAAGACCCGTCTCTTCGACGGCCGCTCCGGCGAGCCGTTCCCCGAGCCCGTGTCTGTGGGCTACATGTACATCCTGAAGCTCCACCACCTCGTCGATGACAAGATCCACGCACGCTCGACCGGTCCGTACTCGATGATCACCCAACAGCCACTCGGTGGTAAGGCACAGTTCGGTGGCCAGCGATTCGGTGAGATGGAGGTCTGGGCGCTCGAGGCATACGGTGCCGCGTACGCGCTCCAGGAGCTTTTGACCATCAAGTCTGACGACATCCTGGGCCGCGTCAAGGTGTATGAGGCCATCGTCAAGGGCGAGAACATCCAGGAGCCCGGTATTCCCGAGAGCTTCAAGGTTTTGATTAAGGAGATGCAGTCGCTGTGCCTGAACGTCGAGGTTCTCTCGGCCGACGGCTCTGCGGTCAACCTGCGCGACACGGACGACGAGGTCTTCCGTGCAGCGGAAGAGCTCGGCATCAATATCTCCACGCGGTTTGAATCATCGTCCATTGATGAGATCTGAGCTGATAGCTCCCTTCGTCGCGACCCCGCTTACTAGCTACAAAGCTTTTTTCTAAGAGAGAAGAAGACATTGCTCGACGTTCACGCGTTTGACGAAATCAAGATTGGCCTCGCGACCGCAGACGACATCCGTCGTTGGTCACACGGTGAGGTAAAGAAGCCAGAGACAATCAACTACCGAACGCTCAAGCCAGAGAGAGACGGCCTATTCGGTGAGCAGATCTTCGGTCCGTCACGGGACTGGGAGTGCTCGTGTGGAAAGTACAAGCGAGTGCGCTTCAAAGGCATCGTGTGCGAGCGCTGTGGGGTAGAGGTCACCAAGTCCTCGGTACGCCGTGAGCGCATGGGGCACATTGAGCTCGCTGCTCCGGTCACGCACATCTGGTACTTCAAGGGTGTGCCGAGTCGACTCGGCTATCTGCTCGACATGGCGCCGAAAGACCTCGAGAAGGTCATCTACTTCGCCGCGTACATGATCATCTCGGTGGATGAAGAGGGCCGTCATGCAGACCTGCCCGGTCTCGAGAACGAGCTCCGCCTTGAGATCAAGACACTCGAGGGCCAGCGCGATGCTCGCATCGCAGAGCGACTCTCGAAGCTCGAAGAAGACCTTGCCGCTCTCGAAGCTGAAGGTGCCAAGAGCGACCAGAAGCGTCGCACGAAAGATGGCGCCGAGAAGGAGATGGGGCAGGCCCGCAAGTCGTTCGATGAGCAGATCGCCCAGCTCGAGCGTGTCTGGGAAGACTTCCGCACGCTCAAGGTCGGTCACCTCAAGCCTGAGGATGCCGTATTCCACGATCTTCAAGACCGCTTCGGCATCTATTTCGAGGCGTACATGGGTGCCGAGGCTATCCAAAAGCGCCTGCAAGCCTTCGACCTCGACGCGGAGAGCATTGAGCTCCACGACCAGATCGCTAACGGTAAGGGCCAGAAGAAGATCCGCGCGATCAAGCGACTGCGCGTGGTCAACTCGTTCCTGCAGACCGGCAACTCGCCGGCCGCTATGGTTCTCGAAGTGGTGCCGGTCATCCCGCCGGAACTGCGCCCAATGGTGCAGCTCGACGGTGGCCGCTTCGCGACCTCCGACCTTAACGACCTCTACCGTCGTGTGATCAACCGCAACAACCGCCGTCGCCGGCTGCTCGACCTCGGTGCTCCCGAGATCATCGTGAATAACGAAAAGCGCATGCTCCAGGAAGCCGTTGACGCGCTGTTCGACAACGGTCGCCGCGGTCGCCCCGTGACGGGTACTGGCAACCGCGCGCTCAAGTCACTGAGTGACATGCTCAAGGGCAAGCAGGGCCGGTTCCGTCAGAACCTGCTCGGCAAGCGCGTTGACTACTCGGGTCGTTCCGTCATCATCGTTGGACCGCAACTCAAGCTGCACCAGTGTGGACTTCCGAAGCAGATGGCACTCGAGTTGTTCAAGCCGTTCGTCATCAAGCGACTCATCGACCTCAGCCACGCGCAGAATATCAAGAGTGCTAAGCGCATGGTCGAGCGTTCACGCCCGCAGGTCTGGGATGTGCTCGAGGAGATCATTCGCGAGCGCCCCGTGCTCCTGAACCGCGCGCCTACCTTGCACCGCTTGGGCATCCAGGCCTTCGAGCCACAGCTCGTCGAGGGCAAGGCAATCCAGCTCCATCCGCTCGTGTGTGCGGCGTTCAACGCCGACTTCGACGGTGACCAGATGGCGGTTCATCTACCGTTGTCCGTCGAGGCGCAGGCCGAGGCGCGCATCCTGATGCTCGCATCGAACAACATCCTCAAGCCGTCAGACGGTCGCCCGGTGACCTTGCCCACCCAGGACATGATCATCGGTCTGCACCACCTGACCACGTTGAAGGACAGCGTTACGGGCGAAGGCCGGGCATTCTCATCCGTCGCAGAAGCAATCCTCGCGTTCGACCAGCACTCGCTGGACCTCAACGCGAAGGTGCGCATCCGTCTCGAGAACCTGCACTTCGCAGCCGGCGAGGCTCCCGAGGGCTTCGAGCAGGGCAAGACAGTACTCATGAACACGACCCTCGGTCGAGCACTGTTCAACGAGGCACTTCCTGCCGATTACCCCTATGTCGAGGCTGTCGCAGACAAGGGCCAGATCTCGGCCATCGTCAACGACCTGGCCGAGCGCTACCCCAAGGTTGAAGTTGCCGCTGCGCTCGACCGCATCAAGGATGCCGGGTTCCACTGGGCGACCCGAAGCGGTGTGACGGTTGCGCTGTCTGACATTGTGACTCCGCCGAACAAGCCAGAAATCATCGCCACCTACGAGAAGCTTGCGGCGAAGGTACAAGACCAGTTCGACAAGGGCCTTACGACAGATGCCGAGCGTCGCCAGGAGCTCATCGAGATCTGGAACAAGGCGACCACAGAGGTTGCCGACGCGATGCAGGCGAACTTCGCGGCAGACAACAACATCAATCGAATGGTGTCGTCGGGTGCTCGTGGTAACTGGATGCAGGTGCGCCAAATCGCCGGGATGCGTGGGCTCGTGTCGAACCCGAAGGGTGAGATCATTCCTCGCCCGATCGTGCACTCCTATAAGGAGGGCCTGACCGTCGCCGAGTACTTCATCTCCACCCACGGCGCTCGTAAAGGACTGGCAGATACCGCTCTTCGTACGGCGGACTCGGGGTACCTCACGCGTCGACTCGTCGACGTCTCGCAGGATGTCATCATCCGCGAAGACGACTGCGGCACGTCAAAAGGCCTTGACTTGGCGATCGCGGCGAAGGATGCGAGTGGCCAATTGGTTCGTGACTCCAACGTTGAGAATTCGGTGTACGCACGCAGCCTCGCTGAGGACGCTAAGGATGCCGCCGGCAAGGTTGTTGCAGAAGCCGGAAGTGATATTGGCGACGTGCTCATCGAAATGCTCATCGCTGCCGGTGTTGAGCAGGTCAAGGTGCGCTCGGTGCTCACGTGTGAGTCTGCTGTCGGTGTGTGTGCTGTCTGTTATGGTCGGTCGCTTGCGACCGGACTCTTGGTCGACATCGGCGAGGCCGTCGGCATCATCGCCGCCCAGTCGATCGGCGAGCCGGGTACTCAGCTCACGATGCGTACTTTCCACACCGGTGGTGTGGCGTCTGCTGACGACATCACCCAGGGCCTTCCGCGCGTCACCGAACTGTTCGAGGCTCGCACCCCTAAGGGTGCCTCCCCGATCGCCGAGGCTGACGGAATCATCACCATTGAAGACACGGATCGCGCTCGTCGCCTGATCCTGACTCCAGATAACGGTGACGAGCCGATCGCCTATCCTGTGCTTCGCCGCGCGACGCTCCTGATCGAAGACGGCCAGCGCGTTGCACTCGGCACCCAGCTTCACGTCGGAAATCTCGACCCGAAGGAAGTTCTCCGCGTCAAGGGTGTGCGTGCGGTGCAGCTACACCTCGTCGACGGTGTGCAGGGCGTCTACCGGTCGCAGGGTGTGCCCATCCACGACAAGCACATTGAGGTCATTGTGCGCCAGATGCTTCGTAAGGTGACGGTCGTTGACCACGGTGACACCGAGTTGCTTCCGGGTGAGCTTGTTGACCGCGCTCGTTTCACGGCGGTCAGCCGCGCCGCGGTCATGGAGGGTAAGAAGCCCGCCGAAGGCCGCCAGGAGGTCATGGGTATCACCAAGGCATCTCTCGCAACCGAATCGTGGTTGTCGGCGGCGTCGTTCCAGGAGACCACGCGCGTTCTGACTCAGGCCGCTATGGAAGGCAAGTCCGACCCGCTCAGGGGCCTCAAAGAGAACGTCATCATCGGCAAGCTCATCCCTGCTGGCACCGGACTCGCAAAGTACCGCGACGTTTCGGTGGAGGCGACAGAAGAGGCGAAAGCGGAGCGTTATCCGAACCGCATTTTCACTGATGACTCGACGTTCAGTGAGGCCGACCTCAGTTTCGTCGACTTCGACAGCTTCTCGTCGGATGACTATACGCCAGGAACGTACAACTAGATCGCTGGTTGGGTAGGTGCGCGCCAGCGTCACCACACGAAAAGCCCTCGCATTGCGAGGGCTTTTCGTTGCTCGCAGTACGTAGCACACGAGCACCCCCAATTGCGGGACTGGCCCGAGTTGACACGCCGGGATAAATTAGCGCTGTGGCATCTTTCTTGCATGCCGCACACTGGGGGGTGAAACACACGTGGCGTCGCTTACCGAAATTTTGATTCTGCGCGGAATAGTTCCGATTGAAAATCTCGACTCGATTGTCGGTGACCGCAGCCATGACGAGCAAGCAATCCTGCAGCTTCTCGACCGTGGAGTCGTTACTCCGGCACAACTGGCGTCAGCCCGTGCTGCCCAGGCTGGACTGCCGTACGTAGAGCTGCTCGACTATCCGATCGATCGCGCGGCGGTGGCGCTTGTTCCCGCCGCGATGTGCCGCCGGCACGAAGTACTTCCGATCGGCATTGTCGGCAACCAGCTCATGGTGGCCATGGTCGACCCCGGCGACGTATTCGCGCTTGATGACGTGCGCGCCGCATCCCGAATGCACGCTCGGGCGGTCGTCGCCGAGCGCGCTGACCTGCGCGCGGCCATCGATCGCTACCACCGCGCCGATGGGGAGCTCACCTCACTCACCACGGCTCTTGAGGAAGAGAGCGGCTCGCGCGACCTCGCCTTGGCGAGCGAGAATGAGCCGCGTGAAGATGATGCGCCGATCGTGCGCTTCGTCAACCTGTTGATCAGTCAGGGAATTCAGGACCACGCGTCTGACATTCACATCGAGCCGGGTGAACACGAAGTGCGGGTTCGCTACCGCATTGACGGTGTGCTCCACGAGATGCAGACCGCTCCAAAGGCGATTCAAAATGGTGTGATATCGCGCCTCAAAATCATGGCCGACATTGACATTGCCGAGCGCCGCAAGCCGCAGGATGGCCGCATGTCGGTCAGCCATGGTGGGCGCAAGATCGATTTGCGTGTGGCTACCCTGCCCACGGTGTATGGCGAGAAGGTCGTCATGCGAATCCTCGACAACTCGAACACGAGCATGGGCATGGAAGAATTGCACTTGCTCGATCGCAATTTTCAGGCGTATAAGGCTTCCTACACGAAGCCGTACGGCATGATCCTCGTCACCGGTCCCACCGGCTCTGGCAAGTCGACGACGCTGTACACAACTCTTCACGCGGTGGCACGTCCTGAGATCAACGTCATTACGGTTGAAGATCCGGTCGAGTACCGCATGGCGGGAATCAACCAAGTGCAGGTGAACCCTAAGGCGGGGCTCACCTTCGCGAGTGCTCTGCGCAGCATCCTACGATCCGACCCGGATGTGGTGCTGCTCGGCGAGATTCGCGACCACGAGACAGCACAGATCGCCATTGAAGCATCGCTCACCGGTCACCTCGTGCTCTCCACGCTCCACACAAACGACGCCCCAAGCGCAATCACGCGACTCATCGAAATGGATATCGAGCCGTTTTTGGTGGGTTCGGCTCTCGATTGCGTGGTTGCTCAACGTCTTGCTCGTCGGCTGTGCGATCGTTGCAAGCAACCGTATGTGCACGACGCCCAAGAGCTCGTCAATCTGCGCGTGGGCTACGACCCCGCCGAGGCACCACCGTCGCTGTTCCGCGCGGTGGGCTGCACGAACTGCTCCAAAACCGGGTATCGGGGGCGCATCGCAATCCACGAGGTCATGACGGTCACCGAAGAAATTGAACGACTTGCTGTCGCACGAGCGTCCAGTTCGGAGATTGCGACAATTGCGCGGCAGCAGGGGATGCTCACATTGCGCGAAGACGGGTGGGCCAAAGCTAAGCTCGGCCACACATCCGTCGAAGAAATCCTGAGAGTCGTCGCCTAGTTCCTGGGGGGAATGCTAGATGAACAATCCTGTCTACGAAATACCTGTCAGCGGTGATGACGGCACACAGTCACCAGTTTTTTCGCCGCCATCGCTGAGACAGCGACCGAAGAACTATATGGACGCGCCGCCACCACCGGCGGCTGAGACACGGCAGCCGTTCAGCGACCCGGTTGCTGCGCCTGCCCCGTCGGCCAACGCCTTCTTGATGTCCGACCCGATGTTTGCGGCTCCCGTTCTTGCTCCGCCCATGTATGCGGATCCAGTAGCAATGTTTGCTCCACCTTCGGTTCCGACGAACGAGTTCGTGCGGCAGTCGTACCTTGCCGCGATGGCTCGCAACGACGGTCTGACCGCGGATGCGGATCTCATGGTGGCGCTGCAGGAGGTGCTGCGCTTGAACGCATCCGATCTTCACGTCTCGGTGAACTCGGTACCGCTACTGCGCATTGATGGGGCTCTGACCCCGCTTCCGGGCGCTGTGCCCTGGAACCCCGACAAGGTGTCCTCCGCTCTGCGCAGCCTGCTCTCGCACGCCCAGCAGGAGGTTTTCGATCGTGATCTCGAACTCGACTTCGCGTATACCGTGTCGATTAACGCGCGCTTCCGCGTAAACCTCTACCAGCAGCGCGACTCGATGGGTGCAGCGTTCCGCCTCATCCCGACCGAGATCAAGACGCTACGGGATCTGGGAATACCAGACTCGGTCGCCACGTTCGCAACCCTGCCGCGCGGACTCGTGCTCGTGACCGGACCAACCGGTTCTGGAAAATCGACAACGCTCGCCGCGTTGCTCGATCTTGTGAACCGCACCCGTACCGACCACATCATGACAGTTGAAGACCCGATCGAGTTTCTTCATGGCAACCACAAGTCGCTCGTCAATCAGCGCGAGGTTGGCAACGACACACACAGTTTCGGAGCCGCACTCAAGCACATACTGCGTCAGGACCCGGATGTGATCTTGATTGGGGAGCTTCGTGACCTCGAGACCATCTCGGTTGCGCTCACTGCCGCCGAAACCGGCCACCTGGTGTTCGCCACTCTGCACACGCAGGATGCTCCGCAGACTGTCGACCGCATAATCGACGTCTTTTCGCCTCACCAACAGGGGCAAGTGCGCACGCAGCTCGCCGCCACTTTGCACGGTGTCGTATGCCAGACCCTCGTGAAGAGTGCGAGCGGTCGCGGCCGGGTTGTCGCGACCGAGGTAATGACCACCACCCCGGCCATTGCCAACCTCATCCGCGAAGGGAAGACATTCCAGATTCCGACGGCGATTCAGGCTGGGCGCTCTCTTGGTATGCACACCATGGATCAGCATTTGGCCGACCTGGTCAACGAGGGCCTCATCACTCACGGCGCGGCGCTGGAAAAGGTGCACGACATCGAGACGTTCAAGAGGCTCGTCCATCGAGCCGAACCGACGGGGCGCCAGCTCGGTCAGGAATTCGCTTCAACCAACGAAGTGAGGTAGCAGGTGTCTACAGTAGTTCAGGCGTGGGCGTATCGCGGGCGCGACGCAAATGGCAAGCTCGTCAAGGGGCGCATCGAAGCACCCAGCGAATCGGCAGTAGTGTCACGCATGCGCACTCTGGGCCTATCGCCGGTGTCTATCGATGCGGCCGCCGGCGGCTCCGGGCTTCGCATGGAGATCAACCTCGGCGTATTCGAGAAGGGTGTCGGCCTCAAGGATCTCGCAGTCATGAGCCGTCAGTTGGCCACAATGGTTGCTGCCGGGCTGACTCTCATTCGTGCGCTCACGATTCTCGCCGACCAGACCGAGAACACGACACTCAAGAAGACTCTGGATGCCGTGCGCCAGCAGGTGGAATCCGGTTCGTCGTTCTCGGAGGCGCTTGCCAGGCACTCCCGGGTGTTCCCACCGCTCATGGTTCACCTCATCCGCGCTGGCGAAACGGGTGGCTTTCTCGACCAGTCTCTCGAGTCGATCGCCGGTACGTTCGAAGCCGACGTCAAGTTGAGGAACACCATCAAGTCCGCCATGACCTACCCCGTCGTCGTTCTCTGCATGGCGTTAGTATCGGTCGTGGCGATGCTCATCTTCATCGTTCCGGTGTTCAAGAAGATGTTTGCCGACCTCGGTGCTCCTTTACCGGTGCCGACACTCATCTTGGTGGGCATTTCAGAGGCTATGACCTGGCTCGGGCCGATTCTCGTGGTCGCGATCATCGCGTTTACGGTCTGGTGGAAGCGAAACAAGAACACCGACAAGGTGCGCAGTGTCTTCGATCCGCTGAAGCTCAAGCTGCCGGTGTTCGGTGACCTGTTTCGTAAGGTGGCGATTGCGCGGTTCACCCGCAACTTCGCGACGATGACCGGTTCTGGGGTACCCGTTCTGCAATCGCTCTCGATCGTGGGCGACACTTCGGGAAACTGGGTAATCCAGACCGCGCTACGCAAGGTGCAGGATTCGGTGCGAGCCGGTAAGACAATCGCCGAGCCACTGATGGCTGAGCCGATTTTCCCGTCCATGGTCACGCAGATGATCGCGGTGGGCGAGGATTCCGGTTCGATGGAGCAAATGCTCAACAAGATTGCCGATTTCTACGATGACGAGGTACAATCGACGACCGAGCAGCTTACGTCGCTCATCGAGCCGCTCATGATCGGCGTGATCGGCGTGATTATCGGCGGCATGATCATCGCGCTGTACATGCCGATCTTCACCATTTTCAACCAGATTCACTAGGCAAGCACCCTATTCTGGGGGCGTTTCTGCTGTCTTTGCCCCACTTTGAGGGATGTACCTGAGTCTGCTTCGTACGGGAGCATGAACGGTGGGGGTCACGAAGTCGACTAGAGGATCTCTGTCTGCACGTCTGACTGAACAGGAACTGAACATGATGATTCGACTTCACCGCTCGCTCGTGACTCGCCGCCAGCGAGGTGCCGCCGGCTTCACGCTCATCGAACTGCTCGTTGTGGTACTGATCATTGGCCTCTTATCGGCGATCGCTATCCCGGTGTTCCTCGGCCAGCAGAATCAGGCTAAGGACGCGGCAGCCAAGTCCGACGTGAGCGCGGCCAAGGTCGCCCTCGTGTCGTACGCAACCGCGAATCAGGGCACGTACACGTCTGTCTTGGCGAACCTCACCACGTGGGGCTATGCCGCTAGCCCGTCGGTCACGAGCACCGCCATAACCTTGGGAGCCACCACCAGCAGATTCTGCATCCAAGCTACGTCGGCAACGGGAACCACCTTCAAGGCCACCTATGCCACCGGCGTCACCAGTGGAGGCTGCGTCGCGACTGACGTCGCATAGGCCAGCCGAATCATGAGGGTGTCGCGATAGCGACACCCTCGTTTCTTTGTAGGGATGGTCTAAAGAGCGCACGGTAGCCCTCGTTTTGGGGGCGTGTTTATGCCCGATGTGCCCCCTAAGAGGGATGTTCGGGGCGGCGGAAAGGCGGGAAAATCATCTGTGGGGGTCAGTAGTACTGGGGGGCCTCCTGTCCATTCTTTCTCGACGGAACAGGAAACACACATGATTTCTGCAATTCACAAGTCCATGGCCGCCAAGCGCGACCGCCTCGAGAACAACGAAAAGGGCTTCACTCTCATCGAACTCCTTGTCGTCGTTCTGATCATCGGTATTCTTTCCGCGATCGCCATCCCGGTCTTCCTCGGCCAGCAGAACCAGGCAAAGGATGCCGCGGCCAAGTCTGACCTCGGCAACGCCAAGATCGCGGTCATCTCGTACGCAACGGCCAACAACGGCGCGTACTTCTCGACGGGCACTACCAACCTCGTGGCGTCCGACCTCTCCACCTACGGCTTCACCGGATCGAACAACACATCGGCATTCACGGTGACTGCCAGCAGTGCTGGTGCATTCTGCATCAGCGAGAAGTCGAGTACCGGCAACTGGTTCAAGATCCTCGACTCCGGCGGAGTGGTGGCCGGCACCGCGGCCTGCGCAGCAGTTACTGGCTAACAGTTTGTCGACGTTGTGGGGTGCCGCCAGTGGTGGTGCCCCACAGCTATATCGCCCGCTGATCATCGAAGCCGAGGAGGGCCAATGACGCATCCAGCTGCGCACAGCGCGTCTTCGACCGACGCAGGATTCAGCCTGATCGAGATTGTCGTCTCGATGTTCATTCTCGCGTTGCTCTCTGTCGCACTGCTGCCGCTTCTCGTTCAGGGACTCAAGCAGTCTTCTCAGACGGCCACTATTGCCAGCGCGATCCAGCTTGCCAATGGCCAGTTGGATCTTGCCAGGGCGCAAGCCTCGACGTGCACGGCGCTCGGCTCGACGCCGGCCGTCGCCGTCGGCGCAGCTAGTCTGTATCGCGGAGTTCCGCTACAGGTCACCAAAATCGTGGGCGCCTGCCCGAACCCGGTACCCACTGCCACGACGCCAGGCACGGTGACATTCACGGTCACGGTCACTCGCACCGATACGTCACAGAATCTCGCCCAGCTCACCACCCGTATCTACGTGAACGGTGGCTGACATGCCATCGATAGCCCGAAGATCTCGTGACGATAGCGGATTCACACTCGTTGAGCTCATGGTGGCTGCTCTCCTGACCGTCGTGGTTCTCAGTGTTGTCGGCGGCATCATGTTCAGTTCGACGAAGACCGAGAACTCTGTTCGCACCGTCAGCCAGGCCACGTCTGCTGGCCAGCTCGTGACCAACTCGATTGAGTCCGGTATCCGCAACTCGGCCGTCTCGGTCAATACCACCATCCCATTCCAGCTCACCACCCCGAGCGGCTCAGATCAGATGGTCGTTGCGCTCGTCGTGGGAAACGCAGCAGTCGCCAGTGGCAGGTGTGTTGCGTGGTATTACTCGGCTTCTCAAAAGACCATCAGCTATACGTCGTCTAGCAGCGCTATCGCTGCGCCAACGGCATCTGCTCTCGCCAGTTGGACCCGCCTGTCTGGCGGGGTCACCCCGCTCTCCGGGAGCACCACAATTTTTTCGCTGCGAGGCACCCAGGGCCTCACGCTCGCTTTTAGGGAAGACGTGGGGTCAAACAACTCTGCGATCGTGTTTCAGAGTTCCATCTCTAGTAGAACCGGATTGACGGGAAGTTTCGCATGCTACTGAACATTCTGAAGAGACGGGTAGTTCGTGCTCACGGCGACGAGAGCGGAGCCGCCCTCGCAGCGGTCATGGGACTCATGATGGTCGGGATGCTGCTGACCACACTCATTTTGACCTCTGTTGTGACGAGCCTGGGAACCACGACATCGACGCGGGCTGGAGTGCAGTCTGAGGCATCCGCCCAGGCGGGTGTCGACGTTGCACTCGCTTCTCTTATAACCGGCACCTCGTGCGCGAGCACATACACGACCACGACGGCGCCGATCTATTCCGCGCGCCTGAGCTACACAACCGCGGCGACGCTGACGACCACCGGCCTTACGTGGACGGCTGGTTGCCCTTCAGCGTCGGCGACATTTGTAAAAGTGACCTCGGCTGGTACCGCGGCCGCCTTGGGAACCAGTGGCAACAAGACCGGCGATTCGCGCACCATCGAAGCGATCTACACTCGCCCGGTCAGCTCGGCCGTCATCCTTGCGACTGGCCCAGCCGTTTACGCATACTCCTCGCAGTCGTTCGGCGGGTCAGGCACGCTGGTGTCGCAAGATGGTACGAATGATGCCAATGTCATGGTTCGCACGGGCGATGTCTCGTGTAGCGGCGGGGCAGCGGCGAGCGGTGACCTCGTAGTGAACAACGGAAATCTGACGTTAAGCGGGTCGTGCGGGGTTGCAGGCAGCGCATGGGCATCGGGCGCCGGTAAGGGACAAGTTGCCCTGTCGGGCGGCGTGAGCGTTGGCGGAAACATAGTGGCGAACTCCCTGACCGTCAACTCCGGCAGCATCGGTGGGAGCGTGTGGACGTCCGGATCCACCTCGATGTCGAGCGGCACTGTTACGGGCGGCGTGAGCGTGACAGGAAATTCGTTCACCTCTGGCGGAAGCAACACTATCGGTGGAAGCCTGTGGTCGTCTGGGGGCTCAACGATCACTAACGGCGACTGGATCAAAGGAAACGCGACGGCTCAGACGCTCAACTTGACTGGTGGAAACGTCGGAACCACGACGTCCAACGAGGCGTGGTCACGAGGAGCCGTGACTGGCGTTACCTGGTACTCGATCAAGGCCCACATGACCGCGCAATCAGTTCCAAACGGCATGACCGCCCAAGGTGGGATCACGCTGGTGCCCGCCGGACCCGGTGCAGGAACTCCGGTGACGGCCACTCCGATCGCTCCAACGGTCCCCGCTTGGGTGAACTTCGCGTACAACCAGTCGGACTGGACAGGCTTTAGCCAAGCAACCATGGGTAGCACTTGTGACTGGACAGCCCTGCAAACGGCAATCAATGGTTTCTCCGGCGGCAAGGGTGTCATCGACGCTCGTGCCTGCTCGGGGGCGATCACCATTTCGAGCTACCAGAAGCTAACGATGAGCAATGACCTCGCAATCATCTCAACCAAGGGATTTACGTTCGCAGGTTCGAGCGGGTTCATCTCCAGCGCGCCACACAACCTATGGCTGATAACGCCGGACACCACGGTGGAGAGTCCCGCCACTCCGACGTGCCCGTCGGGGTCGACGGTCACCATTAGCGGCGGTTTCACGTTCGATCCCAATATCGATGCACTGATCTACTCACCGTGCCAGATCAACGTCGGCTCCGGCATCCAGTTCTACGGCCAATTGTTTGGCGGAACGACGACGGTGGATGGCGCAGCGAGACTGTTCTACAGCGCCGTCGGGTTGCCCGGCTTTGACCTGTCGACCGGGCTTCAGTCGACAACGGCCACGGCCACGAACTCGTGGTCCGCCGTCTCGATACGCAACCTCGGTGGTTAGCGTGGCAGTCGCGATCGGCATCTTCGGTGCGCTCATTGGGTCGTTTCTCAACGTTGTTATCTATCGGGTACCGGTGAAGAAGTCGATCATCTCGCCACCGAGCGCGTGCGGTAGCTGCGGCCACGTCGTGCGTTGGCACGACAACATCCCGGTGGTGTCGTGGCTGGCGTTGCGCGGCACATGTCGAGATTGTGGAAGCCGCATCTCTGCTCGGTATCCTCTCGTCGAGCTCGGGGGAGCGGTCTTGTTTGCCGTCGTCGCGATCCGCTTCGTGCCGGCCATCGTGGATGCGGGCGCCAACCAGGCCGCCATCGGCCAGATTCTCGCGCTCATCGCGTTTTTGTACCTCGCCGCGATCAGTATCGCGCTTGCCCTGATCGATCTAGACACGGCCACATTGCCCAACTCAATCGTGCTTCCCGCATACGCAGTAGGGTTCGTGTTTTTGGGTGGAGCGTCTCTCGCAACCGGCAATGTCGCGGCGCTTGCTACCGCGGGCATCGCTGCTGTCGCGTTGTTCGTGGTGTATCTCACGCTCGCATTGGTGTTTGCGGGGGGAATGGGATTCGGCGATGTCAAGCTTGCGGGCGTGCTTGGCCTGTTCTTGGGCTGGCTCGGCTGGGACACTCTGGTGGTGGGCGCACTTGCCGCGTTCATTCTCGGTGGGTTGTTTGGAGTGGTGCTTCTCGTGATCCGCAGAGCGTCGCGGAAAACGAGGGTGCCGTTCGGTCCGTGGATGCTCGCTGGCGCGTGGGTCGGCATCATTGGCGGCCATGAATTGGCGGCCGGGTACCTGTCACTGTTTGGTCTGGGGGGATCATGAGTTCAAAGATTGTCGGAATTGATATCGGAAGCGTCAGCGTACGCGCCGTTGAGGTGAAGAACGCAGATACGGCGAAGCCGGTCATCTCACGGTATTTCGAGATGCCGTTGCCTGACGGGTCGGTTCGCCGAGGTGAAGTACTTGAGATCGGCACTGTCACCACCGCGATCAAGCGGCTGTGGGCGAATGGCGGATTCAAGACCAAGGATGTGGTGCTCGGCATGGGCGGACCGCGGGTGCTCTCGCGTGACCTCGCAATGCCGAAGGCACCGCTCGCCCAGATTCGGGAAGCACTTCCGTTCCACGTGCAGGAACTTCTGCCCGTTCCGGTATCTGAAGCTCTCCTCGACTTCTATCCGATCTCCGAGGGCGAAGG
This sequence comes from Salinibacterium sp., assembly GCA_025351795.1. Classification (GTDB taxonomy): domain Bacteria; phylum Actinomycetota; class Actinomycetes; order Actinomycetales; family Microbacteriaceae; genus Rhodoglobus. Next base: position 5,894 of record JANXVG010000029.1, on the reverse strand, counting down.
GGAGAACGGCCCGGTTGTCAACGGGCTTCTGGTTGCCGCGATCAAGGAGGCCGTTGCCGCGAATATCGCCGCCGTGACGAACGCGGGTCTCCGGCCGGTTCAGGTCGACCTCATCCCGTTCGCCCTCGTGCGTGCGCTCGCTCCCGCTAGCGGCCCGACCGGGCTTTCGGCCGTCGTCAGTATTGGTGCCAATACGACAAACGTGGTTATCGTACAGAATGGTGTTCCGCAATTCGTGCGCATCATTCCGGCCGGAGGCGATGACATCACACGCACCATGGTTTCTCGACTCAAGCTCGCACCCGGCCAGGCCGAAGCAGCGAAGCGTGAGGTCGGGCTCGGCTCGGCGGAAATTCGTTCGGAGCTCCGTCCCGTTGTCGAAGTGATCTATGAGGTGGCCGGCGAGCAGCTCAACAGCATCCGCAACACGCTCAACTACTACGTGAACACCAAGCCAGGCATGGTTCTCAGTCGGGTGATCCTCTCCGGCGGTGGCAGCCAATTGCCTGGTCTCGAGCGTGCGCTGGCAGAACTCACTGGTGTGCCGGTCGTGCGGGCCGAACCCCTCGGTGGAGCGCACCTCGGCGGCAATGCGAAGGTGCGCCCGACACGAGAACAGCAAGATGCAATGACGACCGCGTTTGCTCTGACGTTGGGGACGTCATCGTGAGTTCACGGTCACCGAACTCGCCGTCGATCGCACAGTGGGGCGGTGAACCACGGGTTAACCTGCTGCCGCCCGAGGTCGCGCAGCGCAGCAAAGTCAAGGCCACTCGCCGTGCTCTCATCGCCGTCGTCATCGGCGCGGTGGTCGTAGTTGCTGCGGGCTATGTTGGCGCATACCTCTATGCGGCAGACACACAGTCCAAACTCGTTGCGGCCCAAGCCCGTACCGCCGACCTCCTGGCGCAGAAGGCGAAGTTGTCTGACGCGACGGCGGTCGCCAATCTGCTCAAGACGACTACCCAAGCACGTGAGGTCGGGGCAAGCTACGAGGTCATCTGGGCCAGTGTGCTCGACAAATTGACTGCTTTGCTGCCCCCGGGCGGTTCCTATTTTTCGCTTGATGGAGTTCAGCGCCTGCCATGGGATTCGGCCCTGATGCCAGCGGGACCGCTGCGCGAGCCCCGCACCGGCAATTTCACGCTCGTCATCCAATCCGCCACTGTGCTTGACGGAACAGTTTTCGCCCATCAACTCAATATGGTCAAGGGGTTTGCGGATGCGACCCAAGACAAAGTTGAAGCCGTCGATGGCGGGGCCAGCTTTAAGACAACCATTTCGTTCAACATCAACCAAGACGCGTTTGAGAACCGGTTCCCGGTCGGCGGAGCGAAGGTAACAAAATGACCGACAACAGAATTTGGCTGTTTGGCACCGCCTTAGCGACCGTCGTCGTACTGGCTCTTGGTTGGTTCGTGGGGGTGTCCCCGAAGCTTGACCAAGCGAACCTCGCGCTCCAGAGTGTGGACAGCGTGGATGCACAGAACACTGCGCAGGAGGCGCAATTGGTTGTCCTGCACGATCAGTTCACGCATATTGCCACGTCGAAAACAACACTTGATGCCCTGCGGAAATCTATTCCGGATTCAGCCAACCTTGGAGACTTTTATGACTTCTTGCAATCGACTGCGATCGCCAATGGACTAGCCATTGTCCTCGTTGCGGCGGACGAAGCGCAGCCTTATGGCTCAGCCACAACCGGGGCTGCAACCGCTCCCGTACCGCTGACACCATCATCGAAGCCCTCATCCACAGCAACGCCCAGCCCGGCCGCGTCGGTAGAGTCAGCGCCGGCGACGCAGGTGGCTGCCGCGACCGGTGGGCAATCTCAGGAATACACGATCAAGGTCTCGATCACCGTCGGTGGGCAGTCGGCACAGTTCATCGCCTTTACGAAAGCAGTTCAACTCGGGCAACGATTCTTCCTTTCGTCGAAGGCGACATGGTCTTCATCCGGGCTGCAGGGCATCCTCACCGGCTACGTGTTCGTTGTGCCCTCGCCGAACATCCCCCTGTTCCAGAAGCCGAAGGCTGCCGCGACTCCCACTCCGACGCCCACTCCATCCCCGACCGGTTCGCCCACTGCCACGCCGACTGGTTCGCCCACTGCCACGTCGCCCGGTTCGCCGACGCCTACGCCCACTAACTGACCGCTCGGCGGTATATATATGACCGAGCAGGTCGGTCACCCCTGCCGCTGAGGCACCTTGCGTTGCTAGAGTGTGTGCGACTGGCTCGCACAACCGGGCAGAGCAGGAGGAGCAGGCAATGAGCGACGAAACCCCGGCCTCAGCACCGAAGAGGCCACGCACAGACACGTCGACCGACGAAGTGGCCCAGCCACCTGTCGTCGCCGAACACAGCCCAGCAGTGGGTGGTAAAACCGTGCCAGCACGCGATTCGGCCGAACCCGTTGTCGTCGCGCCGGATGCGGCACCTGTGGTCGAGAAGCCTGCCGAGCGCATCGTCTACCTGACCACACCAGCCGTTCCCGTCAAGAAGGGTAACCGAGGCGTCGGCTCTCTCATCGCCGTGCTCTCCGCCATCGTGTTCACCGCTCTGCTCGCCGCGATTACCGCGATTGTCGGAGTCGCCAGTGGCGCACCACTCGGCTTCAGCTTCCTCGCGCAGGCCCAGTTCTACATTCCCGTGCTGTTCTACGTCATCGGCTTCCTGCTGCTCGTGCTCACCCTCAATCGCGCCTCGTGGTCGGCCTACATCATCGGTAGTCTTGTACTCGCCGTGTTCGTCTACTTCGGCACCATCGGCCTTGGCCTGCTCGGCACTGGCATCATCCAGAACACTCAAGCTGAGGCGGCCGCACGCTTCGCTGCCGGACTGCGAAACCCGTTTATCGTCGTCTCGGCCCTCCTCGCCCGTGAGGTGAGCCTGTGGTTTGGTGCAGCGATTGCAGCACGCGGTCGGAAGGTGAAGGCTCGCAACGTTGAAGCTCGCGTCGCGTTCGACCGCGACCTCGTGGAGAAGAAGGCCGAGCATGAGCGCGGGTCCGCAGCAGCTCCCACCGCCGACTAACCTCAGGCTGCTTCCGGTCCTGGCAACGGTCGTCTATCTCGCTGCGCTCGTCGCGCTGTGGGGCCTTACCAGTCTGCTATTAGACGTCGAGGTGATTGGCCAAGCGGATGCTGGCCCACTTCTCGGTCCGGCGATGGCTGCGGTGGCCTGTGTGGTGACCTGGCTGGCTGCGCGGCGCAGGGTTCACGGAGTCTGGTTGCGCGCGGGTGCAGCCACAGTATCCGTCGTCGCGGCGATGCTCGTTATCGGTGCGATCGGCTATGCGGTAACTCGCGGCGATATGGCCTGGCTTATTCTCTTCATCGGCAGCTATGCGGCAAACCCGTTCGTGTTCGGGGCCGGGGTGCTTGCTGGGCTCACGGTCGTATCGGTCGAGAGCATTCGCCGACTCGAATCACGATGACGATCGCAATTGCGCTTCGAGCGAATCGGGCCCCGATCATTTGACCGGATGGCATCGCCCGAGTACCATTTAGCGAGTGTGTGCGGATTCGCACGCTTGTTGGTTTCCCGTAGTTAGGGTGCCGGCGAGCTGCCCCGCTTCGCACAGTTGGGTTCGGCATCGATTTCTCAGTGCGGCCCCCACGGCATGTCCACCAACCCGCAGAAATACTCTGCGACAGCGGTGGGCGCGATGCAAACCATCATGCAACAAGCTGTCACCGTGCAGTCATTTCAAGGAGTTAGTTAGTGCCAACCATCCAGCAGCTGGTCCGCAAAGGCCGCTCGCCGAAGGTCGTCAAGACCAAGGCCCCCGCACTGCGCGCCAACCCGCAGCAGCGTGGCGTGTGCACCCGCGTGTACACGACCACCCCTAAGAAGCCGAACTCCGCCCTCCGCAAGGTCGCGCGCGTCAAGCTGTCTAACGGCACCGAAGTTACCGCTTACATTCCCGGCGAGGGCCACAACCTTCAGGAGCACTCGATGGTGCTCGTGCGCGGCGGTCGCGTTAAAGACCTGCCCGGTGTGCGCTACAAGATCATCCGCGGCGCGCTCGACACCCAGGCCGTGAAGAACCGCAAGCAGGCTCGCAGCCGCTACGGAGCGAAAATGGACAAGAAGTAATGCCACGTAAAGGACCAGCACCGAAGCGTCCCGTAGTTGCGGACCCGGTCTACGGAGCTCCCATTGTGAGCCAGCTCGTCAACAAGATCCTGCTCGATGGCAAGAAGGGGCTCGCTGAGCGCATCGTCTACGGTGCACTTGAGGGCGTCTCTGCCAAGAATGGCCAGGATGCGGTTGTCACGCTCAAGAAGGCGCTCGACAACGTGCGCCCGACCATTGAAGTCAAGTCCCGCCGCGTCGGTGGATCGACCTATCAGGTGCCCGTCGAGGTCAAGCCGCACCGTGCAAACACGCTCGCTCTGCGGTGGCTCACGAGCTACGCCAAGGGCCGTCGTGAGAAGACGATGACCGAGCGCCTGACCAACGAGATCCTCGATGCATCGAACGGCCTGGGGGCCGCAGTGAAGCGTCGTGAAGACACTCACAAAATGGCAGACGCCAACAAGGCATTCGCGCACTACCGCTGGTAACGCGCTCACGCTAAGGCACTCGCGTGAACGATCGCGCGACGCCAGTGCCGAGGGGGCCTGTGACCAACGTCCAGGCTCCCTGCCTCAGCACTCATTCACAATCTTTCGGAGGACCACCGTGGCACAGGACGTGCTGACTGACCTGAATAAGGTCCGCAACTTCGGCATCATGGCGCACATCGATGCTGGTAAGACGACGACCACTGAGCGCATCCTGTTTTACACGGGTATCACCCACAAAATCGGCGAAGTGCATGATGGTGCAGCGACGATGGACTGGATGGCGCAGGAGCAAGAGCGCGGCATCACGATCACGTCTGCCGCCACCACGTGTTTCTGGAACGGTACCCAACTCAACATCATCGACACTCCGGGGCATGTGGACTTCACCGTGGAGGTAGAGCGCAACCTTCGCATTCTCGACGGTGCTGTCGCTGTGTTCGACGGTAAAGAAGGCGTTGAGCCCCAGTCAGAGACGGTGTGGCGACAGGCCGACAAGTATGACGTTCCACGCATTTGCTTCGTCAACAAGATGGACAAGCTGGGCGCCGACTTCTACTACACGGTTGACACGATCATCAAGCGCCTCGGCGCGAAGCCGCTCGTCATTCAGCTTCCGATCGGCTTCGAGAACACCTTTGAGGGTGTTGTCGACCTCGTCGAGATGCGCGCACTCACGTGGCGTGGCGACTCGAAGGGTGACGTCGAACTGGGCGCCAAGTATGCCATCGAAGAGATTCCCGCTGACCTCATCGAGAAGGCGAACGAGTACCGCGCCCTGCTCCTCGAGACTGTCGCGGAGACTGACGATGATCTGCTTGAGCGCTTCCTGAACGGCGACACCGACTTCTCGGTCGCCGACATTAAAGCGGGCATCCGCAAGCTCACGATCGCCAGCCTGATTTACCCGGTGCTGTGTGGTTCAGCATTCAAAAATCGCGGCGTGCAGCCGATGTTGGATGCGGTAGTCGACTACCTGCCGAGCCCGCTCGATGTTCCCGCTATTGAGGGCCACGACGTGCGCGACGACGAGAAGATCATCGAGCGTCACCCCGACTCGAGCGAGCCGTTTGCGGCCCTCGCGTTCAAGATCATGACCCACCCGTTTTTCGGGCGACTCACCTACGTTCGGGTGTATTCCGGTACGCAGATTCGGGTGCACAACTCGTCAACTCGACCAAGGGCAAGAAGGAGCGCATTGGCAAGATCTTCCAGATGCACGCCAACAAGGAAAACCCGGTCGACTCGATGGCCGCAGGCCACATCTACGCGGTCATTGGCCTCAAAGATACGACGACGGGCGACACGCTCTCCGACCCGAAC
>JANXVG010000024.1 GCA_025351795.1 Salinibacterium sp. | reverse complement strand
CATTCCTACGGGGTGCAGGCTCGCCGATCGGCTGAACGCGACGGATCCGCCGAAGGCAACCGCGATCACGACAGCGCCGACCGCAAGCGACAGCCATTTACGACCAGAACCGACCACGTTCATCCCTCACCCCGGCCCGTTCGCGCCCGACGGCTCGATCGTACGGCGTCCATCTGAACGTTCGGTGCACACCTCACGACCTCAACCCCGGTACGCGATCGAGCCGATACCACGCGCGACGAGCTTCGCGAGCACCTCGGGGGTCGTCGTGTTCTCGCCGAGCCGGTTGGGCTTACCTGCACCGTGGTAGTCGCTCGCACCGGTGATCTCCAGCCCGAACTTCTTTGCAACCTTCAGTAACCATCGCTTGCCGTCTTCGGTGTTGTCTCGGTGGTTCACCTCGAGCCCGAAAAGTCCTTCATCGGCGAGCTGACCAATCACAGCGTCAGTCATCGGTCGATACTTGCCGTGGCTGGCCGGGTGGGCAAGCACGGCAACACCGCCGGCCGCGACGATCATGCGCACCCCCTCGACGGGGGACGGCGCGTAGTACTTCTCGTAGTATCCACCGCGCCAATTGAGAATGCTCCCGAACGCGTCCTCGCGCGAAGCGACGATGCCGTTCGCCACGAGCGCATCGGCGATGTGCGGCCGGCCGAGCGTGCCGCCATCAGTCGACTGAGCGATCACGTCGGCCCAATCGAGGTCATAGTCGACGGCGATCTTCGCGACGATGCGCTCAGCCCGGTGTAGTCGTCCATCGCGGATACGCTCCGTGACGGCCATGAGCTGTGGGTCGAAGCGGTCAACCAGGTACCCGAGCATGTGCACGCTCGCCGGCCCGAAGTTGGTGCTCAATTCCAGCCCCGGAATGACGGTGAGCCCGGTACCGGTTGCAGCGGCACAGGCCGCATCCCAGCCTGCCGTCGAATCGTGGTCGGTGATGGCGACGGCGCCGAGGCCCGCCGCCACTGCGGCCCCAATAAGTTGCGCCGGGGTCTCGGTACCGTCTGACACGCTGCTGTGGGCGTGCAGGTCGATCGGTCGAGACGACATTCTGCAAGCCTATTGCGCCGCGCGCATGCCCATCGTCTATGCTCGGCAGGCCATGTTTCGCCGAGCCCTTTCCGCAGCCACCCTGCTCATTGTTGCGGCCGCACTGCTGGTAGCAGCGTGGCCGCAACTGTTCGGGCTGCAGAAAAGTCCGGTCATCGCACAGGTCGTTTCGCTTCGTGGGCTCGTGGTCGCTGGCGCCGTGGTGGGCGTCGTCGGGTTCAGCCTGCTCGCGCTCCTGTCAGCGTCGATGCGACGGTTTCTGACGTCACTCGCGCTCCTGCTCGTCGTGTTCTGCCTGCTGAGTGTTGCTGTGCTGTCTTCGCGAGGCTTTGGCAATATCGCCTTCGAGACCGCCGCGGCACGCGACCTGACCGTGCTCTCGTGGAACACCCTCGGTGGCGCCCCTGGTGCCAAAGCGATCGCACAACTCGCCCTCGATTCAGGCGCAGAGATCGTGACGCTTCCCGCAACGACGAACGACACCGGTAACGACATTGCCATCATCATGGGCGATGCCGGTCACCCCATGTACGTGTACACGGTGGCATACGACCACGTCTCCAAAGTGCGATCGACTACGCTCCTCGTCAGCGCCACCCTTGGCTCATACGATGTCGACGAAAACGCCGTCACCACCGGGAGGCTGCCGAGCATCGTTGCCCGGCCGCACGATGGTACCGGGCCGGTAATCATTGCGGTGCACCCGGTATCGCCAGTGCCGGGAGAGATGAGCGGATGGCGCAGCGACCTCGCCTGGCTCGCCACCGCGTGCACGGGCGACAACGTGATCATGGCGGGCGATTTCAACTCGACGATTGACGCGTATGCCGGGCTGGCGGCATCCGCCGGTGCGACGATCGGCAATTGCGCCGACGCGGCGCTCGCGAGCGGCAACGGCGCGGTTGGCACTTGGCCGACCGTGCTTCCCGCGCTCCTCGGTTCCCCCATCGACCACGTAATGTTCACGCCGAACTGGCGCGTCAGCGGCATGCGGGTGATCCAGTCTGCCGACGGAGCCGGCAGTGACCATCGACCGATTGTTGTGCAGCTCAGCCCAGCCGGCTGAGCTGCGCGAGGTCGGTCAGCCGTCGGCGCGTGCTTTCAGCGCTGCATCGATTGCCGGGTCGTTGAGCTGACCCAGCCACTCCAACAGTGCCCCATACGTCGACGGGTTGGCGGCCAAGTACGGCCGCACCGCCGGTTCGTCCTGCGCGAGGCGAAATAGCGTCTCCGCTGGCGTCGCCGGATCGAGCGCGAGCGCGATGCTCGACACGATTGGCGCGGTCGCGGCGAGCGTCGGCACAGCGCTGGTGCTCGGAACAGGCGCGGTGGCCTGAGGGGCGGCGCGCTGAGTCAGGATCGGCTCGATCGGCTCGGTCAGCTGCTCGACAAAACTCCGGCGCATGGGTGCGCCGGGGAGTCCGGTCGGGAGTGCGGTCGACGACGCCGGATCGATGCGGTAATAGTCCCGAACGGCCGCAGGCACCGAGAGGAACGCGGCGACGGCTATTGGCAGACCGAAGGCGAGCACCAGGTCGATGACGCCGATCCGCGTGTTTACGGCCCCGAGCACTACGTGCACAATCCCGAGCACGAAGATCAGCCCTGTCACACCAAGCACCAGCGTGCGACTTGTAGCGGGACTGTTGTGCAGCACGGTCCTAGCGACGATCGCAAGGAGGCCGATCGCAACGACGATGACGATCGTGCCTATCCCGTACGCCGTAAATGCGCTACCGAGCGTGCCCGAGGCAAGAGCGAGAATCGTCAGGAACATGATGAACGCCGCGATGCTCGCTATGACCACCAACAGCACCGATGCCGCGCGCAACCAGCGCTGCAGCGGATCGGACGGATTCATCGCGATGCGTAGCGGTGGTGCTGTGGCTAGGCCGGCGAGGGCACTCATGACGATCACCCCGAAGCCGGCGGCATGCAACGACTCGACACCCCCGCCCGAGATCGAGAACCGACTGAAGAGGTCGACAAGCACAGCGCCGAGAAGAACTGTGCCCACCGCGAAGGCCACGAGCCGACCGACCTCGTTGCGTACGGCGATCCCGGCGTAGAGCAGCACGATCGCTGCGACGTTGAGCAGGACGCTGGCCACCACCACCACCACGGAGATCGCGGGAGCAAAGCTGATTCCGGGACGGACAAGTATCAGGATGAGGCTCACAAGGCCCGCGAGGGCAGCCACGGCCCCGAAAACCAAGACTATTCGGTACCACAGCTCGCTCACTGCGGCGCCACGATCGATCGTCTTGACCTCGGCTTCACGCGGTTGTGCCGCCAGGATCGCTCCAGCGAGCCCGAATGCCGCCGCGTAGCCCAGGCCGCCCGCGACATAGTTCGCCCCCGACGCCGCGTCAATGATGAGGTAGACAAGTACGAGCACCACGTACGGCGCATTGGCGAGCAGCCGAAGCATCCACACCGAGCGAACCGTCACGGAGGGCGGAAACACGCCGGTCCTCGCGAGATAGGTGATCGAGAGCGAGAAGACACTCAGCAGCGTGATGAGGATAACTTCGAGACGGCCGGTTGTGGAGCTCGCGAAGTTCCACGGCATCGCAAAGGAGACAAGCAAGAGCAGGAGCGCGAACCCGTCGCGCAAATAGTCAGAAACCGGGATGCCGACGAAAGGGCTCGGTCGCTGGATAGCTGTGGGCTGTTCTGCCGATTCATTGCTCATGGCTAGGTTCCGTCACTCTCACGTCGGTGTTGGTGGGGCTGCGTTCGCTCGATCATTTCACGCTCATCAGGATCCGGACCCGCACGGTGACGTCGCCGTTGCCCGACTTCGTGGCCGTGTAACCGGCCGTCGAGATCCCGTCGAAGTACTTCAGCCCGTCGATTGGAGAGCCCGAATAGTGACTTTGCTGGCTCTTTACCTCGGCGATGACGGCCTTGACGTCCACAAACGCCGCTGAGGAGGCTCCCCCAAGATCGGGCACGGTTTCTGCAAACTGGGCCCGGAGACCCAGCTCGCCATTGCCCTTAAGCAACTCAGCGCCATAGCTGCCTCGCGACACGGCGACCTTACCGTCGCCCTTGGTGATGTCGATTCCTGTCTCCTGAGACTTGTTAAGGCTAGCTATCAGGGTGTCGAGCGCATCCGCGGAGTCGGGGACATTGTCGGTGTAGACGAGCGCACCGGCCCGTGGCTTCGAGCAATCCCCGTTGCGAGAAGACACGTCGTAGATACCGCAGGAGAAGTTCTTGTCTACGGCGACGATTGCGTTGGTGCCGAGGGCGGCCGCCACCTGATCCGGCATCCGTAGTCCAAGCGTATTCTCGATGCTCGACTCGAAGTCCTTCCTGGCGCTCGCTACCAGCGTCGGAAAGGAGTCCCCGTGGTAGTTGACCAGCGATCGGAACGCATCCATCGAGGAGGATGGCGATACGCCGAATTCAACGGCAAAGCCCATCGCGAAATATGGCGGACTGAATGCCGTGTCGATGAGTGAACCAGCTTTGGACACGCTCGCGGCGGCGATCGTGGATGCCGGAAGAGTGGCAAGCGCCGCCGCGTTTTGAGGATTGCCGAACTCGGGCAGCCGTATGTTGGACGTCAGAGCGACAAGTTCCACGGTCCCCCCGTCGACCCGAAGCACGCCAGCGATCGAGCCATCGGCGCTTACCGCGTTGATGAGTGCTCTCGAACTCGCGAGCACCGTCGCGTTGTCAGAGACTGCCGCCTTCAGGGATTTGGCCGCCTCTGCCTCCCACGCGTACGGGTAATAGCCGTACGAATCGTAGAACGTTTTTTCGGTGGGTGCGAGGCTAGAGCGGCAGTAGTAACTGACGAACGTGGCATTCCGCGGGCAGGTGGAGTTGTAGTCGATGACGCTCTGCTGCCACGACGTGAAATCGCCACGGTAGTAGTCGTCCCAGTACGACTGTGACAGGGTGCCCTGCGCTCCCGCGCTCTGCTGCGCCCACGCGAAATTCGCTTCTATCGCCGCACGCGGTGACGACCACCAGGTGGCCAATCCCCAGCTTCCGAGCTTCGCACTCGCTGACTTGAACGCCGGAGTGTCGGCGAGGGTGCCCGCAGCATAAGCCTTGGTCATGTCGAGGTCAGCGCTGCTGACGATCACGTAACCGTTCCTCGCACTGACTTGCATTCCCGTGACCTGCAGGTCCTTCAGCGTACTCACCACCGCCTTGACCCCGGCATCGGAATTGGTTGCTTCGATCGCCACGACGATCGCCTTGTCCACGCTCGGCGCCGAGCCGACATAACCAAAAGCCACCCTGCTGCCTAGCCATGGCTGGATGTCGGTCTGATAGCTCAGCGACGAGTGGCGAGCAAAGTCGACGTTGTCGAACAGGTACGTCCAGATGCTCCGCTTGAGATCGGGCTTTTCGTAGTCGATATTGGGTCCGCTTTTTTTGAGGAGATCTTTGACCGCCGGAAGGCTCTCGAGCACTTTCACAGCGCCGAGCTTCTGGTTGACCGATGGGTCGATGGCCCACTCCGCCCACGTGTACGTCGTCGACGGAAACGCTTTGGCGGATTCCGTCGCCGACGAGAATCCACCGGTCAGAAACGAACTAGCGGCGAAGACACCACCCCCCACCACGAGCAACACTGCGGCTGCAGCAGCGGTTACAACGACGATGCGCTTTCTGCGGCGTTGGGCTCCCGGTTCAGAACTCGCATTGCTGACGCGTGCCGCGTTCGTCGGGATCAATGCAGGCGCCTCATGCGAGGCGGTCGCGACGCTCGCCGCCGTCAACTCTGCCGACAAAGTGGCGGTCACCGGTGGCCGGGGAATCTGCTGCTCCGATTCTCGCGGACGGGCGGCGATCGCGGCCAGCACGACCGGTTCACCGAGCCCGGTTAGCCACTCGAGAAGTTCAGAATCGGTCGCAGGGTTTGCCGCGATCAAGGGCCGCAATTCAGTGTGACGACGCGCAAGATCAGCGAGGAGAGCCGGAGCCGTGGATGGATCCAAAGCACTCTGCAGCCGAGCGGAATAGTCAGCAGGACCAGCGTGGTTCTCGGTGGGTGGCACGAGTCTTCTTTCATCGGGTGACCGCGGACGCGAGGCTGACCCCGTAACTATAGTAGATTCGCAGATACGGGTCGCGAACTTCGACGAGTGGGGCCGTACGGCGCAATAATAGGTGTCCGGGCGCCCGATCGTCGGCTCGCGCATTCGGGGCTGAATCCGCAGAACCGGAGCGGCGACACTCATCGGACAAGCGGCAGGACAGCACGAGATGCATCGCGAAGTCGAACGCAACACGATCGGACGGAATATACGTGCCTGACCGCAATACGCCGCTCCCGTCCACTCCGCGGAAACGTAACGCCCCAAAAAACACCCCGACTTCGCCCCCCAACACGCGGCCACCTGCGCCGGTGCCCCCGACAAGCCCTTCCCCACCACCTCCGCCCGCGATGATTGGGGCGCCTCCGCCCGATATGATTGGGGCGCCTCCGCCACCACCTGCCCCACAGCCGACGGCGTCACCTCCGCCGCTGGCTGCTGTCGGCGCCAGCGAAGGCGCTCCGCCACCGCCCGGCCCGCCCGATGGCGGTCCGCACGTCAGCGCGATTCGCCGGCGACCCGGCGGACTCCTTGTCGGCATCCTCGCCGCGGTGCTCGTATTGCTACTCGGCGGCGGTGGGCTTGCCGTGTGGTTGCTCGTCGGTCGGGCGCCCGCCGGGCCAGCCGTCGTCGCCCCGATCGTGGTCGGCTCGGAGACTCCACAGCCCCAAACCAGCAGGAGTTCGTCGCCCAAACCATCCGCAAGTCTTAGCACCAGCCAAGCACCGCAAGTCGCTTCCCCTCGCGAGTTCAAGAGCCAGTCGGGCAATATCCGCTGCTCGATGGACCAGTTTTACGGCCAACCGGGCGTAGTGTGCCAACAGGTTCTCATCCACTACGACCGGCCGAGCCAAACCTGCCCGACGGGGGCCGCCGGCGTGTTCGTCGCCGTGGGCGCATCTGGAACCTACTGGCCGTGCATCGCGACCTCAATCGAGCCGGCCGAGGCAATCGCTTTCGACACGCCGATCACGCGGGATGGCATCACCTGTGCGATCAACTACACCACGGGGGTGACCTGCCGAAACGCAAACGGTAACGGCTTCTCGATGGAGTACGACCGGGGCGTGAGTCTCTTCTGATTCAGGGACGTGCATCGCGGACTGCCCACATCGCCACCCGACCCTGATAAGAGTGGGCTTCATTGTCGCTAGCCCGCACCTCGTGGCTTTCATTCTGCCGACGATCGCCGACGTCAAACGCCGAGTCTGGATGGTGAGCCACGGGACGGGACCGAGCCTTCTAGGCTGAGCCCGGCGGACTAGTCCCGCTGCGGTCGAATGCGGGACAATAACTATATGACCGAACCGCAGAGCGCCCCGCGCGCGACATCGAACCGCTCCGCGCTGCCAAACTCGGCGATCTTTGCCGAGTACATCGCCTCGAACTGGGCGGAGATCGCAGACCCGCTGCCGCAGCTGCGCGAGCACGCGGTCTTTGCGGCTGGGCGGCGCGCGCGCATCTCGGCGCTACATCCCGGCCAGCGGCTGATCCTGCCGGCCGGTGACCTCAAGACCCGCTCGAACGATACCGAATACCCCTATCGCGCTCACTCCGCATTCGCCCACCTGACCGGATGGGGCTCGGACACCGTCGCGGGCAGCGTGCTCGTTATGGAGCCAACGGCCGAGGGGCACATCGCGACCGTGTACCTCCGGGAGAGTGCTAAACACGGCACCAACGAGTTCTACGCCAACCCGACGATCGGCGAATTCTGGCAGGGTCGGCGGCCGTCCCTCGCCCACGTTGCGGCCGACCTGGGTGTTGCGACGGCGAGTCTGGCCGACTTCGCCGAGGTGCTCGACTCCACCGACGCACACACTCTTCTCGTGCGCGACGGCGATCGTGATGTCACCGACCAGGTCGACGGCCGCCGCACGGTGTACGCCGATACTGACATCATCGACAGCGACGCTGACAGCGAGCTCGCGCGCGATCTGAGCGAACTCCGGCTGGTGAAAGACTCGTTCGAGATCTCCGAGATGCGCGCAGCGATTGCTGCGACCAGGCTCGGATTCGACGACGTGATCGCCGACCTACCGCAGATCGTGGCGCATCCGCGGGGCGAACGGCTCGTCGAGGGCACCTTCAATCGTCGTGCACGGTCAGACGGCAACACGGTGGGGTACGACACGATCGCGGCATCCGGTGCGCACGCGTGCATACTGCATTGGACCCGCAACGATGGCCCCGTGGTGCCGGGCGAGCTCATTCTGCTCGACGCCGGCATTGAACTCGAGAGTTACTACACCGCAGATATCACTCGCACGTTTCCCATCAGCGGAGCCTTCACCGAGGTGCAACGCCGCGTCTACGAAGCAGTGCGCGAGGCAGCGGATGCCGCGTTCGCCGTCGTTCGGCCCGGAATCGTGTTCCGCGAGATTCACGCCGCGGCGATGGTGGTTATCGCGGCCAAGACGGCGGAATGGGGACTGCTGCCGGTAAGCGCCGACCAATCACTCGAGCCCGACCACCAGTACCACCGCCGGTACATGGTGCATGGCACGAGCCACCACCTGGGCATCGATGTACACGATTGCGCGCAGGCGCGACGTGAGCTCTACCTTGAGGGCGCGCTCGAGGCGGGGATGGTGTTCACGATCGAGCCTGGCCTGTACTTCCAGCCGGATGATCTGACGGTGCCCCGCGAGTACCGCGGCATCGGGGTGCGGATCGAAGACAACATCCTCGTAACCGAGTCGGGTGCCGAGAATCTTTCGGTCAGCATCCCGCGCACGGCAGACGACATCGAGGCGTGGCTGCGCGGTGAGGCGCGGCTGCGCGGTGAAGCGTAGGCGCTCCCGCGAACGACCGCACGGGCCCCGTGCCCAGCGGGCCCGCGGTCGACAGTTTGGGCGGCAGGGGGCTGGGTCAACACCTGCTGTGCCTTGGCGGTCAGCTGCGGGTCGATGATGATCTGGTAGTTCGAGGCGAG
>JANXVG010000076.1 GCA_025351795.1 Salinibacterium sp. | reverse complement strand
CCTCGCTTACCCCGGTGCTGGTGATGCTTTCACCCGATCCGCCGCCCCCATCGGAACCGGGAGTGGTGACCACGCCTCCGATGTCAACCTGGCCATCACCAATACCTGCACCCACTGAACATATCCCTGCCAATATCTGAGATTGAGAACAAGTCGCGACGTCAGCCGCCGCAGTGCTAACCCCAACACCACTTAAGCTCACCAGGACGGCAATCAGAGTGGTCAGCACTCGGGAGCGGACGGCCATATCCCCGTACTTTCTAGTAGGAGGTTCGCCTTACCGGAAGCGGAATTGATAAAGACGACTTCGAGCGTCTGCTCGGCTGGCTTACTGATCGGAGTTACATCAAGTCCCGCGGCGTTGACAACTCGAACTTGGGCCGAATCAGAGCATACATATAATGCAACTTCGCTAGACCCGCGACCATCATCACGATATTGCTGCAGCGCGAGAATCCTAAAATTCGAGCTCCCGGTGGTTTTCAGTCCATTCGATTTGAAATACGCGAAACCCTGCAGTTCGACATCATACTGAGCGGCCGTTACTAACGATCGCACTCGTTCTGGATTGATGCCGCTTGACTGCGTTACCAGATCCGACGCCGCCAGGTAGGCCCGATAGGCAACCTCGGCGGCTTTGAGCGCATCGTCGTCTGACGCGAACACGGGAGTCGAGCTCGCCGCGGGAACGGGCGTGATGACCGGTTGGCTAGGCGCACATCCGCTCACCAGAATCGCCACAGCGAGGGTCATGGTAGTGCTGACAGCTCCGGTCGCAATGCGCATACAACGACGCTAGGCCAATCGTGCAGCACAGCGTCGGAAGTTTCCACACCTGTCGGTAGGCTCGGAATCATCATGAGAATGTCGGGACCTTGGCAGCGTGCGGCACGGGGGGCGATGCTGCTCGATGAGTCAGGTCGTTCACGTCCCACGATTTTCGCCGAAATGTCTGCTCTCGCGGTGGCAACAGGCGCGATAAATCTTGGCCAAGGGTTTCCTGACGAGGATGGTCCCGCTGAAGTGCTCGAGGCCGCGCGGCAGGCGATCAGTGACGGCGTCAACCAGTACCCACCCGGTCGCGGCATGCCCGTACTGCGCGACGCGATCGCCGCTCACCAGTCACGCTTCTACGGAATTCAGGTTGACCCAGACACCGAAGTGCTCGTGACAGCCGGAGCCACCGAAGCCATCGCTGCAACCCTTCTCGCCCTCGCCGACGAGAGTGACGAGGTCGTCATTTTCGAGCCGTTCTACGACGCGTACGCGGCAGTGATTGGCATGTCGCGAGCGACCCAGGTAACCGTTCCGCTGCGCGCACCCGGCTTCCAACCCGACCACGACGAACTGCGGGCGGCGATCACCGACCGTACCCGGTTGATCGTGATCAACGACCCGCACAACCCGACCGGCGCTATCTTCGCGCGCGACACACTCACCCTGATCGTGCAACTCGCTCATGAGCATGACGCACTGATCGTCACCGACGAGGTCTACGAACACCTCGTCTTCGATGAAACGCACGTGCCCATCGCCAGCCTGCCCGGCGCCGCCGAACGCACCATCTCGATATCAAGCGGCGGCAAGACGTTCAGCGCCACTGGCTGGAAGATCGGCTGGATCACCGCACCGGCCGCGCTCATCGACGCAATCGTCGCCGTCAAGCAGTTTCTCACCTACGTGAACGGATCCCCATTCCAGCCGGCGATCGCGGTCGGACTCGCCCTGCCCGACTCGTACTTCGCGACAGCTGCTGCAACCCTGCGGGCGAAGCGCGACATTCTCTCCACCGGGCTCAGCGCAGCCGGCTTCACCGTCTTCCGCCCGCACGCGGGCTACTTCGTGATAGCGGATGCCGCACCTCTCGGTGCCACGGACGCAGCCGCGTTTTGCCGTGCCCTCCCCGCCCGGGCCGGGGTTGTGGCGGTGCCGGTCACGGCCTTCGTGCACCAGGATCGCCAACCCGAATACGCCACCCTCGTGCGTTTCGCGTTCTGCAAACGCATCGAGATTCTCACCGAGGCCGCAACCCGGCTGGGCACCGTCTAATGCTCGCGGCCATATGTGTCGGGCAAGGCAAAGTGAGCTCTACGCCACCGCAACTACCCCCGCCAACGCGAGCGGCAGCGTCACACTGAAGCAAGTGCCGACGCCCTCTTCGCTCTCCACGTCCATTTCGCCGTGATGTGCTGTCACGATCGCCTTGGTGATGGTAAGACCGAGTCCCACACCGGGTACCGCATTTCGGGTAGCAGTTGTCGCTCGGAAGAACCGGCCGAAGAGCTGGGTGAGTTCGGATGCCGCAATACCAATTCCCGTGTCGCGCACCGTGATCAGCGCAACGGTTGCAGTCGCACTGACCGCCACCGTCACCGTGCCTCCGTTGGGTGTGAACTTGATCGCGTTGGAGATGAGATTATCGACGGCCTGCCCGAGTCGCACGGGATCGCCGAAGACAACGGGTGAGTTGGCCACGGGCTCATGCATCAAGATGATGCCGGCGGCAGACGCTACGGGCGCTGCCGACTCCACTGACCCGGCCACGATGCGCTCCAGGTCTACGTCGCGCGCGTCGAGCGGGAATTTGCCAGACTCCACCTGGGCGGTAAAGAGCAGGTCACCCACCAGTCGCAGCAACCGGTGGGCGTTGCGCTCTGCGACTTTGAGGTACTGCAGGTGTTCAGCAGACAACGGGTTCTGATCGTCGTCGCGCATGAGTTCGAGGTACCCCAGAATCGAGCTGAGCGGGGTGCGCAACTCATGTGAAATGAGTCCGACGAACTCGTCTTTGAGCTTCGACACTTCGCGGTTTTTCGTTTCGTCGGTTGCGACGAAAAGGTAGCCAGAGATGGCACCCTCCTCGTCACGACGCGCAGTCACGGCAAGTTGCACCGGAACAATTGTACCGTCGGAGCGCCTGTACGACCACTCGCGTACCTCAGCTTCGCCGAGGCGCGCGGCCTCAACCAACGCAGAGAAACCGGGGTTGAGCACGGTGGCACCCGGGGGGTAGTTGAGCTCCTTGGCACGCGCGTCGAGTTCTTCTTCGAGGTGAAAGTCGAAGATGTGCATCTTATCTTCGGCATCGCTCGCGGTTGGTCCAAGAATTTTGGTCGCACCAGGGTTCCAGGCGTCAATGAGGCCAGTGTCATCGGTTCCGATCACCGATTGCTCCGTGACTGCAGCCCATACTCCGCGGAACATACGATCGGCCCCACGAAACTTGGCTTCGCTCTCCTGCAAGTCTGCCGCGTACTCAAAAGTGCGCTGGAGAATGGCCTCCTGGTCGTGGGTCATCTGCTTGAGTGCTCGCATTTGAGCACGAGACTGTCTGGCCAGCTCATTGATGATTGCGGCGGCCGTGCCGAAGACGAGCGGGGTGAAAACTCCACGCATCCATTCGGCAGGGGTCTGCGGAATCGTGACCGACAAAATGTACGGAAACATGAGCGCGACAGACGTACCGACACCCGCATACACGATGTGCCTGCGCCCTTCGGCAGCGGCGAGCCACACCACGGGGAGAATAATTAGTGAGCCGAAGAATGAGACCGTACCGCCCGTGCCGTCCCTAAACGCACCAATCGCCAGGATGTCCATCGCCGGGATCATCATCACATAACGAGAGAAGCGCGGCACCTTGTTAGCGAGTGCAGCGACAATAGTCGCCATGGCAACGACAGCGATGCCCACGGTTGCCGTGAGCTTGTTCGTAAAGTCGATTCCGGGCACCAGCACCACGATCAGCACAGCAACCGCCAGCGCGATAACCGTCGCAGACTGCTTGCGGAGCGGCGACGGGTGGTCCACTGCGATGCGCCGCATGATCCGCCGGAACAACTCCTTCATCGTGCTTCCTTTCCCACGGCGAGCCACGCGACCAAGTCGCGGGGACTGAACGGTTTGGGCAGGTAATAGTCGGCCCCCGCTTCGAGCCCTTCACGCTGGGCAGCCGCATCAACGGATGCCGAGAGCAGCAGAATACGCACGTCGGCCACATTGGGGTCGTCTCGCACCACCCGGCACACCTCGATGCCGCTCAGCTCGGGCATCGACACATCGAGGATGGCGAGATCGGGGTTATGAGCCCTGATCGCAGCGAGGGCCGCCGCGCCGTCTTCAACATCGGCGACGACAGTGAGCCCGGCTCGCGTGACCGCGATCCGCACGAGAGCGCGGAGATCAGCGTCGTCATCTGCGACGACAACGGTGTGTGTCATCTCGCCCTCCATTTCGGCACGCAGTCCCCCAACAATTGGCGCACCTGCGCGCCGGTGAACGGCTTCGGAAGAATCGCATCCGCTAAGGGAAAGTCGACGATGTCGAGCACCGAGGTGATAGCTAGGGCGCAATCCGGCAGCTCTGCGTGCAATTTCGTTGCAAGCGCCCAGCCATCCATGCCGGGCAGGAGGAGGTCGATGACCGCGAGGTCGGGCTGGGAAGCGGCCCAAGCTTGCATTGCCGCCTCGGCATTCGCGACGGCAGTCACCGTGCATCCCGCCCGCTCGAAGTTTTCGCGCAGCAGTGTGAGCTGGTCATCGCTGTCGTCCACAATGAGCACGTCGACGCGTGCCCCGGATGGCATTGTGGCGGTCATACAAAAAACACCTGTCGCACGTAGACAAGCACGGCGACCAGAGCGAGAGCGAGCAGCGCCTTCACGATGAGCCCGCGCTCAGAGCGCCGGTCACTGCTCAGTTCTTGCTGCAGGAAGTCACTGCCCGGATTTCGACGGTCACTCGGTATCACCGGCGCTCGCATCGAATGTCGCGCTAGTGGTGTGGTCATCCGAGCACCCTCCCAATCTTCTCTGTCTTGTCCCAGACAGCTTCTGCGTGGCGAAATTCTTTGATGTATGAGTCGACGGTGACCGCACACAGCAGCGGACCGTACCCGACCAGGTAGACCAGAAGCGGCGTGAGCAGTCGTCCGATCCCGGTCTTCTCGACACCCTTGGCGAGCAACGCTCCGAGCATTGAGACGGAGATCCAGGAGTAGACGAACAGAACCCAGCTCGTCGCGCCCGTTTCGGTGAGTCGGAGTCCGAACAGTGCAGGAATTCTTACCTCGAGCAGGCCGGGGAAGAACGCGGTAATCATCACAACAATTGACACGGTTCCCGGAAACAAAATGGCCTCCCGCCAACTGCGCAGACCGGTGCGCACATCAAGTTGTACGGCGAGCGCGATCGTATAGACGTACGTGCAGGCGGCAGTGATCCACATTGCCCGAAACACGACCGCAGCGAGTTCACTGTGCAGCATGAACAGACCGATCAGGCCGAGCGAGGAGAGGATCATCGCGACGGGCAGCAGGAAGATGCTGAACCAGAAGACGCCAAACGATATCGAGCCCAGTTTGTGCACGTGTGAGCGGCGAAACCAAATTTTCCTGTACCGGTTGGTGACCTGAACGTTGCCCCGCGCCCAGCGCAGGCGTTGCTTCCACAGGTCGCCAATGCGCTGCGGCTCTTCGGCGAGAACAATCGCGAAGGGCTCGAAGACCACACGGCGCCCGCCCAGTTGAGTCAAGAAAGTCGTGATGGTGTCTTCGGCAAGGCTCGACGTGTCGATTTGTCCACCGATCGCGAGAAGGTTTTCGCGCGAGTGCAGCTGGGCCCCTCCGGCAAGACAGGCGAGAGCTCCAAGCACGTTCTGGGCGCGGCGAGCCGCCACCTGCGCGAGCACATATTCCATGCCGATGAACCGAGTGAGGTAATTTTTGTCGGCACTGCCCTCGCGAATGTAGGCGGTGACGGCGCCCACCTCCGGATCTCCAAGGTGACGCGTCATGCGGCGCAGAGAGTCCGGCAGATAGATGACGTCGGCGTCCATGATGAGTAGGGCCTGCATCCAGTCGTCTTCAAGCACCACACGGATGCCGTGATTGAGCGTGTGGGCCTTGCCCTCGCCACCCTTCTCTCGCCGCAGGTGAAACACCGACCCGGGATAGATGAGCGCCTTCTCCGTGACCACATCGGGAGTCGTGTCTGTGCTCGCATCGTCAACCACATAAATGCGCAGGCTCTCGGGGGGATACTCGAGCGCCATGAGACGCTCGATGGAAGCGCCGATTACCGCCCCCTCATTCCACGCCGGAACGACCACGGCAACGCGAGGCAGATACGGCTTCGCTTTCTTGTAATGATTGACTACCGAGTGGAACGGGATAGCAAGAAATTGATACGCGGTGGCGAGAATTGGCACGGCCCCCGTTGCAACGAAGACCAGGAGCACGACGGTGAGCGCCGTGTAGCCGATGCCCGCCCAATCGATGGCCGCCCAATCAAGATTCATGACCGTGCCTCATCGAAAATTGCTACCACGCGCTCGTACCGCCCGATGTCCATCGCACTGTGGCTGTCGGTCGCGGCTACCAGTCGGGCGCGTGCATTGGCGGCAGCGCGAACGGCGCGCGGTCCGGGGCAACCCCACTTCTCGTTGACTTCGATGAGAGTCCCCGTCGCGGCTGCGGCGGCAGCCCAGGCCTGCAACTGCTCATCAGTCAGGTCATCCTCGCTGAGGCCGACCTTGGGCAGGATCGAGAAGCAGTGCGCGAGTTGCGCCGACGGCACTGATGCCATTGCCGCAATAAGTGCACCCACCAGGAGGTCGAGTGCCTCGGCTGTTCCGAGCCCAGCTGCGAGGTTCTGGCGAGTGACCTCGGGCGACCATGGACCGTCAGTTCCG
The DNA here is from genome assembly GCA_025351795.1 of Salinibacterium sp. Classification (GTDB taxonomy): domain Bacteria; phylum Actinomycetota; class Actinomycetes; order Actinomycetales; family Microbacteriaceae; genus Rhodoglobus. The sequence continues at coordinate 43,752 of JANXVG010000076.1, read as the reverse complement.
GGAAACTGGTGGTCGGCGATGACGATCGCGTTGACACCGTCGACGCCACGCGGCAGGTCGAGATCACCACGCGCGTTCATGAGCTTCGTCTCGACGCCGGTGAGTACGGTGAGCCCGGCGGGAACCGGCGTGGCGGCAACCTCGGCGAGAAATTGCGGCAGCCAGGTCGTCGACTCGCGCACATGGTCGATGAGGCGAATCACCGAAAGTCCAGCTGCGGATGCCGCCGCGATGTTCTCAGCGACCGTACTCACCGCGTCGTCCGACCACGTCGAGTGCACGTGGTAGTCGCCGACGACCTCCGAGTGGGGATTCATTCTGATTTTTCGCCGTGCGCGGCGAACGCGGAATCGAGTAGCTCGTCGAGCGGTACAAAAATGTCTTCCAGATAGCGCACGTTGGCAATTTCCACAAAATCGACGTGAGCGGGTAGCGCAATTCCGAGCGCAAGATCAAGCGCGAGTGATGGCATATCGACGCCAGCAGCGATTGTCAGCGGCATCGCACCAGGAAACCGCGGGTTCACTTCGAGCAAAGCTGGCACGCCCTGCGTGTCGAGCCGCAACTGCACGTTGGCGACACCGGTGAGTGCGATAGCGCGCACGACGGCCGCAGCCGTCGATTCGAGCGCATCGTCGTGCACCGTGCGCCCCGCGATCGAGACGCCCGAGTCCACCCGAGTGCGGGTGCGGGGCACGGCCGCAATAACCGAGCCGGCTATGGCAATCACGTCAACGGAGTACTCCGCGCCGGGAAGATACTCCTGGATGATGAGGTCGAGATCTGTGCCGAGAACGCGCAAGCCCGCTCGATCGGGCACGAGGCGCACCCCGCGGGAGCCCGCCCCGCGGCGTGGCTTGACAATGACCGGGAAGGCCCAGTCTTCGGCGCAACCGGCCGGGTTCACGAGACGCGTCACCGGCACCCGCAACCGTGATGCGCAGAGTTCGGCGAGCGCGAACTTGTCGAGGGTCACCTCGAGGGTTTCGATCGATGGGGCCGCGAGCACTGCGGGGAGTTCTGCTCGGCGCCGAGCGAGCGGCGACAGTTCGACATCGACGGTCGAGAACACGACATCGATGGAATCTTTCCGGCACATCGCGGCGACGGCCTCGACGAAGTCCAGAGCGAGGCCGGGTGGCACCAGGCGCCGCCGGCCCGCGGGAACGAGGTAGAGGCCGCTTGCCCAGCCATCCATGTCTGCGCAATAGACGTCGACATCCTCGCGTTTCAGTAGCGAGCGGATGACCGCGACGCCAGCCGGCCCCCCGGCCCCGGTGACGAGAACGCGCGTCACGCTGATTCCCCCGGCGTTGTGTTTCGGTCGACCGTCTGCTTACGTGATGACATCGACATATCCGCCATGTCACGAATGATCTCGAGAGGCTCGACGCTCTCGCCACCACCGTATCGCGACCAATATCGGGCCGTAGCCAGCACAAAGTCTGGCGCGAGATAGGTGCGAATGTCGGCCTGCGAACTGAAACAGGCCAGTAGCTCAAGTTTCTTGTCGGTGAAGCCGTCAATGCTCACAAACCGTGTCGGTCTGAAGTCGACGGTTGACGATGGGCTCTGGAAGCACGCGACGGTATCCACGCCGCGCGTAGCGACGATCGCCGCTTCGTGCACTGCCCGGTGGTCTTGATGACGATCATGGCTCGAGTGGGTGTAGACAATTGTGGGATTCACCTGCCGCACTACTCGCTCAATTATGGCAACCGTTGGGCCGGTGTTCGTGATCTCGGTGTCGATGAGGTCCTCGAGAAACAGCCGGGCTCCGAGCAACTCAGCCGAGCGCAGCGCCTCATGCTGGCGGTCATCCGCTTCGCCGCCCTGGCCACCGCGTGAGAGCGTAAGAATGACCACTTGGTCGCCCGCAGCACGGTGTGCAGCGAGTATTCCACCAACTCCGATCTCAACGTCATCGGGATGCGCTCCGACTGCCAGAACGTATTCCCTCGGACGGGCAGACTCCCGTTTCTTGCGACCTTCCGCGGCGAGACGCGCGACGATCGCAATGAGATTGGCCGACTCGACCGGTTTGGTGAGAAACTCGTCGGCCTGGCTGCGCAGCGCACTCACCGCGTACTCGATAGAAACGTGGGCAGTCATAACAATCACCGGGAGGTCTGGCTGGTCGGCGCGCAAGAGTGCGAGGAGTTGCAGCCCAGTCATACCGGGCATCTCAATGTCGGTGACCACGACGTCAGGGCGGAAGTCGTGGACGGCGACGCGCGCCAACGCCGGACTGGAAACGGTCTGCACCGAGCATCCGCCCCGACGCTCCAAAATGGTTCGCGTGTAGAGCGCGACGTCTGGGTCGTCATCGACAACCAGAACCCGATATGCGTTTTGTTCCACGGCAGCCCCCCTACCCTGCAGCAATTCTATGGGTCTGAATACCGGGTGCACAGGGCGCACCACCCCCGTCTTCGCGTGTCACGCGCGGGGCTGGTGTGACCATCGCGGTCAGATTACCGGGGCAGAATCGCGAATGATCTCGAGCGCTTCGCAATAGTCGCCCTCACCAAATCTCGACCACGCTCGTGCCGTCGCGAGCACGAAATCAGTCTTGATGTAGTTCGGTCGAATGCCGCCCATGGCGAAACATTCCACCATGACGACCTTCGCATCCGTGAAGCGATCGATTGACACGAATCGGTTGGGCCGAAAGTCGACAGTCGCTCCCGTGCCCTGATAGCAGGCAATCATGCGCACACTAGTGGTAGCAGCAAGCGCCGCGCCGTGCGCCGCGCGATGATCCTGATTCCGGTCGTTTTTGCTGTGGACGTACACGATCGTCGGCTCGAGCTCACTGACCACTTGGCTGATCCGGTCGATCATGGACTGCATATTGGTGAGGTAGCCTTCGCCTTCCTCCAAGATGAGCGTCGCACCGATCGACGCCGCAGCGGTCGAGCCCTCATTCCACGCGGTCTTCACGCCGCCTTCGCGGTGCCCATGGGAGAGCGTGAGGATGGTGACCGAGTCGCCCGCCGCGGCGTGCGCGGCGAGGATACCACCGACCCCGATTTCAACATCGTCGGGATGTGCCCCGATCGCAAGAACCACCTGCGGTCGTGGAGCATGGGTCACGCGGTCACGCGCCGCATCCGCCAACCGCGTGACATGAGCGACCAGATCCGCAGACTGCACCGGCTTGGTGAGAAACTCGTCGGCCTGATTGCGCAACGCCGTTACCGCATAATCGAGCGAGGCGTGGGCGGTCATCACCACGACAGGAGTACCCGGGCGCACCTCTCGAATCTGGGCGATCAGATCGAGCCCAGACATTCCCGGCAACTCGACATCCGTCAGAACCACCTCGGGGTCGAAGTCGCTCACCGCTGACAGCACATCGCGGGGATCAGCGATGGTCATTACTACGCATAGCTCATGCTTCTCGAGCACCAGCTTGGTATACAGCGCGACATCTGGATCGTCTTCGACGACAATAACTCGGTACGGTTCGGCCATCGGGTTCCCCTCAGCGACGATGCTGACCACGATACGCGTGAGCCTGCCGAATCGGGCAGTTCTCGAACCCCCCATACGTGGGCGCCGGCCGCTAACCGTGGTCACGGCACGAGCTCGTTACAACGGGTGTACCCCAAATCGTCGCACGGCGAGGGCAGGGTTGAGGTCACGCACGGCGGCGATCCGGTCGAGAGAAACGTGAGCCACGGCGACATCCGTCGTATCGCCGATCGTTGCGAGTTCGACACCCATCGGGTCGACCACCATGCTGTTACCAACACCAACCGGCGGCGCGTGGTCGGCCGCTGCAATGTAGAGCACATTCTCGAGGGCGCGCGCCGTCACGAGAGTGCGCCAGTGGTGCTCCTTGAGCGGGCCGCGCACCCACTCAGAAGGAACGACAACCAGATCGACTCCAACATCTACGAGACGGCGGGTGACCTCAGGAAAGCGGATGTCGTAACAGGTCTGCATGCCCACCGTGAAGCCGCACCATGCGAAGGTCTCCGGCGGTTCACTCTCGCCTGGTATCACCCAGTCGGACTCGCGCGCCCCGAACGCGTCATACAGATGCAGCTTGCGGTACGTGGCAACGACGTCGCCGCTCGCGTCGATCGCGACGAGGGTGTTCGAGAAGCGGTGGGCGTCACTCGTCTTCTCAAGCATCCCCGCGACGATGTGAATGCCCAGCTCTTTCGCCAGCGCGGCGACCGCCCGCACGAACGGCCCATCAAGGGGCTGGGCGGCATCGACGGATGTTTGCCCCAGCTCGGCCGAGAACCACGACGAATACTCCGGAAACACCACCAGCCCGGCGCCGCGGGCAACCGCCGTTGCCGCGAGCACGCGGATCGTCTGCAGGTTCGTTGCAGCATCCTGCCCTGGGGCAAACTGGGCAACAGCAACGAAGACATCGGTCATGCGAACAGCCTACGGGTGCCCGTGTGACCGCTGGGAGACGACCGCGAGGGCTGGAGCGCGCTTAACCCACTGCGCGAGAACGAGAGGCACTGCTAGTCGCCGGCGATCTGTCTGCGGTACGGCACAAGAGCAGCCTTCATTCCGAGGCCAACTACCCCGACGAGGGTCTCGCGACGGTAGTAGCCGATGATGACGTCGCCGGCCAGGTCGCCCTCGAGCACGCGCTCAGAGTCGGCGAGCCCGGGAAGTCCGTATGCCTGTAGGTCAACGTTGAGTTGGATCGACCAGAACGCTGGCATCGGCGTGAATGATTGTGAAACAGGTTCGTCTGCGGTGCCCGCGAGCTGCGCCGCGAGAACGGCGCCGGCCCGTTTGCCCGTGTCGGTTGGAATGTTCCAATGTTCGATTCGTCTCGGCTCAGCATCGAACATGCGATTGGGAAAACGGGCAACGTCACCGACCGCGAAGACATCGTCGCGAACCGTATTGTCTGCACCGATCGCGCGCATCGCGTCATCGACGAGTACGCCGTCCGAGACATCGAGACCGCTTCCGTCGAGCCATTCCGTGTTCGCTTCTGAACCAAGAGCCTCGATCACAACATCGGCGTCAAGCGATGTTCCGTCGTCGAGCACGACGCCGGTGAGCACGCTGCCCCCTTCGAGCGCCGCGACAGTGCGCCCCATGCGAAACGCGATACCGCTCGCCTCGTGACGCCTGCGCAGTTCTGCTCCCAGCATTCGACCGAGCGGGCGGATGAGCGGCTCGGCGCTCGGCGAAACGATTGTCACCGCGCATCCGAGTTTCATAGCGGTAGCCGCGACCTCGCAGCCGATGAAACCGGAGCCGACGACAACCACTCGTGCTCCCGGAATGAGCTCGGTGCGCAGAGCCATGGCGTCGTCGAGTGTGCGCACGGCGTGGCGGCCGGCCAGCGGTGGCACGGGAAGGCGTCTGGGCCGCAGCCCGGTGGCGACAACCAGCGCACGATAGGGCACGACGGCACCGTCTGCGGTCGTAACGGTGTGCGCCTCGAGATTTGCGCTAACTACTCGACGGCCGAGCATCCACTCGACGTCTGCTGTGGCGGCCCTGGCCGGAAATGCTACGGCCTCGTGGGTCACCTCGGTCGACAGCACCTCTTTGGAGAGTGGCGGGCGATTGTACGGGGCATGAACTTCATCGCCGATGATAGTGATCGGCCCCGAATAGCCGGCGCGGCGCAGTGCCTCTGCTGTGCGCAGGCCACCCATCGACGCCCCGACGATGACGACGGGCGCGGTGGTCATTCGACGATGCGAATGGCCTGCATGGGGCAGACATCGACGGCCGCCTCGACGTTACCGCGTTCGTCGTCATCGACCTCTGCGAGGTACTCGAGCTTGTCGTCATCATTGAGGTGGAAAATTTTCGGCGCCTCGAACACGCACTGCCCGTAATGCTGGCAGGTATCCATGTCGACCTGGATTTTGATCATCGGGTGTTTTCTTCCACGGTTGAAGGGTACAAGTCCTTGCTGGGGGTACGGATGCCACGAAACTCCCAGTCGCCGCCGAGCGCCGTCGAAACCACTTCTTCGCTCGACGTCGGCTGAGCACCGACGTCGCTACGAATGCCCGCGGGGCCTTCGACAATGGTGTTGGAGAGAGTGCCGAGTCCTTCCACCTCGACCTCCACAACGTCACCGGGTTCCACCGGGCGCGAGAACGCGGGGGTGCCGGTAAACAGCAGATCGCCCGGAACGAGGGTGATCGTTCGCGCGATGTCTGCGACGAGGTAGTTCATGTCCCACTGCATGTTGTCTGTGGTGTCGTCTTGTCGCACTTCGCCGTTCACGATGGTACGAAGGCGCTTACCGCGAAAGTCCCAATCGGTGACCAGACCGGGGCCGACCGGGGCCAGCGTGTCGCTGCCCTTTACCCGCAGCATCGAGCCAGCATCCGTGTCGCGAAAGTCGTGCAGACCGAAGTCGTTGCCGATCGTGTAGCCCGCGATGTAGTCGCTTGCCTCTTCGGGGGAGACATTGCGGCAGGTGCGCCCGATCACAATCACGATCTCGCCCTCAAAGTTGAGCCATCGGCAGCCAACCGGTCGTACCACGGCACCACGGTGCGAGTTCAGAGCCGAGATGGGCTTGTGAAAGTACGTGGGCGCAGCGGGGAGTTTGGTCATGAATTCGTCGGTACGGCTCGCGTAGTTCAGGTGAACCGCAACAATTTTGGTCGGCTCGCTCGGCGGCAGATGCACGGCGTTCTCGATGCCCAACTGCCTGCCATCTCGGGCCACGAGGGTGTCGCCGTGGCGCTCGACCTGGGTGGCATACCCGTCGAGCACTATGCGCCGCAACTCAGTCACGTAAGGTCGTCACTCACGGCTGAGGGTGAGGTCTTTCGCACGAGGGAAGCCCCCGGCAGGCTGGGGAAACCAGACGTGCACCTGACCGGTACCGATCGAGTTCTCGTAGTCGCTGTACTGGATTCCTGGTGCGGTGCACGCCTCTTCACCGATCGCTCCGATGGCAAGCAGCCAGTGGCCGAACATCGCCTCGGGGCGCACTCGGTGGAAGGCTGGCATTGTCTCGAGTACCCGCGCGTGGTCACCCCCCGCGAACCAGTCGAGGCGTTCGTAGTCAGCGTTGAGCGCCTCCTTGGAGAAGATGTTGCTCGGGTCGGCCATCTCGTGCTTGCGCAACTCGCGCAGCTTATGAAAAGTGTGCGACAGAGCCCCAGACGCCAACAAGATCACCCGGCGGTCGCTCTGAGCGATAGCTTCCCCGATCGCTCGCCCGGCGCGCAGGAAGTCTTCGTCGGTCGCCGTCTGGCAGAGGGAGACACTTACCCACTTCTTGTCGGGAAGCCCCTCACCGAGGAACTTCCAGAGGTTGATGGTCGCGTACATGACCGGAAGATCCGGATCGTCGATCGGGGTGATCCACGTTCCATTCTTCTCGGCGGCTTCACTCATGAGCTCGGCGAGCTCGGGGTCGCCCCGATAGTCGAATGGCACGGCGTGCATTCCGCGCGGAAGCTCCTCCGAGGTGAACAGTCCGTGACGACGCTCGTGCGATGACACGACGAACTCGACGGTAGTGGCCCAATGACTGTCGAACACGACGACGGTGTCATAGTCGACTGACTCAAAGACATCTTTGCGGAGCTTCTCGAGGCCCGCGACGAGTGTCGAGTCTTTGCCTTCGTTGAGCTCCATACGAGTCTCTTTCGGCAGCATGATCGTGGGAACGTGCGCGATCAGGCCCACCCCAACTACTTCACCCATGAGTACTTCCTTCGATAGTTGCGGTTTTCCAGCCGGTTGGTGCAAAAACGGTGTTCTTGATGTCTGCATAGAAGTCGAAGGACCACGTGCCGCCCTCGCGACCGACGCCCGATTTCTTTGAGCCGCCAAACGGAGCGCGTAGGTCGCGCACGAAGAAGCAGTTAACCCAGATCGTGCCAGCCACGAGTTGTCTGGTCACGAGCTCTGCGTGATCACGGTCTCCCGAAACGACGATCGCGGCCAGCCCGAAATCCGTGCCGTTCGCGAGGGCGACGACGTCGTCGTCCGTGGTAAAAGTCTGCATGGTGAGCACCGGGCCGAAGACCTCAGCGGTGACGATTTCGCTGCCGGGCGCAGGGTTGGCGATGAGCGTTGGGCGAAAGTACAGCCCGCCGAGTTCGCCGTTCGGCTCGCCGCCCCAGACGATATCGGCACCCTCGGCCTTTGCCCTATCGACGAAACCCTTCACCCGGTCGAAGTGCGTCTGGTGAATCTGCGGGCCGATGTCTGTCTCGGGGTCACGCGGGTCGCCTTGCGTGAGCGCCGCAGCCTTAGCTGTGAAGGCTTCCATAAACTCGGTCGCGATGCTCTCGTGCACGAGAATTCGCGTGCCAGACAGGCAGACCTGGCCCGCGTTGTCGTATTGCTCGACGGCGAGGGATGCCGCGAGCTCGAGATCGGCGTCGCCGAGCACGATGCACGGACTCTTACCACCGAGCTCGAAACTGCATGGCGTGAGATTTTCGGCGGCTGCGCGGGCGATGGTCTTCGCGGTCGGCACCGAACCAGTGAATGAGATGCGGCTGATGCCGGGGTGCGCGACGAGTGCAGCACCCGCTTCATCGCCATAGCCCTGCACGACGTTGAAGACGCCATCGGGCATTCCCGCCTGCTTGGTGAGATCAGCGAAGAACGATGCGCTGAGCGGAGTCCACTCGGCGGGTTTGAGCACCACGGTATCCCCGGCGGCGAGCGCCGGACCGATCTTCCAGGTAGCGAGCATGAGCGGGGCGTTCCACGGCGTAATGAGAGCAGCCACCCCAGAGGGATCCCAACTCACGTGGTTAGTGTGCCCACGGGTATCGAGATCGGGATGCCCGAGTTCGTTGATCGCCCAGTCTGCGAAGAACCGCAAGTTGTGCGCCACCCGCGGCATGACCCCGCGTCGATGGCTACGCAGGAGCGCACCATTGTCGAGCGTCTCAATGGCGGCGAGCGTCTCGAGGTTCTGCTCGACGAGGTCAGCCACGCGATGCAGTATCGCTCCGCGCGCCTGCGGACCCATGGCTGCCCATCCGGCAAATGCAGCGCGTGCCGCGGAGACGGCAGCACCGATTTCCGCCGCTCCCCCACGCGCGATGTCGCCGAGGAACGTGCCGTCGATCGGGGAGGTGTTGGCGAACGTCTCCCCCGAGGCAACCCGTTCGCCGCCGATGTAGTGCCGAGTGTCAACAGCCACGCCCACGAGTTCGATCGTCGTCATGGCTCGGTCCCGTCTCGACGACTCGTCGCTAAGTCGTTCGGATACTAATGACCTACCCTAGCAATCTGACGGGCGCGTTACAACAGCGCCAACGCATGTACCTGCGGCCGCACGGAGGGCTAGGTCGACTTCTCTACGTTCGAGGTCACGAGCAGCAACATCTCGGCGAGCTCGTCTCGCTTTTTCGGGTCGACCGGGCTCGCTATGTGCTGTTCCTGGACATTAAAGGCCGGAAACAAGGTCGACATCAGCGTGCGCCCGGCGTCGGTCAGGGTGACCACAACGAGCCGACCATCCATTGTGCTGCGCTCACGCACGAGCCAACCGCGACCTTCGAGGGTCGAGAGCACACCGGTGAGCGTCGCCTTCGAGAAGCCGCCTTCGAGCGCGATCTGCCTAGTCTCGATCGGCTCCCAGATCCAGACCACCCAGAGCACGACGAAGGCCGTCCACGAGAGGTTATTCTGCGAAAGCACCGTGCGCTCGAAGTGGTTGCGCACCGCGTTGGCCGCACGAAAGAGATTGGATGTGACCGCCATCGCCGAATAGTCAAGGGTGAGCCCATCGAGCTTCGTCTCGACCTGCCGCTCAGTTTCGGCGAGAGTGTGTGGCCCTGCCATGAAAACTCCTTAGAAGGATGCGCTGCAGTCACTCTAATTGTCGGCGCCTGAGCGAGATTCCTCATTCCCCCCGCGTCAACCATGCTTTATCGTCGAAGTAGCAATTGTTCGCTACCGAACAATTTCGTGCAACCCAACGGAGGATTGCTGTGACTACACCGACGAAGGTCGCTCTAGCCGACCTCGATCTATTTGAGTTCGGCGACCCATGGACTGCGTTCGACGCGCTACGCACGTCAGCTCCCGTGCACTGGGACGACGAGGAAGCACCCAACCACGGCTTCTGGTCGCTCACGAGGTACCACGATGTCGTCGGGGTGCTGCGTGATACCGAAACCTTTTCGAGCGAGCGCGGCGCCGTCAATCTGGAAGAGCTCGATGCCGAGCAGATCGAGGCGCGCAAGTCGATGCTCGAAACGGATGGCGTGCGTCATCGCTCGCTGCGCAGGCTCATGCAGGGCGAGTTCACCCCTCGCGCGATCGCCGGCTACGAAACCTTCCTGCGCGGGCTAACCGCCACGACGCTCGACGCGGCGTTCGCGAAGCGCGAGTTCGACTTCGTCGCCGAAATCGCTGCCGACTTTCCCATTCGCGTCCTCGCCCGAATGCTCGATGTGCCGGATGCCGACATCTATCGCCTGATCGACTGGGGCAATCGCATGGTCGGCAACACCGACCCAGAACACGCAGATGTACTGGCCGACTCCGCGGAGAGCGAGAAGTATCGCCTCCTCCCGTTCCGATCGCCGGCCGCGCAGGAGGTTTTCGACTACGGCCGCGCACTCGCTGACGAGCGGCGAGGAACGCAGCGAACCGACCTCGTGTCTCGGCTAACCAACCAAGTGCCCGAGGATGACATTCCGCTGTCGGAGCGCGATTTCAACAGCTACTTCCTGCTGCTCGTGGTCGCTGGCAACGAGACGACGCGCCATACAATGACCCACTCGATGAACTACCTGATGCAGAACCCCGACCAGCTCGCCCTGCTGCAAGAAAAGCCCGAGCTCATCCCGTGGGCGGTCGAAGAGTTTCTGCGGCTGGCGAGCCCGGTGTACCACTTCCGCCGCACAGCAACGCGGGACACAGAACTCAATGGGCAGGCAATCCGCGAGGGCGACAAGATCGTCACGTGGTTCGCATCCGGTAACCGCGACCCAGAGATCTTCACCAAGCCGTATCAGATGGATGTGACGCGGAGCCCTAACGAGCACATGGCGTTTGGTCGAGGCGGCCCCCACATGTGTCTCGGTAACTCGCTCGCTCGACTCGAGATCAGGATCATGTTCGAGAACCTTCTTCCGCGCATCACGGGCATGCACCAGACGGGCGAACTCGACCGGCTGCGCAGCAACTTCATCAACGGGATCAAGCGCTTCCCAGTGCGCGTCGAGCTTGCATGACAAGCGACGACAGCGGGGCGGAGCCGCACTCAATCTGGGGCGACGAGTCCGCGATCGTGCAGCTCGCCGTCGACTGGTCGGCGCAACGCGTGGTGCGTCACACTGATCCGCTGTCTACCGCTCGCTCAGCGGCCGAGCTTTCTCGAGCCGCCGGCGCCACAGTGACAGCAGAGGGAATCGGGGGTAAAGCCGCGCTGCGCGTTTTCAACGAGGTACTTGAGCCCGCGACCCGCTCACAGGACGACCCATACAACCTCGCATACATTCCATCGGCGCCGACTCGTGCGGCAGTGGTCTTTGACTTCGTGACGAGCGCGGCGAACATCTTCGGGGGGATGTGGGAAGCGGGGGCCGGAGCAATCTATGCCGAGAACGAAGCGCTCGCCTGGATCGTCGGTCTACTCGGTTGGCCCGAGACCGCTGGAGGATGTTTTGTGTCCGGCGGTACGAGCGGCAATCTGTCTGCTCTCATGACGGCAAGAGAAACGGCCAAAGGCCAGCGTGGCGGGAGGCCCGTTAGCGGCTGGCAGGTGGCCTGCACCTCGAACGCGCACTCGTCGATTCACTCGGCGGCCAAGGCGCTCGATGCAGAAATCGTGGATGTGCCGATCGACGCGCGCGGACATCTCACCGGGAGGGCGCTGCGCGAAGTGCTGCACTCTCACCCCGACGTGTTCGCAGTGGTTGCCTCAGCGGGCACGACTAACGAAGGGCTCATCGATGACCTCGCGGATGTGGCATCCGTCTGCCGCGAGTTCGGAGTGTGGTTGCACGTGGATGGCGCGTACGGTGGAGCAGGCTTGGCTGCACCGAGCGTTCGCTCATTGTTCGCGGGGATCGAACTCGCGGATAGCTTCATCGTCGACCCACATAAGTGGCTGTTCGCGCCGTACGACTGCTGCGCGCTGCTCTACCGAGAGCCCGAGCTCGCGCGTGCGGTTCACGCCCAACACGCGAGTTATCTGGACCACGTCGACCGCGAGTCGTGGAACCCGTCAGAATTGGCCATTCATCTCTCTCGACGAGCTCGCGGGCTGCCATTCTGGTTTAGCCTCGCTACCCATGGCACCGACAAGTATCGCCGTGCCGTCGAGTTGTCGCTCGCTACGGCCCGCACCGTTGCTGACGCGATCCGCGACTCCAGTCACCTCAGACTCATGTGCGAACCGGAACTCTCGATCGTGCTGTTTGACCGCCCGGGTTGGAGCGACGGCCAGTACGAGGCCTGGTCCAAGGAGCAGGCCGCCAACGGCGTGATCCTGTGCGTTCCGACCTGGTGGCACGGCCAGACAGTTCTTCGGCTCGCGTTCGTGAACCCGGCAACCGATGCGGCGAGAGTAATCGAGATCCTCGACACGCTTCGCTGAGCCCGCGGTGCGACTAGAGCTTCGCGATCCGCTTGAGAAACGCGTCGACGAGAGCATTGGAACGACCGATCGCGGCGACCTGCTCTGCTTCGGTATGCGCCAGAAGTGCTGTCGGGTCTTGATTGTCGGCAATCACCTCATCGGCGCCTCCTTCACGCAGCCATCCGGCGAGAGTGGGCGCGGTGAGCTCAGGGTGGAATTGAACCGCCAGGCTACGCCCGAAGGTGAACGCCTGCGACGCCACCGAATTTCGCGCGATCTCGACCGCGCCAGCCGGCACCACCCACTTGTCGTAGTGGAACTGGAACCACGGACCCGGCGACACGAGCGACGCGTCGTCGCTATGGATGGCCGTCCAACCGATCTCCGCCTTGCTCGCCCGGCTCACGGTTCCGCCGAGGGCGCGCGCCATGAGCTGCCCGCCGAAGCAAATGCCGAGGACGGGGATGTCGCGGTCGATCGCATCGCGCACCCACGCGATCTCGGGCTGCAGCCAATTACCGATGCACGCGTCATCCCACGCACCCCACGGCGCCCCCATGGGAACGATCAGGTCGTAGTCATTGAGGTGGGGAAACTGAAACTGCACGTTTGGCGAGGCGAAATTTGCTTCATCGACAACGGTGATCTCGTCGACGTCGAAGCCACGCTGGCGCAGTCGATCCGCCACCGGCCCCGTCGGGCTGATGTGATCGTGCTGCACGAACAATGCTCTCATCGGGTTAGTATCTCACTAATCGTTCATGGCCGAACGATTGATGGCGGAGGACATATGAGTACCGACCTGACCGGTCTTCGATCCCAACTGGAAGCGAAGGGAATCGATGTTCTTCGCCTCGTCTACGCCGATATTCTTGGCATTACCCGGTCGAAGGACCTACTCGTAAGCCAGTATGAGCGCATCACGAAGAACGGCACCACTTTCTGCCAAGGCGTATGGGTCACCACCACCCGCGGTGGCGTCCTGGATGGCAACGGCATCATGTCGAACGGGCTTCCCGACCTGATCACCCGAATCGATCCCGACTCACTCACGATGATGCCGTGGGAGCCCGGGGTGGCCATGGTCGTCGCCGATGCCTTCGAGCCCGACCAGTCGGCGAGCGAAATCGCCCCGCGCTCGGTTCTGCGCCACGTGATCGAGCAGTATGAGGCGCTGGGACTCGCGCCGGTAGTCGGCCCCGAGCTCGAGTTTTACATCGCCGACCGCACGGAAGAGGGCTGGCGACGTTCGATCACCCGCACCGGGCGCGTCTACACGACAGGTGCGTGGGTCGACCCAGACGGCACCTTCTTGCACCTGTTGCGGATGCTCGACCAGATGGACATTGGCGTCTTCGCGGGTAACCATGAGTTCAGCCCCAGCCAATACGAGATCAACCTCTGGCATGGCGAGGCATTGCGCGCAGCTGACCGCACCTTCATCTTCAAAACCGCGGTGAAAGACATCGTGGCGCGGGAAGGCAAACTCGCAACCTTCCTCGGAAAGCCCTGGAGCGATGAGGGCGGCAGTGGATTCCACCTGCACTTCTCGGTGGTGGATGCCGCTGGCAACAACCTGATGCACGCGGCCGGTGGCGAACTGTCGCTGACCGCCAACCGACTGATCGCCGGCATCCTCGATAATGCGCACGCTCTCGCCGCGTTTACCAACCCCACCGTCAACGCCTATAAGCGGCTCGGCCCTGACACTCTCGCGCCCTACCGCGCCAACTGGGGTCACGACAATCGCAGCGCCATGCTGCGCGTGCCACCGGAGCGTGGCGAGGGTACCCGCCTCGAGTTGCGACTCGGCGACGGTGCCGCGAACCCGTACGTGATGATCGCCGCAATCCTCGCGGCCGGCCTCGACGGCATCGCCCGGCAACTCGACGCGCCTGCGGATGCCGCCGGCTGGGCGTACGAGAACGAGGCGGCAGCAGTGCTGCCGATGTCGCTCACGGAAGCACTGGACGCCCTCGCCGGCAACCAGCGCCTGCGAGACATCATCGGCAATCGTTTCGTCGACGTGTTCACGATGCTCAAACGCGACGAGATCGAACGCTACGAAGCCGCGGTCGATGACCCGGCGGCGCGCGAGGTCAGTCGCTGGGAACTCGACGAGTACATCGAAGACTACTGATCAGCGACGTCAGCAGAATACGTCAGGCAGCCCGACTGCGGTCGGCCACGAGTTCGCCGCCGGCGAATGTCACTCCGAGCTCGCGATAGTAGCCAGCGAGAATCTCCCCGACGGGCAGAATCGAGCTCAGTTCGTCCCACGGTGAATCGGCGAGGGTGAGCTCCGCTTCCCCTCGCCACGGCTGACCGAGGTCGGCATCCACACCGCCCATCGACACGAGTTGGTCGAGCGAAAGACCCTGGCCTTGGCTGATCGACGGCATGAAGCGGTTGTGCAACATCCGGTGCCCGTTGACGAAACCGTTGTTCTCACTCGGTTCGCGCAGGGTGACGACAGCGGAAGCCAACCGGTGGTCATACGCAGACAACGAGGCACCCAGCTGCGCACCGGCCTCGAGCCGTGGAGTTGCTTTGCCGTGGGCGAAGAGTCGTGTCACATGCACGGAGCCGAGCTTCTTCGGGTAGCCCTGAAACCAACCCCGCCCCATGGCGAAGTCCGTCGTCACCCAGATCGCGACGCATCGACTGTAGGTCGTGCCCGCATAAGAGCACCGCACCACGACGAACGCCTCGAGATACTGCGCGCGCACCGGGTCGAGTAGCTCGAGGCCACCGTCGCTGCAGGACTGCCAATCGGCCCAGATTATCGCGACGGCTCCCGGTTGCTCGGGGGCAAGGTCGATATCTGGGGGAAGGATCGCCCGCACATTCGCCTCGTCGGTGAGGTATTCGACCGTGAGCAAGGTTCCCGAGTAGTACCACGGCATCGTCGGAACGAGGGAGCTTGACCCTCGCGGTGTCAGCGGCGGTAAAAATCCATTGAGTTGGCTCATAGGGCGAGAGTGTAGCCCAGAACGGTTTGTGCCCGAATGAATCACCACGAAGCACTTGACTGTGGCGCACTACTTCGACATTGTTTACCTAATCGTTTGGACACACACGATCTGTGCTGGCCAGAACTCAATGAGGACTATCAGATGGCGCTTACCCACAAACCCGCCGAATCTTCAGTAACCACCCTGCACAAGGGGCGTCTTGGAGTAATCGGAATTGTCTTCTTCGTGGTGGCCGCAGCGGCTCCGCTCGTCGGGATGACCGGGGCTGTTCCCGTCGCGATCGTGCTCGGTAACGGCGCAGCGGCACCCGGTGCCTATCTCGCCGTCGGAATCACGCTCCTCCTGTTCAGCGTCGGGTATGCCGCCATGAGCCAGCGAGTCACCAATGCCGGTGCATTCTTCGCATACATCGGGCGTGGGCTCGGCAGGCACGCGGGCATCGCATCCGCCTTCGTTTCCATCGTTGCGTACGTCGGCGTTCAACTCGCGATCTATGGGTTCTTCGGTGCCGTGATCTCTGCGCAGCTCGGCGTGATGCCCTGGTGGGCATGGTCGCTGATCGCTTGGCTGCTCGTCACGGCGCTATCGCTGCTGAGCGTGGATGTGGGCGCCAAGCTGCTGGGCGTGCTCATGCTTCTCGAACTCACCTCGCTCGTGATCACGTCGATCGCCATCCTGGCCAACGGTGGACCGGAAGGGCTCAACTTCGCGGCATCCTTCTCGCCAGACAAGATCCTCGTCGGCGGCTTGGCTGGCTCGGCCGGTATCGCGTTTGCGTTTGCGTTTGCGTCGTTCATCGGTTTCGAGGCAACCGCGATCTATGGCGAGGAGTCGAAAGACCCGAAACGAGCTGTACCCCGCGCTACCTATCTCGCGGTCGCCGTGATCACGGTTCTATTTGCGGTCACGGCATTTGCAATGGTGACCGGCATGGGTTCCTCAGCTGCGGTGGAAAAAACGCTGTCGCTGTCGAACAACCTCGCGAACCCCGCTGCGGTGCTGTTCTCCCTTGCGGCCCAGTACGTGGCGCCGTGGATGGCCACCGTCATGTCGATCCTTGTGCTGTCAAGCCTGTTCGCCGGACTCCTCGCCTTCCAGAACGCTGCAAGCCGATATTTCTTCGCCATGGGCCGCGGTGGAGTGCTACCGAAGTCGCTCGGAACCGTCAACCGGCGCGGCGCGCCCGGCCGGGCATCCGTACTGACCTCGGTCATCAGTGGCGCGATCATCGTGATCTTCGCGGTATTCCAGCTCGACCCGGTGCTCAACCTGTTCAACTGGTTCAGTGGTCTCGCGGTCGTAGCGATCGTGCTCATCGAGGTGCTTGTCTGCATCGCGGTGATCGTGTACTTCGCCAAGAACAAGGGCACCGAGAACGTCTTCGTCATCGTCGTCGCACCGGTTCTCGCGACGATCGGCTTAGTACTCGGCGAGTACCTGCTGATCTCGCGCTTCGGGATCCTCGCCGGTACAGCGGCAGAAGGTGTCGACCCCACGGTCACCCCGTGGGCGATGAGCGCGATCGGCTGGATACTCGTGCTCGTGCCGTTCATCGTGCTCGTCGTGGGCTACATCATCTCGGCAACCCGGAGAACGGTGAACGAAGAACTGTTGCGCGACGTCGTCTCGTAGCCGTTCGCGCTGGGCGGCAGTGTCGACGCAGGCACTGCGGCCAGCAGCCATCCGTTCGCTCACGGCATGGATGCTGCCCGCCACCACCCATCGAACGGGGTCACCGGTGAGTGTCGCTTGTGACGGGTGGCGAGGTACCTTGCCTCGATGCCCTCGGCCACGTCGTCGGCGACGTGTTGGCCTTCAAGGTAGTCGTCGATCTGCGCATAGCTCAGACCAAGGTTTGCTTCATCGGTCTGGCCAGGAGTGTGGTCGAGCAGATCAGCGGTCGGCGCTTTCAGGTACAGCCGTTCCGGCGCACCCAAGTGATCGAGAATCGCGCGTCCCTGCCGCTTGGTGAGACCGGAGAGCGGAAGGATGTCGGCGCCGCCGTCGCCAAACTTGGTGAAGAAGCCGGTCACGGCCTCGGCCGCGTGATCTGTTCCGACCACCAGCAGTTGACCGTGCCCGGCGATCGCGTACTGGGCGATCATGCGCGCTCTCGCTTTCACATTGCCCTTGTCGAAGTCGCTCATCTCAGCGCTGTTCGCGAGTGCATACTCTGCCTCGAATCCGTCGACGCCGCGCTTGATATTGAAGGTGACCTCGTGGTCGGCAGCGATGAAGCTGAGGGCGAGTTGCGCGTCGTCTTCGTCGGCCTGCACCGAATAGGGCAGACGAACAGCGGTAAATTCTGCCGGGATGCCGCTCGCCCGAAGTTCTTCGACAGCGAGTTGGCAGAGGCGCCCGGCGAGCGAGGAATCTTGCCCACCACTGATCCCGAGAACGAAACCGTGCGCGAACGCCGCACGCACGTAGTCCTTGAGGAAGTCGACCCGGCGCCGCACCTGCTCGGCTGGGTCGATAGTAGAAACCACTCCGAGGTCGAAGATGATCTGGGCCTGAAGAACACGCATGCATCGAATCTACCCGTCGCGCCGGCACTTTTTCGGCCCAACGCTTACCCTTGGCTCATGCTGTTGCGGGCTTCACGCGCCCTGGAAATCACCGCGCTCGTCGTGGCGATGCTCGGTGTCGCGCCCGGTGGGGCCGCCGCAGACACCGTCAACGGCACCGACTACCCGAGTTGGGCCCAAGTGGAGGCGGCGCGCGGCAACGAGGCGGCGACCTCGGCAACGATCGCCCAAATTAATTCGCTACTCGGCTCGTTGCAGGCCGAAGCCAACCGGCTCGGCGATCTCGCGGTGAAGGTGGCAGCGGATGCCGCGCTAGCGCGGGTGACTCTGGCTCGCGCCAGCACCACGGCCGCCAACTTGCAGACACAAGCGGATGCCGCTCAAGGCCGCGCGCAGGATTCCCGTCAGAGAGCGGGCCAGATCGTTGCCGCCATGTATCGTGCGGGCGGAACCGACCTGTCATCGATGGCGCTGATCGGCGGGCTCGGAAAATCGACCCTGTTGTACGGCTTGGGCGCCCTCGACAAGGTCGGCGCACAGCTTGGGGTGATTCTGACCCAAGCAAAGATTGACAGAAACCAGTCGACGGCCTTGGCCGACCAGGCATCCGTCGCCCGAACCGCCCGCGACCTCCTGTCGAAGGCCGCCGATGCCGCGGCCGTTGCCGCGAAATCCGCGAGTGACGCAGCAGACAAAGCGGTCGCCGAGCAGCGCGCCAACGTCGTACAGCTCTATGCCCAGTTGGCAGCGCTGAAAAACTCCACCGCTCAGGTTGAGGCCAACTACCGCGCTGGCCAAGAAGCCGAAGCCGCATACGAAGCCCAGTTCGGAGCATCTGGCGCTTCGGGCGGTGACGGGTTCAGCGTGCCGGGCAGCGGTGTCAACGATCCGGCGAGCGCGCAATCATACGCATTCGGCCGACTCGCCGACCTGGGGTTCGGCGGTGACCAGAACAGTTGCCTGTTGCGGTTGTGGAACCAGGAATCAGGATGGCGCACCAACGCCTACAACTATTCGAGTGGGGCATACGGTATTCCGCAATCGCTGCCAGCCAGCAAAATGGCCACCGCTGGCTGGGATTGGCGTACCAACTACCAGACGCAGATTGAGTGGGGGCTCGCGTACATCGCCAACCGCTACGGTTCGCCGTGTGGGGCTTGGTCGCACGAGATCGGGTACAACTGGTACTAGGCGGCCTTGGCCACAGACCGTTTGCCCGAGGTGACACGTGTGTCGCGACCCACCCGCGCGCCGTCTGGCACGCGCATTCCTGCCGCGATGCGCGAGTGACTGCCGACGCGCGCCGAGCGGCCGATCTGAGCCTTCGCACCCACATGCACGTTGCTACCGATAAATGCCCCAGCGCCCACGAACGCGTCTACGTCGATCCAGCTGCCGGTACCGATCCACGCGTTTGCACCGATCTCCGCGCCATTCTCCACATACGCTGTGGCGTCGATGAACGCACTCGGGTGTGCGGTTGCTTTCACAGAAACGAATCCTCGACCGTTGTCGTGGCGACGGTAGCGGGCCACGGCGCCGCTCTCGTCTTCAACTTCCTCAAATACCCTGTTCATAGCTCTCTCCGACGGGTGGGCGATCTAGCCAACACCTCATTCTCTAGAACACCACACGGGCACAAAAAAATCCCGGCCTCGCCGCTGGGTGAAAACACTCAGCTAAGCGAGACCGGGACGAACACTATTCAGAAAACGTTGCGGGGACAGGATTTGAACCTGCGACCTCTGGGTTATGAGCCCAGCGAGCTACCGAACTGCTCCACCCCGCGGCGTAATAGTCAGACTACCACAACGAAATGGAGCAGCTAGTTGTTAGCCGGCAGCAGCAATCGCGCGGGTGATCGCATCCTGAAGTCGGGCGTCGGCCTCGGCTGCGGCGACAAGATTGTTGGAACGGTACGCCGCCTCCCGGTCGGTGAGAGCCTGCTTCGCATCGCTCAGAGCCTGAGTTAGCGCGGCACTGGTGCCCGGCGGCGTCGGGGTTGCGGAATTGGTGGGCGTGGGGGTCGTCGGCGAAACACCACCATCACCGGCTACTGCGCCAGAATTGCCTCCGAACAGCGAGGTGAGCGCCTGGTCGAGCGTGTCCTGGAAGGCGATCTGGTTACCGAAGGCCACGAGCACCTTTCGTAGCAGTGGGTAGATCGTTCCACTCGTCGACTGCACGTAGACCGGTTGCACATACAGCAGCCCTCCACCCACCGGTAAGGTCAGCAGGTTGCCAAGTTTTACCTCGGTTTCGCCACGTTGCAGCAGAGCCAGCTGGGTCGCAACCGTCGTGTCGGTCTTGAAATTATTTTGCACCTGGCCTGGGCCAGGAACGGTGGCTTGTTTGGGCAGAGTCAGCAGGGTGAGCTTGCCGTAGTCTGGGCCATTGTCTGAGTTGACGGCGAGATACCCGGTCAGCACGTTTCTCGTCGAATCGACGCTGCCCTTCGGTATATACGTCGAATACAGAGTGAACGACGGGGCGGTAGCGCCCGGCACTTGCATCGACAGGTAGTAGGGCGGCTGCAGCGACTCGGTGCCGGCGGTGGGCACCGGATCATTCGGTGTTACCCATTGGTCGTCGCTCGAATAGAAGGATCCGGCATCCGTCACGTGGTACGAACCGAGAATGGTGCGCTGCACCTTGAACAGGTCAGACGGGTAGCGAACGTGCTCAAGCAACTGGGTACTCATCCGGCTCTGCGGCAGCACAGTTCCCGGAAAAATCTTCTGCCACGTCTTGAGTATCGGGTCCTTGTCATCCCATGCGTAGAGCTTGACGCTTCCGTCATACGCGTCGACCGTGGCTTTTACCGAGTTGCGGATGTAGTTCACATTGTCAGTGGCGAACGTGGGGGCAGGCGTATAGGTGTCTGCGATGGTGGAGCTGAGCTGCTCGGTGTGTGCGTACGGGTAATTGGAGCCTGTCGTGTAACCGTCAACGATCCAGACGATTTTGCCATCCACAATCGCCGGATATGAGTCGCTGTCGAGTGTGAGATATGGAGCGACCTTCTGAACGCGATCCTTGGGGCTGCGGTCGTAGATGATCTGTGACTGGTCGGTCACCGCATTTGAGAGAAAAATCTGCTCGGACTGGAACTTGATCGCGTAGACGAGCTTCTTGAAGATGTTGTCGAGCTTCGGCCCGCCATTGCCGTCGAAAGTGGTTGTCGCGTTTTGGTTACTCGTTTCGCCCCCGGACGGATAGTCGAGCTCAATCTTCTTGGCTCCCGTCGCGGCACCGACAATCGAGTATGCGGGCGACTTTTCACCGAAGTACACTCGAGGCTCAAAAGTTCCGAGAGAACCGACACTCGGAATACCAGACTCGAGGAAGACCGGCTGACCGTCACTCGCGCGCTGGTTACCATAGGCGGCGACGACGCCGTAGCCGTGGGTGTAGACAACGGTGTTGTTGTACCAGGTTTGGGAGGTACCGAGGCCAGCTTGGTTGAGTTCGCGTACGGCAATCACGGTGTCTTGCGTCTTGCCGGCAATTTTGTATCTGTCGACGTCGAGATGATTGGGAAATTGATAGTACTGCTTGAACTGCTGCAGCTGCGAAAAGGCTTTGGGCACGAGCGCCGGGTCGATAATGCGAATGTTGGCGGTGGTCTCAGCATCGTTCTTCAAGGCGCCCGGTTTGGCACTGGTGGTCGCCGAATACGGAGTTTCCTTGACATCGGAAACTCCAAATGCAGCGCGCGTTGCCGAAATGCTGCGGTCAATGTACGACGCTTCGAGTGTGCGCGCGCTCGGGTCGACCTGAAACCGCTGCACGATCCACGGGTAGACCGAGCCGATCAGAAGCCCGCTCACGAGGAGCAGCGCGGTACCGATCACGGGCAGACGCCAGCGACCGATGATGGCCGTGACGATGAAGAGCACTGCAACGAGTGCCGAAATGCCGGCGAGAATCGCGCGGCCAGGAATCGTGGCATTGGCCTCGGTGTAGCCGGCGCCCGTTTGCAGGAAGCCAAGCCCCTGAGTGTTGACCGTCGAATACTGGTCGAGCCAGATGCTGATTCCCTGCAGGAGGAAGAACACGGCAAGCGTGATGGCCAGTTGCACGCGAGCGGTGCGAGAAATGCGCACCTCGCGACCGCTGAACCGGATTGCCCCATAGAGGTAGCTGGTCGCAAGCGTTGCGAGGGCGGCCAGAATCACCACGGCAGAAGCAAAACCCACTACGCCGTGCCAGAACGGCAGGTCGTAGAAGTAGAACGAGATATCGAGATTGAACTGCGGATCCTTCACGCCGAATGACGTCTTGTTGAGCCACTGCAGAACCGCCTGCCAGCGCCCAGCAGCCGAAACACCCGCAAACACACCGAGCACGATCGGAACACCGAACATCGCAAGCCTGCGCAACGGCTCGATGACTTGCTGGTAGCGGTCGAGCTGCGAGTTGAGCTTCGCATAAACGGGGCGCCAGTGAAACGCAACCTCGATGCTCAGCCAGACCGGAACAGCCATGGCCACGAACCCGATGACGAACATGATCGCCATGGCGAACCACTGCGTCGTGAGCACATTCAGGTAGCCGAGTTGGTCGAACCACAGAATGTCGGTGTACAGCCCAGAAGCCACGAAGAAGGCAATCACAATCACGGCGACCACAATCGCGGTAATCGTGAGAGTAACTCGTGTTCTGCTTGGTGCTGGACGGCTGGTCGTTGACGTCACTTCGCGGCTCCTGGTTGCTCGGGGGTTACGCCCATCTTAAGCGCACGCATCGGCAAACTCACTCGGTGTCAGGAAGCTTGGCAGGTGGGAAGTTGTGACGTGTCGCCGCCCGCTGCGACCGCCTTCAGCGCCGTGACCGCGTCATCGAGGGTCTTCACAGAAAATACGGTGAGCCCGGAGGGGATGTGCCCGGTCACCTCGTTGCAGTTCGACGCGGGGGCGAGAAACCAACGCGCCCCGCCATCCCGTGCACCGAAGAGCTTTTGGCGGATGCCGCCGATCGGTCCCACATCGCCTGCGCCGGTGATCGTGCCGGTGCCCGCGACATTCTCGCCGCCGTTGAGCTTGCCCGGCGTGAGCTTGTCGATGATACCCAGCGCGAACATCATGCCAGCGGACGGGCCGCCCACGTTCTCGAGTTGAATTTTTACGTCGAAGGGAAAGTGATAGTCGCTGCCGACGATGATTCCGAGGATCGGCACTGGCTCCGCACCACCGCTGAGCACCGGCGTGATCGTAAGCGCTTTTTCAACACCCGCCCGTTGCACCACGACTATTGCGGGCTGCGTCACGCCGTTCTGAGCTATGCCTGCTCGTAGGGCCGAGACATCCGCGAAGGGCTGGCCGTCGACGCTCGTGATTATATCGCCCGCGAGAAGTATGCCGTCTGCTGGGCTGCCCGGTTGGCTCGAGATCACGTTGAGCGTGCTCGGGAAGGTGTAGCCCAAACTCGTGAGAGCGGCGGCGACCGCCTCTTTCTGCGAGTTCTGCATGTCGACTCGCCCCTGCTCATCGGACTGCTGCACCGTTTCACCCTGCGGAAAGATTTCATCGATCGGCAGCACGGCACGGCTCGGGTCGAAGTAGGCGGTAGCCACTTCCAGCCAGCTCGGTGGGTTTTCGCGGTTGCCAGACAGTCGCACGGTCAGCATGTCGAGCGAACCGCCCGTGTCATACGTTTTCTGGCTCGGGATGCTAATCAGTGGCACCTCAGTGCCGGCAGAAAGCTGCGTGCCGAGCGTGTTGTAGATCGGGCCGGGCTCCTCGATCACGAACGGTGCTGGCATCAGGGCGATCGCGGTCACCCCGACGAGAGAAACGGCGAGGCTCAGCCAACCAATCCGTCGGGCAAGATGGGGGCGATCCCGTTCGGGTTCGATGTCGGTGAAGAGGGCCACCGGAGTCCTTCGATCGTGTGAAAAGCGGATGTTCGCCACGGGCGCACAGCCGCAGCACTCAGCCTAGGCGAAAACACATCCGCGCCAGCGGTGCAGCGGCTAGCGTAGTTTGCATGCCTGAAGATTCGCGGGAAGAGCAGAACGACGAGTTTCGTGACATGTTGCGTGATTTCCTCGCCGGGAACACCAACATTGACCCCGCAAAACTCGCCGGGGCTGCCGGCCTGCCCAACGACCCCGAAATGGTGGCGCACCTCATCGAACAGCTGCAGAGCGCGCTACAGAACAGCGGCGACGGTATCAACTGGGGGCTGGCACTCGAACAGGCTAAGGGACTTGCCGAACGATCGTCTGTCGTATCGCTGCCAGCGGAGCGCTCGGCCCTCGACCAAGCCTTCCACGTCGCCGCCCTCTGGCTGGATGACGTCACCTTCGTATCCGAACTCACCGCAGAACCGAAGCTCATGAGCCGCCAGGAGTGGGTTATCGCCACGATGCCACTGTGGACCCAGCTCGCGGAGCCGGTGGCAACCTCGATCGCTAACTCGCTGACCGAAGTGCTGCAGCAAAGCGCCCCAGACGACCTGGGCGAGATGATCGACAACGCGAGCCAGCTGATGCGCAACGTGGGTGGAACGCTGTTCGCGATGCAGCTCGGGCAAGTCGTCGGCCAACTCTCGACCGAGGCGGTCTCGGGCGGCGACATCGGGATTCCGCTACTCGGGTCTGCGGATGGCGCAGACCAGCAGGCCGTGCTGCTGCCGCAGAATGTGGTCGCATTCAGTTCCGGACTCGACATTCCCATCGACCAGGTGCAGCTTTACCTCGCCGTGCGCGAACTTGCGCACGCGCGCCTCTTCCGGCATGCGAAATGGCTGCGTCTGCAGCTGCTTACCTCGATCACCGAGTTTGCGCAGGGCATCCGTATCGATACCGATCGCTTGGAAGCGTTGGCCGCCGATTTTGACCCCAACAACCCGGATGAGCTGCGCGAGGCCATGACGAGCGGTGCGCTCATTCCGCCCAAGTCTGATGACCAGCTCGCTGCCCTCGCCCGGCTCGAGACCACGCTCGCCCTCATCGAAGGCTGGGTGGATGTGGTGACGGCTGCCGCCACGTCGCGGCTTCCGTCGAGCGGCGCGATCGCCGAGACCGTGCGCCGACGTCGAGCCTCTGGTGGGCCAGCAGAGTCTGCATTTGCGACCCTCGTCGGACTGGAACTGCGCCCGCGACGGTTGCGCGAGGCCGCTGACATGTGGCAACAAGTGACGGATGCCGTGGGCGCCGAAAAGCGCGACGGCCTGTGGTCACACCCCGACCTCATCCCCACCGGCGACGACATCGACGATCCGGCGGCACTCATTGCGCGTATCACCGACACGACAGCAGAGCCCGACGACGTCGACCAAGCCATCGAAGACCTGCTCAACGACGACACGAGCGAGCGGCCGCACGAAGACTGAGGTGCCGCCCGAGCATCACAGCCTGTGGACGGTCTGCCGCTGAGGGTTCCACAACGGCGCACACTGTCGGTCATGATCCTGCGCCTCGACCCTCGCTTCCCGCTCGTCTGGCGTAACCCGTTTTCGCTGCAAATCGGCATCGACCCGGTACTCGTGTGCCTCGACGATGTGACCGCGGCCGAAGAACGGGTGCTGGCCGCGCTGGCAGCGGGGGTGGGCAGGTCTGGGCTCGAGATGATCGCGGGTCGTGCCGGGGCATCCGGCCTCGAAACGCTTCTCGCCGGTCTCGCTCCCGCCCTCGGTCGCCCCGCACCCCACCACGAGTCGACCGTACTGGTGGTCGGAGCCGGTCGCACCGCGCAGGCGATTGCCGAAACGCTCGCCGAGTGCGGCGTGCCGGTGGTCACGGCCGCGGATGCCGTAGCGGCCGAGAATGCGCGGTGCGATATCGCCGTGGCCGTCGGCCACTATGTGCTCTCGCCAGACCTGCGCGGCGTGTGGCTGCGCCGCGACACCCCTCACCTCCCGGTCGTCTACACAGACACCGCTGCCGTAGTCGGGCCACTCGTGGTTCCCGGCATCACCGCGTGCCTGTACTGCATCGACCAGTACCGGCGAGATGCAGATGTGTCGTGGCCAGCGATCGCCGCTCAACTCTGGGGCAGAAGGAGTTCGGCCGAAACCTCGCTCGCGTCTCGGGAGGCTGCCGCCATTGCGTGCCGCGCCGTGCTCGACTGGCTGGGTGGGCATACGCCGAGTGCGGCATCCGTTCGACTGGACTCGCAAACCGGAGACGTCAGTCGGCAGTACTGGCAGGTGCACCCGGAATGCGGGTGCTCAGTTCCTGGAGGAAACGGCTCGGCTGCCGTTTCGCCCCGCGCGACTGCAATCCCTCGGCTGCCCAAGACAACGCGAGCTTTCGCCGCGCGCGCGTGACCCCTACGTACAGCAGCCGCCGTTCTTCGTCGACTGACTCGAGCGTTCTCGCATAACTGATCGGAACGAGTCCTTCAGAGAGCCCGACGATGTGCACCGAATCCCACTCAAGGCCCTTCGCCGAGTGCAGGGTGGCGAGCGTAACCGCCGGCATGGTCGGCTCATGCTGACCGGCCTGGCGTTCGAACAGTTCGCCGACGAACTCGCGCAGGGTCGTAGCAGGTGCCGATTCCTCCGCGATTCCCATCAGCGCGTTGAGCGACTCCCAGCGGTCGCGCACCGCGCCGCGAGTCTCCGGCGGATCCTGTGTCCAGCCGATCGACCGCAACACGTCGCTCACCGTCTTGAACAGCGGCTCGATCGCCGTGTTCACTGCAGCGCCCTTCAGGAGCATGAGCGCTTCTTTCACTTCGCGCAACTCGAAGAAGCGTGTAGCGCCACGTAACTGGTAGGTAACCCCGGCATCGCCGAGGGCGGTCTCGATGGCCTGACCCTGCACGTTGATGCGATAGAGCACGGCAATCGACTCGGGCTTTGTGCCTGCCGCGATCTCATCGGCAATGCTGTTCGCGACCGCACGCGCCTCGGACGAGTCCGTCGAGTACGCCGTAACCGACGGAACGGGGCCGGTCGTGCCGGCGGCGGAGACGAGCGTGAGTGCACCCTGACGTCCGCGCATCAGCCGATTCGCGGTGTCGACGATCTGGGTGGTCGACCGGTAGTTCTGTTCGAGCGGGATAACCGTTGCATCCTGATATCGACTGCCGAAGCCGAGTAGGTAGTCGGGAGTCGCCCCCGCGAAAGAGTAGATGGTCTGGCTCGCGTCACCTACCACGCACAGGTCGGTGCGGTCGCCGAGCCAGAGTTGCAGCAGGTCGTGCTGCAGCGGCGACACATCCTGGTATTCGTCGACCACGAAGAACCGGTACTGCGAGCGCACGTGATCGGCGACACGCGGCTCTGACTCGATCATGCCGGCGGTGGCAAGTAGCACGTCTTCGAAGTCGATCTGTTTGCGCTCGTCTTTGACGGTCTCGTATGCGCGCTGCAAGTCAACCGCTTTCTCGACGGTGAGGCTCGGCGGTAGGGCGCGCGATGCGGCGACCGTCGCATACTGGTCGATGCTCAACCTCGACACCTTCCGCCACTCGATCTCGGCGGCACTGTCGCGCAGGGTTGCTGTGTCGAGTTTGAGCCGCACGCTGTCTGCCGCGTGTGCAAGCAACCGCGCCTTGCTGTCCAACAGCCGCGGCATCGTGCCGCCGATCACTTGTGGCCAAAAGAAGTTCAGTTGAGACAGCGCGGATGCATGAAAGGTGCGCGCAGAAACCCCCGAGACCCCGAGACCCCGCAGCCGGCCGCGCAACTCCCCCGCCGCGCGGTTGGTGAAGGTGAGCGCCATCACCCTGCCGGGCGAATACACGCCCGTCGCGACCCCGTAGGCAATGCGATGGGTGATAGCCCGGGTCTTGCCGGTGCCCGCCCCGGCCAGAAGACACACCGGCCCGAGAAGCGACTCGGCGGCGAGCCGCTGCTGATCGTCGAGACCGGCGAGGAGGGCGTTAGCCGTGTTCACCGCGCGCCGTCGTCGATCGGGCCACCGAACCACTCCTCGATGATCGCGCGGGCGATGGACGTGGTTCCCGGCAACAAAATCTCGCCGAGGGCGTCGCTCAGTTCGTCACGGCTGAACCAGCGTAGATCCAGAATCTCGGTGCCATCTGGCGTCGTCGCATTACCAAATTCGGGATCGACTCTCGCCGTGTAGCCGAGCATGAGCGACGCGGGGAACGGCCACGGCTGGCTACCGAGGTACACCGGGTCTACCACGCGAATGCCCGACTCCTCGAACACTTCCCGCGCGACAGCAGACTCGAGCGACTCCCCGGGTTCGACGAAACCGGCGAGCAGGGAATACCGGTTGCTCTCCCACAGCGCGTTGGAGCCGAGCAGGATGCGGTCGTCAGCATCCGTGACTCCAACAATGATCGCGGGGTCAGTGCGCGGAAACACCTCGGTGCCTGACACCGGGTCCCGTCGCACCCAGCCGCCCTTTTCAACAACCGTGGGGGCCCCGGTGCGCGGCGAGAACTGATGGCTGGCGTGCCAGTTGAGAATGGCGAGCGCCTCGGTGAGCAATCCGGCATCCCGATCGCTGAGCGCACTGCCAAGTCGACGCAGATTGCCCCAGTCTGACTCGGCAAGGTGGCCGGCATCGGTGAGCTGGGCGGCGATGATCGGCGTGCCAGCTGGCTCGGGCGCGCTCGTAGACGTCGACCTCCCGAGATACACCAAGAGCTCGGGCCGCTCGAGCGCGGCAGGAGGCAGGAGCGCGAGCGCGGTGGGCGACGACAACAGTGCGTTGCCCTCAAAGATCGGCAACACACGGGTGGCCGGGTGCGCCCACAGTTCGTCGAATAGGTTCTCTCTGGCGCGGCCGACGTCGTCGCGATCGATCTCGAAACGCGACAGCGGCAGTCGCGATGTGAACGATTCAGACATTGAGCGACCGATCAGAAGTGCGTGGCGAACAAGAGTTGTGGGGCGAGGGCGACCTACCCTTTCGGTATGGTCAGATCTCATCTCACTCTAGCCGCGCTCGCTACTTCGGCCGTCGCCGAACTCGACGTGGCAGCGGCGGCGAGCTTCGGCAGCGGAGGCGCGAGCGATTTTGACTCGGCGATCATCACGGGGCGCGATGGCCGCCACTGGATCATCCGCGTGCCATGCACCGAGCAAGCGGAGGCGCAGCAATCCGCCGACCTCGTCGCGTTACGCGCCCTGAGCGCCGGCGTGCGCACACGATTGCCTTTTGCGGTGTCCACTCACGTCGGGCAGACGCCCATCGACGGCACCCGCGCGGTCGTCTACGAGTTTGTGTACGGGTCGAAGGTGGGCCTCGCGGCGTTCGATGGGGGGGCACAGGGGCTCGCGGCATCCGTCGGTCGGGCGATCGCGGCCATCCATAACCTGCCGACGAGCTTCGTAGCGGATGCCGGGCTCCCCAATCTGAGCCCCGTCGAGTGCTTGCGCGCGAGCCTCAGCATCATGGACCGAGCCGCGGCAACCGGACTCGTTCCCGCCGCACTGCTCGGCCGCTGGGAACGTGCAACCGAGGAGTCAAAGCTCTGGCAATTTCAGCCAACGGTGATCAACGGCGACCTGAGCGCGGAATCGTTTCTCAGCGCCAATGGCGCGGTGACCGGTGTTCTCGGCTGGCAAGAGTTGCGTGTCGGCGACCCGGCCCGCGACCTCGCGTGGCTTCTGGGGGCGCGCGCCGATGTGGTCTCTGACAGCGCGTTCGACGCGTACGCGGCTGTGCGCGGTGGGCACACCGACCGGCAGGTGCGCCAGCGCGCAACCCTTTACGCTGAACTCGAGATCGCGAAGTGGCTGTTGCACGGCACAGAGACCCGATCGACCGAGACCGTGGATGATGCCGTCGAGATGCTCACGAACCTCGTGGATAACGTGCGCAATGACGTCATGAACCCGATCGGCACGCAGACCATGCCCACCATGGCCGTTGACGAGGTTGAGGCTTACCTCGACCGCGCCGAGCGCGCCATCTAAGCTGCCGCACCACCCAACTGCCGCCAGCGAAGAAGCAGTGCTCAGGTCATCGCCGAGGGTCCCGCATCCGCAGACTCCCAGTTATCAGGACGCGTCCTGATAAGTGGGAGTCTGCACGGGGTTGACCCGCCGGACGGAGTTCTCGGTGGCCGTGCTGCCAGCGAGACAGCGCTGCGACACGACACGCGCCGAAGAGGAGGCGCGGCCCACACGGGGAGCAGCGAACACCTATCCGGCCGCCGCGCGTGGAGCCACCCGACGCGACACGATCGCGATGAAGGAGTCCCGGCGGCTGAGGCTCACCCTGATGCGAAGTCGCCCGCTTCGGGCGAGCAGAACCGCGATCACTACGGCCGCACTACCCGGAACGGCGCCCGAGATCATCATCGCCTCACGCGCTCCGAGGTGCTCTGCGAACCAGCCCATGATGGGGCCGCCGATCGCCTGGCCGCCGATCATCACCATGCCGTACAGCGACATGACTCGGCCGCGGATCGCGAGGTTCGATGATAACTGGGTCATCGACTCGGCTGCGGTCGCAAATAGCAGTCGCGCAAAACCGATGGCGGGCAGCGCGAGCAGAAAGGCGACGTACCACGGACTGAAGCCGGCCATAAACTGCAGAATTCCATAGGCGGCAGCCCCGAGTACGATCGCGCGCAACCGAAGGGTTCGGCGGCGGGTCGACGCAATCGCTCCGGTCAGCGCGCCAATCGCGACAATCGAGTTGTAGACGCCGTACCCGGCTGAACCTGACTCAAACACGTTCTGTGCCATCGCTGCCAACAGGATGGGCAACGACATGCCGAACACGGAGACGAAGCTCAGAGTGACGAGCGTCCAGAAAATGGCGGGCTTCTTGCGTGCGTATGCCAGCGCCTCGCGAATCTGGCCCTTCGAGTGTTCGACGCGAGGCGCCGGCATGAGCTCGCTCACTCGCATGGCAACGAGCGCTGCCACGACGATCGCCGCCGCGACCGCATTCACGGCAATCGACCAACCGGCACCAACCACGACGATCAGGATGCCGCTGATCGCAGGCCCGATCAGGCCACCGAGGTGAAAGATCGACGCATTGATGCTGATCGCATTGCGCAGGCGGTGCTGGCCCACCATCTCTGAAACGAAGCTCGACCGCGTGGGGCTGTCGATAACCGCCAGAAGCCCGAGCAGGAGCACAAGGAGGTACACCTGCCAGAGCTGGATGACGCCAGCGATGGTGAGCGTGGCGAGCGTTGCACACAGCACGCCCGACGCTGCCTGGGTGCCGATGAGCAGCCTGCGCTTGTTGTAACGGTCGGCGATCACTCCCCCGAATGGACCGAGAACGAGCACGGGGGCAAACTGCAGGGCGACGGTGAGCCCGACGAGCGCGACGTTGCCGGTCAGTTCAAGAACGAGCCAGTCGGTAGCGATGCGATGCATCCAGGCCGCGGTATTGGCCACCAGCTGCGAGATCACGTACAGCCGGTAGTTGCGCGTTCTCAGGGCGATGAACGTGTCGCGCCAGAGCACGCGTTCGCCGAGCACAGGGATGGGAGCTGTAGTTGTCACTGCTGCCACGGTACGCTCGTGAACTACATTCACTCCGCGAATCAAGCCTATAAATAGCATTACATATCGTAATGAAAGGTCGTCGTCGTGTTTGATCCCGTACTTCTCAGAACTTTCGTGACCGTGGCCGAAACGCTCAACTTCACGCGAGCCGGTGAGTTGCTCGGGCTGAGCCAGCCGACCGTGAGCCAGCATGTGCGCAAGCTCGAGATCGCCGCGAGCCGCACCCTCGTCTCTCGCGACACGAGAGACGTGCGCCTCACCGACAATGGGGATGCCCTGCTCGGTTTCGCGCGCACGATCCTCGCTGCACACGACCAGGCCATGAGCTACTTCACCGGCTCGGCCATGCGTGGCCGCCTACGATTCGGCGCGGCAGACGACCTCGCACTTACCCAACTGCCGCACATTCTGCGCGACTTTCGACAGCTGTACCCGCACATCAACCTCGAGCTCACGATTGGTCAGAGCAGCGCGCTTACGCGCAAGCTGCAGGCCGGCCAGCTCGATCTGGTATTTATCAAGAAGGCGACCAGCGATGCCCTCGGACGGCTCGTGCGGCGGGACCGCTTGGTCTGGGCGGGCCACAAGAGCACGCAGCTGGATACGGAAGCACCCGTGCCCCTCATCGCCTACCAGGCCCCGAGCCTCACCCGCACGCTCGCGATCGACGCTCTCGAAGCGAGTGGCCGCACGTGGCGTATCACCTGCAACACCCGCGAAGTCAACGGAGTGCTCGCTGCCGTGCGCGCGGGAATCGGAATTGCGGTCTTTCCGCAATCGCTCATCCCTGCCGACCTCGTGCAGGTGGCTGGCAGCTACCACCTGCCCGAGCTGGGCGACATTGATTTCGCCTTGCTCGATAACGCGGCATCCGCTCGCGAACCCGTCGAGGCACTCTCGCAAGCGATCCTCGCAGCCCCGTCGCGGCGGGAGTGACTAGCCCACTGCCGCACGCCACACCTCGAGTAACTCGTCCTCGTCGTAGATACGCTCCGGGCGAATAATCGAGTCGTCTGACACGTAGTAGAACACCGCATCGACGCGGTCGGGGTCGATTCCCTTCCAGCGGGCGTAGGCGAGTCGGTATAGAGCCAGCTGTAGTTGCTTCTCCTCGAGATCTTTCGCGTTTTTAGGCGCCTTACCGGTCTTCCAGTCGACCACCTCGAAGCGATCGCCGCCTACCGTGGCATCGGTCGGCTGGGCATCGGCGGGTTGGGCATCGGTGGGCTGGGTGTCGGTCGTTTGGCTGTAGACGGCATCGATCTTGCAGATGATCACCTGCCCGTCAAAGGGCAGGTGAATCTCGCGCTCCACATCCACCGGCTTGCGGGTTGCCCATGGGCTGGCCTCGAAGATCGTCGTGAGGCGGTCGAGCTCTGCACTAGTGGGGGCGAAATGATCGACCGTGTCGTCGCTATCGAGCTCGGTCTCGACGGAGTCGAGCACGTCGGAATCGCCGCCGATGCCGTAACGGTTCTCAACCCACGAGTGGAAGAGCGTGCCGAGTTGCGTCGCCCGGTACGGCTTCTCGGGCATGGGTCTGCGCAGTGACGACGCAACGGATGCCGGTTCGGTCACGTAGTCCTTGAACCGGCTGGCCGACACCCTGGCCGGTAGCGGCACTCGCCCGCTCGCTTCGAGTCGCGCTCGCCGTTCCTCAATGAGCAACTCGAGCTGCGCCTGCCATGGACCGGCTATCGCTGGCTCGGCCGCCTCCACTGCTGCTGCTGCCAGCTCGACCGCTCGCCTGCGGTCGCCGAGCGGATCTCGAGGCCAGACGAGCGTCTCGAACTCGTCGCCAAGTGGATTCTCGGTGAGCGTCGTCGCCGGCGGCAGCCCCGGCACGACCCCGGCATCCGCGAGTTCGCGCAGGAACACGCTCGGATTGCGCGGCTGTGACTGGGTCGCCCAGAACGACCCCGAAAGCAGCAGAGAGTGACGCGCCCGGGTGACAGCGACATAGGCTAATCGGCGCTCCTCGTGCAGGCTGCGTGTTCGCACGCCCTCCGAAAAGTTTGCGATCTGGTCAACCAACTCCTTGCGCGTCGTCGCTGACTTCCACTCGAAGACGGGCAGTTGGTCGGCGTCACCGCGAAATGGCCACGGCAACTGGCCGAAGGCCACCCACCCAGAAAAACCCTCCAGCGGTTTCGCGGGCAGTTCGTCGTCTACGAGCCGCGGCACCACTACGAGATCCCACTCCAGTCCTTTCGCGCCGTGAATGGTGAGCACCTGCACCGTGCCGGGCTCCGGGTCTTCCGGGCGGGGTGACAGGTCCTCGCGCTGCTCAGCCTCACGCAGCCAACCGAGGAAGCTGCCGAGGCTCGCGCCGTCGTCGAGAGCGAGGTACCCCGTCAACGCATCGAAGAAGGCATCAATCGTGGCTGTGCCGAGCGGCCGGAATTCATTCGCGGCAACCTCGATGTCGAGCTGGAGTTCCTGAATGACGAAGGCAACGAAGTCCCTGAGGTCAAGACCAGTGCGCGAGCGCAACGTCGCGAAGGTGTGACCAGCGTTGCGCAATCGCTCGAGACCGATGTCGGTGAAGTCTGCGAGCATGCCGTGCCCCGAGCGGGCGGTGACGATGAAGTCGAGCGCGTCGACGATCGACCCGCCCTCGCCGGTGGCGACCGACATCCGCAATTTCGCCTTCACATCGCCGCTGAGCGGCTGCTGAGAGTAGTCGCGGTCGCGCAGCCAGGACGCAAGCCGGTTGAGCGCGTGCAGGTCACGCACGCCGATGCGCCACCGGCTACCAGCGAGCAGGCGGATGAGTTCGAGCCCACCGCTCGGGTCGTTGACAACCGTGAGTGCACTCACGAGGTCGGCGATCTCGGGCTCGGCCATTAGTCCGCTAATTCCGAGTACATGGAACGGAATCTCGTGCCTGCGCATCGCCTCAAGGAAGAAGGCTTGCGTCTTGCGCGCCCGAAAGAGCATCGCGGCCGACGGCGGCGTGCCCGTCACATCGAGCCGGGACTTGAGCCACAACGCGGCTGCCTCAGCCTCATCGGCTACGGTCTCCTCGAATGCGAGCCCAATCGGCACGTCACTCGCGAAGGGGCCCGCGACGAGTTTGTCAACGTGAACTCTCGACGTTGCGACGAACGGAGCGACGATCGTGTTCGCGGCCGCGAGGATGCGGTGCCCATTGCGCCAGCTCGTCGAGAGCGCAAATCGTGAATCCGCCGCCCCGAACGAGCGCGCGAAGTCATCGAGGTTGGACGCGCTCGCACCCCGCCAGCCGTAGATCGACTGATTCGGGTCACCTACAGCCATGACCGGATGCCCGGCGAAGAGTTCTGCGAGCAACCAGGTCTGCACGACCGAGGTGTCTTGGTATTCGTCGAGGAGCACGACCCGAAATCGCTCCCGTTCGGCGAGCGCCACGGTGGGCTGTGCGCGGATAATCGCGAGCGCGAGAGCGACCTGGTCTGAATACTCGACGAGGCCGCGCTTGAGCTTGGCCCGCTCGAACTCGCCAGCGAGATCGATGAGCACCTCGAGCGCGCCGACCGACTTCGCCCACTCGGCAACCTTCGGATACTCGCCCCGCCCGCCCGCTGGCAGGTCGGCCACCGCCCGGAATCGGGTGGCGAAATCGCGCACCGCCTCCGGGTCGGCCACGTTCTCGGCGAGCGCCCGAGCAATCGACAACACTCCTCTCGTGAGTGGTTCGAGGTTTCTCTCGAGGTCGGGCAGTCGAGAATCTCGGCTGCCGGTCACGATATTTCTGGCGAGCTGCCAGGCGGCTGCGTCACCCAGTACCGCGCCGTCGGCCTCGCGTCCGAGTACGATCGCGTTGTCGCGGTACAAGGCGTTCGCATAGGCGTTGTAGGTGGAGACGGTTGGAGTTTCGAACGGGTCGTAGTCGGCCGCCAGCATGCCTACCGTGGCGAGCTCGGAGATCCGCTCTCGGATGCGCAGCGCCAGTTCGCCGGCTGCCTTGCGCGTGAAGGTCAGCCCCATGATCTCACTCGGGCGCACGAGATCGTTGGCGAGTAACCACAGCACCCGATTTGCCATCGTCTCGGTCTTGCCGCTGCCGGCTCCCGCGACCACGAGGGTTGGGGTGAGCGCGGACTCGATCACGGCGCGCTGCTGATCTGTGGGCCGCGGCTTGCCGAGCGCATCGGCAATCTCGATCGCGCTAGTCACTTGACACCGCCTTCACGCGATGGATGCGCAGCCGTGGAATGTCGCCAAGCCCAAAGGTACCGAGCTCGACCCGACCCTCGAACTCGGCACGGGCAATGATCGCGGCAGCGGCGCGGATCCGCTCACGGAACGCCTCAAGCTGCTCGGCGGTGAGCGGCGCCTGAACGCCCTCGCGGTAGAGCTTCTTACCGAGGCCCTGCTTCACGTAGAGCAGTTTCGCTCCGCCCCCACGATGGTTTC
Source organism: Salinibacterium sp. (assembly GCA_025351795.1). Taxonomy (GTDB): domain Bacteria; phylum Actinomycetota; class Actinomycetes; order Actinomycetales; family Microbacteriaceae; genus Rhodoglobus. The sequence goes on along the minus strand of JANXVG010000076.1, from coordinate 7,921 downwards.
CGACCTCGCCGAGCACGTCGTCGAGAATCCCTTCGGCGTAGGCAAGCTGGTACGCCGCAAGCTGTGGGTGCTCGTCAATCTTCAGTTGCGAGGTGATCGGAGTGCCGGTTTTGAGGTCAACGATCATCACCGAGCCATCGGCGGCGCGCTCGACGCGATCAATCGATCCCCGTACGACCGCGTGATCTACCTCGAGCACGAATCGGCTCTCCGCCCCGACGAGCGTCTTGTCGTCTGCGGCAAAATCGGCGAGGTACTCGCCGAGCGCCGTGGTGAACACCAGCGCGATGCGCCTCTGGCGTTCGGCCAGCCACGGCGCCTCAAAAACCAGCTCGTTCCAGCGGGACTCGACGGAGTGCCACAGCGCGTTAACCGTGGGATCCTTGGTCGTCTCCATCGCCCAGTGCAGTATCGTGCCGACGTTCGCGAGTACCCCAGACTCACCACCCGCAATCATCTCAAGGAACCAGTCGAGTGGAGACTCAGACAGTCGCTCGAGGGTAGACGGCGACACGGGAACCTTCTCGCCGTTCGCGATGTCGTAGAGCGGCCCGGTGGACGAGATCGGGATGAGTCCGTGCCAATCCTGCGGAGCAGCGCCCGGTACGCCCTCGGCGCGTAACGCAGCCAGTGATGACGCTGCAGCATCTTTCCAGTCTTGTCGCGTGCGCGAGTCGACGAGCTGCCGACGCAGGCGGCCGGTCACTCCGCGCAGCGACAACGGCGCGGTCGCCGAGGCGTCGAGCGTGACGGCATCGCCCGGAACGAGCCCGAAGAACACGCTGGGCGCCTCGTCGTCATTGGCGACCGCGGCGAGCACGACGCGGCGGCGAGCCCGGGAGATCGCGAGCGCAAACATCCGCAGTTCGTCGCCGAGCACGTTCTTGCGTTCATCGATGTTTGCCGTGTCAATGCCCGTGACCGCCCGCACAAGTTCCTGCGGCGCCAGGAGCGATCCGCGCAGGCGGAGGTTCGGCCAGACACCGTCCTGTAGCCCGGCGATGACGACCGTGTCGAACTCGAGACCCACCGTGCCGGAGGGTGTCGTGACGAGCACGGCGTCATCGGACGCTTGCGGCGACAGCGTATCTTCGGGCACTTCGGCGTCGAGCACTGCCGTGAGAAAAGCGGACGGTACGTCTCCCGGTTTGCGCTCGACGTAGCGCTTCGCGGCGGTGAAGAGCGCGACGATCCCGTCGAGATCGCGGTTGGCTTCGGCCGCCGTGATACCACCGCCGATGGCCTGCTCATACCAACTCGTGGCGAGGCCGCTGCCGTCCCAGGCCGCCCAGAGTAGTTCTTCAATCGATCCCTCGCTGTCACGCAGCACCGCGAGAGTCGTTGCGAGCTTGCCAGCGGCACGCCCGACGCGGTGGTCAATCGTCGCGAGACGACCGCTGCCGCTGAGCGCGTCGACAATCAACTCATCACCCGACCGACTGCCGCCACCGGCGATTTCCTCGGCGCGCAGCGCGAGCCGCAGTCGACGCAGAGCGAGCCGATCGAGGCCGCCGAACGGTCCGAGCAATAGCTCGGTCGCGATCGCCGGGCTGAGTCCGGTGCGACCGATCCCGGTATCGACGAGAGTGAGCAGGGCGCGTGCCGCACCGTCATCGCGCAGGGCGGTGCCACCGACTGCCAAGCGGGTCGGCACCTCAGCGAGTGCGAGCGTGCGTGCGATCGCCTGCAGCTGCGTGCCACCACGCACAACAACGGCCATGTCGCTCCAGGCGACGGAGCGCTCGAGATGCTGCTCGCGCAGCACTCGTGCAACGGCCGCCCACTCCCGGCCGGGACTCGGGGCGTGAATGGTCGCCAGCGGAACCGTGGACAGCGGCGCAGTGGCCATACCCCCACCCGCCACCGCCGTGCGCTGGGTTCCGGCCGCCGCCGCCCCGATGCGTGCAGTGACCGCGGCGGTGAAGCTGCGCAACTCGGCTCCCTGGCGGTGGCACGTCGAGAGGATGAGCGTCTGCGCTGGCACACCGAGCACGGTGGAGAGACGGCCAAGGGCGTCGGGCTCTCCGCCACGGAATGCGTTGGCCGCGACATCCGGATCGCCGAACGCGACGATCACAATGCCTCTCGCAGCGAGCGCACGCAAGAGGGCAATCGTCGACTCGGTTGCCTCCTGCAGGTCGTCAACCGCCACAAGCCGCAGTCGGGAGACACGCTCCCCCGGGTCATCTGAATCGATCGCAGCGACAGCAAAACGCGCCAGTTCGGCTGAGTCGAGTTGGGATTGGCGGGTGAACCCCGCAACTTGGAGGTACTCATCGATGAAGTCGGCGGCCGCCACCCACTCGGCGCGACCCGTGGAAACTCCCCACTCGCGAAGCTCGGCGGGGGAAACGTCGTACTCGGTCGCGCGCGCCATGAGCTCGCGTAGCTCGGTGCGAAATCTTCTCAGCCTGCGCACGTCTTCGCCCAGATGGTCAGGCCAGGACGGCCCGCCGCCCTCCTCAATGTGGCCGTCAAGGAGCGCTGCAATATCGGCGTCCTGCTCCCCCCCGGTCACCAGGCGCGGTACGGGAGCACCCGCCGCGCGCGCTGACGCCCGTACGATCTCGAACGCGAGCGAGTTGACCGTGCGTGCCATCGGGCCGCTCGTCGGCACCCCGAGACGCAGTGCGACGGCGTCACGCAAACGCGTTGCGGATGCCCGGCTGGTCGTGAGGGCAAGCACCTCGGTGGTGCCCCACCCGCGGCCGAGCACCCGATCGGCGAGAAGTTCGATGAGTGCGGTGGTCTTTCCGGTACCCGGCGCGCCAATGACGGCAGCGGTCGCGTCGTCGGCGAGTGCGACGACCCGCGCTTGCGATGCATCCAGGGTGGGAACAACGAAATCAGCTCGTGCGGGCCGTTCGAATCCGGTGATGCTCATCGCCACAACGGTAGTGCGTTCCGCCGACAGTGAACGGTGCACATCGCGAGTTTCGCAGAGCAGTAATCTGGGCACGTGGACATTCGAATCGGCATCAGTCACAGCCCCCGCGAAATCGACCTCGAGTCATCGCAGACGCTCGCGGAGGTGGAGAAGATTGTCGGTGACGCGCTCAGCTCCGGTAGCCCCTTCGTGAGGCTAACCGATGACAAGAACAAGGTGTACATCGTGCCGACGGCGTCGCTCGCGTACATCGAGATCGGTTCTGAGACCAATCGGCGCATCGGGTTCGCGAACTAGCCATGGAGCTTTTGTTCGTCACCATCCTGGGCGCTGGAATCGCTGCAATCATGCGGTACGCCTTGCCCGCGCGTCACAGCTACGGTCTATTCCTGCTTCCGGCAGTCGGCGCAATAGTGGCGTCTATCGTGTGGGTCGCGCTCGTCTGGGTTGGTCTCACGTTCAACGGTGGCTGGATTTGGTTAGCGAGCCTCGGGCTATCCAGTGCGGCGTCGCTCACGGTGGGATTGCTCGTTCCCCGACGGCGGCACGAAGCGGATACCCAGCTGCTCACCCGGCTCTCAGGCAGTAAGACCTAGGGCATCCATTCGCCGCGTGTGCGCGGCGATCAGTTCGGTAAAGACCGGCTCGATGCGGGCCTCGTCATTGTCATGGTTGGGTGAGAGTGCGAGCGCGCCGCGAGCGACGAGCATCGTGTCGCCGACGAGACGCCTGCCCCACATCGCGAGCCGGGATGCGAGCCTCGGGTTCGCGTCGATGGCCTGCAGAATTTGCCGCGTCAGTACCTCGTCGTCGGACGGCCCACCGATGAGCTTCGCCATGCGAGGGCCAATGTCAGCAGGGAGTCCCACCGCGAGCTTGGCGAAGAAGTCGTCGAGGAATCCGGCGGTCACGTAACACGTGACGAGCAGTTCAAGCCAATCGGACCCACCCGTGTGCCTCTGGAAATCGTCGACGCGTGCGGTGAACGGGTCCATCACCTGCCCCGGCATCTCACCCCGCTTGCTGATTTCGGCGGTCAGCCCGTGGTGCTTATCGAGGGCCCGGCCGGCAACAACGCTCAGCAGCGACTTCGCTTCCGTCGTGGGCGCAGTCGCCACCGCTCGACTCAGGTTCTCGAAGATCGTGAGCTGTACGTATGCGGCCTGACCGAGAAAGGCGATTACGTCTGGCGTGAGCTCGTGCAGGTCAACCTTGGTGGGTGCCAACTGCTCATTCCGGCGCGAGCGCACGCGCGGCTCGTCGGTGCTATTGCGGCTGTTGCGCACTCGCGCGCTCGAGTGAGTGCGCTTGCGCGAGAACCAGGAAACCACACCCTCAGCTTACGGCTCGCGGTGGCCACGGCGGGGTGGAGCCATGGTGACCCGGTAAACTAGCATTATGTTCCCCATTTCTGGCGGGGACCGTGCGCCCTAGGACAAAGCGGGCGTATCCCTTATTCCGACAGGCGCATACACGTGACTTTTTCAGATCTTAACGTTGACCAAGACATGGTTGACGCACTCGCCACCAAGGGCATCATCGAGCCGTTCCCCATCCAGTCGCAAACGATTCCGCTCGGACTCTCAGGCCAAGACATCATCGGCCAGGCCAAAACCGGAACCGGCAAGACTCTCGGCTTCGGCCTTCCGCTGCTGCAGTCGCTCGGCACTGATCCTGAGCCCGGCGTGCAGGCCCTTGTGGTAGTTCCGACCCGCGAACTCTGCGTGCAAGTGGCAGAAGACCTCGTTCTCGCGGCATCCAACCGTCGCACCAAGATTGCGGCGATCTACGGCGGAAAGGCATATGAGGGCCAGGTTGAGGAGCTCAAGGCGGGCGCCCAAGTCGTGGTCGGTACACCGGGTCGCCTATTAGACCTCGCCTCACAGCGGCTTCTTTCGCTCAAGAATGTCAAGGTCATGGTGCTCGACGAGGCAGACAAGATGCTCGACCTCGGCTTTCTCGCCGACATTGAGAAACTGTTCGCACAAACTCCCCCCGAACGCCACACGATGCTCTTTTCGGCGACGATGCCCGGCCCAATCGTGGCTCTCGCTCGCCGCTTCATGAACCGTCCGATCCACATTCGTGCGACGGATCCCGATGAAGGGCTCACTCAGGCGAACATCAAGCACATCGTCTACCGAGCACACTCGCTCGATAAAGATGAGGTCATCGCACGAATTCTGCAGGCTGAGGGTCGAGGCAAGACCGTGGTCTTTACCCGCACGAAACGTGCAGCTGCCAAGCTCGTCGAAGAACTCAACGATCGTGGCTTCAACGCGGCTGCCGTACATGGCGACCTCAATCAGGAACAGCGCGAGCGCGCTATGGCGGCATTCAAGGCGGGCAAGAAAGACATCCTGATCGCGACGGATGTCGCAGCCAGAGGCATCGACGTCAACGATGTCACTCACGTCATCAACCACACGATCCCTGATGACCACGACACGTACCTGCACCGCGCTGGCCGCACCGGGCGTGCCGGCAAGACAGGTATCGCCGTCACCTTCGTGGACTGGGATGACATGCATAAGTGGTCACTCATCAATCGCGCCCTCGACATGGGCCAGCCAGAGCCGGTCGAGACCTACTCGTCCTCACCACACCTGTACTCCGATCTGGATATTCCCGAAGGAACAAAAGGCCGACTCAAGACCGCCGGCCCACCACGCGTGCACGAGGCTGCACCATCGGGTGACCGCGGAGGCCGCAGTGGTGACCTCGGTAGTCGGCAACGCTCGGGCGATCGAACTGCTCACGGTTCCGCTGCCCCGAAGGCGGAGCGCTCGCAGCGCAGCCGCACGCGCACGCGTCGTCCGGCCCCGCCGGCCGCGTAGCGGTCAGTCCGGCTGCTCTTCGAGCCCGAGCCTCGGGTCGTTCAGAGCTCAGGGTGAGGGGCGCGGTGCCAGACCGAGGTGGGGTTCGAGCACCGCGAACGCCCGGTCGAGTCCGTCGGTGAGCGCAGGTATAACATGGCCGCCGTTCGGGGTTTCCCAGTAAGTGACGTTCATCCCCGCGGCCTTGGCCGCTGCGGCGACTCGCTTGACGCCGGGAATGTAAGCAGCGTCGTTCGACCCGACCGTGAAGATCGCGAAGCCATCGGGAAACCTACGCGCCGCGAGCAGGTTTACCGGCTTCTGTGCCTCGTATGCAGGCAGACTGCCCGCGAAGATCTCGTTGAGGGTCGCGGCCGCGTGGTCGGCGCCGGGGTATTCCTCTCCCGAGATGTCGACGACGTTAGACCAGACGTCCGGATACTTCGCGCCGAGCGAGATCGCACACGACCCGCCGTTCGAGTAACCGGCGATCGTCCAATAGCGGGCATTCTGAATGATGCGGAGGTTCGCTCGCGCCCAGTTGACGACGTCTCGCGTGATGTAGGTCTCGGCATTCCCATATTTCGGGGAATCGAGGCACAATGGATCGACGGTTGGATCCCCCAACTGGTCAGCGACGATCACGATGGGGGCCAGTCCGCTATTCTTGGCCGCTTCGCGATCGAGGGTCGCCGCGATGTACGACGGATCGGGTGCCCCCGGCTGCCCCATCAGCATGATGACGAGCGGGAGCGCCGGCGCATTGGGTACGAGTGCCGCCGGCGGCAGATAGATTCCGGCGGGCCGGGCTCGGAACCCGGAGAGCGTGTTGGGGATGACTTGCGTGCCGGTCCTGCCTACAGTTGCCAGGGTTGCCGGTGGCATCCACGACTTCCAAAGCGGGATCGAAGACGGTGGATTGCGGGGCGCGGACGGTAGCCGGGGAAGCGCGATTGGCTTCTCCGTGGTGATCCCGAGCAACGACCCAAGAGTGCGGTGCAGCCCGAATCCGGCATTGATGCCGAGAGTTCCCGTACCCAGAAACAGCACGACGGATACCACGGCGACCACCTTGCGGCGTCGATTCGACGCCCACAAGCTCACCACTGCCACGCCCACGCCCACGCAGACGGCGGCGAGCCATAGCCAGGTGTGGAGGCTGAGCGGTCGACCGAACAGGTTCAACACCACTTCGACGAAGAACCAGATAACGACGGCCGCGAGCATTCCCACGCCGGTGGCGCTGAGTACCGTGATTATCCAGCGTCGGGTTAGCGGCCGCGCGAGAAGGTAGAAGAGCGTGACAGCAGACACGACGAAGAAGGTCGTGATGAGGGGTCCACCGACGATGTTGAGTTTGAGAAGCCGATCGAGCACGGTCAGCCCTGACCTGTGAGCCCGAGCCTCGCGTCGAGCTGCTCGAAGGCTTTCGTCAGGCCTCCGATGAGCGCCTCGAGAGTGTGGCCCTGACCGGGAATCTCGAAGAAACTCGTGTGCATTCCGGCCGCGCTGGCGCTGTCGCTCAGCCCCTTGATGCCGGGCCCGATGAAGGCATCGTCCGCGCCCACGGTGAAGATCGCCACGGTGTCCGGATAGCTCGTGGCGGCCATCACCGTCTCGGGTTTGGTCGCGTCATAGAGGTCCTGATTGCCGCCGAAGACGTCCATCAGCACCGACGATTCGGTCTCCACACCCGCATAGGCGGTACCGGATGCGCTAACGACATTGCCCCATACCTCGGGGAACTTCGAGGCGAGGGATACCGCACACTCCCCGCCATTAGAGAACCCGGCGACCGTCCAGGCCGCGCGATCACTCAGAATGTGCAGTTTCGCACGGGCCCAGCCGACTACATCTTGCTGGAGATAGGTTTCGACCTTACCGTGCGCCGTGGTGTCCAGACAGAGCGAATCGATGTCGGGGTCGCCGAGCTGGTCGGCAACGACCACGATCGGTGCGAGACCGTGGTGGGATGCCGCGAACTGATCGAGCACCTGGGCGATCGGTGCGGCATCCGGATCTCCCGGCTGGCCCATCATCATCATGACGAACGGAAGGGCTGGCGGATTCGCAACCAGCGCCGCCGGAGGCAAGTAGAGCTGGCCGTCTCTCGCCGCGAACCCAGACTGGGTCGGCGGGATGTGCACGCTGCTAATGACCCCAGCCGTGGGTAGCCCGGGTGGCGGCGACGTTCGGACACATCGAGCCGCACGCCGAA
>JANXVG010000065.1 GCA_025351795.1 Salinibacterium sp. | reverse complement strand
CCCTATTAGCGATCACTCGACGCCAATCAGGCCCGGTGACAACACCCCCCGGATCATCAACGACTGGGGGCAACAATCATGCCGGGCCCGACAGGCCACCACCCTCCCAGTTCACACCGTTTGGGCCTACGAAGAAAGTAACGGGGCAGGGCTGCCCGTGGGGTGCCGGGGAACGAGCGAGGTGAGCATGAGGCGAAACCGGCTACTTCCAGCCGAGCGGCTTCCAGACCTGATGCACGATGGTGCCGAGCAATCGTGCGTTGTACTGCACCCCGAGCTGGTTCGGCACGGTAACCAGCACGGTGTCTGCCGCCTGCACCGCGGCATCCTGTGCAAGGTCAGCCGCGATCACGTCTGGGTCTCCCACGTAACTCTTGCCAAACCGAGCGAGCCCACCGTCGAGGTAGCCGACCTGGTCTTCGCTGTTGCGTTCGCCTCCGAAGTAGCGGCGGTCGAGGTCTGTCGTGATCGGCAGGATGCTACGGCTCACCGACACTCGTGGCTCGCGCACGTGCCCAGCCGCCTTCCACGCGTCACGGTAGATCTGGATCTGTTCGGCTTGCAGCTCATCAAATGGCACCCCCGTGTCTTCGGTAAGCAGCGTTGAACTCATTAGGTTCATACCCTGTTCAGCGGCCCATTTCGCGGTCGCGCGGGTGCCAGAACCCCACCAAACTCGGTCGGAAAGCCCCGGTGATTGGGGCTGGATGCTGAGGAGCCCGGCTGGGCTCAGCCGCGGGTTGGCCTGTGCGACGCCGGCACCGTCGATCGCGGCGCGGAAGATCGCTGTCTTCGCACGGGCGTCATCCGCATCGGTACTATCGGCTGCTGGCAGATAGCCAAACGTTTCGTAGCCATTCAGGGCAGACTCCGGCGAACCACGGCTAAGGCCGAGCTGCAATCGGCCGACACCGCTCGAATGCATGCTGATCAGGTCAGCGGATGCAGCGTCTTCTGCCATGTAGAGCGGGTTCTCGTAGCGCATGTCGATGACCGCTGTACCCAGTTCGATGGTCGTCGTTCTTGCACCCATCGCAGCGAGCAGCGGGAACGGTGATGAGAGCTGCCGGGCAAAATGATGTACACGCACGTAGGCGCCATCGACTCCGATTTCTTCGGCAGCTTCCGCTAACTCGATGCTCTGAATGAGCGCGTCGCCAGCCGTGCGAGCCCGGTACCGGCTGGTAGTGGCCGAAGGACAGGAACCCAATGCGCTTCACGACAGTTTGAGCATCTGGGTATCACGGAATATTCCCGGTAATTTTGCGGAGTGACCGTGACCAACGCGCTTCCCGTTCCTGCGCGTATTCAGGGCTACCACACTCTCCGAATCAACAGCGTGTGCGGCGTGGTCGCAATCCACACCTTCGGCCCGTCAACCGCAGACATCGAACTTCGGGGCTCGGCGTACTGGTGGATAGCGTTGGTGATGAGCGCGGGCGCGATCTGGACAGTTCCGGTGTTCGTCATGCTCTCTGGTGCGCTATCGCTAACCACGCGAGCTCATGCACACGGCGCAGCAGGCTTTTATGCACAGCGCGCACGGCGGATCATTCCCGCCATCGTCGCATGGAACCTCGTTTATCTCGTCGGCATGCGCATGTTCGTCCTCCATCAGCAGCTGTCTTTGCACTCGATCGTGCAGCTACTTCTGAACGCGACCGTATATCCACACCTCTATTTCCTGTGGCTGATCTCGGGGGGCTGTATCTGGTGGCGCCCGTCCTCGGGGCTTTTCTCCACCAGGCGAGGCCATCGCGGGCCGCAATCCTTGCAGGGTCAACATTGGGTTTCACACTTCTTGTGTTCATGGCGCCGGGCCTGCTCGGGATCATCGGCATACCTCAGCAGATCCAACTGGGAGCGCTTACGGTGTGGCTCGCCTACGTCGGGCTGTTCGTTACCGGCTACGCACTAAGTCTCGTCGTCGCTACTCAACGGTGGATCGTGCTGTGCGGCATTGGCGTGGTCATTTTCGGAACCATCGCGATACTTCAGGCGGGGTTTCCCGAGCGCCTCACCGTACTCAACTTGGTGGCGCGACCGGACTACCAAGGCCCCATCGTGGCTGCGCTCTCGATTTGCGTGTTCGTCGTCGCCATCCCACTTTTTAACCGCGTCTCCCTGGGAGAGCGGATGGGTCGGCTGGTGGTCACGCTTTCCGAAGCAACGTTCGGCGTTTTCCTCGTGCACCTCGCCGCACTACTGGTGCCGTATCGGCTGTTTGATGGATACCGCAATCACACGTCTATTTTTCAGGCAATCGCGGCATACGCACTGATTCTGGTCGTCTCGTTCGTAATCTCAATAGGTGCGCGACGAATCCCGGGAGTCGAGCTCGTCTTCTAGTTGCAACCGCGGCACACACCAAATCCCACCCCTAGAGGGGATACCCGTTGCCACCGAGTGCTCGTATCCTCAAAGGGACGGGGGCGCCACAGGGGGTGTGCATGGCAGACGCGAGCGGAACTACGCCACGAGCCGGCTGGTATCCCGACGCGCTCGATAGCTCGCAGCTGCGGTGGTGGAATGGCGTCGCGTGGACGGCCGATGTGCGATCTCGCAGCCCGCTGCCGACTGAGCTGGCGGCAGCCCACACCGTCACGACGGGAGACGCACCAACCCGAGCCCGCACCCGGCGCGAGGTGCGTGAGCAGTACACGGCAAGCGAGATACTCGACGATGAGCACGCCCGCCTACCTGCCGCGAACCTCGGCACTGCGCGGCCCTACGGTACCGTGCAGGCGCTCGTTCCCCCGTGGCAGCACACTGTCGCGGCTGTCCAACCAGAAATGTCGGTCGCGCAGCACTATGTGCCCATGTCGAGCATCATGAATGTCTCGCCCGCTGCGACCATAATCGTGCCGGGAAACGCCCAGTCCATTTCGGTATGGCTCATCGCTTTGTCGCCAATCTGGCTGTCCGCCCTGTCGGCGGTCATCGGCTTCATCGTCGTGACACTTGTCGGGGTGAGCCTTCCGAGCATCGCTCTCTGGGCGGCAGCAGTGGTGCCCGTGTTCTTCCTCGCCCGCATGGATGTGGCGGCGTTGCGCTTGCAGCGCTACCAGAACCCGGCATCGGCTTGGTGGGTATTCCTCGCGATTCTGGGATACCTCATCGCACGAGCCGTGAAGGTTGGGCGCCGCGGAATTGCGCCCATTCTCGTCTATCTGGTGATGTTCCTGGGAGTAGTGGCAGTCAGTGTCGCGACGGCCCTGTCACCCGCCGTAGTGCCCACCCCGCACATCACGGCGGTGGCGAATACCGTGCCCTTGACTGCAGCCGAGCGCGTGGCGCAACTCACTGTTGCTGGCAGCCAGACGGAGCTCATGAAGCAGCTCAACAACAACGGTGGGATTAACGTCGGCACCGTAACCTGCAAGCCGTTTCAGTCGACGGATGCGGCATCTACGACCACCTGCACAGCCCAGCTCGACGGCATCGGATTTACGATCACGCTGCTCACCAGCCCAGACGATTTATACAATGCGTTCGGGATCAGCAGCGAGCAACTCACGCCCAACTAGACCCCGAGCCACCAGACCGGCCGCCTGTGGCTCAATGCGGTGGGTGTTGTTCGGCCCGACCTCGTCGTATCCCGAAGCTAGCGCGGTGGTCAGGGTTCTAACGTGACTGGCATGGCTCGACCGTAACCGGCGTCACACACAAACCACGACGGGGCGCCGTGAGGAGCGTGGTTCAGTGGGTACCATCGACGAGCTTGAGTCCGATAACGCAGCCGATGAGCCCGACCATTAATGCGATCTTCAGCCACGACACGCTGGCGTCTCCGGTGAGCATCGACCACGTCACCGTGAGCGCGGCGCCCATCCCCACCCAAACGGCATAGGCCGTTCCGATCGGGATCTCGCGCATCGCCCACGCAAGGCCGGCCATGCTGAGGGCAAGCGCGCCGCCGAACACAAGCGTTGGGCCGAGCTTGGTGAATCCCGCTGACTTGCCCAGTGCTGTGGCCCAGACCGCCTCGAGAATACCGGACGTAATAAGGACTATCCACGACATGACCGTTTACTCCTCGGCCAGTCTTGTCGCATACCGGGTACTGATCCGTCGTCCGGAGTCGTTTTATTCGACCTCTGTTCAGTCTAGGCAAGCCAGGTGGGCAATATCTGTGCAGCCAGCTGCACTGTCCACACGCCGTAGAGCGCAAACGGAACCAATCCTGGTCCTGACGAACTGCCCTCGGGCGTTGCTACCAGCACGTCACGCGCCCATGCACTCGTCGGCTGGCACCCATCGCACTCCCTCGTCGTGGCAGAGCAGCGGGCCGCGAAAAGGAATTTCCGCGAGCAGGCAAGCCTCGCGCAGCAACTGAATCCAGCGCAGATCGCCGTTGGTGAGAGCCGCCCGGCCTGGTCGCTCATAGGTGATGATAAGGCTCGAGGCTGGCACATCATCAAGCGTCGTGCGAAAGAATTTCGCCAGTCTGACACCGTCTCCGGGGCCTGGGCGACGCGGCACCGGGCTCGGCAACAACACGGGCAACTGGTACCCGTGTTCATCGAGAAACATCAACCAGACCTGCCTGCGCATCGCCCGCTCGAGAAGCGATTCGACGCGCGAGAGCAGATCGTCGTCACGGATCAGTGCAACATCGCGAACATCACGAAAGTGTGGGGTAGCCATGGTTCGAGTGTGATGTGCGTGCGTGCGCCGCACGGCCTCGGTTCGCAACTGGTGAACAACACTGCTGTGTTCGGTGCTGTGCACGAGGCGAAAGCGACGCGGGCGAATAGCAAGCGCCGTAGTGCAGGCAGGCGTCGAGTGACTGGCCAGGTCGTGTAGACAACCAGTCAGACCGGCAGCCAATGTGACGTGACGCGCTCGGTAACGCGGTACGACTCAACCGTCGCGAGCACGCCGACCACAGATGCCACGTGATTGCCAATCTGGGCCGCGATCTCGTTCTCATCTGCCGTGAATCGCACCACGATCCGCGCCCGCCTCGACACCACGTGCAGCTCGGCTGCTTCGACGATGGTCTGCGACAGTGCTGCACTCTTCGCCGCAGGTAGCACGCACGACGCTGCAACCCCGGGCGCCAGCGCGCCGATCACCATAGTCACTCGGTATGAGGGCACACTCGATACCCTAGAGGCAATGACTATCACCGCTGCAGCCGACGGTTCGGCGCTCAACAATCCGGGGCCAGCGGGCTGGTCCTGGTACGTGAATGACGATTGCTGGGCGGCTGGCGGCTGGAAGCACGCAACCAATAACCAAGGCGAGCTGAAGGCCGTGCTCGAGCTGTTCCGGGCTACGGCGCACGTTGACGACGACGTGCTCGTACTGTGTGACAGCCAGTATGTGATCAACGCCGTGACCATGTGGATGCCCGGTTGGAAGAAAAAAGGCTGGCGTAAGAGCGACGGTAAGCCGGTGCTGAACCTCGAACTGCTGAAGGAGCTGGACGCCGCCATCGCGGGGCGCCGCTACCGCTTCGAGTGGGTGAAGGGCCACGTCGGCCACGCGCTGAACGAGGCGGCGGATGCCCGTGCCCGAGCCGTGGCTGAGGCCTACGCTAGGGGTGCCGCTCCTAACCCTGGTCCGGGTTTCCCCGGGGCCGCGCCGGCGGTCACACGCGCCGCTGAGGTATCTGCCGGGCCCCCGTCGTTGTTTTAGCTCAGCGCCGTCGCCCGTCGGTGGTCTCGACGCGCGGGCCTTCGATTGTTGCCCGCTAGAACTGCGCTCGGCCGAGATCAGACTCTGTTCCTCGTAGTGGCGCGGGGACCGCACGCTGACTCCGGTGGAGTCTGCCGACGCGCCAATGAGCGTTGCCGCTTGCCCCTCACATGGATGTCAGCACTTAGGTTAACCGTATGACCGATGACGCAGTAGTTCACTCACCCGTTCGCCAGCTTCGATTGGTGGTGGAGGCCGCCGACTTTGATGCGGCAGTGGCGTTTTACCGAGATGCACTGGGACTCACCGAACAGGCAGCGTTCGAAGGCGCGGGCGACGCGCGCGTGATGATCCTCAATGCCGGGCTGGCAACACTCGAGATCTCGAATCCGGAGCAGGTGCGAATGATCGACCGGGTTGAAGCTGACGGAATTGCCAGCGCGAAGGTGCGAATCGCTTTCGAGGTTGACGATGCGCACACGATGACCGAAAAACTTGTACACGCGGGCGGTACCCTCATTGCTAGCCCGCGTGAGACGCCGTGGCGATCCCTCAATTCACGGCTTGCGGCACCGGCTGGTCTCGAAGTGACGTTGTTCGAAGAGCTGGAACCACTCGCGATCCGCAGCGTGCGAGACGGGTTCACCAGCCCTAAACCTCAGCATTGAGCGGTGGCGGCAAAGATTGCTCAGCGGTCATCGCCCCCCGCAGAGCGGCCGTGACAATAGCCAATCGTTCGCCGGTCAGAGCAACCTGCCGGCGGTGGCCATCCGTTTGCCCGGTGACAATTCCACACTTTTCTAGTAGCTCGACCATCTCTCGAGAGGTTGCAGCGCTCACACCGACCCGTCGTTGCAGGAGCGCCATTGACACAGATCCGGCTTCCGTTACCGCCTCAACCGACTCGACGAATTTGGGGAAGTCTGCTCCGACTGCGAGTCGTATCTCGGCCGCCTGAGCGACCGCGTCTGACTGGAATGCATCTAACGCAGCCTGTTTGGCAGCCGCCCGTCGCTTGGCCAGCACGATAAGACCCCCGGCGATAAGTACTACCGCACTGACAACGATCCACCAGTAGGTCGCGAGCCATGTGACGGCGACCGACGCACCGGCCAGCATGAGCAGAACCAGGAACATTTCTGCCCCACCCGCTCCACGCCCTTGCCCTCCGCGGGACCGCGACCGTGGCGGCGTGCGCCCAAACAGCCCCAGCGGTGTCGGGATGTTGCCTCGCATCGTCTGTCGAATCACCCTGGCGGCCGGTGAGTACAGGCCTAACTCGTACTTCACCTTCTGCTTGACGCGACTCGGTTTAGTGAACGCCTCGATCTGGGAGATTCCGAGTTGCCGCCTAATTTTGCGTTTGACCGCTGTGATGCCCAGAATCGTGTTGAGCGACGGGCGGCGATAACGAAAAAGCTTCATTCGGTCAGATCCTTAGCGCCGGCACAACTAATCACGCAACATCCAACTCTCGCTCGCCGCTCAGTGTCAAGCGAATGGCGTTGTTCCTGACGGTACCGTCATCGATCCCGCGGAGAGTCTCTGTGTGCGCGATCTCCCGCGCGAGTACGACCTGTGGATGCTGCTCAAAGATGTGCATGCTGGGACTCTTGCACAGACTACCGACGTTCCACGAAACCCTAACCACGGTCAGGCCGGACACGGCCCAGCACAGATATTCACGCGCATTCACGCATCGAGCATCATCCGCAACCCGGCGCGCAGTCCAGCGCCGGTCACGCGACGGGCGGCGGGCGTGAAATATTGCCGAATAGTGGCTGTGTTCTTTCGGCACACAATCGCGGTTCCGCTATCTCGCACGAGGAGTAGCCGGTGGTCGCGCCTCACACGGCGATGACGATTTTTCCCTTCAGGTGCCCCTTTTCCAGGTATCGGATGGCCTCAGGAACGTCGCTCAGCGAGTATGTCCTGTCGATCACAGGCGTGACCTTCCCGGCTTCGATGAGCTCTGTCAAGCACTGAAAATCTTCCTTTCGTGGCTCGGCCATGAGGCCACGCAGGTTCTGGCCTGTGAACGGTGACAGCATGAGCGCCCAAACCGACCGACCGATACCCCCGAACCACCGCCCTCCCTTTCGCCTCCCACGATGACGAGAGTGCCTTTGGGGGTCAGGGCTCGCCGAAGACGCGAGAGCGATCGGTTGCCAGCGGTGTCGAGGATGAGATCGTAGCGGCGCGACCCGTCCGTGAAGTCATCCTGCGTGTAGTCGATCACCTCATCCGCGCCGATCGATCGCACCAGTTCGATCCGCGCCGGGCTGCACACACCGGTAACGTGCGCGCCACACGCTTTCGCCAGTTGCACCGCGAACAACCCAACGCCTCCCGCCGCACCGATCACGAGCACCCTTTGCCCGGCTTGCACCTGCCCGGCGTTGCGAAGACCCTGGAGCGCGCTGGTCGCCGAGGCAGGAATGGTCGGCGCCTGTTCGAAGCTGAGGTTTGTCGGCTTCGGTGCAAGCCGGTTCTGTCGAGCACACACGTATTCGGCGAAGGAGCCATTACAGGTGCCGAACACCAGGTCGCCCGGTGAAAACTCGGTGACGTTCTCGCCGCCCGCCTCGACCCGGCCCGCAACATCGATGCCCCGAACCCTCGTCTTCGGTGCGCGGAATCCGTATCCCATCATGCGCACCAGGTACGGTCGGCCCGTCATGATGTGCCAGTCGGCTGTCTGCACATCCGCCGCGTGGACGCGCACGAGCACATGGTCGTCACCGACCTTCGGCTTGTCGATGTCGCTCAGTTGCAGCATGTCGGATGAGCCGTACCTTGTTTGGACGATTGCCTTCATGATGTTTCTCCTTCACCGCCCGGATGTGGAAAACGTCCTCGAGCGACACGTCAAATACCCGGGCTATCTGAAATGCTATTTCGAGGGAGAGTGAGTAGCGACCCTGTTCGGTGGCAATAGTGGCCTGGCGGGTCACGTGACAAGCGTCGATCTCCGCCACAGATCCGAGGATGGATGACAGCACGAACGCCAGATAGTTGGCGATAGATATGACGAGCGCGACCACTCGCCGATGACAAGAATGGACTGGCCGATGGGTTCTCCGAACCGACTGATCTCCCTGTCGCGCTGGTCAGTCTTGCCTGCGCCCGCGCGTGCGAGTATCCCGATCCTGACGACGATACCGACGACGATGTTGAGTACGACAGACACGACAATTACACCGCCGATAGTCCACAGCATCATCGGCGTAGTCATCGCGAAGGCGCCGACCTTCCCCGGGCATGGATGACGGGCGGTGGCGCCTTCGCGGTCGGATGCGTCGCGACCTGGGCGTGGGTGCGGCTTGTCGAGCCGGTCCTGGCACGCAGCGGGGCTTGAGCTAGAGCCGACGGCTTCCGCGTGGCGCGCCGAGCAGCGCTTCGAGCGGCATCATGGCGGCACCCAGGGCGACAGTGTCTCCCCCGAACCGGCAGGACAACAGGTCGAACTGGCCGCCGGGTCGGATGAGCGCCTCCGAGCGGGTCGCGGACTCGATGCGCGCCGCGAGGGTCTCCATCAAGCGCAACCCGACCCAGCCGCCAATGACGACGCGTTGCGGATTAGTGAGGTTCACGAGCCCGCCCAGGGCGGAACCGAGGGTCGCAATAAGTTCAGCTACCACGGCCACTGCCACCGCATCACCGGACTTCTCGGCGTCGAGCAACTCGCCCATCGCGCGCCAGCCCGAGCCCTCGAAAATCCCGCCGGCGGTCTTCCATGATTCGAGAATCGCGTCAGCACCCAGGTACGCCTCGACGCAGCCACGGCCGCCGCATCGACAGGCCCGGCCGTCGCGCACGATCTTGACATGGCCCCATTCGCCAGCACTGCTCAGGCGACCGTGGGCGAGTTCACCGCCGGTCACGATCCCGAGGCCGACGCCGCGACCGAGCAGTACGACGAGGGCCTCGTCGATGCCGCGCACGGCGCCGTCCCACAGCTCTGCCATGGCCTGGGTCTTGGCACCGTTCTCGGCAAAGACGGGGATGTCCTGCGAGACCAAGTCGGTGACGGTGACCGGCGCCCAGCCCAGGCTCTGCGCGTAAAGCACCTGGCGGCCATCGGCATCCGACTCCACGATGCCGGGAAGGCCAAGGCCAATTCCGACGAGTCTGTCCCAGGCGCTTAGGTTGCGCTTGCGCAGGGCGCCGAGTGCGGCATCGAGATCGCGCGCTATCGACTCGATGGACTCGCCCTCGCGGCCACCGCGGAACTCGGTGTCGACGCGGGTCATCGACAGGTCGAACAGCTCGACCGCCACGCCGCGCTCACCGACGTCGGCCCCCAGGAAATACGCCCCGCTGAGATGGGGGCCAATCAGGGTGACGGGGCGTCCGCCACGGGAAGCAATCGATCCGGCTTCGATGACGAGGCCCTCGGAGATGAGTTCGGAGACGAGGTTGGTCACCGAAGCAACCGAGAGCCCCGACTCACGGGCAAGCTCGGCGCGCGACGTCTGGCCGGCGAGGATAATGCTGCGCAGTGCCTGGCTGCGATTTCGCTGGCGCACGTCGCTGACGGTCGCGGGACCTCCGCCGCCCGCCGGGCGCATGATTGCGGTGCGCACATTCATCGTGCTGAACCTACCAAGTCTGGCCCCCGGCAGACGGGATAATTCGAGAGACACTCGTTGCCGACTCGGCGATCACGCGGATGCCGCGCTCCGAGGCGACCACCGCGACCGGGGCATCTGCGCCCGCACCGTCGAGCACTCGCACCACGCCAACCCCGGACGCCTCAAACTCGAGCCAGTCGCCCGCCGCTAGTGTCACGACCAGTTCCTCGCCGGGAGTGTAGGCGCGGCCGTCGGACTGCTCGAACGGGTTCGGCGGGTTGTCGCCGGCCCTCGCCCAGGCAAGCCCGACCGCCTCGTCGGAGCGAATCTCCGCGATGCCCTTGGCGCCTGCAACCGAGTACGACTCCCCTGCTCCGCGGTAGCCGAACCCCCAGGCGGGAATGACGGCGGGATGTTGCGCGAGCATTGCCGCGACCACCTGGGGTTGCCAGGTGCAGTTCTCGATCTTCATCGCCTCCAAGAGCTCGTCGAAGACACCGACTGCGGCCACGGCTGTGATCGCCGCGGGATCGTCAATGCTCGCCACGACGAGACCCCACCCCGCGGGCGGCACGATCGAGGCGGGCGAGGTGCGAGTATCGATCTTCTTCCATGGCCAGAAATTCCAACCGATGTCGTGGGCCTCGTAAAGACGAAAGGCCGCGTAGATCCACTCGAGCGTATTCTCACCACCCTCGCCCATGTAAATGGGAAGCCCAAGGCGATCTCTCGCCTCGAGGAACGTCGCGATGCTGTGCGTATCGGGCGACGACCAATACTTATGGAACTGCAACATCGAGTTTTTGTCCCAGACCGCCGTGAAGATGTCCCAGTTCGTCGCCCAGTGGGCGCCCTCGTAGACGATCAGGTGGTCGGGATCGATGGCGCGGATTTCGCGGGTGAGGTCGCGGTAGAGCTCAGCGAGGTCATCCGCATAGATGTACTGCCATTCGTTCGGCAGGGGCTCGTTGAGCAGGTCATAGCCGAGCACGACGGTCTCGCCCGCGTAGCGCGTCGCGACATCCCGCCACAGCCGCAGGGTGAGGTCGCGGTAGCGCTGCTCCATGAAGAGCTCAGGCAAATTCTGCGGGGAGTCGTCGATGTTCGTGCCGGTCTGCCCGCCGGGAGCGCCGTGCAGGTCGAGCAGCACCCAGAGGCTATGCGCGCGGCACCAGCGGATGAGATCGTCGATCATCGCGTAGCCCGCTTCGATCGGCTCGCCGTGCTCGTCCTGGATCATCCGCGAGTTGATCGGGAGCCGCACGTGATCGAAGCCGGATGCCGCGATCCGCTCGATGTCCGCTTCTGCGATGAAATTAGCCCGGAAGCCGTCCCAGAACCGATCGGCCCCCGAACCGCCCAGCAGCCGCTCGGTGAGCCACTCGATCTCGCGCGGGGACTCCGCCCCCGGCCCGAACCGCCACATGTAACCCTCGGGCAGCATCCAGTTGCCGAGGCCGACACCGCGCAGCAAGAGGATTCGGCCAGAGCCGTCAACGAGCCGGGAACCCTCGGCGTGCACGAAGCCGTCGAAGGACGCGGGGCGGCGCTCGAAGCCGCTCTCGACGAGAGAAGTCTCTGTCACGGGAATGGGTTCTCTCACTTGAGTCCGGAAAGCGCGAAGCCCTGGATGACGTATCGCTGGAAAACGATGAAAACGACGAGGATCGGCACGACCATCACCGAGGCCGCGGCCATCTGCAGGCCAGGGTTAACGGCAAGCTGCTTGTTGAGTAGCGCGAGACCGACGGAGAGCGTATAGAGCTTCTGGTCGCTCGCGATGATCAGCGGCCAGAGGAAGCTGTTCCAGCCGGAGATGAAGGTCAGGACGACCTGAACCGCGAGGATCGGACCCGACATGGGGAGCACAATCTGCCAGAACGTTCGGAACTCACCAGCGCCGTCGAGTCGCGCGGCTTCGAGCATCTCCGTCGGGATGGTCGACATGAACTGTCGGAACAGAAAGATACTGAACCCGCTCACGAGGGTGGGCAGCGCGATCCCGACCAGGGTGTTGGTGAGCTTCATCCCGTTAAGGATCAGGTAGGTCGGGATCATCGTCACCTGAATCGGAATCATCATGGTGGCGAGCACGAGGAAGAACATCCAGCGCCGCCCGCGGAAATCGAACTTGGCGAAAGCGTAACCGGCCATCGCCATCAGGAACAGCCCGACGAATCCGATAAGCACAACGATGACGGTGTTGACGAGATAGCGGCCGAAATCGAGGTCCGTGAACAGGTGCAGGTACCACTGGAGCGTGGGCTGTTGCGGCAGGATCATCGGCGGGAAGTCCACCGATTCCTGCTGCGGCTTGAAAGATGTCGCGAGCATCCAGATGAACGGGAAAGCGGTGATGAGCGCGCCGACCCCCAGCACCACGCCGATGGACACCACGAGGGCGCGCTGCTTCTGCACAACCGAGCGGTCGCGGCTCCCGCTGCTAGTACTCATCGTCGGCTCTCCTCAGTCGCAATTGGATGAGGGTGATGACCGCGATGATGGCGAACAGCACGATTGAGCCCGCGCTCGCATAGCCGAACTGGTTGAGCCGGAAGCCCTGCTTGTAGAGGAATATCGACGCCGACGTCGTCGCCCCCAGCGGACCACCGTCGGTGAGCACGAAGGGTTCGTCGAAGAACTGCAGCCACGAGATCGTCGTGGTCACGACGACGAAGAAGATCGCAAACCTCAGCAGCGGAATGATGATCGTGAATGTCTTCTTCCACTCGCCGGCACCATCGAGGGATGCCGCCTCGAGGTACTCCTTGGGCACGCCCTGCAATGCGGCGAGGAAGATGATGATGTTGAGGCCGGTGCCGCGCCAGACGGCGACGAGGGCGACCGAGAATTTCGCGAGCAACGGGTCGGACAGCCACTGCACTTGGTCGATTCCGACCAGGGAGAGCAGGTAGTTCAGCAGGCCGAACTGGGTGTTATAGAGGTAACCCCACACCAGCGAGATCGCAACGATCGCGGTGATCGCCGGGATGAAGTAGAAGGCGCGCAGCGACGTGAAGAAGCGGCTCTGGCTGCGGTTGAGCAGCAACGCGACGCCGAGGGAGAGCAGCACGATAGCGGGCACGCCGAACAGGGCAAAGGTTCCCGTGTTGCCGAGCGCCTGCCAGAACGTGGTATCCGCGAAAAGCTTCGTGTAGTTGTCGATACCGATGAACTTGACGTTGTTCCAGCTCGCGAACGCCGAGATGTTCATGTTCGTCGTGCTGATCACGGCCGCAACGAGTATCGGGAAGATCCCGAAGGCGACGAGCAGGAGCAGGGCCGGGGAGACGAACAGGTAGGGGGTCAGGCGATTGCGCACCGGTGATCCTTCCTGTGCATTGAGATGGCGTGAAGAGATGGAGGGAGCCGCCGCCGCCGGCGGCTCCCAGAGTGGAGCTATTTGACCGTCAGCGTCTTCGTCGCCGTGAAGAAGCCCTCCAGTGCAGTCTTGCGGTCGGCGCCGGTGAGCACGATCGAGTTGAGCGCGTTCAGGAGAGCGGTGCCGACGGCGCCGTCCCAGTTGGAGACGAGCGGCAAGACCTTCGCGGTCTTGAGCTGGTCGGTGTACACCTTCACGTTCGGGTCGCTGTTGAGCGTCGAGTCCGCGAGGGCAGCACTGGCTGTCGGCAGTTCGCCGGTCATTGTGTACCAAGCGAGCTGCTGCTTGGGCTGGTCAACGTACTCCAGCAGCTTCAGCGACTGCTGCTTCTTGTCTGTATTGAACCAGATGCCGAGGTTGGATCCCGCGAACAGCGAGACCGAACCACCGTCACCGGAAGGTAGCGGGCTGGCCTGCCATTTGCCGGCGAGCTCTGGCGCAGCAGTAGTCACGCCCTTGCCGAGGTAGGGACCGCTCACGAGCATTGGTGCTACGCCGGAAACGAAGCCCTGCTGCTGGTCGAAATCGCTGTTCGTCGGAACACTGCCATCGGCGTACAGGCCGGTGTAGGTGTCGACGGCGCTCTGGAAGGCTTTGCTGTCGAAGTTGACGTTTCCCTTCGAGTCGATGACCTCGCCGCCGTTACTCCAGGTCATCTCGATCGGCAGGGGTGCATCCCACTGCGGGATGTAGTAACCGTACTGGCCCTTGCCACGGCCGGCGAGGATCTTCGCGTCTGCGCGAAGATCCTTCCAGGTAGCGGGCGGCGATTTGATGCCATTGGCCGCCAGGATATCGGTGCGCGTGAAAAGCACGCGGGTGTCGCTCGTCCACGGCACGCTCACGATCTTGCCGCCGACAGAGGTCGCCGTGCCGGCGATACCCGCGGGGAAGTTCGACGTCGCGAGACCGGGGTGGTCCACCAGTAGGTCGTCGAGTGGCAGCAGGGCTCCCGCGTCGGCGAAGGTGCGCAGCTTCGACAGGCCGATCTGCACGATGTCCGGGCCCTTGCCTGACGCGACCGCGGTGGTCAGCTTTGCGTCGATGGAGTCCCAGGGGATCGCCACGACATCCACCTTGATCCCGCTGCCTGCGACGAGCTTCTCGAAGTTCGCCCCCGAATCGCCCATGACCCACACGGTGAGCGGGCCGCTCGGCTCTTGCGCCGCGGGGGTCGAGCAGGCCGCAAGGCTAAGCGCGAGACCCGCAATCGCTACGACCGCAACCGCGGTCCGTGCTGTTCTCTTCATTGAGTTTCCTTTTCTCGTTTTCCTGTGCAGTGCAGTGATGCAGTGGGGCGAGGCATCCAGCCTCGCACCATCGGGGTCAGTCCGTTGCGACAGCCGCGGCGGCCTGATGTTCGGTGATGAGTCGCCGGTACCAGTGGGCGCTCAATTTCGGTATCCGCTCCTGGGTGCGGTAGTCGACGTAGACGAGTCCGAAGCGTTTGCTATAGCCATGCGCCCACTCGAAGTTGTCGAGGAAAGACCAGGCGTAGTACCCCCGAAGGTCCACGCCCAGTCCGATCGCAGCAGCAGCAGCACCGAGGTAACCGCGAAGGTAGTCGACCCTCTCGATATCCATAACATCGCCGTTAGGGTCCACGTAGTCGTCGTAGCTCGCGCCGTTCTCGGTCACGTAGAGCGGCAGGCTCGTAAACTCGGCGGAGACGCGCTGAAGCACCGCAGTGAGCGACTCCGGGATAACCGACCAGCCGAAGGAGGTAGTCGCGGGCTCCGCTGCGCGCTCGCGCAGGCCCAGTGGCAACGCGCGCGCGTCGGCCCAGGCGATCACACGCTGATAGTGGTTGATGCCTGCGAAGTCGGTCGGCGCGGCGATGATCTCAAGGTCGCCGGGCTGCACGACCGAAGCCAGACCGAACC
Source organism: Salinibacterium sp. (assembly GCA_025351795.1). Classification (GTDB taxonomy): domain Bacteria; phylum Actinomycetota; class Actinomycetes; order Actinomycetales; family Microbacteriaceae; genus Rhodoglobus. The sequence continues at coordinate 16,806 of JANXVG010000065.1, read as the reverse complement.
TGTCCAGCGTCGCGTGGACCTCCGCCGAATACGCGCCGAGGTACACCGGGTCGAGGAAGATGCGGTTGCTGGCCGCGTCGAGGCGCAGGGCCGCGGCCGCGTCATCGGCTGAGTCGGACGCTGGGGCGATGTCCGTCACGATGTTGGTGATGCCGACCCGAGCGGTCGTGCTCATGTCGCGGATCTCGCGCAGGGCAAGTCCGTGCGCGAGATTGAGGTGATGGGCGGCCGCGACGGCGCTGCCGTAGTCGGCGAGACCGGGCGCGTGGGCGGCGTTGCCGTAGCCGAGGAAGGCGCTGCACCATGGCTCGTTGAGCGTGATCCAGTCGGTCGCCAAGTGGCCGAGCTGCTTGAAAACGAGCCGAGTGAACTCGGCGAACCGGTACGAGGTATCTCGCGCTGGCCAGCCCCCGGCATCCTCGAGCGGCTGCGGTAGGTCCCAGTGATACAGGGTCACGAGCGGTCGGATACCCCGCTCTGCAAGTCCACTGAGTTGGGCCGAGTAGAAGGCAACCGCCTCCGGATTGAGGGGTCCGTGGCCGGCGGGCTGCAGGCGCGACCATGACACGGATAGTCGGTAGTCCGTAATGCCGAGGCCGGCGAGGAGGTCGAAGTCGCTTTCCCAACGGTGGTAGTGGTCGCAGGCGATGTCGCCGGTGTCGCCGTGATGACTGAGGCCGGGCGTGTAGGCGAACGTGTCCCAGATGCTCGGCCCGCGACCACCCTCGTCAGCGGCGCCCTCGATCTGGTACGCGGCTGTCGCCAGTCCCCAACGGAAGTCCCGCGGGAACGAGGCGGACAGACTCGCGGTTGCGTCGAGCTGTCGGGCGATACGGGATTCGGTCGTCATTGATCGGTCTCTGTGAAAGGCGGGAGGACTTATTTCAATGTTTAGTATAAGTCCTGTCTTAAGCATGTCAAGACCGCGCGTTGACTTATAAGAAAATCTCCACGCAGACCGCTACGTTGCCTCATTGGACTTCCTCCGGCTGACGGTGGATCGGTGGTCGATCGCCCGCCAGTTCCGGGCCGCGTTCGGAACCAGCTCCTACGGGTTTCGCACCATGCGACACCTGGATCGGGCACGCGCAATGATGAAAGCTGGCCTCCCGCTCGCCGAGGTCGCTCTCGCGGAAGGGTTCGCGGATCAAAGCCACCTCACGCGCATGTTCAAGCGCACACATGGGCTCACACCCGGGCAATGAAAGAAAGCTCTCGCCTAAACCTTTTTACCGGTGTGGAGGTTGGTGCGCGGCTCCAAGGCGTGCACGACGGGCACCACATCGGAACCGTCGTGTCCCACGCACAGCGTCTGCTCGTAGAGGGCAACGCACGCATCCACTAGGGGTGTCACCACGCCCGCTTGTCGGGCCACGATGACGATGAAACCTGTCCAGGCAATCATGGAACCTCCTCGGCACCGGACCAGACACCCGGCGCCAACTGATTCCTTTCTACTCAGCCAGTCAACACGCGTCTTGAACAATTGTGCCCAGTTCCCATCGGACAATCCAACTCGGTTTCGATCACTACAAATACCGCCACAAAATTCAGAAAGCCACAACGGATCTTCGGTGAAAGTGTCTAAGGGCCATCTTCTGGGATATGCGCGAATGTCAACATGTGACCAAGACGCGGCACTCTAGGTCGACGCGTTGACCGACGCACCAGCGATCGCCGTCATCGACGGCGCCGCGCGCATCCTCGTCATCCGGAACTAGCGACACAACGAGATCAGAGAACACCGCTACCTAACGCCGAAGTCCGCCAGCGGTGGACGTCACAACCATCGCCGCACTCTCGCTGGGGCGGTATTTTGCCTTGGACCACGAGCACCGATCGCCACCGACGGTTGAGCTCGCCATGCGTTGCCCGAGCTGCATCCAATGGGTCGAACCGCGTTCGATCACCACCTGATCACCGCGTGTCGTGCCAAGTGACGTGCACAAGCTGCTCGAGGCCGATCTAGCCGATAAACGCCGTCGTTGTGGCGCACGGACTTTCGCGAGCCGATGTGATCATCCGCTTACCAGCGAAAAACGAGCGCGCTGAAAAGGGCGAGTGTCGCACCGACGGAGCCCTCCACCAGCACGAGCACGACTGCCGAAATACCGAAACCGAGGGCGACCGCACGGCCGAGGCCGCTAGTAACTGCCGCGGGCAACTCAGGCGGCGGGGCCGCCCATCCCGCAACCGACAACACCCGTAAGCGCGCGTCCGGCGCCGACCATTCGTGTGAAACAGACGTGCGTGAACCCATGCGCATCCCCTAATGTGCTGACTTACACGCTATTTATACCGTGGATTGCGGATGCCCGGCACCCCCGCTTCGGGGGCGCGCATGCTTTGGGGCTGGGGTGCGCTCGTGCTCGTCGGTGTTGTCTATTCCCTGTTTCCGCTGCTCGTGCCTGCTCCTTCCGGTTTCTCGCTGCTCCCCTCTTACACCTGCCGTGGCAGCCCGCCTTGTCGTCCTGTGTCCCCCGCGTGCCGCATGGGGGGTTGCTCTCGACGGCTCCTGTCCGCGGCTCCTTTCCGCGGCTCCTTTCCGCACAAAATCTGTGGACAGAACTTCTGCACAGATTCGCCCCGGCGCTTCGAATATATGTTCGACACTGGGATACTTTATGTATGACAAATGCAACCGAGGCGGTGATGGCAGCAACCAGCGTGCTCTCCGAAGCAACCGTGACGGCCGCCTCCGTCGCTGCGTTCGATGACGCGTCACTGGTCGCATTGCAATCCGCTGTCTCGATGCATCGACGCGCCCTCGACGCGGTCGCTAGCTTGGCCGCTGGCGAGATCGCCAGGCGTTCACGTCGTGATTTGGGTCACGCTGGTTTAGCACAGTCCAGAGGTTTCCGGTCGGCCGAAGAGTTCATTCAGTCGGTGTCGGGAGCCAGCCGCATCGAGGCCGGCAAACTGGTACACGTCGGTTCAATGATGATCGCCACCGATTCGGCCTACCACAGCCCACCTGCGTGGCACGCGCTCCTCGCATCCGCACTGAAGCGCGGCGGGGCGTCTGTCGATGCCGTCGAGTCCATTCTCCGTGGTCTCGGTGAGCCCGATTCTTCAATCACTCCGCCGCAACTCCGCGCCGCCGCCGAACAACTGCTTGTTGAATCGCTAACCCTCAACGTTGATCAGCTCTACCGTCGAGCCCGACTGCTGCGTGATGAGCTCGACCAAAACGGAATCGTTCGTCGTGAGAAAGAGCGCCGAGACCTGCGCTATTTCAGAATTTTTCGGCGCATCGATGGCATGGTCGGCGGCTCATTCCTGCTCGACCAAGAAGACGGTGCACTCTTCACCTCGGCTATCGATGCAGCGCTGAGTCCGCGCCGAGGGGGTCCGCGATTCGTGGATGCCGCGGCAAACGCCGAGGCCGCGAAACTCCTCGCCGACCCCCGCACCAATGACCAACTCGCGGCAGACACGCTCATGGAGATGATCCGCCTTGCGGTCGACGCCGATCCTGGTACCGTCTTCGGCTATCGGCGTCCTGCCGTGCGCGTAATCGTCACAGAAGACAGCATTGGGCGACGCGGCAGCGGCACGCTTGAGGGCATGCCAGACCCGGTGTCATTCGGTACCGTCGAGCGACACCTGTGCGACACCGGCGCAATCGGCCTCTTTTTCGATGACGACGGGCGGTGCCTGAATGTCGGCCGCGACCAGCGGCTCTTCACTGAACGACAACGAATCGGGATGGCGGTACGAGACGGCGGATGCCTCTTCCCCGAGTGTGAACGGCCTCCTTCTCACTGCGAAGCGCATCACATCAACCAGTGGCTGCGGGATGCGGGCCGTACAGACTTAAATGATGGCGTTCTGTTGTGCAGATTCCACCATTTACTCCTCCACAACAACGGATGGGCCATCGAACGAACTGGTGCTAAATACACTCTCGTCCCTCCGCGAGCCGTGGACGCCGAACAGTGTGCAGTAAATCTGGTCAGCCGCAGCGCCGTTGTGCAGACACTGAGGAACGCACGGCCGGTGCTCGTTGGCGCATGAACGGCACGAGTATCGCCGCGATGATGCCTCGGTGCGGGTGTGCCAGATGGTGCAAATTTGCCCAACGTGCCCACAGCGGGCACTCCGGCGGCACCTTGGCTACGGGGTGGCACCGCCCGCTGGCTGCTCGCCCGCTGGTCGCACGGTTGCCTCCAGCGCAGCCGCGACAGCCGGTGCAAGTAAGGCGGCCCAGTCCGAATGCACCTGCCTGCTAGGGTTCTGTACAAGATTGATGGCCGGCGGCGCGAACGGCACGAAACTGACTCCGGCGCGTCCGGCGACGACAGCAGCGGACTCGTCATTGAACGCAATACAACGACGCCCAACAGCCGCCCGATATGCGCTCGGTAGAGTGACCAGCGTCGGAAGCGACGGAATACCGGTCACCAGCACGGTCAGACTCACCGGCGACTTGGCCGCGATCTCATCGAGAAGCCGCGACAGCCGCGCGCGCCATCGCAGGCTCGGCACAAGGGTGATCGCATCGATCGGTCCGATTGTGAGCACGATCACGTTGAATCGCGGCAACTCAAGTGTGGCGATCGTCGCGCGCGCGGCGGCAACATCAAGGTCAGGAGCAGCCACGATGTGCATGTCCACACCTCGCCCGGTGATCGACGAAACCAAGTGCGCCAGCTGCCCGCTCACGCTCAACTCATACGACAGCACGCCATACCCCACCACCGCGCCCGAGCCGATCACAATCAGCTGATCGGGGTCTGGGCCCAGTGAGTGAACGACCGGTTGGTCGGCGGGGCGCGGCAGACGACGCCACGAGTGCGCGGATGTCGCCAGCCAGACCCGCACAAACGCCTTCGCCAGCACGTGCAGCAGCAAAGACCACACCAGAAACTCCTGCCCTAGACTTCGCTGTCCGGCTGTGCCGCCGAACGTTCGCCGCCGGATGGCGCTGCCCGACCGTGCTGCGCAGACTTGGCCGCCCAGATTTCGGCACCAGATTTCGGCACCATATTTCGGCGCGATATTTCGGCGCCGAGTTTCGTCATCGAGTGCAAAGACTAAGCCCGCCGCGCACTCGGGTTGCTATGCGCGTGGCCCGTCAGCGCTCACGCGTCTTTCGGGTTAGCAAGGCGGGTGAGGTGAATCAGTGAGCCGGGTTCGTGAGTCAAGGCACTGAACCAGTCGAGTCGGTGTGGCGACTCAACGAGGCAGGGTTGCTGTCGGCGCAAGGGTGCTCAGAGGAACCAGAGCGAGTATCCGATTCGCCGCGTCCACGATACCGTCGTGATCGCGAAGCCTTTCGCCAATGCCTGCCGCGTTGAGCGCGTACGTCGAATCGCCAAGAATCGTTGCGGCGGCGGTCGCAATTCGTCTTTTTGACGCCGATTTCGGCAAGGCTAAGCCCGCTCCGGCGCGGGCGATCGCCTTGGCAATCATGGGTTGGTCGATCGGAGTCATGGGCAGGATGAGCAGCGGGATTCCATGCATCAACGCTTTCATCGTGGTCGAGTGACCGCCGTGTCCGATGACCAGCGAGCAGCTCGGCATAATGTCGGCGTGCGGCGCAAATTTCATGACGGTGGTATTTGCTGCCGGAACTACATGGTCGGGGTTGACTGTTGGCCCGGTCGTGACCACCGCCGTCACTGGCAGTAGTGCGAGGGCGTCGACGATGTGTTGATATACCCGGGTCTGGTTCGAGGCGAAAGCCGTGCTCAGGCTGACCAGCACCGTGGTCGGATCCGTCAGCTCCGATCGCACCGCTCTCGGTTCGGCAACGCCGGTCCAGACATAGTTCACGGGCTCGGGCACCGGTGGCGTGTCGAGCTCACGGTCGGCTGCCACAAGGACGAGGGATGCGCGTGCCCAGTTTTTTCGGGGCGATTCGCCTCGAATTGCCCCGGGAACTTCAACGATGGGCGCATGGAAGAACTCCGCGAACGTGTGCATCAGAACGACGGTCGGAACGCCGTGCGCACTCGCCGCCGGCACCGAAGCCGGGATGAGCGCGTCAATCACGATGACGTCAGCCGGATGCGCCGCTATCTCGGTCTCAACATCTAGCGCGGGTCCTGGATCGGAGAGCACCCGGGAGAAGGCAAGCAAGCTTGCGATCGGGTTTTTCCGGTCGCGCGCTGACCAGTGCTTCGCATGCTGGTATGAGGCAAAGCCGAACCCATGTGACGTGATCAGCGCCTTCTGACTGGCGTCGGCCAGAAACCGAATCTGATGGCCGCGGTGCTGAAGTTCGTGGGCGATCGCCAACGCAGGCGGAACGTTGCCGCCACCGTCGACGGTGAGAAAGAGAACACTTGCCATGACATGTCCGTTCTGTGTGCGGAAAGCTCAGGTCGCGAGGCTGGGGGTGGACGCGGAGGTAGGCGCTGGAGTAGAAGCTGGGGTGGACAGTCGAGTAGACAAACGAGTGGACGCTGGAGTATGGACAGCCGCGAGGACTTCCGCGCCGGGGTCGGCGGGGGCAGTGGTCGCTGGTGTATCGACGGCAGCGCCGGTGAGGATCGCGGTAGTGAGACGGAGCATCCGTTGTTCCGTCTGGTTGCGAGACAGGCGTCGGTCTCGGCGCAGAATCGTCCAGGTGTAAACGTCCGTAGCAACCGCAAGAAGATCGGTGCACAGGTCGGCCCGTTCGTCGGTAAGAGTTGCAAGCCAGGGGGCGAAGGTTTTTGCAATCCATTCGCGATGTTGTACTCGACCGATGTCGGTGAATTGACGAAAGCGTAGGTCGGAGTGTTCCTGAGCAAGCATGCCCATGACCCCGTCGCCGCGCAGTTCGTAGTGATCCACAATCACGTGAATGGCCGCAGACGCGTCGCCAACCGGGGCTTCTCGTTCTTCGACGATCTGCGTCGTGGCGAACGCGAGAGTCGCGTCGAACAGCTGGTCGCGACCTCCAAAACGGCGAATAATCGTCTGCACGCTGACATTGGAGCGTTCGGCGACATCCGCAAGCGAGATCGTCGAGGACGACTTTTCCAAGATCAAATCCATGAGCGCCTGCATCACGCCGCGGTAGGTCGACTCGCTCGCCTCTGCGCGCACCGTCTGCTCGTATTTTCGAATCACTGCCAACTCGCCCAATCCACGTCCAGTTTCACGATCGCTACCAGCGTGCCGGTGTTGCACCGCACCAGACCAAGACCGATGCCGAAGGTTGCGCGAGTGGCCAGTGCCGTCGCGATGTATGGTCTGCGAGCGGGACATGTCATGAGATTCCCTTCACTATTTAGTGTTAGTTTTGATTAACACAGAAATGTGATCGGGAGTCAATAGCCTGAGAGCTCGGATCGGCGCAAGCTGTAGTCGGATGGCCGAGGCACGCTGGCATCTGGCATCGGGCAGACGGCAACAGCCAACGGCCAACGCGGCATGGGTGACAGGTGAGCGGCAAGGCCGCCGGTCGACGGCAGCTGTCTCAGGCGGTCGTGCAGAAGCAGAAGCAGAAGCAGAAGGATTATGCAGCGTCGTAGGCGCGACGCAACCATCCAAGCAACTCGGTGTCCACCTCGGCGGGATCGGATACGCGAACCCGATGAGTCACCATGCTGTTCCACGAACCTGCCGACTCGAACCGCGGAGTGACCGGGGCCGACTTCAGTTTTATGCCCACATCGAGACGGTCGGCAGTCATCGCGACGATCGCAAATTTCGCCGAACCGTTGAGAAGGCTGACGTAGGTGTCCGTCGGGGCGATGACCACGGGTCCGTGAGTGTCGAGCACGACCACCAGATCGTCGAAAGTGGAACGCCAGCGCGCGCGACCGCCGGCAAACTGTTTGGCGAGGCGAGCGTCGGCGTTGGGACGCTCGTGAAATGTCGACACGATTGCCATTGCATGGCCCGCACCGAGACCGAAATCCTGCTTCAACCACGCTATGACCTGTGCGGTCGTGACACCAGCATCGAGGAGGCCACGATCGTCTGCGAGCAGGCGAAAGTCCTCGGGAACGAGGCCCGTCTTCGCCTTAATCGTGTCCAAATATGCCTGAAAAGTCATAGGCTTCATCATACTTGGCACACCGTTACTCGGGCGAGAAGCACGGCGCGAAAGCAGCACGGCGAGCGGAGGACGGCACGATTAGCACGGCGCGAGCCGGAGGACGGCGCGACTAACACGGCCGACCCAGCACGGCCCGATTAGCAGGGCGCGAGCGGCGGCTCGCGCGGGCGACCACGGCCGAGAATTACGCGAACCGCACCTACGAGATCAGGCGCCCGGGTGCTGGAACCACGGCGGGTATACCGAGATTTTCGGCGCGAAGCACGAGTCCTTGAGCACGTTCTTGACCCGATCGCGAGCACGGTCGTTCGCGACCCCGATGAGTGATATTTCGGCGAACGGGAACGTCTCGGGCGACAGGGCTTCGGCCTCGTAGAGCGCGTACTCGTCATCGCGGATACGGCGCAGCATCCGTTCGCTATCTGTTGGAGTACTCGCGAAACGGGTGAGCGAACCGCCCGCGTCGCCATCGGTGAGAACCGCCGCTCCCGGTATCGCGCTCACCGTGCTGGCGAGCACAACGAAGTCGGCGGATGCCGCTGTGCGAGCTGCAGCAGACCAGCGCGGGTTGGCAGCGCCCCTGCGCAGTTCTTCCCACAGCGCAGAGTTCGGCACCAGAAAGAACGGCACGTAGCGTGCGACCGAGACACCGTCAAACACCGCGGCACTGCGGCGAAGTTCACGAGTTAGTTCAGAACTGATGTCGAGAACAGGCACGGCATCCGCCCGAATCTGACCGTCAGCGACGATAATCTCCAGATTGCGGATGTGGGTGAGATGGTAGATGCGCTGCTCGCCAACATTGACTACCAGTTTCGACGGCGGCGCAACGAGTGCAGTGCGTCGAGTTGTGGGTCGGCGCGCCGGTTTGACGTCAACGATCGGACCCGCCTTCGGGTAGCACGAGTTGCACAGACCCTCTTCGAGACCGTGAATGCATTCGGCTGCCACGCGTGTACCTGCTCCGTTAACGGCTCCCCCACAATAGGATGCCGATCTCTACGGTACGCGAGTTACGGGGAACATGCAGACACGGCGTCGCAGTCACCCAATTCCCGCGCCGTCGCTGCGACGATTGATAGCTGCCCCGCTCGCCGCGAACGGGTCGCACGAAATCTAGTCCAGCCGCTCATCCAGATTCGGGTCGACTACGCCGAGTTCGTCTCGTGCATGTTGTCGCGCTTGCTCATCGACGCCATCGTCGGCGGCGAGAGCTTGCCTATCGAGTGCCACATTCATCGATGGCGCAATGAGGGCAGCCCAATTCTCGTACGTTCGTCGACCCGACAAGCTCTCGAGGTTACCTGGAAGCGGCGAAAACTCGATGAATGTGGCTTGCGGATGCTGAGCGACAACGGTCCGTGAACACTTGTTGAGAACCAGGTACTGACGACCGACCAGTCGCTGAGCGATCCGCGGAAGCGACAGAATAGCCGGAATGGGAATAGCAATCATGAAGACTCGAAGGCTTGGCGGCGCAAGCGATTCAATCGCGTCGAGGAGGGCGGCCACCTGCCGCAGCCACCGGCCTCCCGGCATCAGCTGGAGCGACTCGATTCCTCCGAGAGTGAGAACAATCGCGTCAAACCGTGCAATCTGGAGCGACCCAATCGCGGTAATCGCCGTCGGCACCGTCATGTTGGGATCGACGACAATGTCGATGTCGGTGCCGCGATGTGTGAGAGCCGTCAGCGCACGTGCGAGGCTGCCACCGAGCGCAAGTTCATGGGATAGCACGTTGTAGCCCACCGCCATACCCGCGCCCAGCAGCAGCATATGATCGGCATCGACGCCGTGCGCGTGAACCGACGGGGTATCCGTCGGTCGCGGAAGCACTCGCCACGAGCGACTAGACGAGCGGAGCCACAGAGACATCAGTGGTTTCGCCAGAAAATAGGCTCCGTACTCGAACATCTCACCCCCGGCCCGGACGGTCTACCAAGAATTCTAAACGGATGCTCGCCTGAGGGCAGTCGATCGGGTGAGAAATCACCGGTCGCGTCACGGGTAACCAACGTGGCCTGCACGTAGCTTGCGGGTCATCGGCGCCCGCCACTGGGTGAACAGTTCAGCTTGCACGAGCCAACTTCTGACATCCGCGGATGCCAGCGCAAGTGCTATCGCTGGCCGACCCGGATCAGTCCCGTTTCGTGCGCTGCTCGACCTGCGCCCGCTGCTCGGCTTTCGTTCGCTGCTGGGCTTTGACTGCGTGCTCTGACTTCACCCGAATCGCGTCGTCACGCACTGCGGCTTGGGTAGCGCGCTCGGTGACGAGCCACGCAGGCGGCGCCTCGAGGAGTGACTTGATCTCGGCCGTCGTGAGGGCATCCGTCACACCGCCCCGGGCGAGACCCGAGATTGAGATACCGAGCTTCTGCGCCACAACGGGGCGCGGATGCGGACCAGCCCGACGCAAATCGGCGAGCCACTCGGGTGGCTCAGCCTGCATTTCGAGAAACTCGACGCGCGAGATCGGCCCTTCGCGAAAGACCTCCGGAGTCGCTGGAAGGTAAACCCCAAGTTTTTTTGCGGCGGTCTCGGGCTTCATAGTCTGGGTGGGCACGGGGTTAAGGGTACCCGGTGCCGTTACCCTATTCTCGTGCCTGAAGCCTTCGTCGTCGCCTTTGTGACCGGTGTGACGCCCACAAAGTGGGCCCGTATCTGGAGCGAACGGATGCCGCGAGTACACCTTGAGCTTCGTGGATTGATCCCCGCAGATGCCGTCGCGGCCCTGCGTGACGGCAGCGCGGATGTCGCGCTCCTGCGGCTTCCCGTTGTCGACGATGCGCTCGTAAGCATCGGTCTCTCCACCATTCGCCTCTACGACGAGCAGCCGGTAGTTGTCGCGCCGAAAGACCATGCGTTTGACGCAGCGGACCAGCTCACGCTCGCCGATCTCAGCGGCGAAAATATCGTCGACGACATCGAGCTCGTCGCGGCAAACGTGGGCGTCGCCATCATGCCGCAGCCCGTTGCGCGCGCGCATAGTCGAAAAGATGTGATCGCACGGCCACTCACAGACGGCGCAGTGACGACGATCGCCCTGGTCTGGCCAACCGCGCGCACCACCGCCGAAGTCGACGAGTTCATCGGAATTGTGCGCGGCCGCACCGCCAACAGCTCACGCGGCACGATCGATGACGAGCCAGCTCGCCCGCAGAAAGCCCTATCGAAGAAGACGCCGGTGGAAAAGAAGCCACTGAAGTTTCCCAACCGACGGCCGGGGAAGACCCGCTGAATTCGGCGGAGCCTGCACGAGTGCTCGACTACACGAAGCGAACCGCAGCGTGCAGCCGGGTACGCACCTCGAAGATTTCGGTGCCGCCCGGGCGAACCATTCCTGGTACTCCATCGCGCAATAGCTGCGGCATCCGGCTGGCCTGAACGACAACGTGGGCCGTGCCGCGCGCACGACCGATCACCGCTAGCGCTTCCTCAAAGTGCTGATCGGGAACGACGATCGCGAGCGCGGTGAACGAAACCCGCGCCGCGCGAGCAAGCACTTTCGCACGTGCAGCGAGTTCGTGCATCGGCCGTTCGGCGCGCAGCGATTCGCCGATCAGCTCGCCACGCCTGATGCGCACGGCCCCGCCCCAGTCTTCGGACAGCAACGCGTAGAGCCCACTCGGCCCGAGCACCACGTGATCGATCTTGTTCTCAGGTAAACCGGTCGCGACGTCATGCCAGATCGTGTAACCGATACCGAGGTGAGACAGCACGCGGGCGGTCGACTCCTCGGCGAGGGCATCTGCGAGCAGATGCCGGATGTCGAGCGGGGCAGACCGCACGAGTGCCGCGTCGTACGGGTTGTCAAGCCGCACTCCCCTGCCGACCCATTCGCGCATCAGGGTGAGATACCGTTCGCGACGCCATCCTCCCGGGTGCCCATGGGAACGCGCTTGCGGCCGCGACTCCTGGCGCCCAGCCGGTCGGGCCTCCCACGCGATGTGCGAGTCGGCCGGTGCACCCGCATCATACGCAGCACGACTCTGTGGGCTGCCGATGCGCTCCCACGCGCGCTGCACCGCGTGAAATTTGGCCGGGTCTCCGCCCGTGTCTGGATGCACCTCCCGCAGTCGTTTGCGGTACGCACGCCGCAACTCGTCAACGGTTGCGCGCGGGCTCACGCCGAGAACCTCGTACGGCGTGGCCGCGATCGGGCTGTCTGGCATGGGTCGCTTTCGGGTCGTGGTCTCCGGTGACGAGAATACTGGGCGCGCGGGCGTTAATCCCCCCAGCGGTGAGGCGAGTGGAACGAATATTCGGTTCGCCGCGGCGCGAGTCGGGCCACCCGGCTCAGACCTTCCGGCTGAGGCCAGACTCGATCGTTGCGATGATGCGCGGGTCGTCCGGCTGAGTGGTCGGCCGAAAGCGACTGACGGTGTTATCGGGAGTGATGATGAACTTCTCGAAGTTCCACTTCACCCGGCCGGCCTGTTGATCGGGATCTGGTGTTTTCGTGAGCTCCTGGTAGAGCGGGTGCGCGCGTCGCCCGTTCACGGTGGTCTTCTCGAAGAGCGGAAAGGTGACGCCGAAGTTGGTCGAGCAGAATTCCTGAATCTTCTCGGCACTGCCCGGCTCTTGTCCGGCGAACTGGTTGCACGGAAACCCGAGCACGGTGAAGCCCCGCTGACCGTACGTCTTCTGTAACTCTTCGAGTTTGGTGTATTGCGGCGTGAGACCACACTTCGATGCAACGTTCACGACCAGCACCACCTGGTCGGCGTAATCGGCAAGACTCGTAGGCCTGCCGTCGATGGTGGTGAGCGGGATGTCGCGAATCGTCACGCTGCCATCGTACGTCGGCGCGCGCTAGCGTTTGCTGTATGGCAAACGAGCGCGCGAGCTCAATTCGTACCGTCGTCATCGCGTTCGTTTCGAACCTCCTGGTCGCCATCGCGAAGAGTGTCGCCGCCGCAGTTACCGGTTCGGCATCGATGCTCGCCGAAGCGGCACACTCGTGGGCCGACGCGGGTAACGAAATCTTCCTTCTGATAGCCGACCTACGGTCGGTGCGGCCACCGGATGAATCGCATCCGCTCGGCTACGGCCGTGAGGCCTACATATGGTCGCTCTTTGCCGCCGTCGGCGTGTTCACGGCCGGAGCCGTCGTGTCAGTGCAGCACGGTATCCAGGAACTGTTCACCCCCGATCCGACGACAAATTTCGGCATCGCCTACCTGGTACTCGGTATTTCTGTGCTCGTCGAAGGTTTCTCGTTCGTGCAGTCACTCGTGCAAGCGCGGCGCAGGGCAGCGCAGTACCGTCGTACGACGTTTGACTATGCGCTCAACGGCTCCGACGCTACGTTGCGTGCAGTGCTCGCCGAGGATGCTGCCGCACTCGTCGGCCTCGCGATCGCGTTCAGCGGCATTGTGCTGCACCAGATCACCGGAGTGTCGGCGTATGACGCGATTGGCTCGATCCTCATTGGAGCGCTGCTAGCGGTGGTCGCGGTGATCCTGATCAGCCGCAACCGCACGTACCTGATTGGTTCGCAACCTCCCGCGGCCGTACGTACGCGAACCGGGAAGTCCCTGCTCGCGCACGCAGAGATCGCGCGGGTAACCTACTTACACCTCGAATTCCTTGGGCCGGGCAAGGTATTCGTGGTTGCCGCTGTCGACCTCGTCGGTGATCGTCCCGAGTCGAACGTCGCCGAGGTGCTGCGGCGTATCGAGCACGAGATCGAGGAGAACGAGCTGGTACAGGAGGCGGTACTCACCCTCTCGGTGAACGATGAGCCGTCGATCGACTTCTGAGCGCACCGTCGTCCCCGCTCAGCAGATATAGTTAGCACACAACAACTAATTGCATGGCGCTCGACGAGGAGCCCGACATCGGAGGCGATCGTGGCTAAAAGAGCCGTTCGTGCACGCACGGGGATGTTTAACAAAGATCACCCACACTACAAATGGATCGCGCTGAGCAACACCACACTCGGCATTCTGATGGCCACGATCAATGGGTCAATTGTGCTCATTTCGCTGCCTGCAATCTTCACCGGCATCAACCTCAACCCGCTTGAACCGGGCAACGTGAGCTACCTGCTCTGGATGCTGATGGGCTACATCTTGGTGACGGCCGTACTCGTGATGAGCTTCGGTCGTCTCGGCGATATCTACGGCCGGGTGCGCATCTACAACCTCGGTTTCGTGATCTTCACCCTCGCGGCGATCGCGCTTGTCTTCGACCCGCTCTCCGGCGGTGCCGGCGCACTCTGGCTGATCGGGTGGCGCGTTGTGCAAGCGGTCGGCGGCGCTATGCTGTTTGCCAATTCGACTGCCATTCTGACGGATGCCTTCCCGGCTGAGCGACGCGGCTTTGCCATCGGAATCAACCAGATCGCCGCCATCGCTGGCACCTTCCTGGGACTCATCGTCGGCGGGGTGCTGGCCACAATCGACTGGCACGCGATCTTCATTGTGAGTGTGCCGTTCGGCATTCTCGGCACCATCTGGTCGTACAAGTCGCTTCACGAAGTGGGCGTGCGCGGCACAGGCACGGTCGACTGGCCGGGCAACATCGTGTTCGGTATCGGACTTACGTCACTTTTGGCCGGAATCACCTATGGAATTCAGCCGTACGGCGACAGCGTCACCGGGTGGGCCAACCCGTGGGTACTTGGCAGCATCATCGGCGGCATCCTGCTGCTCGTCTTCTTCGTATTCCTCGAGCTTCGGGTCACCGATCCGATGTTCAACATGCGGCTATTTCGCATTCAGGCGTTCGCATGGGGTAACTTCGCTGGCCTCCTGGCTTCGGTTGGTCGAGGCGGTCTGCAGTTCATGCTCATCATCTGGCTGCAGGGAATCTGGCTGCCACTGCACGGCTACTCCTACGAGAGCACACCGCTCTGGGCGGGCATCTACTTGCTGCCTCTCACGATCGGGTTTCTCGTTTCTGGACCCATCTCGGGAACGCTCTCTGACCGATTCGGCGCCCGGCCATTCGCAGCGGGCGGGCTCTTGCTCGTGGCCGTCACGTTTGTCGCGCTCCTGCTGATTCCCGTGAACTTCGCATACTGGATGTTCGCGGTCATCACCTTCCTCAACGGCATCGGCTCCGGAATGTTCGCGGCCCCGAACCGCACCGCCATCATGAACAGTGTGCCGGCGAATCAGCGCGGCGCGGCTTCCGGAATGACGGGAACATTCCAAAACGCTGGCAACTCGTTGTCGATCGGAATCTTCTTCTCGCTGATGATCGCCGGGCTCGCTAACACGCTGCCGAATGCCATGCGCGCTGGACTCACCGACCACGGGGTGAGCGCAACGGTCGCCGATGAAGTGGCGGCCACTCCCCCGGTCGGAAGCCTCTTTGCCGCATTCCTCGGCTACAACCCGATCGAATCGATCCTTGGCCCCACCGGTGCACTCAAAGCCTTGTCGCCGGCTAACGTCGAGGCGCTCACCGGCAAAACCTTCTTCCCGCAACTTATCTCTGAGCCGTTCCATGCTGGGCTGATCATCGTGTTCATTGCTGCGGCCGTCATGTCGGTCATCGGAGCGGTCGCTTCGCTCTTCGCCGGTGGCAAGTATGTGCACGTTGACGAGCCGGTACCTGGCCCGGGACCATCGGCCGCGCGCGCTCTCTCACCAGGTGCGGCGCCTGGCATCGCGGTTGAGCTCAGCGATGCCTGAGCAGTTAGCCGACGACGAACTGGCTTCGCGGCTCGCCTACATCGTCGGCCGATTCAACCGACGTTTGCGCTTGGCCCAGGGTGGTCTCAGTCATGGATTACTCTCGGCCCTCGCATCCGTGACCAAACACGGGCCGATCAGGCTTGCCGATCTCGCTCAGGTCGAGCTGGTATCTGCGCCGAGCACCACCCGCATGGTCGCTGAGCTCGAAACGCGCGGCCTCGTCATTCGCAACTCCGACCCTGACGACGGCCGGGTGTCACTCATCGAAGTGACTCCAGCGGGAACGGATGCGGTGCTGCAGGCCCGCGCCGCCCGCGCGGCCGTGGCCTTCGATCTGCTGGCCGCACTCGACGACGACGACGTAGCCAGCATCCGCGCCGCGATACCCGCGCTCGAGCGTATGCTCGGCGAACCGTAGATCGGTGTAGTTCGACGAGGAGCTGCGAGGCATTGTGCCGCGCTGCCCCGCCCACCGCGCCCCAGTACGTGGCAGGCGCGGTCCAGCGAGAAGTGACCGGGGCCACATCCATCAGGAGCCCGATCGCGGACGGGATGCAGTCGGCCGGGTCGCGCCGATCGAGACTCGCGCGACCACGGCTTCCGGAATATCCGGGCTAGCGAATCCTTGCCATGCCCTCGTTGAGTGAACACGGGCGCACTCGTCGTCATGTAGATCCGCAGTCTGATCTGGGTGATGCAGTTCGAACCGCACCAGCCCACCGAACTCTTCAGCATAAGTAACTGGGCGCTAGGGAGAACCTAGATTCAACCGGCTAGGCCCGGGGACGTTACCAACTCCCCAGCCGTACGCCAGTTTGTGGGCCTCAAGAACGAAGAATGACTCAGTTGAAAGAACGCCATCAATCGCTTGCATCCGATCGTTGATCACGTCAGTGAAGTGTTCGATGTCTCGGCAAATGACTTCAGCCATGACGTCGAATCGCCCGGTCGTCATGATGACATAACTGGTCTCGGGCAGGTTCGACAGTGCTTCGCAAACGGATCGAGCCGTGCCTGGTTCCGTTCGAATTCCGATCATCGCGAGACGATCAAACCCGATAGCAAGCGGGTTTGCGATTCCGACAATTTGCAAAATACCGAGTTCCTCAAGCCGACGAGTTCGATAGCGTGCCGAGGATGCGGGGATGCCGAGATCCTCGGCGA
>JANXVG010000035.1 GCA_025351795.1 Salinibacterium sp. | reverse complement strand
TGGCACTCCGACCGCGGCAGCGTGTACACGTCGGCCGAGTTCCGGGCCCTGGTCACGAGCCTGGGCATGCGGTCCTCAATGGGCCGCACGGGGGTGTGCCGGGACAACAGCATGGCCGAATCGTTCTTCTCGATGTTGAAGAACGAGCTCGTCCACCGGACCGTTTACGCCACCAGAGCCCAGGCCAGGCGTGATGTCATCCGCTATATCGAGGGGTTCTACAACAGCCGACGCCGGCACTCGGGCCTCGGCTACCGGCGCCCCAACGAGGTCCACTACGCTTACCAACAGCCGGTGACGGCAGCATAGAAATCAATCAAATCCGCTGTCCGAAATCACGGCAGCAGCTCAGTCACGCAGGGCTCTGGTCAAGAGCCATCGTGTGGTGTCCTTCTCGTGAGATTACTTTCAACGGTTCTCACTGACCATCGAACGGTGGCTCAGTACGTCGACAACGCGACGCTCGCTACCGGGAAATTACACCACTCCAGGGGACGCAACCCCCTGGGCAAACGGGGACGATCCATTCACGGGTTACGAGCAAGCCGCGGAAGCAACCCGCAAGGCCCTAAAACTGATTACTCGACATGAACGAGATAATCAGCGGTTTGAACATGCCGGTCAAAAAGTATTGAGCAAGCGGAACGCTTTCATTCGCGGACATGGTCCAAATGTGAGACAAAATGCGCGAGCTGGGTCAGTGCGACGCGTCGTTGTCGCGAATCCAGTTCGGCCCATGGACGTCGCCAGGTGAGGGTGGCTGCCCGCTGCCACAGAGACAGGGTCGGTGCGCGATCGAGCGACGACCGAACCTCAGCCAGCCTGCGCAACAGGTGGGCGCGCTCTGAGGTGATGCGGTCCTCGACCTTGGCAAAAGGACCGCCATGGCCAGGGGCGATCACCGCTGGCCCGATATTGCGCAGGCGCTCAAGCGAGGCTAGCTGGTCGCCGATTGGGTCGATTCCGGAGTCCGCGCCAATTCCAACTCCCACGTGCCGATGGCCGAGAAGATGGTCCCCGGACAGCAGTAACGAGTCGGCGACGGCGAATAGAGCGAGCGATCCGGCGGTGTGTCCCGGCACACCGACCACCTGGAAGCGCTCATTTGAGAACGGCAGGAGCTCGCCGTCGGTTACAAGAAGAAGCTTTATGTCTTGCCAGTCCGGGAGCAGGTGAGGAGATCCGAGCATTGCCTTCGCCTGGTCCTTCGGCACGCCCCACTCGCGCAGCTGCCGATTCCTCCGCTCTCGCCAACTGTCGTCCCGCGAAGCCTCGGTCTCGGCCAACTCCGCCGGGTGAATGATGACTGGCACGTCGTACCTGCGCGCTAAGGCCGGGGCTCCCGCGGCGTGATCGCGGTGGGCATGTGTGACAAAGATCGCCGCGACTGCTGGCGACCCTGCTGAGGCGAGGGCGCAGTCAACAGCGCTCCGGGCGAGAGAGGACGACTCGCCAGGATCCACGATCGTGACGCTGTCGTTCGCGTGCCGCAGGAGGTATCCACTCGTCTCCGGCTCCGAGCCATCGGTTATCGGAATGCGGATTCGCGTGACTTCGGCCGGAAGTAACGTGGGTTCTGGTTCCGTTTGAGATGCCATCCTGGCGTCTACGTTAGCGACTCGCGCCGATTTTCGCGTACATTGTTGACAATTATGTCGACATTGTTTAGCCTTACGAAGGACTCGTAGGCGTATCAATGAGGAGACTTCCGAGATGAACGGTCCACAAACGACACTCGCAGTAACAGCTCACCCGGGAGACTTTGTCTGGCGGGCCGGTGGCGCGCTCGCGCTCGCTGTCTCGCGAGGCGAACGCGCGGTCATTGCGTGCCTGAGTTTCGGTGAACGTGGCGAATCTGCCTCCCAGTGGCTCGCGGGAAAAACCCTCGACGAGGTCAAGGCGGTACGCCGCGCAGAAGGCGAAGCCGCCGCGGCCGCGCTCGGCGCCGAGATCCGGTTCTTCGATGCTGGCGACTACCCGCTCGAGGAGACCCCGCAGCTTCTGACCAAACTCGTCGATCTTTACCGCGAG
>JANXVG010000027.1 GCA_025351795.1 Salinibacterium sp. | reverse complement strand
GGCGGTCACCGCGGGGTGGGACCGCCGCCGCGCCACAGCGTCAGCAACAGACAATCAGTGTTCCGTGAACCCGAGCGACAGCGAGTTCATGCAGTACCGGTCGCCGGTGGGCGTCTGGTATGCGTCGTCGAACAGGTGCCCCAGGTGCGAGCCACAGTTGGCACAGAGCACCTCGGTGCGCTTCATGCCGAGCGTGGTATCGGTCTTGAGTTGCACGGCATCTGGGTTGACCGACTCGAAGAAACTCGGCCAACCCGAGCCGGAGTCGAACTTCGTGCCACTCGCGAAGAGCTCAGCACCGCATGCACCGCAACTGTAGATACCCTCCCGCTTTTCATCGAGTAGCGCGCCCGACCCGGCAGGCTCGGTTGCTGCCTGCCGAAGAATGGCGTACCGCTCGCCCAGCTCATCGCGCCATTCCTGCTCGGTCTTCACGACGTTGTAGGTCATTTCGTCCTCCTTAGAACAGAATTCTTCCATTCCATTAAACTCACGATCGTGCCCGAATGTTCCGTCATCACCAAGTCGTGGAGCGAACTCTCACTTGCTGAGCTCTACGCGTTGCTCAAACTGCGCACCGACGTCTTCTTCCTCGAGCAGCGAATTGCCGAGGAAGAGCTTGATAATCGCGACCAAGAGTGCACCACTCAGCACTACTGGCTGCAGGATTTGTCAGGGGTGGCGGCCTACCTGCGTGTGCTCGAGGATGCCGCACCCACATACGGCGATGCGCACCGCATCGTGGGGCGCGTCGTCGTACGCGCCGACCGTCGCGGCGAGGGTCTTGCGCAGTTGCTCTTCGCTCGAGTGCTCGAAGAGTTTGGCGGCGAAGCGCTCATGCTCCACGCTCAGGAGTACATCGCGCCGCTCTATGCGAAGTTCGGCTTTCACGCGTATGGCGAGGTGTACGTTGAGGCGGGCATCCGGCATATCTCGATGTATCGTGCGGGTGCCGAGTAGCGGCGTTGCTGGCGAGGCGCTAGGTCGAATCCACCCTAGGATCGCATCGATAGTCGAAGGGATCCAGCCGTGGGAGAACGCGAGAAGCGAGCGCACGTCGCGCCCGCGATCGGTGATCGAGATCGGCAGATTCTCGAGTTCGAGCGTCAGTGGTGGCGTCACGCTGGTGCAAAAGAAGAAGCGATTCGTGCGGAGTTTGCGCTCAGCGCAGCCCGGTACTATCAAGTGCTGAACGCAGTGATCGATTCACCCGCGGCGGTGCGGCATGATCCCATGCTGGTGAGGCGCTTGCAGAGAACCCGGGATGCACGTACTCAGGCTCGAGCGGATCGCAGCATCACAATCAGTGATGCCCGCGAACGCACCCATGACGAGGAATGACCGACTGACCTATGGCCAGGTACCAGAAAGACCAGTTCGACGATCAGCTCGACGACCTTCTTCGCGTCGGCGCCCATCGAGGGGCACCCAGGAAGGGTCGTGGCTGGATCACGTTCGCGTGGGCAGCTCTCGCTACCGGTGTTCTCGTTGTCGGCGGCCTGTACGGTTTGTCGAAGGTCGCCGGAATCGCGATTGATTTCCCCCTCTTCGGAAGCGGATCCACCCCCACCACCACTCCGACCCCCACCCCCACAGCCAAACCCCTCACCGATCCGAAGACCCTCACCCCTGCGCGCGCGATCTCGATCACCGTGCTCAACGGTAGCCCGACCGCCCAACGTGAAACCACCGTCGGTGATGCGCTTGCTGCTGCCGGATGGCCGATCGGCGCCCGCACGTCCGCATCCGAAAAGACCGTTACGAAGACGTTCATCTACTACAGCAACCCCGCAAACGAAGATGTCGCGCGCGGGCTCATGCTGGCTCTGGGGTTCGGTGAGATTCGTCTCAGCGATGCCTTCCCTGGCGCACCCGTCACGATCGTGCTCGGCTCCGACTACGTAGCTCCGCCGGCCAAGTAACGCCGTCCGTCGGGCGCGCAACCGCTTCTGCGCTTCGGTTGCGTTAAGCGGCGGTAACTTCTGGAACATTTCCCGCATTCCGCGCCGCCGACCTCCCGCGCGGCTTTTTTGCAGCGCTACCATCTGGGATTGGTGGCCCCAGCTGGTGCCTCGGTTTCTGGTTACGCGTAGTGCGGCCACAGCCAGCTGAACGCCGTCAGCGCTGCGTTCGAGGAGCGGCCTGTGCGGCAGCGCACTAGCCGTGAACAGCACGCCGGAAGTAAGAAAAAGCCAACAGGGAAGTGGTTCAACGCTGAAAAGGGCTACGGCTTCAACACCGTCGACGGTGGACGGCACGACGTTTTCGAGGTCGGCAGCGGCAGCACAGGCCCACAGGGAGAGTCCGTGCGCTTGTCCTGAGCCGATTGAGCCTGCGTGAGAGACGTTACCCGCTCACCGTTGGGCGGAGTCGTGCGGCTAGGGCCCTCGCATCATGTGCCTAACCCTCACTTGCACTCCCAAGGGGAGAGTGCCAAGATTGTCTCTGGCACTCGCATGCTTCGAGTGCTAAAGAATTCAGCTGCAGGAACGTCCGGGAGGGACGAGAAACACACATGGCAAAGATCATTGCTTTCAACGAAGAGGCCCGTCGCGGCCTCGAGCGCGGCCTCAACATTCTGGCTGACGCAGTCAAGGTGACCCTCGGCCCACGTGGCCGCAACGTCGTGCTCGAGAAGAAGTGGGGCGCACCCACCATCACGAACGACGGTGTGTCGATCGCCAAGGAAATCGAACTCGATGACCCGTACGAGAAGATCGGTGCCGAGCTCGTCAAAGAGGTAGCCAAGAAGACGGATGACGTCGCGGGCGACGGCACGACCACCTCGGTCGTTCTCGCTCAGGCTCTCGTGCGCGAAGGGCTGCGCAACGTCGCAGCCGGTGCCGACCCGATCAGCCTCAAGAAGGGCATCGAGAAGGCCGTGACGGCCGTCATCGCCGCGCTTGTTGCTGGCGCGAAAGAGATCGAGACCAAGGAAGAGATCGCTGCCACGGCATCCATCTCCGCCGGAGACCCTGAGATCGGCGCTCTTATCGCCGAGGCGATCGACAAGGTCGGCAAGGAAGGTGTTGTCACCGTCGAGGAGTCGAACACGTTCGGCACCGAACTCGAGCTCACCGAGGGCATGCGCTTCGACAAGGGTTTCCTTTCCGCATACTTCGTGACCGACCCCGAGCGTCAGGAAGCGGTCTTCGAAGACCCGTACATCCTGATCGCGAACAGCAAGATCTCGAACATTAAAGATCTGCTACCGATCGTCGACAAGGTGATTCAGTCGGGCAAGCAGTTGCTCATCATCGCTGAAGATGTAGACGGCGAAGCTCTCGCTACTCTCGTCGTCAACAAGATCCGCGGAATCTTCAAGTCGGTCGCCGTCAAGGCTCCCGGATTCGGTGACCGCCGCAAGGCACAGCTGCAGGACATCGCCATCCTCACCGGTGGACAGGTGATCTCCGAGGAGGTCGGTCTCAAGCTTGAGAACGCCACCCTTGACCTGCTCGGTCGCGCTCGCAAGGTGGTTATCACCAAGGACGAGACCACAATCATCGAGGGCACGGGTGACCCCGAGGCCATCGCCGGTCGCGTCAAGCAGATCCGCGCTGAGATCGAGAACACCGACAGCGACTACGACCGCGAGAAGCTGCAGGAACGTCTTGCCAAGCTCGCCGGTGGTGTCGCAGTGATCAAGGCTGGAGCGGCGACCGAGGTCGAGCTCAAGGAGCGCAAGCACCGCATCGAAGATGCAGTGCGTAACGCCAAGGCAGCGGTCGAAGAGGGAATCGTCGCCGGAGGTGGTGTCGCGCTCATTCAGGCCGGCAAGGTTGCATTCGAGACCAAGGCCATCAAGGACCTCAAGGGCGACGAAGCTACCGGCGCGAACATCGTGCGCGTTGCCATCGACGCTCCACTCAAGCAGATTGCACTCAACGCGGGCCTTGAGCCCGGTGTTGTGGTCGACAAGGTGCGCAACTTGCCTTCCGGTCAGGGCCTCAACGCCGCGACTGGTGAGTACGTTGACATGCTCGCTGCGGGAATCAACGACCCGGTGAAGGTGACGCGCTCGGCTCTGCTCAACGCGGCATCGATCGCTGGTCTGTTCCTCACGACCGAGGCTGTTGTCGCCGAGAAGCCCGAGAAGCACCAGCCCGCCATGGGTGGCGGCGACCCATCCGGTGGCATGGACTTCTAAGTTCCGTTCAGCAACGCCAGAACAGGCGGTCTCCTTCCGGAGGCCGCCTGTTCTGTGTCGGCGGGACTGTGTGGCCGCCGCCGTGTGGGCGCCGCCGTGTGCGCCGGGCCGTTAGCGCTGGAACAACCGCGCGTTCGCGGCTTCGATGTCTGCGTACTGCTGGCCCGCTTGGCTGAGCGCCTGGTTGATCGCCGCGAGGCTCTCTTCCACTCGTTGCTGTGTGGCCTTCCAGTCGGTTACCACCGCGTGGAACGCAGTAGCGGCCTGCCCGGTCCACGAGCCCTGCAGGTTGGTGAGTTGCCCGTGGAGGCTACTCACCTCGGCCTGGATGTGACCGATCGTGGTACGGACTGCTCCGGTCGCGCCGAGGACTGCTTCACTGTCTACCTGGTATCGAGTCATGAGGCGACGGTAATCTTCGGCGACGCCGCGCGGCAGGGTCAGCTCGAAGCTGGTGAAATCGCCACGATATCTGTTGGCTTGTGGACAGGCAGGATGATGCGGAACGTTGCGCCGCCGCCGAGGGTTTCGATCACCTCGACCTGACCTCGGTGAGCTTGCACAATCGCCGAGACAATGGCCAGCCCCAGCCCGCTGCCGCCGGTGGCGCGCTGGCGGGAGGAGTCCGCGCGCCAGAAACGCTCGAAGATCTTGCCGCGGATTTGCTCCGGGATACCCTCGCCGTGGTCGATCACCGAGAGAATCGCGACCTCGCGACGAGCATCCACTTCTACCCCGATCTCGATGGGACTGCCGGCCGGGGTAAAGCGCATGGCGTTGCCGATGAGGTTGGTGAGCACTTGCCGGATCTTATTTTCTTCAGCCCAGATGATGGCCTTGAGCGAGGGCGCGACTGGCTGAGGGAGTACAGATGGCTGCTCGACCTGCTTGTTGCGTCGCGAACGCAGACGGGCGAGGGTGGCTCCCGCGAATGCGATCGGGCCGGTGGCGAGCGCGGCGGACTTCGTCGGCATGACGTCTGTGGTGGGCACTACGGGCAGCGGTACGGTGTCTTCGTGCGGCACCGTCTCCGGTGCGACCACCGTCACGACGCGATCGGGCGCAGACGCCATGGCGTCGAGTGCGGCATCCTGTGCGACCGGAACGAGGTCGACCCGCGCGAGCTGCAGAGGTTTGGCCTCGTCGATTCGCGCGAGTTCGAGGAGATCCTCGACAAGCTCGCCCATGCGGATAGCTTCCTTCTCGATTCGCTCCATGGCCTGGGCGATCTCTGCCGGCGTTGTGAGTGCGCCCATGCGGTAAAGCTCCGCATAGCCACGCACCGAGACGAGTGGGGTGCGCAGTTCGTGACTGGCATCGCCGACGAAGCGTCGCATCTGGTCGATGGTGCGCGCGCGATCTGTAAAGGCGCGATCGATTCGATTGAGCATCGCGTTAAGCGAGCGGTTGAGCCGACCCACTTCGGTGTTCGGTGTCGCGCCGCCGAGCCGTTGGGTAAAGTCGCCGTCAGCGAAGCGGGCGGCAGTATTCTCGACCTCGCGCAGAGGAGCGAATGTCGACGTCACGAGCAGCCGAGTCAGCGCGCCGCCAAGCACGACCACGGTCAACCCGAAGAATAGGAAGATAGCCGCATACCTGTCAACGGTCGCGTTATTGTCCTTGAGATCTACCGCAACCACGACTGTGTACGCGATTTCAGTCGGAGTGAGATAGGTCATCGTACGCCACTGCTGCCCGGCTTCGGTGCTCGAAAGAGTGAACGGCGCATCGTGCGTGACGACGTTGGCGGGTGTCAGGCCGGAGACAACGGGATGACTCGCGTTGTCGCGGTTACTGCACATCACCTCACCCTGCGGGTTGACCACGGCGACGAAATAGTCGCTCAGTTGCAATGCGACCTGGCACTGTGGTTTGGTACCAGCGCCCGTGACGGTAATGAAGTCTCCGACTTGCTGAATGAGCACGCCCAGCTTCTTGTCGACCTCATCCTGCAGGTAATTTCGCAGAACCTGCATCGTGCCAGCACCCGCCACCAGCAGTCCAAGCGTCACCAGCAAAACCGTTACCCCGGTGATTTTGGTGCGGAGAGAGACCCGATCCCACGAGTCGGTGAGGTGGTGGTCTTGCATCAGGCTATAAGGCTAAACCCGCGACGCTTTGAGCATGTACCCGAAGCCGCGCTTCGTTTGGATAACCGGTTCTTCCGAGTACTGGTCGAGCTTGCGGCGGAGGTAAGAAATGTAGCTCTCGACGATTCCGGCATCGCCATTGAAGTCGTATTCCCAGACGTGATCGAGAATCTGCGCCTTCGAGAGTACCCGGTTCGGGTTGAGCATGAGGTAGCGCAAGAGCTTGAACTCGGTCGGGCTGAGCTCAACCTGATTAGACCCGATAGTGACCTCATGGGTGTCTTGGTCCATCGTCAGTTCGCCCGCGCGGATGATTGCTTCCTCATCATCCTGCATCGTGCGACGCAAAATTGCTTTAATCCGCGCGACGATTTCGTCGAGGCTGAATGGCTTCGTCACGTAGTCGTCGCCACCGACGGTCAGACCGGTGATCTTGTCTTCGGTATCGTCCTTCGCCGTGAGAAACAAAATGGGGGCGGTATAACCGGATGCCCGTAGTCGCTTGGTCACGCCGAATCCGTTCATGTCCGGCAGCATGACGTCGAGGATGATCAAGTCAGGCTCCTCCTCGAGCACGGCCGAGATGGCTTGGGCGCCATTGCCGACGGCGCGCACAGCGAAACCAGCGAACCGCAGGCTCGTGGTGAGGAGGTCGCGAATGTTGGGTTCGTCATCGACGATAAGAATCTTTGGTCCATCGCTCATGCAGAAATTATCTGCGTGTTAGCTGGGAGATCTATGTGAGCTGAGTGCGCATCCGTGACAAGAATGCTGGATCGCTCGACCCTCGGTGCTGCGCACGGGCGTACCTTTGAGCACAGTGGGCCGTCGGGGATGCCCGGGAAGTTGTCAGCGACACTCGCGACGGCCGGTCGCAACCGAACATCGTCACCGAACATCGTCACCGAAATTGACCACCGAAATTGACCAC
>JANXVG010000019.1 GCA_025351795.1 Salinibacterium sp. | reverse complement strand
GCACGAGTCGCGCGGCGTGCCCCACTCACGGCCAGCGTCTCGGGCGGGATGCCTCCCGCTGAGACCGGCGCCGGGCCGTGCCCCAGTCGTTGTCAGCTAGACTTGCGAAGGCCAATTTTTCGACGGGACGCGTGAGCGCCCCGGCCGTTTGCCCCGGGGCGTAGCTCAGCTTGGTAGAGCGCTCGGTTTGGGACCGAGAGGCCGCAGGTTCGAATCCTGTCGCCCCGACTGCACGACAGATCCGTTTTCGATCAGCCCAACAAACAGGAGAAGCAACGTGAAGACCACCGTTGAAAAACTGAGCCCCACCCGCGTCAAGCTCAACATCTCTGTGACGCCAGACGAGCTCAAGCCCAGCATTGCGCACGCGTACGAGCACATCGCCAAGTCGGTCAACATCCCCGGCTTCCGTAAGGGCAAGGTGCCGCCGCAGCTGATCGACCAGCGCGTCGGACGCGAAGAGGTGCTCAACCACGCCGTCAACGATGGCCTCGACAAGTTCTTCCGCCAGGCGGTCACCGACGAGAAGATTCGCGTGCTCGGTCGCCCAGAGGCCGACATCAAGTCCTGGCCAGAGCTGAAAGATTTCAGCGGCGACCTCGAGCTGACCGTCGAGGTCGACGTGCGCCCCGAGTTCACTCTCCCCAACTACGAGGGCCTGAAGTTGACGGTGGATGCCGTAGAGGTCTCTGCCGACGACGTAAAGGATGAGCTGGATGCCCTGCGCAGCCGCTTCGGCACCCTCGTCACGGTCGATCGGCCCGCGAAGACGGGCGACTTTGCACAGCTCGACCTGGTCGCCAAGATCGGCGACAACGAGGTGGATTCCGCGACGAGCATCTCCTACGAGGTGGGCTCCGGAGAGCTGATCGAGGGCATCGATGAGGCGCTCGACAGCCTTAGCGCCGGTGAGTCGACGACCTTTGAGTCCACCCTGCTCGGCGGCGACCACGAGGGTGAGGTAGCCCTCATCACGGTGGAGCTTCTCGCCGTCAAGGAGCGCGAACTGCCGGAGGCTGACGACGACTTCGCTCAGATCGCCAGCCAATTCGACACCATCAAAGAGCTCAAGGCCGACATCAAAGAGCAGGTGACCCGATCCAAGAGCTTCGGCCAGGGCGCTCAGGCGCGCGACCAGATCGTCGACGAGTTGCTGAAGACCGTTGATATCCCGGTTCCGGCGAAGCTCGTCGAAGATGAGGTCAACCGCCACCTCGAGAACGAGAACCGTCTCGATGACACCGCTCATCGTGCCGAGGTCGAGGTCTCGAGCGAGAAGACGTTCCGCTCGCAGATTCTGCTCGACACCATCGTGGAGAAAGAAGAGCTGAAGGTTAGCCAGAGCGAGCTCACCAACTACCTCGTGCAGGCGGCGGCCCAGTACGGCATGGAGCCGGGCGAGTTCATCCAGGTGCTCGACAAGAACGGGCAGATCCCCGGGATGATCGCCGAGGTAGCGCGCGCCAAGGCCCTCGCCGTCGTGCTCGACAAGGCCACCGTCGTCGACTCGAAGGGCAAGTCCGTCGATCTCTCTGCCTTCACCGCGCGCTCGAAAACGGATGACGACGAATTCGACGTCGCTGACATGACCGCCGCCCTGCAGGGTGGAAACGATCATGACGGGCACGATCACGACGACCATGATCACGGCGGCCATGATCACGACGGCCATGATCACAAGTAGCTGACCTCGGCAGCGCCCGTCACCTCGGTGGCGGGCGTTGTTTCGTTAGTGGGCGCCGCTTCGCTCTGCCCACGGCACTGTGCCGATTGTCGCCGGGGGCGCCGCTTCGCTCTGCCCACGGCGAACAGTCCGGTTTCAGCGCGTTGCCTCCGATAGATTCGTCACCAAGCGATAACTGAAATGGAGCGCAACAATGGCCCAACCGGCACTGGTCAGTAGTGTTTTCGACCAACTCCTCAAGGACCGCATCATCTGGCTGGGTTCAGAGGTGCGTGACGACAACGCCAACGAGATCTGCGCAAAGATCCTGCTGCTTGCAGCAGAGGACTCGAAGCGAGACATCTTTCTGTACATCAACTCTCCGGGTGGATCGATCACTGCCGGTATGGCCATCTACGACACGATGAAGTTCGTTCCGAACGACATCGTCACGGTCGGGATCGGCCTCGCGGCATCGATGGGCCAATTTCTGCTGTCGTCGGGCACCAAGGGCAAGCGCTACATCACGCCGAACGCCCGCGTGCTGCTTCACCAGCCGTCGGGTGGATTCGGCGGTACGGCCGCCGACATCCAGACCCAGGCCGGCATCATCCTCGATATGAAAAAGCGCATGGCCGAGCTCACGGCCGAGCAGACCGGCAAGACCGTCGAGCAAGTGCTTATCGACAATGATCGCGACAACTGGTTCACCGCTCAGCAGGCCGTGGAGTATGGCTTCGTCGACCAGCTGCGCGAGTACGCTTCCGAGGTCGTCGGCGGGGGCGGCACCGATGAGTCCGTCTCCAACGAGGCCGCAACTGGCAAGAAGGACTGATCATGGATAACTTCACCCTTGGCACTTCGGCCGCGACCGGCCTCGCAAGACCGGCAGCAGAATCCCGCTACATTTTGCCCACCTTCGAAGAGCGCACGGCCTACGGTTACAAGCGGCAAGACCCGTACGCGAAGCTCTTCGAAGACCGCATCATTTTCCTGGGTGTGCAGATCGATGACGCGTCAGCAGATGATGTGATGGCTCAGCTTCTCGTGCTCGAGAGCCAGGACCCCGACCGCGACATCGTCATGTACATCAACTCGCCCGGTGGATCGTTCACCGCCATGACGGCGATCTACGACACGATGCAGTACATCCGCCCGCACATCCAGACCGTTGTGCTCGGGCAGGCTGCGTCTGCGGCCGCGGTGATCACGGCGGGCGGAACGAAGGGTAAGCGGCTCGCTCTGCCGAACGCGCGAATTCTGATCCACCAGCCGGCGGCAGGTTCGGAGGGCACGAGCCAAGCGTCGGATATCGAGATCCAGGCCCGTGAGATTCTGCGCATGCGCACGTGGCTCGAAGAGACTCTCGCTCTGCATTCGAACCGGTCGGTCGAGCAGGTCAACAAAGACATCGAACGCGACAAGATCCTGAGTGCAGAGGAGGCCGTCGAGTACGGCCTTATCGATCAGGTGCTCACCAGCCGCAAAAACTTGCCGGCCGCGATCGCTAAATAGTACGGCTAACTGACGCACCGGGCCGCTCCGCATGGAGCGGCCCGATGCGTCTGCGCTAGTCGTGCTGACGGCGACCGAGTACGAACAAGGTGATGGCGATCGCGAGTCCGAGGGCCAGAACCGTGCCGCCGATCCAGAGCACGTTACTGAGTCCGACCTTCTGGCTAGCTGCTGCCGGGGCTGTGGCGTTCGGTTTGGGAACCTCCCCGCCCGCCGTCCCGTGACAGTTGGGCACCGCGGTAGACCCTTCGCTGACCGGCTGGCCGTTGGCAGGAGCCCAGGTGAAGGTGTACGCGTCAGAGACGGCATGGCCGTCAGCGGACACCACCTGCCAGAGAACCGTGTACCTGCCAGGGGCACCGAGCGCTGCCACCACCACCGTCATCGACGGTCCTTCGACAGTTACACAACCATCGCCGTAGTAGTTGCCGACCTGATCCCGCACTTCGAAAGCGAACCCACCTGTGCTACCGCCAAGAGTCAGCAACGGCCCATTGCTGGTGATCTCGAACTGTGGAGGTAGTGCGGTAAGGGTCGAACCCGCTGTCGGAGTGGATGATACGAGGTAGTTGTGGGCCTGAGCTGGGGCAGAAATTCCCAGAACAGACCCCGCTACCACCAACGCACTCAGCGCGATGAACAGTGCTTTCGATACTGCGCTTCTGGCCATGATTACCCCTTGGTGGTTCGGCGGCCAGCCACACCAATGACCACACCGATCGCGCCCACGATGAGCCCGCCGATCGCGAGAACCCGAGCGAGCACGTCATCGGTTGCGGTAGCGGTTGCGGTTGCACCGTGCGCCGTTGTGGCGTCGACCGGTGTCACTGCGACATCTGCACTGCCCGCGTGGTGATCAGATACTGGGGCATCGTTGATGTACAGAAGCGGGGCGGGATGTTGGGTATTCGCACCCGCATCGCTCCAGTTGACAACGGTGCCGTCGGAGTAGGTCTGCTCGATCGGCAGAAGCATGGAGCCGATGCTCGGAATCGGTCCCACCGACAGGGGAAACCGTTGGATCTGGTCATACTGGATCCCATTACCGGGGGTCGCGGTCCAGGTAACCGTTGTCACCGCTTCCGTGACCTCACCGTCATCGCTCTTGATGGGCTTTGCGAGTACCTCCTTGGCGAGCTGGGTAGTCCACCCAGGTACGGGCACGTAGCTCACATTGGCGAATGGGGTGTCTCGCGGCAGGCTCACGACCAGTTTCGTGGTCGCCGCGGTCGCTGACTCGGTGGGTACCGTGAAGGTAAGGATTGTGAAGCTGCCCGCGGCGGCTTGAGCGGGACTGACGACGACGTGCGCGTGTGCGGCAAGCGGCGCAGCCACCGCGAAGATGAGGCCAGCCGCGAGTGCGGCGCCCGTCGTGAAAATGGATCGCTGGTTCATGAAAATCTTTCTGTACGTGTCGCTCGGCACGACGGCAGGAGCGAACCGAATGATTAGTGATGCCGCAAGAGCGGCGAAAAGGATGACCTATGCGAAAGCGATGGAACGCGGCGGACCCCGGTAACGCATGGATGACAGCAGTACCGCGGTCTTTCGCGGCACGAAAAAGCGGTCGGCCACCCGTTCGGTGGCATCGTCGTGCTCGAACGTCACGGGAATGGCAAGCGTGACCAGAGCCGTCAGGTGGAGTCGCGCCGTATGGATGAGCCTCCAGTAAGCCGACTCACCAAAACGGAGGGCGACGATCGTGAGCAGCGCGGCGAAACCGTGGGCACCCCACATCCACGCGTCGTGGTGTGCGAGCGGTCCCGAGGCCACGATCGCACCGGTGTGATGCATCGCGCCGCCGGCGTCCGAGATGGTGATCGTTGCCGATGTTGCCGATGCGCCCGTCGCCGGTGCGCCCGCAGCGCTGAAGAGCGTGTGGAAGAGCGCCTGGCTTACGCTCACCGCGATCGATAGCCGAACGAGCGACAACGACGTGCCGGTGAGCATGACACAGACGAGGAGCGATAGGGCGAACGAGAGCACTAGCGAGATCGGGTTCGCAATCTCGCCGCTGGCTACCGAGTGCGAGAATGCGGCAACGAAGGTCGCGAAGCACGCTGCCGCAAGGCCGCGAGCAAGTCGCGCCCAGCGTGTGCTCATCGTCGCTCCTGTCCCCGTGCCGTGCACACTATCTTGCCACCCGCACGCGTGAGGCCCGCACGCGTGAGGCCCGCACGGTGGGGCGACATCTGCGGTTCGCACGGTGGTCGGAGCGCGCCCTCGAGACGCTCGCCTTCGCCCGCGGCGAACGGCACGCCGCCTCGTAATGTGACGCCTTGCGTTCCGGTGTCTGAATGGCAGGTTAGGCTCATGGCAGGCACCACTGGGTGAAGGAGGCCGGGCATGGCACGTATTGGAGAGAGCGCCGACTTGCTCAAGTGTTCCTTCTGCGGCAAATCCCAGAAGCAGGTACAGCAACTGATCGCCGGGCCGGGTGTGTACATCTGCGACGAGTGCGTTGAGCTCTGCAACGAGATCATCGAGGAACGTCTGGCCGAGGCCGGTGAAGAGACCACGAGC
Organism: Salinibacterium sp.; assembly: GCA_025351795.1. GTDB lineage: Bacteria > Actinomycetota > Actinomycetes > Actinomycetales > Microbacteriaceae > Rhodoglobus. The sequence goes on along the minus strand of JANXVG010000019.1, from coordinate 12,473 downwards.
GAGTTCGACTTGCCTAAGCCTAAAGAGATCTACGCCTTCCTCGAGGAGTACGTCATCGGGCAGGAGGCGGCGAAGGTCGCGCTCTCCGTAGCCGTCTACAACCACTACAAGCGCATCAGGGCCCGGTCGACGCTCACCTCGGCCGATGCGCTGATTGACGACGTCGAGATCGCCAAGTCGAACATTTTGCTCATCGGTCCGACCGGCTGTGGCAAGACCTACCTTGCACAGACGTTGGCGAAGCGACTGAACGTTCCCTTCGCGGTAGCGGATGCCACGGCTCTCACCGAGGCCGGTTACGTGGGTGAAGACGTCGAAAACATTCTGCTCAAGCTCATCCAAGCTGCGGACTACGACGTCAAGCGCGCTGAGACCGGCATTATCTATATCGATGAGATCGATAAGATCGCGCGCAAGGCCGAGAACCCGTCGATCACTCGTGACGTGTCTGGTGAGGGCGTGCAGCAGGCTCTGCTCAAAATTCTCGAGGGCACTGTGGCGTCTGTTCCCCCACAGGGTGGTCGCAAGCATCCGCACCAGGAGTTCATTCAGGTTGACACGACCAACGTGCTTTTCATTGTGGCTGGAGCGTTTGCTGGTCTGGAGGAAATAATCTCGCAGCGTGCAGGCAAGAAGGGGATCGGTTTCGGCGCCCCGCTGCACAGCAAGGGCGACGACGTGAACTTGTTCGGCGAGGTGCTTCCCGAAGACCTGCACAAATTTGGGCTGATTCCCGAATTCATCGGTCGGCTTCCGGTCGTGACGACAGTGACGCCGCTCGATCAGGTGGCGCTCATGGAGATTCTCACGAAGCCAAAGAATGCCCTCGTTCGCCAGTACCAGCGCATGTTCGAGTTCGACAACGTTGAGCTCGAGTTTGATGAAGATGCGCTCGAAGCAATCGCGGATCTGGCCGTCCTGCGCCAGACCGGTGCGCGTGGCCTACGCGCGATCATGGAAGAGGTGCTCGGACCGATCATGTTCGAGGTGCCGTCGAGCGACGACGTGGCTCGGGTTATCGTGACACGCGAGGCGGTTCTTGAGAACGCGGCTCCCACCATCATTCCGCGCAAGACTGTGCGCGTGACCGAGAAGTCTGCCTAGCTCCAGCCGAGCCTGCCTTTCACGGCCCCGATAGCGTCTGCGTTCACGGCAAGGTGGTGTTCGGCTATTGCCAGTAGTTCGCGTGCGCAGCCCTCTACGTCCTTTGCCAGTGCGGCACCCAGCCGACGCCCGAGTTCGGGATGGATCAACTCGAATCGACGTCGCGGGTCGAGCGAATCACGCAGGTGGGTCTCGGGGAACGACGGGGAATGCAGCGCGATGAGCACGTGGTCGAGTGCGAGTCCGCGAACTGCACCACTCGCGCTCAGTGTCTCGCCTCGTCGCGCTCGGCCGACTCCGATGAGCAATAGTGCGAGAAATACCGATACGTCGAGCCCCGGCACGATAGCCGCGCGAGGGGTGGCAGCGATTCGGTTCATCACGTCGGCGACTCCACCCTCGTCGTATGCGATGCTCCACGGGTGGGCAAGGAAGGCGCCTAGTTCTGTCGTGTCGACGACCGCGAACTCGACTACTGAGCCGTCGCGGTAGAACGCTATGAAGCCGTCGTGGTGTTGGCGTGCGCTCGTGACAATCTCGGCAGACCGGGGGAGCCAGCCCACGTCTCCGCGCAGGGTTTCCTGGTCGCCGGTTGCGACGACGACCGCGAAGTCGTGGTCTGACCACTCGTCCACACGGCTGCGATCCGCCGACGACCCGAAAAACACCAGCCCCGTCACGAGTGGGTGCGCGCGGGCCCAGTCAACCACGTCGTCGGCGTAACGGTTAAACCTCTGCAGTACTGCTGACTCGACGATGAGTTGTGCCTTTCGACTTGACGGGTGGGGAAACATTATTCTAATGTTTATTTAGTCCTGAACAAAGAGGTTCTCTTGGCCATCCGCCCCACAGCTCGCACCGACGTCAACCGTTCGGCAATTCTTGCTCACCTCGGTGCTCAGGGACCAGCGTCACGCGCAGACCTCGCCAGAGCACTCAACGTTTCTCCAGCACTCATGACCCAGCTCACCAAAGATCTGCTGGCCGACGGGCTCCTGCGCGAATTGGAGCATTCGCCATCGCAGGGTGGCCGCCCGGCTCGCATGTTAGGACTCGTTGCATCCGCGGGTCGGGCGATCGGGGTTAAGGTCGTAGCCGACCATGTCGCTTTTGTCGAAGTGGGCATTGGCGGCGCGGTAATCCGCTCGGCCAGCGAACCATTCGACGCGTCCGCGTCAACCGTCCTGGCCGACCTGACTGTGCTCCTGCAACGTTTTATTGCGGGGGGAAGCAAGGCCCCACTCCTCGGGATCGGTGTGGGCATCCCGGGCTCGGTAGACCGCCAGGGCAACGGGCTCGTCGATTCGACGCAGCTGGGTTGGAATCAAGTGCCGGTCGGTGCCACCCTGCGTCGCGAACTCAAAATGCCGGTGCTCGTCGAAAACAACGTCAATGCACTTGCCATGGCGGAGCGACTCTACGGGCTGGGCCGGCACTACGAGAACTTCATGGTGCTCACTATCGGAACGGGGGTGGGAGCCGGTTTCGTCGTAGATGGTGCAGTGCTGAGAGGTCACGCGGGCGGATCGGGTGAAATCGGCCACATTCCGGTCGCCGTCGATGGGCCAGCATGCTCATGTGGAAATCACGGCTGCCTTGAGTCATTCATCGGAGAGGCTGCGCTCGTGCGGATCGCCCGCGAGCGTGGAGTGATCGGTGCAGAGAGTGGCATGCCCGCCCTGCGCAGCGCCGCCGATGCCGGTGACCAGGGTGCGACCTCGATCTTTAGTGAAGCCGGTCATCTACTCGGGCGCACGCTCGCCGGCATCGTGCACACGGTCGATCCAGAGATCGTCATCATTTTGGGTGAGGGAACAACCGCGTGGTCTCACTGGTCATTCGGCTTCGAGCCCGCGCTTCGGTCGTCATTGATCCCCAGCCGTCGCGGTCTCGCCGTCGCGGTCGAGATGTGGCAAGACGAGAGCTGGGCGCAGGGTGCCGCAGCGCTGGTGCTGGCCACGCCGTTCGACTCGGATGACGTGGCGGGTGACCAGGGCCGGCTCGTGCGTGAGCGGCTCGTCGAACAGGCATCCCCGCAAGGTGATAACGGATGAGCGCGCCGGCTACCCCAGCACGCGTGGCATATCCGCCAGCGCGGCGCGCACCCACCCACCCGGTTCGGCAGGCAACGAGTCGTACCGGCTACGTGCTGACGGTGCTCGCATTCCTGCTTCCGAGCGCAATTCCGCTGGTGGCTTTCGTACTCGCACCGATGGTGGCCGCCCTGTGGATCAGCTTCAATAAGTGGAACCTGCTCGCACCGATGACGTTCATTGGCTTCGGTAACTTCGCGAAGCTATTGGCCGACCCGACAACCGGGGATGTATTCCTCCACACGATCTACTACATCGTTGGTTACCTTCCACTCGTCTTCGTGGGCGGGCTGGTACTCGCGTTGGCGCTCAATACCGCGCTCAAAGGCCGCTCGCTGCTGCGCGGCATTTACTTCCTGCCGGTGGTCACGAGCTGGATCGTTGTCGCACTGGTCTGGCGTTGGCTGCTGAGCCCGGGTTCGGGCGTCGTCAACACGGTGCTCGGCTTCGTGGGCATCACTGGGCCCGGTTGGTGGACAGATCCGGTCTGGGCGATGCCGTCGATCATCCTCGCCTCCGCGTGGAAGGACCTCGGGTTCGTGATGGTCATTCTGCTGGCCGGCCTTCAGGCGATCTCCCCAGACATGTACGACGCAGCAAAGATGGACGGCGCTGGTTGGTGGCGTCGGCTATTCAGCATCACCATACCGCTGCTCTCGCCGTCAACGTTTTTTGTACTCGTGATCTCCCTCATCAACGGCTTTCAAGTGTTCGATCAGGTATACGCCATGACGGGGGGAGGCCCCAACGGCGCGAGCGAAGTGGTCGTGCAGCAGATCTACGACCTCACGTTCCGCTACGGACGCGCGGGCGAGGCGTCCGCCCTGTCCTGGATGCTCTTCGTCGTGATCCTCGCGGTTACCGTGCTTCAGGTGCGTGGCCAGAGGCGGTGGGTCACCTATGGCTGATGCCGGTGTCATGCGCGCAGTCTCACCAGTGGTCAAGGCGCCACGCAGTAGGGAGGCGCGAATTCAGTTGGCTGGGTTCGTGGTTCTCCACGCGGTCATCATCGTTGGTGCTGGCATCATGTTTTTCCCGTTCCTCTGGACGATCATCACCTCCATCACGCCCGGAGCATCGCTGACGAATAGTCCTGCGCTGATTCCTGCGAACCCATCGCTCGAGCCATACCTGCGCTTGTTTCGGGAGCGGCCGTTCGGCCAGGTCGTGCTCAACAGCGTGATGCTCGCGGCCATTACGACTGCCGTGCAACTGGTCACCAGCTCAACGGCCGCGTACGCGTTCAGTCGAATGCCGTTCCGTGGGCGCGGCGTGGTCTTTGCTGTGTACCTCGCCACGATGATGATCCCGTTGCAGGTACTCATCGTGCCGCTGTTCGTTGAGCTCAAGTATGTGGGACTACTCGACACCTACCTCGGGGCCGTGCTTCCGACGTTCGCATCCGCTTTCGGGATTTTCCTGATCAGGCAAGCAATCAACCAGGTTCCTCTCGATCTCGATGAGGCAGCGACGATCGATGGGGCCGGCCACTTCCGCATTTTCGCGCAGGTCATCGTGCCGAACATCCGGCCGGCTCTGGCGACCCTCACGGTCTTCTCATTCATGGGCAGTTGGAATAGCTTCCTCTGGCCGCTCGTGGTTCTTCGTTCGCCTGAATTGCAGACCCTGCCGATTGCCCTTGCCGGGCTGCAAGGCCAGTACACGTCCGACTGGGACGTCATTATGGCTGGCTCGGTTGTCAGCGTCATTCCCATGTTGGCGCTCTATATCTTCGCCCAGAAATACATCATCGAGGGCGTAGCGAGCTCGGGAATCAAGTGATCCCCGAGCAGCATAGTCAGACCCTGCAGCATCACATCAAAGGAGATAGCACCACATGAAAACAAAGCTCATGGCCGTCATCGGCCTCACCGGAGCGGCAGCCCTCGCGCTCGCTGGCTGCGCGAGCGCGCCAGCAGCGGAAACCGGGCCCGTGACGATCACCTACTCGAACTTCATCTCGAATGGTGGGAACGAAGCCAATCTCGCCAAGATTGTCGCCGAGTTCCAGAAACAGAACCCCACGATCACGGTCAAGGTCACGACCCTGCCGTATGACGCATACGGAACCGCGCTACAGACCGACCTCGCGGCGGGCACAGAGGCAGACGTGTTCGACATCAATGGAGCGTCGTCGTATGCTCCGCTGCAGGCCAATGGCACTCTTGCCGAACTTAAGGGAGTTGCCGGCGGGGTCTACAACAAGGCCCTGCTCGACACATATGCGACGGGGGGAAAGCAGTATGGCCTTCCGACCTCGTTCTCCGATGTCGTGCTCTACTACAACAAGGATCTGTTTGACGCCGCCAAAGTTTCCTACCCGACCGCTAACTGGACCTGGGCCGACGAGACTGCTGCCGCGACGAAGCTGACAAACGTGGCTGCTGGCGTGTGGGGTGACCACCAGCCGGTCACCTACAACGAGTACTACAAGGTTCTCGTGCAGAACGGCGAGTCGTTCCTCAACAACGACGGTACAAAGGTTGCATTCACGACGCCGGGCGGCATCAAGGCAGCGCACTGGCTGGTCGACAAAAGCGGCACAACCATGCCCACGATCGCTCAGGGTCAGGGAACGGCCGACTTCGACACCAACCTGTTCAAGGGTGGCAAGCTCGCGATGCTGCACACCGGCATCTGGGTCTTCAGCGCATTCAAAGACACCCCGGCCAACTGGGACATCGCCGTCGAGCCCGGCAGCACTCATTCGGCGAGCGCGGTCTTCTCAAACGCGGTCGGCGTCTCGGCGCACTCGAAGCACGAAGCGGCCGCGCAGAAGTGGGCGGAATTCCTCGCCGCATCCGACACCACCGTGAATGTGCGTCTCGACGCCGGCTGGGAGCTGCCGACCATCGCGGATTCTAAGAAGCTCGCCACCTATCTCGACAAGGGTAAGCCGGCCAACCGCCAGGCTGTCTTCGACGCGGCGAAGGCGATAGCGCCCGCGCCGTCGATCGGTGCCAACCAGTCGCAGATGCAAGACATCATCACCGGTGAACTTGTCGAAGCTCAGGCGGGCCGTAAGTCCGTCGAGCAGGCCCTCACCAGCGCTGAAACAAAAATCAACGCGTTGCTCAAGGGTTAGTTCGGCACCGTGAATCCGGCTGGACATCGTCTAGCCACGGTCCCGGGGCCGAGTGGCTCCGGGACCTTCCATGACCAGTCCGCTACGTGCGGGCATACTTCCGCAAGGAGAATGACGGGATGACTGAGGTCGTGAATCGCCCCCCCACCGACGAGCTTGTGAGGCTCGCACGATCGAGCAGCGCGCTGATCCTGAGCCTTCAGGACGAATCCGGCGCGTACCCGGCAAGCCCGACGTTCTCCGCTTACCGCGGATACTCGTGGCTACGGGACGGCGCTTTTATCGCGGACGGCATGTCAGCGATCGGCGAAATCGACTCGGCTGAGCGGTTCTTCGGCTGGTGTTCGCGGGTCATCACCGATCGTTCGGCACAGATTTTCGTCATTGTCGACGCTGCGGCCGACGGTTCGCCCGTCGCCGATTCGGAGATGCTCGGCACGAGGTTCACCCTCGCTGGCGATGATGGCTCAGACGACTGGTGGGACTTTCAACTTGACGGGTACGGCACGTGGTTGTGGGCGGTATCTGATCACGCACTGCGCCACGGCCACCCGCTTGACCAATGGCTACCCGCGATTGAACTCACCGTCGACTACCTTGTCAGTTCTTGGAGTCGCCCGTGTTTTGATTGGTGGGAGGAGAATCCCGATCGCGTGCATGTCTCTACACTCGGCTGTATCGCGGCTGGGTTAGACAGGATCGCGCGCGCTGGCGTTCTCGATGCGCCCAGACATCACAGGGCAGTCGAAGTGCTGGATGCGATCCGTGCGCTCATTGCGACGGACGGCATGGCGGATGGCCACCTTGTGAAGTGGCTCGGCTCGTCTGACGTCGATTCGAGTCTCGCGGCTCTCATTTTCCCCCTCGCCGTTATTGACGGCACGGCCGCGTCCTGCACGATCGCGGCTATTGACAGTCAACTCAACGTCGACGGGGGAGTGCACCGCTACCGTACTGATACCTTTTACGGCGGCGGCCAGTGGCCGCTGCTCAGTTGCATGCTCGGGCTCGGGTTTGTCGCACTCGGTGAGCCGGCGCGCGCTCTCGAACAGTTGCGCTGGGCCGCGTCTACCGTTACGGCGGCGGGCGAGATGCCCGAACAGGTTGCTAACCACCTGCGCGAACCGGCTATGCGCGATGAGTGGATCGAGCGCTGGGGAGCCGTCGCCACCCCTCTTCTCTGGAGCCACGCCATGTACATCCGTCTCGCTGTTGAACTGGGAATCATGGGGAACGACGCGTGATTCGCCACCGCCCGTTCGGTTCGGGACACCCGTATTCGGTCGACACCGAGCAGCGCTTTCCGCTCGATCCGGTGGCCGGGCAACCTCTCACGTTGGGCGTGCGCACCTCAGGTGCAATTGAGTCGGTCACTATTGAACTCGTCGGTGCCTCACCCAGCACTATCGCGATGGTGAAGACGGTGCGCTCGTCGCGGGGACAGACTGAGGATGGCGGCCACCTGGCCTCCGCGCAGGCGCGACTCGCGCGCGCGAGCGGAGGATGGCAGGTTTCCATTCCCCAGCTAGAGCCGCACGCTGGGTACCGATACCGGTTTGTGGCACGGCGCACGGATGGTGCGGTCGAACGCACTCGCTGGTTCGACTTTCGGGTCTCCGCCTGGCGTGCGGATGACTACGCGGTCGCCGCGCGCGGAGCGAGCCGCGTCGTTCCCGGATCGGTCACGATTCTGCACGACGGGCAGCGACAGCACCGCGTGCGTTTTGCCCTCGAACTCGCACCGGGAGAGCACGTCGCGGGATTCGGCGAGCGATTCGATGCGCTCGACCAGCGCGGCACCAGCCTCGATTCAATCGTCTTCGAGCAATACAAGAACCAGGGCGCAGAGCGAAAGACCTACTTGCCGATGCCCTTTGCGCACGTTGTCGGGGGCGATGGATGGGGTTTTCATGTTCGCAGTTCTCGGCGAGTCTGGTGTGACGTAGGGGAGTCAGACCCTGCGCGAATCTGGATCGAAGCAGAAACCGGCGATGACGAACTCGAGGTCGCGTTCTACGACGGATCCCCCACGGCGGTACTCGCTGCCTTCCTCGCCGAGGTGGGCGAGCCAGAGGAACTGCCCGACTGGGTCTTCCGGCTGTGGGCGAGTGGCAACGAGTGGAATACTCAGGCCGAAATCATGAAGCAAGTCGACGCACACCGCGACTATGGAATTGCCGTCGGCTCGGTCGTCATTGAGGCATGGAGCGATGAGAGCACGTTCACCGCATGGCGCGGAGCCGAGTACCAGGTGGCCGATGCGCCGCACCGGCTGGCCGACTTCACGTTTCCGGCCGACGGGCCGTGGCCTGACCCGAAGGCCATGGTGGATGAGTTGCACGCGCGCGACATCCGGTTACATCTCTGGCAAATCCCGCTGATCAAAATGCGACCGCACCCGACTGGCCAGGTTGCGCTGGATGCCGCGGCCGCCGTGCGCCAGAACGTACTCATTCGCGAACTCGCGCCCGACGGCCGCACGCGGCCGTATCGCAACCGCGGCTGGTGGTTTCCTTTGGGGCTGATGCCCGACCTGAGTGACGAGCGCGCCGCAGCATGGTGGACGGAAAAACGCCGCTATCTCGTCGACGAGATTGGCATCGACGGGTTCAAGACCGATGGCGGCGAGCACGCCTGGGGGCGCGATTTGCGCTACCTCAACGGAATGCACGGCGATGAGGGTAACAGCCTATTTCCGGTGCACTACGCGAAGGCCTACGGTGATCTGTTGCGCAGCGCAGGCAAGGCGCCGGTCACGTTCAGCCGGGCAGGATTCACCGGAAGCCAGGCGCACGGCGCGTACTGGGCGGGCGACGAGAACTCCACCTGGCAGGCGTTTCGCTGGTCAATGTTCGCGGGACTCTCGGCGAGTGCGAGCGGCATCCTCTATTGGGGCTGGGACTTCGCCGGGTTCTCCGGCGATGTGCCAGGCGCGGAGTTGTATCTTCGGTCGGCCGCGGCCGCCACCTTCGTGCCGATTATGCAGTACCACTCCGAGTTCAATCATCATCGAACTCCACTGCGAGACCGCACGCCCTGGAATATCGGCGAGCGCAGCGGAGACGACCGGGTGGTTCCCGTCTTCCGGCGACTCATCGAGGTGCGCGAGCGGCTTATTCCGTACCTCGCGGCGTCCGCGCGCACATCAATCGAGACCAGTGCACCACTCATGCGGCCGCTGTACTTCGATGCCGCGGGCGACGAGGAAGTGTGGCGGCATCCGCTGCAGTGGATGCTCGGCCCCGACCTCCTGGTGTCCCCGGTCACCGAGGAAGGCGCGACCGAGTGGCCGACCTACCTGCCCGCGGGGGAGTGGGTCGACGTGTGGACCGGCGCACCGGTTCTCGGCGGACGCGTGGTGACGCGCGACGTGCCGATCGACGTCATTCCGGTCTACTGCCGAGCGAGCGCTTGGCGGCAACGGGCAGGGGTCTTCGAGAGCCGGCCAGCGGCCGCCGAATGGCACGGGTAACGGTCGACGCGCAGCCCTTAGGCTAAAGGCGACCCTGCTGACCTCGAGAAAGCTCCGATCCCCATCGTCCAACCGATTGTCGCCGGAATCGTGGCAGCCATCACGGGCTTCTCGAGTTCATTCGCGATCGTGCTCGCGGGTCTCGTGGCCGTGGGTGCAACCCAGTCGCAAGCGGCATCCGGGCTGCTGGTGATCTGTCTCACCCAGGGCCTGCTGTCGATCGTGCTCAGCATCGTGTTTCGCGTGCCGGTCAAATTTGCCTGGAGTACTCCGGGGGCCGCGTTGCTCGTTGCGACCGCCGGAATCACCGGGCGCTTCTCCGAGGCCGTTGCAGCATTTGTGGTCGCGTCGCTCCTCATCGTGCTCGTGGGGCTGTGGCCGGCTCTCGGCCGACTGATCGCAAGAATCCCCAGGCCGATCGCAAATGCAATGCTCGCCGGCATTCTTCTGCCCTTGTGCCTCACCCCGGTAACGGCTGCTGTCGAGATTCCCTTCCTGGCAATTCCCGTGATTGTGGTCTGGCTCCTCCTGCTGCGCCTCGCGCCGCGCTGGGCCGTACCCGCCGCAATCGTGCTTGCGGCGGTGCTGCTCGTCGTCACGGTGGGGCCTACCGCATTTGCCCACATCCAACTATTCCCGCACCTTGATTTCGTTGTTCCGACGTTCGACCCACTCGTGGTGATGAGCCTCTCCATTCCGCTGTTCATCGTGACGATGGCCGGCCAGAACATCCCCGGTGCCGCGATTCTCGAGAGCTTCGGCTATCGCGCCCCCGTGCGCTCGGCGCTCATCGCGTCTGGCGCACTTTCTGCGATGGGCGCACTTTTTGGCGGCATTCCGATCAACCTTGCCGCACTTACTCAAGCGCTCACGGCGGGCGCAGATGCCTCGCCAGACCGCGAGAAGCGGTGGATCGCGCCGGTTTCAGCGGGAGGCACGTATGTCGTGCTCGGATTGCTCGCCGGGGCGGCGACGGCATTCGTCGCGGCCTCTCCACCACTGCTTATCGAGGCAGTGGCCGGGCTCGCGTTGCTCGGCGCACTCATTGGTGCCGTGGTTGCCGCGGTTGAGCAACCCGCTCACCGGGTATCGGCCATTGTCACCTTTCTGGTTACGGCATCGGGGATTGTCGTGGCCGGCATCGGCTCGGCGTTCTGGGGACTGCTGGTTGGAGGCATCGTGATGCTGTGGCTGGCGTGGCATCGACAGCTGAAACAAACGCCTGTGTCGTGACACGCGGCCGAGTCAGTTGAGCCCGCGACGATCCAGGAGCGGTTGGATGCGAGCGTCGCGCCCGCGAAAATCGCGGAATGCGTCAAGCGGATCCTTCGATCCTCCTACGCCTAACAGCCGCGCACGGAAACGGTCGCCGTTCGCACGCGTGAGCCCGCCGTTGGCTGTGAACCACTCCACGGTATCTGCGTCGAGCACTTCGCTCCAGATATAGGAATAGTAGGCAGCGTCGTACCCGCCCGAGAAGGTGTGCGCGAAGTAGGTGCTTGAGTAGCGGGTGGGCACCCGGGGATTGTCGAGCCCGGCGGCGGCGAGCGCCTTCGCCTCAAACGCGGCGACGTCGGTTACGTCGGCATCTGGCTCGATGGTGTGCCAAGCCTGGTCGAGCAGGGCGGCGGCGAGATATTCCGAGGTCTGGAACCCCTCGTTGAAGGCGGAGGACGCCTGAATTTTTTCCACGAAGTCCTTCGGCATCGGCTCACCGGTCTGGTAGTGAACCGCGTAGTTGGCCAGAACCTCGGGCCACAGCATCCACATCTCGTTGACCTGGCTCGGAAACTCCACGAAGTCACGGTAGGTATTTGTTCCTGAGAACTTCGGATACGTGACTCGCGCGAAGAGCCCGTGGAGTGCGTGGCCGAACTCGTGGAAGAACGTGTTGACCTCGTCGTAGGTCAGCAGCGTCGGCTCGCCTGGTGCGGGGTGTGGAACGTTGAGGTTGTTGGTCACCACGGCCGAGTGACCGAGCAGCCTCGACTGCGAGATCAGAGAGTTCATCCAGGCGCCGCCGCGCTTCGAGTCGCGCGTGTACAGGTCGAGCGTGTACAGACCGAGAGGGGAGCCATCCTCGTTGTGCACTTCGAAGACGCGCACCTCGGGATGGTACGAGACAATGTCAGGACGTTCGGTGAACGTCACACCGTAGAGCATTGTGGCGGCAAAGAAGACACCGTCATGCAGCACGCGTTCAGCCTCACAGTACGGGCGCATTGCGAGCTCATTGATGTCGTATTTCGCCTGCCGCACTTTCTCGCTGTAGTAGGCCCAGTCGGATGCCGCAAGCTCGAACGTGTCACCGGCCTGCTCCTGCAGGGCGTCCTCCTCCTCGCGGGCGTTGCGTGCCGCCGGGATTGCGAGCGTGGACAGCATGGCTGCGACGGCTCGCGGGTTCTTGGCCGTCTCATCCGCGGTTACCCACGCGGCATGGGACGCGAAGCCGAGCAGACGTGCGCGCTGGGCGCGCAGGTGAGTAATCTCGAGCACGAGTTTCTTGTTGTCCCACGCACCGCCCCGGTTTCCGCGAGCGCGGGAGGCTTCCATGATGCGCGCGCGCACCCCGCGATCGGTGAGCGAGGCGAGGAAAGGATGCCCGGTCGGCAACACGAGGGTGACCAGGTACTTGCCATCGAGCCCACGCTCCTTCGCCGCTTCGGCCGAAGCGGAGATCTCGCCCGGCTCGAGCCCATCGAGGTCATCGGCCGAATCG
>JANXVG010000013.1 GCA_025351795.1 Salinibacterium sp. | reverse complement strand
TTCGTGACACCGCCAATCAGGTCGCACTCGCACTTCGCGATGAGATCGCAGACCTTGAGACGGCCGGCATCGGCATCATCCAGGTGGACGAGCCCGCGCTGCGCGAGCTTTTGCCGCTCAAGAAGAAGGATCAGCCCGATTATCTGGACTGGTCGGTCGGATCGTTCCGTCTCGCGACCGCCGGGGTGGAGGACAAGACCCAGATCCACACCCACCTCTGCTACTCGGAGTTCGGCGTGGTCATCGACGCGATCAATAACCTCGACGCGGATGTCACCTCCATCGAGGCCGCACGGTCAAAGATGGAGGTCGTACCCGACATCCAGCGCAGTGGTTTCGCGCGAGGAATTGGACCGGGTGTCTACGACATCCACTCGCCGCGTGTTCCTTCGGTCGAAGAAGTTACCGACCTCATCGAAATCGCTCTCGGCTCGATCCCGCAGCGCCAGGTCTGGGTCAACCCCGACTGCGGCCTCAAGACCCGCGGCTATGCAGAGACGGTCGAGTCGCTCACGAACGTGCTCGCTGCGACCCGCGCTGTGCGTGAGCGTGCCCGAGTGTAGGCACTCGCGCTAGCGAATCGCGACATTCACGTCGCGGCTGCCGCGGGTTGCCGGATGCTACGCGCACCTCGCGAGCGCCGCCCGGCGGCGTCCCCGCTCACGCGGGCCCGCGTCGCGTGTGCGCACCACGCGCGGGGCACAGCACGCGGGGCCCACGTCGCGCCGGCCTACCGCACACCGGGGTACCTTGCGCACTCCCACTTATCAGGACGTGTCCTGATAAGTGGGAGTACTTGGGCCGTGGCTACGTCGCCGTGGGCCTACCACAAGTCCGCCGTGTACGCCGTGGGCCGTGCGGGCGAAGTTTGATGTGCGCTCAGCTCACAGCGAGCGCATCACCGCGACAACCTTGCCAAGAACTTCTGCATAGTCGCCCATTATTGGCTCGAAATTGGAGTTGCGGGGCAGTAGCCAGGTGTGTCCGTCACGTTGCCGGAATACCTTCACCGTGGCTTCATCGTCGAGCATGGCCGCGACGATATCGCCGTTTTCGGCTGTTTTCTGCTGGCGTACGACCACCCAGTCACCGTCACAGATTGCCGCGTCGATCATCGACTCCCCGACGACCTTGAGCATAAACAGGTCGCCTTTGCCAACGAGTTGTCGAGGGAGGGGGAAGACCTCATCGATCTGCTGATCGGCCGTGATCGGGATGCCCGCCGCGATGCGACCGACGAGAGGTACCATCACGGCGTCCCCGATGCTCACCGTGCTTTCGGGGGCACTATCGTCGATGGCCGGTAGGTCGATGAGTACCTCCATGGCTCGAGGGCGATTCGGGTCGCGGCGAAGATAGCCGCTGAGTTCCAGCTGGTTGAGCTGATGAGTGACACTCGACAACGACGCAAGTCCGACGGCATCCCCAATCTCGCGCATGCTCGGCGGGTAACCCCGCGACGCGACGGAGCGCTGGATCATGTCGAGGATCGCCAACTGCTTATCGCTCAGGCTCGTGCGACGGCGCGTGCTGGGCCGGTCTACCTTGTCATTCATTGCGTCGTCCCCCGATAGTGACCGACCGAATGTCGGTGGCGGCTGGTTGTCTTCTGTTGAGACACTCGAAATAATATCCGTCAAATAGGCAATAAACAAACACCTATTCGAGTGTGTCGTGAATGTTAGGGCCGAAATAGTCGAACATGCACTTGATTATTGGGTAAATCGAATGTATGTTCGGAACACAGCTTCGTATCCGGTACTCCCGGCCGAGTACCGGATACGAGATCTTTGAGGAAGGAACGCGGATGACCACCATGTTGTTTGACAACAGCTTCACCGCTCGCGTCACGCCGCTCCGAGCGCGTGCTGTTCCGACCAGCCCGGCCGCTCCCACCCGAGTTGCCTACAACCGGGCCGCTCCGAAGCTCCACATCACGAAGCGGGGTCGCGCTGTTCTGATGGCATTGATCGTGGTGCCGGTCGTCGTCGGCGCATTCCTTATAGCGATCAACGGCGGAGGGGCAGCGGCGAACCTCGCGGGTTCCACAGTGCCATTCACGTATCTGACCGTCGAACCAGGTGAGTCGCTGTGGAAAATCGCGCAGACCGTTGCTCCGGCGTCGGACCCGCGGGATGTGATCGACGCGATCGTTGCACTTAACGCACTCCAATCAGCGGACGTCTTTGCCGGCCAGCGGGTAGCGATCCCGCAGCAGTACCAACAGCGCTAGAGATCGGCCTTCCGCTGCGCCCGTAGCATTGCAGGGTGACTTCCCTCGATGACCTCCCCCTTCGTGACGATCTTCGTGGTCACCAGCCATACGGGGCGCCGCAAGAACACGTGCGTGTCGCTCTCAACGTCAACGAAAACACGCACGTCATCCCGGAAGCGGCAGTGACCGATATCGTCGCTGCTCTGGCGGTGGCCGTCCGTGGCGTCAACCGCTACCCAGATCGCGAGTTCACCGAACTGCGCGACAGTCTCGCCAGTTACCTCGGACACGGGCTCACTCCAGACAACATCTGGGCGGCGAACGGGTCGAACGAAATTCTCCAGCAGATTTTGATGGCGTTCGGCGGTTCGGGGCGCAGTGTTCTCGGGTTTCCTCCCACGTACTCCATGCACTCGATCATCGCAAATGGCACGGGCACGACGTGGGTCGGCGCTGAGCGCGATGCCGAATACGGTATTTCGCCGGCGACCGTTGTGCGCGCGATCGAGCGCGTCGATCCAGACGTCGTCTTCCTGTGTTCACCGAACAACCCGACCGGCACCCCGCTTCACCTCGACACCATCGCGGCAGCGTATGCGGCTACGCGAGGCATCCTCGTCGTTGATGAGGCGTATGCGGAGTTCATGCCTGACGGGCAGCCAACCGCGCTCACGTTGCTGCCAGGCCGGGAGCGCCTGATCGTCTCTCGTACGATGAGCAAAGCGTTCGCGTTCGCTGGAGCGCGAGTGGGCTACCTCGCCGCCGACCCGGCCGTCACGGATGCACTGCGGCTCGTGCGGCTGCCGTACCACCTGTCTTCGTTGACGCAAGCCGCCGCGATAGCAGCGCTTGCAAACGCACCGGCGATGCTCGCCATGGTCGATGACATCAAACAACAACGCGACCGGCTGCTCATCGAGTTACCGAAGCTCGGATACCCGACGGGCTTGAGCTGGTCTAACTTCGTGCTGTTTGGGGGGGTAGCTGACCCACACGCCGTATGGGAAGCGTTACTCGAGCAGGGCATCTTGATTCGCGATGTGGGCATCGCTCATCACTTGCGGGTGACAGCGGGCACGGAGGCGGAGACGACGACCTTCCTTGAGGCGCTCGCTAGGATTGGCGCATGACTAGCCAGCGCGTTGCACACCTGCAGCGAGAGACGACTGAGTCGAGCATCGACCTCTCGATTGACCTTGACGGCAGCGGCCAATCGACGATCAACTCGTCCGTGCCGTTCTTCGATCACTTGCTCACGGCCTTTGCAAAGCACTCGCTCATCGACCTGACGGTCACGGCACGGGGTGACATCGAGATCGACGTGCATCACACCGTCGAAGACATCGGAATAGTGCTTGGCCAGGCCATCAAACAGGCGCTCGGTGACAAGACGGGAATCTCACGCTTTGGCGACGCGCTCGTGCCGCTCGATGAAGCACTTGTGCAAGCGGTCGTTGATATCTCCGGCCGACCGTACCTCGTGCACACCGGTGAGCCAGCCGGTTTTGAACACCACCTGATCGGCGGACACTTCACGGGGTCGATGGTGCGCCATGTCTTCGAGGCGATTGCTTTCAACGCCGGTCTCACGGTGCACGTAATCGTGATCAGCGGCCGCGACCCGCACCACATTGCTGAGGCGGAGTTCAAGGCTCTCGCGCGCGCGTTTCGTCACGCGATCGAGCCCGATGCTCGTGTTCTCGGTATTCCGTCGACCAAGGGCGCTCTCTGAGCTCGATAGGAACATTGTGACCAAACCAACCGTCGTCGTTCTCGACTACGGCTCGGGCAATATCCATTCTGCGGCGAAAGCCGCTGAGCGTGCCGGTGCCATCGTCGAGGTCACTGCCGAACGCGACCGCGTGCTTGCCGCCGACGGGCTCATCGTTCCGGGAGTGGGTGCGTTCGAGGCGGTCATGACCCAGTTGAACGCGGTCAACGGCGGTGCGCTTATTGAGAAGCGACTCATTGCGAACAAGCCCGTGCTCGGTATCTGCGTCGCCATGCAGGTACTGTTCGAGCACGGCGTGGAGCGCGGGAACGATGTTCCGGGCCTCGGCGAATGGCCCGGCGTTGTCGAACTACTGAAGGCGCCTATCCTGCCGCACGTTGGCTGGAATACGGTCGAGCCCGAAGTGGGGTCCGCGCTCTTTGCGGGGGTTGAGGCAGAGCGCTTCTATTTTGTGCATTCCTATGGCGCCCAGCACTGGACGCTTGATCCGCAGCCGCCATTTGTGCGCCCGATACTCACCTGGGCCGACCATGGCGGACGGTTCCTCGCGGCCGTGGAGAACGGCCCGCTTTCCGCAACCCAGTTTCACCCGGAGAAGTCGGGTGGACCCGGTATCCGCCTTCTCGCCAACTGGCTAGAGACACTGAAGGACCGCGCATGAGTGACCCGACCCCGAAACTCGTCTTGTTGCCAGCCGTGGATGTGGCTGACGGCAAAGCCGTGCGCCTCACTCAAGGCGTCGCCGGCAGTGAAACCGACTACGGCGACCCGGTGGACGCTGCCGGTGAGTGGATCGCGCAGGGCGCAGAGTGGATCCACCTCGTCGACCTCGATGCAGCATTCGGGCGCGGCAATAACCTCGCCGTAATCGAGCGGGTTATTGCGGGTACCCCCAGCCGCGTGCACATTGAACTCTCCGGTGGGATTCGAGACGACGCGAGCCTGGAGGCGGCGCTCTCAACCGGAGCGACGCGCATCAATCTGGGCACAGCAGCACTCGAGAACCCGGAGTGGGCAGCCCAGGTCATCGCGAACTACGGCGAAGCGATCGCGGTCGGCCTCGACGTGCGGGGTACCACGCTCGCTGCGCGCGGCTGGACGAAAGACGGCGGCAACCTCTGGACGGTGCTCGATCGCCTCGAAGCTGCCGGCTGTGCTCGATATGTCGTGACCGACGTAACCAAAGATGGAACGCTCAGGGGCCCGAACATCGACCTCTTGAAGCAGTTGATGGAGCGCACGAACCGCCCGATCGTCGCGTCGGGCGGAGTCGCTACCCTCGATGACATCGCGGCGCTGCGCGCTCTTGTGGCTGACGGGCTCGAGGGTGCGATTGTGGGCAAGGCGCTCTACGCTCAGGCCTTCACGCTGGTCGAGGCGCTCGAGGTTGCCGGCACCTAGTGTCAGACAGCGCGGGTGTGTCCTGGGAAGGCCGTCACTTCGAGCCGAACCCCGCCGCGAGTGACGATGGCTCAGCGCCCGAGCGGCTCATCGAAGCGCTACGGCGGTTCCGTAGCCGTGAACTCGACGAGAGTGACGTGGTCGACGCTCTTCGCGCCTCCCGCCTGCTCATCCCCTTGGTGACGCGGCTCGCGGAAGGCGGTCATGACGACCACGGTGTGCTCGTTGACAAGAGCCAGGAACTGTCGATTGTGACAGTCGCGGGCCCGGATGGCCGCACGGTCATGCCGGTATTTACCTCAGTAGCTGCCATGAAAGCGTGGGATGCCGCCGCGCGCCCGATCCCAGTCGATGCCGTGCGCGTGGCTCGTGCCGCCGCCCATGAGCACACTGACATCGTGGTACTCGACCCGACCTCGTGCACCGAGTTCGCCATCCGTCGTCCCGCGTTGTCGGCCATCGCGCGCCAGGAGACGTGGGTACCGAGCTACGCAGACCTCGACGTACTCGACGCATTCATGGCTGCGGCGGTCGGGGATCCAGCGGTCGTCGCGGTGCAACTCGCGCCGGGTGATCCCGATGCCCGGCTCACGGGTCCGGAACTCGTGGTACACCTGACGCTCGCGCCGGGGCTCGACGCAGTTGCGCTCGCCGGGCTGCTGTCGCGGCTGCAGCAACGCTGGGCCGAGGACGAGCTGATCGCGACTCGCGTCGACTCGATTGCCGTCACGCTCGACGCTCGTTAGTTGACGGGGCCGGTGAACTTCTCGCCAGGGCCGGCACCTGGCGCATCGGGGAACGCAGATGCTTCGCGGAAGGCAAGCTGCAGCGACCGCAGTCCATCCCGCAGCGGACGGGCATGGTGATCGCCAATTTCGGGAGCGGCTGCTGTGACCAGCCCGGCGAGCACAGTGATCAGCTTGCGGGCTTCATCGAGGTCGATCTCGGCAGGGGCGTCCGGCCCATCGCCGAGCCCGAGCTTGACTGCCGCGGCACTCATGAAGTGCACTGCGACCGTGTTGATGAGTTCAACGGCCGGAACCTCAGCAATGTCACGGGTGTCGTCGAGCTCACTCATGGTCGTCCTTCGCTAGGGGCATCGCCAACTCGTTCGGCGTCTGCTACTCTTATGCAGGCTCCCGGGCATGCCCGGGTACGAAAGTGGAGATTCTCCCACCTGTCAACCGCTTCTCGAAGGTTACCGGGTAGTTACACCCCGCCAGTTCGCGTTTCTTAGGGCGTGCCGGTAGCGAGGGTGTGGTTTGCTCTGGCAAGCGTGGAATTCCTCTCTCGTCGTGGTGCGGCATCCGTCGCTTCATCGAAGTTCGAGCAGATCACAAGGAGCACACGCATCAGCGACCCACGTACCAATGACCGAATCCGCGTTCCCGAGGTCCGTTTAGTCGGACCCAACGGCGAGCAGGTCGGCGTCGTAACCATCGACGTCGCGCTGCGAATGGCTCAGGAGGCTGACCTGGATTTGGTTGAGGTTGCTCCCAATTCCAAGCCTCCCGTCGCCAAGATCATGGATTTCGGCAAATTTAAGTACGAAGAAGCCCAGAAAGCCAAAGAAGCGCGGCGCAACCAGGCGAACACGATCCTCAAGGAGGTTCGGTTCCGGTTGAAAATTGACGTTCACGACTACGAGACCAAGCGCAAGCGGGCAGAGGGATTCCTCCAGGCTGGCGACAAGGTCAAAGCGATGATCCTCTTCCGTGGCCGCGAGCAGTCTCGCCCAGATCAGGGCGTTCGCTTGTTGCAGCGGTTCGCCGAAGATGTGTCGGAGTTCGGCTCAGTCGAGTCCACTCCGATGATTGACGGGCGCAACATGGTAATGGTCATCGGCCCTCACAAGACCAAGGCAACGGCGAAGGCCGAAGCCGAGGCTCGCAAGCTTGCCAACAAGCCGGCTCGTGCCGAGCAGACCGAATCGTCGGCGCCAGCCCGAGCGGCAGCCCCGATCGCGAAGACGGCGGCAGTCGAGAAGCCAGCGCTCGTCGAGAAGCCAGCGGCAGTTGAGAAGCCAGCCGCAATCGTCCCGCCGACCGAAAAGCCGCTCGGCGCTCAGGTGCCGACGGTAGTCGCGCCCACGGCGAAGCCGACAACTGGAAAACCTGCCGCTGCCGTTAAGCCGGCCGCAGTACCGAAGCCCGCTGCGGCCAAGCCAACACCGACCGCAGCACCGAAAGCCCCAACCACGAAGGAACAGAATGCCTAAGCAGAAGACTCACTCGGGAGCGAAGAAGCGTTTCAAGCTCACCGGTACCGGCAAGGTCATGAAGCAGCAGGCGGGTATGCGCCACAATCTCGAGGTCAAGCCCGCGAATGTGAAGCGTCGACTCAATCAGGACAAGGTGCTGGCCCCGTCCAACGCCAAGGTCATCAAGAAGCTTCTCGGCAAGTAGCCCGACGGAATCTGAAGGAATAGAACAATGGCAAGAGTAAAAAGAGCTGTCAACGCCCACAAGAAGCGTCGGGTCATCCTTGAGCGAGCGAAGGGATACCGCGGCCAGCGTTCGCGCCTCTACCGCAAGGCTAAGGAGCAGGTCACCCACTCCCTCGTCTACGCGTACCGTGACCGCCGTGCGCGCAAGGGCGACTTCCGTCGCTTGTGGATCCAACGCATCAACGCGGCATCGCGTGCGAACGGGCTCACCTACAACCGCCTCATTCAGGGCCTCAACCTGGCTGGCATCGAGGTCGACCGACGCATGCTCGCTGACCTCGCCGTCACCGAACCCGCCACGTTTGCCGCGATCGTTGCAACAGCGAAGGCCGCACTACCGGCGGACACCAGCGCGCCCAAGCTCGTTGCATAACCGAAAGCCGTAGCATTGTCGACATGATCGACAATCCGCGTTCACCCCGTGTGCGCGCTGTGGCAAAACTTGCCAAGAGAGACGCCCGGTCGCAGACCGGGCTCTTTCTTTTGGAAGGCCCGCAGGCCGTGACCGAAGCGTTGAGTTTTCGGCCCGAAATCATTGTTGAACTATTCGCTACCCCGACAGCTCTCGACCGGTACCCCGAGATCGGTCACGCTGCTGACAGGTCAGGTGTCCACATCCAATTCGTCTCAGAGCACGTGCTCGAGGCGATGGCCGACACGGTGACGCCACAGGGCATCATCGCGGTGTGCCAGCAATTCGCGACCTCCATCAAAGACATCCTCGCCGCCGGGCCGAGATTAGTGGCGATTCTCGAAGAAGTACGCGACCCCGGCAATGCGGGCACGATCATCCGGGCAGCGGATGCCGCGGGAGCCGACGCGGTCATCCTGAGCGGTCGCAGCGTGGACCTCTATAACCCCAAGGTCGTGCGCGCGACCACAGGATCCCTGTTCCACGTGCCCGTTGCGGTCGGGGCCGAACTCGAGACTCTCGTCGTGAAGGTGCGGGCGGCAGGCTTACAAATTGTGGCAGCAGACGTGAAGGGCGACGACTTCCTCACTGCTCGCAACTCCGGGCTGCTCGCGAAACCCACCGCCTGGTTGTTCGGCAATGAGGCGCGCGGCCTCACCGACGAACATTATGCGCTCGCAGATCTGGCGCTGCGCGTGCCGATTTATGGGCACGCCGAGTCGATGAATCTCGCGACTGCAGCATCGGTCGTTCTCTACGAGAGCGCGTTCGCGCAGCGCGCGTAGACCATCCCGCACGAACTCGACAGCCGCTGACGTCACTCGATTGAGGGTGCACTCGTCGTAGCTCCAACCCGCAGTAAACTTATTCTTTGTGCCAGACCCCACTCCGATCACCGAATCAGCCGTAGCCGAAGCAGCGGATGCCGCCGTCGCCGCGATCGCCTCATCGACCACGATGGCCGAGCTCAGAGCTGCTCGCGTGACGCACGTAGCGGAGTATTCACCGCTCGCGTTGTTCAATGCCCAACTGGGTTCGGTGCCGGCGGCCGACCGGGCAGCGACCGGCAAACTGGTGGGGCAGGCACGGGCGGCGGTGTCCCGCGCCAGCGTCGCGCGCGAGGGTGACCTCGCGGTGGCCGAGGAGCGCACCCGATTGGCCGCAGAAGCTGTCGACGTGACGGCCGTGGGCACGCGGTGGAGGCCCGGCGCGCGGCATCCGCTCACCTTGCTCATGGAGCGGATGAGTGACATTTTCGTTGCGATGGGCTGGGAGATCGCTGAGGGGCCCGAGCTGGAAAACGAGTGGTTCAACTTCGATTCCCTGAACATGGACGAAGATCATCCGGCGCGCAGTGAACAAGACACCTTCTTCGTTGACCCCATCGACTCTCATCTCGTTCTACGCACGCAAACCAGCCCCGTGCAGATCCGTTCGCTGCTCTCCCGCCCGTTGCCGGTGTACGTGGTCTCGCCTGGCAAGGTTTTTCGCAAAGACGAACTCGACGCAACGCACACTCCCGTTTTTCACCAGATCGAGGGCATCGCGATCGATAGAGGACTCACCATGGCGAACCTGCGGGGCACGCTCGAGCACCTGGCGCGAGCGATGTTTGGCGTCGAGGCGCAGATCCGGCTGCGCCCCAACTATTTTCCGTTCACTGAGCCGAGCGCCGAGATGGACGTCTGGCAGCCGAACGCCAAAGGTGGCGCGCGGTGGGTGGAGTGGGGCGGTTGCGGCATGGTCAATCCGAACGTGTTGCGTGCGGCTGGCATTGATCCCGATGACTATCAGGGCTTCGCTTTTGGCATGGGTATCGAGCGCACTTTGCAATTTCGCAACGACATGAATGACATGCGCGACATGGTCGAGGGCGACATCCGGTTCTCCCAGCAGTTCGGCATGGTGGTCTGATGCGAGTACCGATCAGTTGGCTTGGCGAGTGTGTCGACCTCCCAGAAGACGTGACGATCGAGCATGTTCACGCCGCGCTGGTACGAGTGGGCTTCGAAGAGGAAGACGTTCACACATTCGACCTCAGCGGCCCGGTCGTCGTGGGGCAGGTGCTCTCCTTCGACCCCGAGCCGCAGTCGAATGGCAAGACCATTAACTGGTGTCAGGTGGATGTTGGCGAAGCCGAACCCCGAGGCATCGTCTGCGGTGCTCATAATTTCGCGGTCGGTGACAAGGTCGTGGTTTCGCTGCCAGGTGCAGTATTGCCGGGGCCGTTTCCGATCGCCGCGCGCAAGACCTATGGGCACACCTCAGATGGCATGATCGCGAGTGCGCGCGAGCTTGGACTCGGCGAGGAGCACGACGGGATCCTGCTTCTGAAAAACCTGGGCCTGGATCCGGAAGTCGGCGTCGACGCGATTTCCCTGCTGGGACTCGACGACTTCGCGGTCGAGATCAACGTCACGCCCGACCGGGGCTACGCTTTGTCGATCCGTGGGGTGGCGCGCGAGTATTCCCATTCGACGGGGGCAGCGTTTACCGACCCAGCCACCCGGGTCACCGTCGTCGCTGGCAGTGGATTCAGCGTGTCCATCGTCGATGATGCCCCCATTCGGGGTGCCGCCAGCGCGCGGGTCTTCACCACCCGGGTGGTTCGGGGCGTGGATGCGACCCTGCCGTCGCCGCCCTGGATGGTCGCACGACTTGCGCTCGCCGGCATCCGTTCGATCTCGCTCGTCGTCGACATCACGAACTACGCCATGGTCGAGCTTGGCCAACCCATTCACGCTTACGATCTTGATCGGGTGGCAGGCGCACTCGTGGTGCGTCGCGCGACGTCGGGCGAGACCGTGACGACGCTCGACGACCAGGTGCGCGTGCTGCACCCCGAAGACCTCGTGATTGCAGACGACTCCGGCGCGATCGGCCTTGCGGGCGTGATGGGCGGGGCGAGCACCGAAATCGGTGATACGACCACAAATGTGCTCGTCGAAGCCGCCAATTTCGACCCAATCTCGATCGCGCGCACCGCCCGCCGCCACAAACTGCAGAGCGAAGCCAGTCGGCGATTCGAGCGCGGAGTCGACCCGAAAATGTCACCGGTTGCCGCCGCGCGCGTCATCGACCTGCTCGTTGAACTCGCCGGCGGAACGGCCGACTCCCTCGGCTCCTTTCTCGACAACTCTGCTGCGCCCACAGCGATCGACCTGCCAGCGAGCTACATCGAGAGACTCATCGGCGTGCAGTACTCGGCCGACGAGATAACGTCATCGCTGGTGGCTGTCGGCTGCGCCGTGCTGGCCTCTGACACCGGTCTCGCAGTAACGCCACCGACCTGGCGCCCCGACCTCGACGACCGGTCGACGCTCGCGGAGGAGGTTGCGCGCATCATCGGCTATGACCGAATCCCCGCGATTATCCCTGTTGCGCCGCCGGGACGCGGCATCACGCGAAGCCAGCGCCTGCGTCGCGCTGCGGCCACGAACCTTGCCGCTGGGGGAGCGACCGAAGTCGTGTCGTACCCGTTCCTGCCGAAGTCCGAAATCGATGCCTTCGGCAGTGCGGCGGATACCACCACCCCGGCAATCTCGATCGCCAATGCCCTCGATGCCGAAGCCGCTTACCTCCGCACATCGCTGCTGCCGGGTCTCATTGAGATTGCGCGGCGCAACCTGTCCAGGGGCCTGACCGATCTCGCCCTGTTCGAGGTGGGAACGGTGTTCCAGCCCGTGGCAGGCGCGGCCTATGGCAGCGGACCGCTTCCGATCGGCAACGCGCTGCCCACACCCGGGGCGCTCACCGAGCTCACCGCGAGCATCCCCCCGCAGCCGTGGCACGTGGCTGGTCTTTTTGTCGGCAACGCGATCACCCAGCAGCCTGGCCAAGCGGATGTCGCATCCGGAATAGCGGATGCCCTCGCGTCCGTCGCCCAGCTCGGCGCGGCGCTCGCAGCGAGCATCACCGTGAAGCAAGACACGCACCGTGCCCTGCACCCCGGACGTACCGCGTCGCTGTGGGTTGCAGACACGTTGGTCGGCTACGCGGGGGAGTTGTTACCGCAGCTCGCGGCCGAGCGCGACTTGCCGCGTGTTGTCGGGATTTTCGAGGTTGACCTCGACGTGCTCATCACCCTTGCGACTGATGAAATCGTGACAAGCCCCGTCGCGACCATGCCTGCAGCTACCCAAGACCTCTCGCTCGTGGTCAAGGCAGACGTGCCAGCGGCCACGGTTCTTTCGGCCGTGATCGAGGGCGCTGGGCCCCTTCTTGAGAATGCTCGACTCGTGAACGACTACCGCGGTGCCGGCGTCGCCGATGGCGCGAAGTCTCTCACCTTTGCCCTGCGCTTTCGCGCTCCCGATCGAACCCTCACCGCGGCCGAGGCCACTGAGGCGAAGAATGCGGCCGCTGTGGTTGCCGGTGAACGATGTGGCGCCGAACTGAGGCAATAGGCCACGGGTGCACCGCACGGGCGTCTTTTCGCGCAAGCCACGATGAACTGGCGCGACCTGCTCTCGGCCGCGCCAGCACACGTGAGGGTGAATCTGTCGGGAGGTCTACCTAGAACGTTGCGGCCTGAACGAACTGATCTGTGTAGGTCTTCGTCACATCAATCGTCTTGCCCTGAACATCCTTGTTGAACGCGCTCAGAACTTTCAAGTTCGTTGGCGGCCCATTTGGCGGCATGATGCCGGTGGGGTTGTAGATGCCCTTCTCCGCATCGAATGCTTTCACCCACGCATCCTTTCCAGCACCCGCGTAGTAGTCGGCGGGAATCTTGGTCACGACGGTGGCGCCATCGTTGGCCTGAATGTACTTCAGCGTTTCGACGTAGGCATTGACGAGTTTTTGCACCGTAACAGGGTTCTGGGTGACATATGACGTCTTCATGTACAGCGACGTTGCGGGGTACTCTCCGCCGAGCGCCGTCGATGTGCCAGCAGCGGTGCGCATGTCGAGCAAAATGTATGCGCCTCCCGTCGCGAGCAGCTGGGAGACTGTCGGCTCCGTCGTCATCGCACAATCCACGTTCTTGTGCTGCATCGCCCCAATCAGCGTCGCTCCAGACTGAACACCCAGCCGATGAATGGTTGTGGCGTCCACACCGTTCTTCGTCGCGAGGTATTGGGTCAGGAAGTCGGTAGAGGAACCGAGATCGGTAATGCCGAGGTTACGGCCCGCCCAGTCAGCGGGTGACTTGATTTGGCCCTGCAGGTCAGAGCGGCACAACTCAACTTCGCCAGGAGTCACGAGCATGTTGACGACGGATTCGACTTGCTGACCAAGACCGGCGAGGTCAATGGTGTGATCGTAGAAGCCGCCGACCCCGTCAACTTGGCCAGCGAGCATGTTGGTTGTGGCATCAACACCAGCCGGCTCATCCGACAACGTCACGTCGAGCCCCTGCTGCTTGTAGTAGCCAAGTTGCTGGGCGAGCATGAACGGCAGGTAGATCTGTTTGTTCAGACCGCCAACCATGATGCTCACTTTGCCATGTGCGGTATCACTCGTCGCGCCCGCGCTAGGCGCCGTGACGGGGCCCGTTGAGCTACAGCCGGCGATCGACAGGGCGAGAACGGTGGCCAGGCCGGCAACGGCCAGCCAAGGCTTTCCTCTCAGCAGATGTTCCTTCATTGGACTCTCCTTTTCTGTGCTGATGATGGGTGATGCAGGTACGGAACGGTTTAGAGTTCCGGCCCGCTGAGCTGAGGCGGACGCCAGCGCAGCAGACGATTTTCAAGACGCGTGATGAAGAATTCTGCGATGAGGGCGACAACACCCAAGATGACCATCGCGGCCCACACGCCGTTGGCATTAAAGGTTCCCTGTGCGTTCTTGATCAATTCGCCGAGGCCTTGATACCCCCCAAGGAATTCACCGACGATCGCGCCGATGAGGGCGAATCCGAAGCTCACGTGGAGGCTCGCGACAATCCAGGTGAAAGCCGACGGTAGTACGACGTGCCACGTGACTTCCCAGCGGGAGGCTCCCAGAATCGTCGCGTTAGCGATGAAGTTTCTATCGACCTCTCGAACCCCTTGAAAGGCGTTGAAGAACACGCCGAAGAACACGAGGACGATGACCAGAAGAATCTTGGATTCGATGCCGAGGCCGAGCGCGAGCACGAAGACAGACCCGAGCACGATACGCGGAATCGAGTTCAGCACTTTGATGTACGGACTGAACACCTCAGCAAGAAAACGGATACGCCCGAGCGTGATTCCGGAGAAAATGCCGAGCGCAGTGCCGATAACGAATCCAATGAGGGCTTCCTCGAGGGTGGCCGCGATCTGTTGCCAGAGCGGGCCGATCGCGGTGCCGTCCCTAAACCACGTGACCAATTGGTCAAAAATTCCGCTCGGTTCTCCGTAGAGCACAATTTTCAGTTGGTCGGCGCCGACCACAAGTTGCCACCCACCCAGCAGCACAATTAGAAGACCGATCTGACTGAAAAACACCGTGACCCGGCGGTGACGAAGGCGAAGTCTCGCAGCGGATGCGATGTCAGCTTCCTGCGTTCCGACGGCAGTTACGGGCGCAGCGGCCGTCATCACGATGCCGCCTTCATGTCTGCGTGAGTGGACTGCGAGTATGCGATATCAACTTCGGAGCGCAGGGCTTCCCAAATCTGTTGGTAAAGATCCACGAATCGCCGCTCAAAGCGGATCTCCTGCACCACGCGCGGGCGAGGAAGGTCGATGTGGAAGGTGTTCTTTACCGTTCCACCTGGTCCGGCAGTCATCACAACGACTTTGTCGGCGAGGGCAATTGCCTCTTCCAGATCGTGGGTCACGAAAATCACTGCGGGTCGGGTAACGTCCCACAACTCCAAAAGCTCGTTTGACATGATGGCGCGGGTCTGAACGTCCAGCGCGCTGAATGGCTCGTCCATGAGCAGCACCGCTGGCTCATTAATAAGGCTCTGCGCGAGGGCGACGCGCTTGCGCATGCCTCCCGAGAGTTGGTGGGGAAAGCGGTCTTCGAATCCGGCCAAACCGACTCGGCGAATCCAATCCTTCGCCGACGCGATCGCATTCACTTTGTCTGTGCCCCGAAATCGCGGCCCCATGATCACGTTGTCGAGCACGGACTTCCACGGCAACACTGCGTCGGTCTGAAACATAAATCCAACACCGGGGGTAATCCCGATGACTTGCTTACCGTGCACCTCGACCTTGCCAGCGGATGGGTGTTCGAGCCCTGAAACCAGTGTCAGGGTGGTTGATTTACCGCACCCGGTCGGCCCGACGATCGCGCAGAACTCACCGGGTGCAACCTGAAGCGTGAGGTCGCGAATTGCGGTATAGCTCGAACCGCTCGGAGTCGTGAATCGCTTCGTCACGTTCTGCAGGTCGATGGCGGGTTGCCGGGTTGAGAGCGGCGTGCTGAAAAGTGGGGAGGGGTTACTCATCCTGCAGATTCCTTTTCGGTCCTTCGACCGATCGCTGCAGAGCCGCGATCCGTCTTCGTTGACAGGGAAACGCCCAGTGGGGCTTCCGATTGCAGTTACGGTATGGTGCCGCGGTGGCCCGCAAACCGTTTCCGGCTATTGCGGATGCAAGTTTGTATTACGCGCCTTTTGCGCATTAAAATCAGCGCCCGTGTCGGGGCAACAGGCCGAAGTGCCGGGGTAGCCTGATGCGCGTGGGCAGAACTGCGCGGCGCGGCGCGACTAGTGGGCGGTCGCAGGCAGGCTTGCGCCCAGGCAAGCATGTGAGCTTTTCGAATCAGACCCTGCTCTCCCAATTGGGAGTTGTCGGGTTTGTAGTTCTCGTTTTTGCGGGAGTATTCGCCTACCTCAGCTACGAACAGATCGGTTTGCAGATCGAGCACCGCGCACTCGCGGTTGCTCAAAGCGTCGCCGAGGAACCGACCGTTCGCTCTGTCGTCACCACCATTTCTACGTCGGGGCGCATTCCAACGAATGCCGAACTCGGCTCCGGCCTCCTTGAGTCGTACGCGGAGTCGGTTCGATTGCGCACCTCGGCGCTGTTTGTCGTGATTACCAATGACAGTGGTCTGCGCCTATCCCATCCGACTCGCTCCCTGCTCGGTCAATCCGCCAGCGCGGTCGGTGAAGATGTGACCGCTGCACTCCACGGGCAAGAAGTCATGCTCCAGGAGTCGGGATCGCTGGGTGCGTCGGCTCGCGCAAAAGTGCCCATTTGGTCACCTGATCACCACGCAGTCGTGGGTGAGGTGAGCGTCGGTTTTTCGATGGCGGATGTCATGTCCGGTCTGTGGGGCACTCTTGCGCCGATTTTGACGGTCGGCATTGGAGTGCTAATCGTGGCGGCGATTGCCTCAGCTGGGCTGGGGCGCCGGCTGCGAACCCTCACTCTCGGCCTTGAGCCGGAAGAGATCTCGGCGCTCGTTCAAGACCAGGAAGTCGTTCTGTACGGCGTGAGCGAAGGCGTGATCGGGCTCTCGCCGGAGGGCATCGTGACCGTATGTAATGCGAAGGCGCGGAGGTTGCTCAATCTCCCCGACGTTACGGGACAGCAGTTCCGTCATTTGCGTATCCCGGCCCCCCTGGTCGATCTGATCGACCAAGGAGAAACAGGCGATGATGCATCCCGCCAGGTCGTCGTCGGACAATCGGTACTGGTCGTCTCGGTGCGTAAAGTTACCCGCGGAACGAGCGATCTCGGTTGGGTGCTGATGGTACGCGATCGAACCGATATTGAAGCCCTGAGTCGCCAATTGGATGCGGTGGAGGCCCTATCGTCGGCGTTGCGCACACAGCGCCACGAGTTTGCAAATCGGCTGCACACGATCTCAGGGCTTCTCGAGATCGGACAGATCGACGACGCGGCTCATTATCTGCAACAGACCCTGGAAACGGGACCGCTCAAACACCCAGTCGAACACGGCGACCGGTTGCAAGACTCCTATCTTCAGGCTTTTGTCGGAGCGAAGGGCTCGCAGGCTGCCGAGAAGGGGGTGCTCCTGCGAGTCGGCGATGGCACCCTGATCGGCGGTGTCGTCGTCGACCCTCAAGACGTCACGACCGTGTTGGGAAACCTTATTGATAACGCTGTGTTTGCGGCAGTGCGCGGACGATCAGACGCGCGGTGGGTGGAAATTGAGTTGTTGAGTGACGAGGCCGTTCTGCATCTCGTGGTGGCCGACTCCGGTGACGGTGTGCAGGTCGACGCCGAGCGCCCGTTTGTCGAGGGGTACACGACGGCTCCGGATGTTGGCGATAGTAGTCATGGCCACGGACTTGGCTTGGCGCTGTCCAGGCAGATTGCGCGAAGGAGAGGCGGAGACGTGTGGCTGGCGTCACCCGGAGAGCCGGGCGGCCCCGGCGCCGTATTCTGTGCGCGACTGCCCGG
>JANXVG010000071.1 GCA_025351795.1 Salinibacterium sp. | reverse complement strand
GAGATCTCCGCTTCGGCCGAAGCGGCGATCTCGCCCGGCTCGAGCCCATCGAGGTCATCGGCCGAATCGAACACCACGGCGAGGTCGTTGGTGTCGGCGAGTAGATTCTTCTCGAATCTGGTGGTGAGGGTGGAGAGCTTCTGGTTGAAGGCGCGCAAGGTCTTCTTCGCGGCCTCATCGAGGGCGGCACCGGCGACCGTGAACTCGACCACGTAGCGCTCGACAAGATATCTCGATTCGGCGTCGAGATAAAGGGTGTCGAGTTGATCGTGAATACTCTTAATACGCTGGTACAGCCGCGAATCGAGCTGCACTGCGTCGGAGTGCGCGGCCAACAGTGGCGCGATCTCTTCCTCGAGTTCGTTGGTGAAATCCGTACTATCGGCCGACGCTCTGTTGTAGAACACGGTTGCTACGCGCTCCAGAATCTGACCGCTCTTCTCCAGCGGGATCATGGTGTTCTCGAACGTCGGCGCATCTTCTTGTCGAGTGATGGCGGCGATCTCAGCGAGGTGGTCGGCCATCCCCTGCACGAATGCCGGGCGGTAATCCGCGTCGGTGATGGTGGCGAACGGCGGCATACCGTACGGCAGAATGCTCGGCTCAAAGAAGGGATTCGTCATGGACCCAGCCTATTGGCCATATTTTAACGGGAGCGGCGATCATGTGGGCGGGCGGGCGTGTGCTCGTCGACGATGCCGCCCGCCACGCGGTAGGTAGGGGGGTAGCTAGGGGTAGTCCGCCGTTCGCGGGCACCCGTTCAGATCTGGGCTGTCGTCACGCTGGGTTCTCTGGGTGCTCTGAGTTCTCTGCGTCGCCTGCGTCGTCTGCGTGGCCTGCGGTGATCGTGACGGCACCATCGTGATCGATACGAATGACGGTGCCGTCGTCGAGCTCGACGACGGGCCGCCCTTCGAGCCAGGTGAGCGTCCAGCGCCAGTGTGTGGTGTCAAGGTGAACCACCTCGGATTCGACCGTGCGGATAGCGTCGACCACGGCATCAGGTAGTCGTGAGGGCGACTGACTGCCGACCGGCCAGCGTGTTCCGAGTTGCATCAGCCGAACTCCTTTTCGTAGCTAACCCAGTCCGTCTTCGTCGCGACGGTGTTGTAGAGCCTTTGCGCCCGCAGGTTGTCACTCGCCGTGTTCCAGCGGATGCTGCCGCAGCCACTATCGCGCCCGATTCGCTCGAGCTCGGCGAGCAGCGCGGTCGCCGCACCTGTGCTGCGTGCTGAAGGGTCGACATACAGGTCGTCGAGGTATAGGGCAGTTCCGGCAGTGAAGGTGTCGGGAAACTCGCGGTACATGGCGAAGCCGACTACGGCATCCGTTTCGTTCACGGCTACGAGACACCTGACACCATGCGCGCGGTCGAACAGCCACGCCCACACGCCGGAAAGCACGTGTTCATCGAATGAGGTCTCGTAAAACACCCCGTAGTCGGTGAACAACCGCCGCCAGATCTCACGGTCTGATTCGTGGATACTTCTTACCGTCATCACCATTGCGCCGCCCCGTCGTAGGTGACCCTGTTGACCGTCGCTGTGACCGGGCACACGGTAGTCATGACTCCGGCACCTCGACGAGCACGATGTCAGTTACCGACACGTCGACTGCTTCGATGAAGTTGACAACTGCGATTCGCCCAACTGCCTTCAGGTCGCCAAGGCCAGCGCGCAGCAGTGCCGGGCCGGTGATCGTCGCCGAACTGACATCCGTCTTTTGTGACGCTTTCGCATCCGTCTTCGCCCGACGGATGCCGATAAGCGCTTCTGAGACCAGCGGAAGCAGGCCCTGTGGCGGCCTTCCGCCCGATATGGTCGGCCACGCTGCAACGTGTACTGACCCGTCGTGCGTCCAGCTCCACACTTCTTCGGTCGCGAACGGGATGAACGGGGCGAACAGCCGCAGCAGCACATCGACAGCCTCACGCAGCGCGAGAACGGCACTCGCCTGACCTTCGATACCGGAAGATCCGTACGCGCGTTCCTTCACGAGCTCAAGGTAGTCGTCGCAGAACGTCCAGAAAAACTGTTCGGCCGACTCGAGCGCGCGTGCGTGATCGAGATCGTCGAATGCCGCCGTCGCCGTCGTGATGACCACGTCGAGTTCGGCGAGCATGTCTACATCGAGTGGCTCGGTGATTGAGCCGTCTGACACCGCCGGGAATCCGTACACGAACTTCGCGGCGTTGAGCACCTTAATCGCCAAGCGGCGCCCGATCTTTATCTGTTTGGGATTTTGGGGGTCAAATGCGGCATCCATGCCGAGGCGACTGGACGCGGCCCAGTACCGCACCGCATCTGCCCCATGCTCGTCAAGCATTCCCGCGGGTGTGACCACGTTTCCTGTGGACTTCGACATCTTTTTTCGATCCGGGTCGACGATGAAGCCGGAGATTCCCGCGCTCTTCCACGGTACCTGCCCGAATTCGAGCTCAGCCCGCAGCACGGTGGAGAACAACCAGGTACGGATGATGTCTTGACCCTGGCTACGCAACGAGTACGGGAACACGAGCGCGAAGAGTTCAGGGTCGGTCTCCCACCCGCCAGCGATCTGCGGAGTCAACGACGAGGTCGCCCAGGTGTCCATGATGTCGACTTCACCGACGAAAGTCGTACCTCGG
Organism: Salinibacterium sp.; assembly: GCA_025351795.1. Classification (GTDB taxonomy): domain Bacteria; phylum Actinomycetota; class Actinomycetes; order Actinomycetales; family Microbacteriaceae; genus Rhodoglobus. The sequence continues at coordinate 4,119 of JANXVG010000071.1, read as the reverse complement.
TCGCTCTCGTGGTAGCCAGCCGGTACGTCAGACGACGGATCGACGGGCAGCGAGTCCTCAGGCGGCACGATCACCGCGCCCGCGTCACCATTGGCGTCGAGCTCATACCAGACCGGAATCGGCACCCCGAAGAACCGCTGACGCGAGATCAGCCAGTCACCGGTGAGTCCGCCAACCCAGTTGTCGTAGCGCACGCGCATGTGCTCGGGGGTGAAGCTAATCTGCTTTCCGGCGTCGAGGAGCCGACCGCGCAGCGCCTCATCCCGTGCGCCATTGACGATGTACCACTGCCGGGTGGAAATGATCTCGAGCGGCTTGTCACCCTTCTCGAAGAACTTCACCGCGTGCGTGATGGGCTTGGGTTCGCCGATCAGTTCGCCACTCGCGCGCAGCAGTTCGACCACGCGTGCTTTCGCGCTGAAGACGGTCTTTCCGGCCAGCTCGGCGTATGCCGCGACGGCTTCGTCAGTCACAATCACGTCGGGCGCATCCGCAAGAATCCTGCCGTCTGCCCCAATAATCGTGCGGTTAGGCAGGTCGAGTTCGCGCCACCAGATCACGTCGGTCAGATCACCGAATGTGCAGATCATGGCGATGCCCGATCCCTTGTCTTTCTGAGCGAGGTGGTGTGCGACGATCGGCACCTCGACGCCGAAGAGTGGGGTGGTCACTGTCGTGCCGAACAACGCCTGGTAGCGCTCGTCATCTGGATGCGCGACGAGTGCAACGCAGGCTGGCAGTAGCTCTGGACGCGTGGTTTCGATCTCCACGGTGCGCGGTTGCCCTGGTGTGGCAGCCACCCGGTGAAACGCCACCCGGTGGTACGCGGCTGGCTGCTCTTTATCCTCTAGCTCCGCCTGAGCAACTGCCGTGCGAAAGGTGATGTCCCAGAGAGTGGGTGCTTCGGCTTGATAGGCCTCGCCTCGGGCGAGGTTACGCAGGAACGCACGCTGGGCAGCGCGTTGTGACTCTTCACCGATGGTGCGGTAAGTCTGGGTCCAGTCGACGGAGAGCCCGAGCTGTCTCCATAGCGCCTCGAACTGTTTCTCATCTTCTGCGGTGAGCATCTCGCACAAATCGATGAAGTTACGGCGCGAGATCGGCAGCTGGTCGGCAGCCTTCGATGACGCCGCGGACCCGTCAGCAGCAGTGCCGCCCTCGAGCGGGGGCACGAAGCCCGCAACGTATGGCAGGGTCGGGTCACACCGCACACCGTAGTAGTTCTGCACCCGGCGTTCAGTGGGCAGGCCGTTATCGTCCCAGCCCATCGGGTAGAAGATGTCCTTGCCGCGCATCCGCTGGTAGCGCGTCACCAAGTCCATGTGGGTGTAGCTGAAAACGTGGCCAATGTGCAGCGAGCCCGAAGCAGTCGGCGGGGGAGTGTCGACCGAGAAGATGTTGTTGACCCCGGCAGCCTGCTGCCGCAGCGCCGCCGCGCGGTCGAATCGGTAGGTTCCCTGCTCGTCCCAGACTGCCCCCCACTTGTCTTCGAGGCCCTCAAGTACTGGCTTCTCGGGCATGGAACTGGGCGCGGCGCTCGCGGACATGGTTCTCCGGTTCGATATGTGCGGCACCGAGTCTGTGAAGTGGTGCCTGAGTGTGGGGTTGTGCGGTTGATTCTACCTCTGCGACTCGCGCATGATCGGGCTCTTGCTACTCAGCGGCCGTAGGGTCTGGTTCGGGTCTTCAGATCGCGGGGGTTTGAGCCAGTAGCGGGAGTGCTTGCGCATTATCTGCCAGTTGTTGTTGTGCGCGAGCATGTGGTGATGGCGGCAGAGCAGTATCCCGTCAGCGACGTTCGTGCTGCCGTGATCTCGATGCCACTGGTCGATGTGATGTGCTTCGCAGTAGGAGGGTGGTCGCGAGCAGTCGCCGAACATACAGCCACCATCGCGCACGCCGAGTGCGATTCGTTGGCGTTCGGTGAACAGCCTGTGGGCGCGACCGACGTTGACGCACTGGCCCGTGTCGTCGAACTTGATCCCGATCATTCCCGCATTGCAGACGTGCCGGTCGATGGTTTCGCGGGATACCGACTGGTCGTCACCTTCGATGAAGCCGTGCCCGCCCGCATGGCACAAGGTCTGCTCAGTGACGACCACGCGAACGGCGGGTAGTCGGGAGCCGAAGAGTGTTCCGGGGTCGGCGAGCACAGCGAGCCGGATCATCTCCACGAATGCGTCGGCGAGGAGTTGGGCATCTGTGCGCGGGTCGGCAATGAGCACTTCGGCGCGTGCCCGGCCGGCCTTGTCGATAAAGCGGGGACCGCCGCGTCGAGGCGCGATGATGTTGTCGAGTGCGGAAAAGACTTCCCGGCCATTTTCCGGATCAAGAAGGAACGTTCCCTGGTACATGCCGTCGGGGCGGATCCAGCGCTTAAGATAGCGCCCGTCGCGCCGCTCCTGCTCACGGTGTGCGATGCCGTGCTCGTCAAGCGCATCGCGCATTACTCGCGCCCGTCGAAGCAGTTGGTCCACAGTGAGCGTGGATGCTTCGGCGATGAGTTGTTCGCACGCTGCGACGAGAGCAATTTCCGAGACGTCGGGGCTAACGTCGCCCAACCCGCGGCGGATCGCCTCGGCGGTGTTGAGCGAGAGCGCTGTGTCGGACAGGGCGCCTGCAATAGCGACCTGCCAGGGCGGGGCTTGCGATGTAGTGGTGTGCGATGCCTGGTCGTGCGGGTCAGTGGGGGTCGGACTCGCGCTAGCTGGAGCCGCGGCATCCGACATCAGGGTGCCCAGTTGCACGTATCTGGCGGCTTCGGCGCGGGTGGCCTGCGATACCGATTGGATGAGCGCCTCTGGCGAGCCGAACCCCTTACGTTGCGCGAGCCCCGCGTACCCGGTATCACGCTGTGACCGCTTGGTGATCTCGCCGACGATCCACGCGATGAAGGTGTCTGACTGCTCGCGGTGGGCCATGAGTAGGGCTTGGGCGGCGAGAAGATCGTCGTCGTCGAGGCGGGCGATGGCTGCGGCATCCGTGCCCAATTGCACGACAGCTGCTGCTGTCGATGCGAAGAATTGGGCGAAGTTGGTCATACAGAAAGTATCCCACATTAGAAGATATCTTCGAAGAATGAGCACAATCTTGGGATAAGTAGCGCTGTCGACGAGCCGTGGAGGAGAGGAGGGGCGACGCTCATCCAGAGCGCTTGCAGCTGTCGGCAATCTGATGCGCGAGTGCCTCGTGTGATGCGCGCGCGGCCTGGGCGCCCTGCTCAGCACGGCGATCGCGTTGGCTGTGGATGAACTGCCCTCCACGCACAATGTCGACGACTTCCGCGGGCTCGACGACTTCGTGGATGTTGTCAGGCCGGATACCGGTTTCTGGGCCTGATCCACGGCAGACGTGCGACGTTACCTGAGACAGGAGGCACGTTCAACCGACCGAAACATGCCCGCCGTAAGCTGGTGAAATGCCGAGTCAGACAGCCGTGACCACCCGCCGTCTTGAGCTCACCTTGCATAAGCCGTGGTTTGCGCTCTACTGGGGGCTTCGCCCCACCGTGGTGATCGCCGGTCGTGGCCACCCCGCGCAGTGGGGCACCGGAACCTGGCAGGTGCGAGCGGATGGTGAAACCGTGCTGAGCGTCTACCTCTTCAATCGCGCGTGGCGGTTCGGTCGTGCGCAGCTCACGGTTGGCCCCACTGAACCATTGGCGGTGAGCTATTCCGGGCCCATGCTGGCCATCGGACCGGGCTCGCTGCACCTCGACTAATTTCCGTAAGTCACTACACGTCGTCTGTGACTCACGGATGCCATTGGCCATGCAAAACTGGGCGCTGATGGCCATGAGAGCCGCCGACGACTATTTCTGATCCCCGCTGTCTCATAACCTGCGGGAGCCGATTCTCGTAGGGTCCGACGACGATGTCGAAACCGAAATGACGGTACCCGAGACGAGGAGCTGTGCGCAGTCGGACGGAGAAATCATTGGCTTACCGGCCGCATTTCATCTGGCCGGATTGTTGCGCTTCTCGGTGCAATTCGCCGACTGCGCAGGGCAGACGATCACCCTCAGGTCGCTCTACCCAATGCTGGGCACCCGACGCGGATTTCGCAGTTGGCGACCGCGCGCCGGCAGCATGTGACCGAACGAAGCTGAATTTTGTGATC
>JANXVG010000041.1 GCA_025351795.1 Salinibacterium sp. | reverse complement strand
CGACCACGACGACAACCGCCTGGGAGACGATGCGATGGTTCACTCTGGCTTTGCAGTAGGTCGCGTCGAGGAACACATACGGGTAATCGACCGCAGCCAAGTCGCGGTCCCGAAACTGGGCGATCTGCTCGTCAAGTCCTGCGCAGATGCGCGACACCTCAGACTTGGAGATGCCAGTGTCGGCGCCGCGCGCCTTGACGAGGTCATCGACCTTGCGGGTCGACACCCGATGCAGGTAAGCCTCCATCACCACCGCGAACAGGGCCTGGTCGACGCGACGGCGACGCTCCAGCAAGGCCGGGAAGAATGTCCCTTGCCGCAGCTTCGGGATCGTCAGCTCCAGATCCCCAGCCGTCGTCGACAACGTCCTCGCCCGGGAGCCGTTGCGGTGCGTGGTGCGTTCCGCGCTGCGCTCGAACGGGGCTCCGGAATTTGTCAAGGTGGATGAGGCCAGCGGGTGTTTAGGCGGCTAGTTTCGGTTGGGGCTCCTTTGTGGTTTCTGCTTCGGCGGGTTTGTTGATCCAGGTCGTGTCGGGCAGGGCGAGGATCTTCGGATCGAGAGTGCTGCTGAATCGTTCCGGATTCGCTGCGCGGGCCACGGCGAGGGTCGCTGACCGTTCGACGGCCTTGGCTGCGGCGAGGCCGTAGTGGACGTCGGCAGGGGTGTTCAGCCCGATGCCGGTGTGCCGGTGGGTGTGGTTGTAACCCTCGACGAACTCGGCCATGAACGCGCGTGCGTGACCAATGGAGTCGAAGCGTTCCGGGAACACTGGCGCGAATTTCAGGGTCTTGAACCAGCTCTCGCTGTAGGGGTTATCGTTACTGACCCGCGGTCTCGAGTGCGACTTCGTGACCTCCAGATCCGACAACAACGCCGCGACAGTCTTGCTGGTCATCGACGTTCCCCGGTCGGCGTGGACCACCAGGGGGACGCCATGGATCTTGAACGTTTCCGTCATCATCTCGACCGCGAGGACCGCCGATTCCGAGGTGTGGACGTAAGCACCGACGATGTAGCGGGAGAAAATATCGATCATCACGTAACAGTCGTAATACTTTCCCTTGATCGGGCCGGCCAGTTTTGTAATATCCCACGAGAACACCTGACCGGGCGCGGTGGCGACCAGCTCGGGGATCGCCCGGGCAGGGTGCCGGGCCAGCCGGCGGCGTTCTTTGACCTGGGCGTTCTCAGTCAGGACCCGGTAGATGGTGGAGATCGAGCCGAGATAGACGCCTTCGTCGAGGAGTTGGGCGAAGATCTGGATCGGCGGCAGCTCCACGAACCTCGGCGAGTTCACCACCGACAGGATCCGCGCCCGCTCAAGGACGGACAGCTTATTCACCGGCGCCACCCGCACCCGAGGAACGAGCACGGCCGGCAGCTTACGGGTCGCGGTCGCCCGCGACACCCCAGTCAGCCGTGCTGCGGTCCGGGTCGAGGTGCCTGCCGTGGTCAGCTCGGCGTAGACGGCCATCAGGATCTCGTGTGCGGGGGTTCGTCCCGCGAGCTCTTGGACAACTTCTCCCCGAGCTCGTGTGCTTTTCCCATGATCGTCAGAGCAACTTCCGTCGTCGCAACACGCTGTTCGGCTTGGTCGAGTTGACGACGTAACCGGGCGATCTCGGCCTGCTCGGCACTCAGCCGGCCGATCTTCTGGCCGGGCTTCTTCCCGGCCAGCACTCCAGCATCGCGGAGTTTGCGCCACTCGGTGATCTGGGACGAGTAGATGCCCTGCTCGCGCAGATACGCCCCTCCCTGGTTGCGGAGGATCGCAGCCTCGTAGGCGGCCAAGTGATCAAGCTTCTGCGCCGGGGCGAACACCCGCCGCCGGCTCGGCCCACCGGACCTCGGCCCGGGACTGTCTGTGGTCATGGAACTATCGTCGCGCACAGCGATCAAAAACGGACTGGACATAATGGAAAGCTTCCTCGTTCTCGCCCTACATCAAACAGCGGACTTGCTCCGAGCGACTGGCCTCACCCAACCCTGACACGTAGGGGACCCCTGAACGCGGCAGCCTCCGCATCGATGAGCTGCTGGTAAAGCGTCTCGGTTGCGACCCGGATCCGATCGGGAACATCGGTGAGTTTCAACTCGGCAAGAAGGTCAAGCAGGGCAGACTGGTCAAGAGCCATCGTGTGTTGTGTCTTTCTGTGAGAGAACTTTGATCGGAACTACTCAATGACCATCGCACGATGGCTCACAACGTCGACAACGCGACGCTCACCAGCCGGAAATTACACCACTCTCAGGGACGTGACCCTTGCCCACGAATCGCCCCTGAAGGCGCCGAGTTCCCAAAACCATCGAAGGAACGAAAGCTAAAACGATCCCCTGCTAGATCGAGACGTTCGACCACCGCCAAGGACACCACTCCGACTGGGATATCGCACCCCGATCGAGCACGAGCCAACCTGCCAAAACCAAACAATTGCCGCTGGAAACTGCACAACAAGACAGGTAGCTGGAGCATAGCCCCGATCAACGTGTGGTCGAAACCATCAGGAGTCCGCTCCGTCGCACACGTGCCGGTGGTCGTCCGGCAGGATCTCAGCCGCCAAACACTCTTCTGGCGTTTCCGCTCAACACAAGCTCCAGTTCCGTCGCCGAGTACCCCACATTCAGGATTCTCTTCAACTCGAAGGCTTGGTCGTAGTAGGGGGCCGCAGAACCGAACTGGAGCCGTTCAGGCCCGAGCTCGCGCACTATTCGTTCTAGGTAGTCTTGGCGATACTCGCCGTTCGTCAGCACGGAGATGCGGGGCGATCTCGTGAGTGCGGCCCAGGCGTCGATCATTCCCAAACCTGTAATGTTCACTTGGCCGCCTGAGGTCAGGATGAGTTCCGCTTCCGGAACCTTTCGAGCCAGCTCTAGGATCTGCAGGGGTTCGGACCTGAGCGGGATGCCGGCTACGACGACCACTGGCAGGTCTAGGACTGCTGCATAACGCACAATCTCCTCTGCGTCCTGGATCCGGAACACCTCCTCGTCCGGATTGAGGAACAGACCCACGCATCCGAGTTCAACCTGGCATCGTCGAAGTTCCGAAAGCGCGGCAGCGCCTTGGTGAGGGTCGACCCTCGCCAGCTGCCAGATGGCGGCGTCGGTTGTAGCATGCGTGGCGAGCCTGTCATTCGCGTTTACCAGGCTGTAGTCCTTCGCTCGGGCTGGGGCCGCGACGACACTGGCGATGCCCAATGCTGCCGCGCCATCGCGACATGCAATTGCGGAAAGCGTCTCGCCGAAGATATTGTCACCGAGGATGACAAGTGAATCGATCACTTCCCCCCCAAACCGAGCAACTGCCGCGCGTTGCCGCTCAGTATGGCCAGTTCGTCCTCCGCCGAGAGGTGCAGTGACGTTATTTTCGCGAGCTCGAGTTTGGGGTTGCATCCCGGTCCGTCGCTGCCGAAGATGACGCGATCCGCGCCCAACTCATTCACAGCTCGTCGGATCATCTCTGGGTACGGCATTGCCGACGTCTCCAGGAAAATGTTGGGGTGACGATGAGCGGCTGCGATGGCATCGGGGACGTGCGAGTAGCCGCCCATGTGGCCGAATACGATCGAACATTCGGGGACCAGTTCCGCCGCCAGCCCTAGCGTCTGGGGGGTCGTGTACGGATCGTCTCCGCAGTGGAAGAGGACAGGAACACCCTCACGAGCTGCGATGCGCAGGACCGCAAGTGTCGGTTCGCCGGCCGGGTGAGCCAAAGTGGTTGTGGGGTGGAGCTTGATTCCGCGGGCGCCACCGGCGAAGGCCTGTTGAAGCAGGTCTGGCATGGAGTCCACATAGTTCGGATTGACCCGGACGAAGGGTATGAGTCGGTCCGGATACTTGCGGGCGGCCTCGAGAATG
>JANXVG010000017.1 GCA_025351795.1 Salinibacterium sp. | reverse complement strand
TTCCTGCGGGACCAGTTCTGAGTACGAACAGCTCGACTGCTCCGGCAACGATTACGCCGCAATGGTCTGCGCCCGCCGACAACGGGGGCGGCGCGATCACGTACGAATGGAACTTCACCCAAGGAAGCAGTGCTTCAGGGTCAACTGGCGGCACGAGCGGGAATGGTCAATCTGTGGGGGCCGGCGACTACACCTTCCAGGTCCGTGCCTGTAACCCCGGTGGCTGCTCCGGGTACGTATCGGCTGCGCGGCACATTAATCCGACACCACCATCCGCGACAATGTTGTTTGGAAGCGACACTGGAGTTGTTTTCGGGTGCAACGGTGGCAAATGTCGACACCTGAAATTCACCGTATACAACATCCCTACCGGCAATTACACAGTGCAGTGTCTGCAGATGGACGGAAGCTTCCAAACTCAGGCCAGTGTGGCGCTCTCGTCGGGCACAACCGTTGAACTTTCGTGCTTCCTCGGCGCCAACTACCCGCGTGCGGGTGCGACGGCTTCGGTCTACATCAGCGGTGGAAGCATCACCGCTTTCTACAGCGATACAAAGAGTTGGAATTGGTAACAGAGTGAAAAAGGAGCACACGAAATGCCCGTAACCCAAGAACAAGCAACATGGTTCGCCGACGCTTTTGGGAAACTGGTTGACAACATCGATCTGGCGATCATGGGTAAGAAGCACGTCATCCGGCTTGTAGTCGCTGCGATGCTGTCGGATGGGCACGTTCTCCTTGAGGACTTTCCGGGCACAGGCAAGACGGTGCTCGCGAAGGCGCTAGCCAACACTCTTGACGGAACACAGTCGCGCATCCAGTTCACTCCCGACCTCCTCCCTTCAGATGTGACCGGTGTCACGATCTATGACCAGGGCAAGGGCAAGTTCGAGTTCCATCAGGGGCCGATCTTCGCCTCAGTGGTGCTCGCGGATGAGATCAACCGCGCTTCGCCGAAGACCCAAAGTGCCCTGCTCGAGGTAATGGAGGAGGGCGTCGTGACCGTTGACGGCGTTGGTCACAGCGTGGGTGCGCCATTCATGGTTATCGCCACGCAGAACCCGGTCGAACAGGCTGGCACCTACAAGCTGCCGGAGGCCCAGCTCGACCGATTCCTCATCAAGACATCGCTTGGTTATCCGGACCATCAGACCACAGTCACGCTGCTGCTCGACTCGGCAAACCGCTTCCGTGCCTCGCGCATCTCCCCGATCATCACGTCGGACTCGATAGTCACAATGGCCGGCATGGCATCGGGGGTGTTCGTCGATGCGTCGATTATGGAATACATCAGCGAGATCGTCACTTCCACGAGGTCAGACAAGGACGTGGCACTCGGCGTCTCCGTGCGTGGCGCTCTTGCGCTGGCCCGTGCGGTGAAGACCTGGGCAATTGCAGCCGGTCGCACCTATGTGACTCCCGACGACGTACGTGACCTCGCTGTCGCGGTTCTCGCCCACCGCATCATCGTTGACCCCGAGTCGGATTTCGCCGGTGTCAAGGCCGAAGACATCGTGGAGCGAATCCTCGTCGACATCGCACCCCCTGCCTACCGCGCCGCATGACGGTCATCGCCGACGCTCCGGTGAACCGAGAGCCTGCTAACGACTCGCAGGCCTCGCCGCTAAGCGTGGTCATTAATCGCGCACAGCGTGGCGCACAGCGTGCTTGGGCGGCCGTCGTGCGCGCAGGTGCCTCGGTCGCGGCAATTGCGGGACCGCTCGCGCGACTTCTCAGTGCTCGGGCTCGACCTTACATCTCGGTAGTGTCGGCGGCCGGCTGGATCGTTCTCGGCCTCGGACTCGCCAATGGACTCGCAGGCTTTCTCCTCGGCTGGCAGGAACTCACTTTCGTGGCGTTCACCCTGCTCGCTGCGCTGCTGATTTGTGTTGCATTCGCCTTCGGACGCTCGACCTACGGCGTCGTCGTTGAGCTCAGCCCCAACCGCGTTGTGGTGGGAGAACGCGCGCTTGGTCGAATGGTGACGACGAACAGCGGCTCGAAAGCTTTGTTGCCTTCGCGAATGGAACTACCGGTCGGCGACGGCGTCGCAGAGTTCGGCATCCCGTCATTAAAAGTTGGCGAAGATCACGAAGAACTCTTTGCGGTCCCGACACATCGGCGAGCGGTCATCGTGGCGGGCCCAGCGGTATCTGTGCGGGGTGACCAACTGGGTTTGCTCCGGCGGGCGGTGCGCTGGACAAATCCAGTCGATCTGTTTGTTCACCCACACACAATTCCGCTCGCCCCGTCGGCCGCGGGTCTCGTGCGCGACCTCGAAGGTCAGGTGACCAAAAATATCACCAACCACGACATTTCTTTCCATGCACTCCGTCCCTATCAACCCGGCGACGATCGACGTTACGTTCACTGGCGCACGTCCGCGCGAACCGGCCAACTCATGGTGCGCCAGTTCGAGGAGACGCGCCGATCACAGCTCACCATCATCCACGGCGAGTACACGGGCTACTACGCCTCAGACACCGAGTTCGAGCTGGCAGTCTCGGTGATGGCATCGATGGCCGCACAAGTCATCCGGGATGGCACCCAAATGAGTGTCGTGACCGAGACGAGACGTCTCCACACTCACAGTCCTGCGGCTTTGTTGGATGACTCGTGTCGCCTCCAGCTCGTAGGTAGGATGTACGCCGGTGCGAGAGAGTTTGCGCGCGATGTGACGCGGCGGCTGCCAACGCCCAGTGTTTTGCTGGTGATTGCGGGGTCGCTCATGACTATGAGTGACTACCGAAGCATTGAACTGCTGTTCCCCGCTGACACCACGATGATCGCGTTCCGAATCGAGGAAGGGGGGCAGCCCGCCCTCAAGCTGGTATCCGGGCTGCAAGTTGCGACCATCGCACAGCTGTCTGACCTCCCCAAAGTTCTTCGCCGGGCGGGGGCGTGATGGACGGCTCCACAAAGCGGATCGGAATCTCCGCCCGAACCTCGGTCGATGTGTCTGTCCTGACACTGCTCTCGGCAATCGGTCTGTTGGGCTTTGCGAGCTCGTTCAGCGATCTCAGTTATCTGGTGGCCGGATTCGGCGGCCTGCTCGTCGGCACGGGCGCGGCACTTCTGGCAGCGTATTTTCGGTTCGATGCCCTTGTAACAGCGCTCGTCGTTGTCGTGGCTTACTTCCTGTTCGGAAGCTTCTTCGCGATGCCGGGCCAAGCATTCTTAGGCTTCCTGCCCAGTGTGCAAACGCTTTCGGGGCTCGCCATCGGAGCAGTTTTCGGCTGGTCGGATATCGTCACGCTGACGACCCCCATCGCGGCACCGGACTACATCGGAGTTCTGCCCTATGTCGTCGCCTGGGCCATCGGCGTCCTTTCTGCAACGCTCGTTGCACGTTGGTTTGTTGCGCGACGCCGCACACCCGCCAAGTCATTCGTCGCACTCATCGGACCGATCGGCATATACGTCACGAGCGTGTTGACCGGAACCGAAGTTCCCTATCTCGCTTCGTTGCGAGGCGTCGGGTTCGCTGTCATTGGGCTCGTGTGGATGGCTTGGCGGGTGCCGGTCGGGCAACAAGAGGCAAGTGATGCTTCCCGAGCGTTGTTCCGTCGCAAACTTGTCGGGGTGGGGGTCATAGCACTCGTGGCGGTCGTCGTCGGCGGGACTGTGGGATTCGCGGCTGCCCCAGCCGCTTCAAGTCGCTTCGTGCTACGCGACCACATCGAGCCACCCTTCGATCCTCTTCAATACCCGAGCCCACTCTCGGGTTTCCGCAAATACACTAAAGACCTGAAGAAAGACACGCTTTTTACGGTGAGCGGTCTACAGCCGGATGAACGCATCCGCCTCGCAACTATGGATGCGTATGACGGAACACTGTGGAACGTCACAGGCCCTCACGTATTCGCCAACGGATCTGGGTCGTTTGACCTCATTGGTACTCACCCACAGCCAGCGCCGCTCATCACGAGAGGCGACGCGTCGACGATTACCGTGACGATCGACAGCTACTCAGATGTCTGGTTGCCGTCGTTCGGGTACGCGACAACGATCGCCTTCGACACCTCGGCTGGGCTCACCTCAACGTCTCTCCGCTACAACGCCGCGACCGGTATCGCCGCCGTAACCGGCGGGCTGAAGAAGGGAATGAAATACGCAGTCTCGGCCGACGCGCAAAAGGTGCCGAGCGATGACGCTCTGAAGAGCGTAGCGGTCGCCAACGTTCAACTCCCGTCGGTGTCGAATGTGCCCGACATCGTGGCGGCAAAAGCAACAGAGCTCGCCAGTGGCAAAGCGACACCTATCGAGCAGCTTCGAGCGCTCGAAACAGCGCTCCACACGTTGGGCTACCTGAGTCATGGCAGCGCGACCGATCAGGTTCCCTCAAGCGCAGGCCACGGTGCGAACCGGATGAAGACCCTCCTTGAGAAGACCCAGTGGATTGGCGATGAGGAACAATACGCTTCCGTCTTCGCCCTCATGGCCAGGGATTTGGGCTATCCCGCGAGAGTCGTGATGGGCTTCAAACCGTCCACCTCCGCTCCGGGCGCCTCCGTCAATGTCAGCGGTGCAGACGTGACCGCCTGGGATGAAGTTGCATTTGAAGGCGTCGGCTGGCTTCCGTTCTACCCGACCCCAGACAAGAAGAACATCCCGCAGGACCAGACGCCGCAGTCGCAATCCCAACCCCAGCCCCCAGTTCGGCAACCACCGCTTAGTGACGCACTGCAGGATCCACTGGTGTCGGCTGTCCAACTTCAGAAAGCCGACGAAAAGAATAACGGGGTTTTCGCGATCCCCGGCTGGGTTTGGTCAGTTGCGGCTGGTGTGGGGATCCCGCTTGCGCTGTATTTCGTACCTTTGCTCATCATTGCGTTCGTGAAGCGTCGTCGTCGTGCGCGGCGTAGAAATCGCGGTCCGAATGACCGCCGCGCGGCCGGGGCTTGGGACGAACTGGTTGACGCCTACGCTGAGCTCGGGTACGCCGCACCTCGCAAGGAGACCCGCCTTCGACTTGCGCTCGGTTTTGAGGATCAGTTCCGCGAGGAACTCGCTGCACGGGAGCGAGAGCGATCCTCGGCAGATGACCGCGCTTCCGCAAAGAAGGCGCGAGCCGACGACAAGGCCGCCAAGCAATCCACTCCGACTTCGGCCGGGTCTCGACTGTCCTCAGCACTCGATGCAACCGTGATACGGGCAAAGGATGCGGCGTCCTGGCGTCCTGGCGTGAATGATGCCCGCGCACCGCTGCCCGCGATTCCCGGGCTCCGCGAGTTTGCGGTGCGTGCAGACGAGGCGGTGTTCTCAGGGAGCTCCGTGGACGACCCAGAAGTAGACGCGCTCTGGAATGAGTCGCGCGAAGCGGGTGAGGCCGCCCGCAGGTCTGTGAGCTGGTTCCGTCGACAGCTCAGCAAGTTCAGAGTCCGGGCCAAGCGTGATATTGCGAACCTCGTTGCCGCAAAGCTTGCGGTCGCCATTCCAACCCAAGTTCGAGGAGCTGCGACCCGATGAAGATCAAGCTGACTCTTGTTCGGCCCGGTGGGACCACGGTGGATGTCACCGTTACAGCGGAGCCGACCACGCCTATCGGCGATCTTGCGCGAGAACTGAGTGTTGCAGACCCGAAAGCTTCAGGGAATTTCTCCGACAACAGCCAGCAACTGTCATTGCGTCTGCATCGGGTGGGCGATCTGTCCGGGGCGGGAGCAAGGGTGCTCGACGAGACTATTGCCCTCGCCGACTCCACCGTGACGGGAGGGTCGATCTTATCGATCTGTCGCGCAGGCGAGTCCGCGAAGATGCGCGGACGATCCTCTGTTGCGGCGATTATTTCAATTCGGAGCGGAGCTGATGCAGGGAGGACATTCGAGCTTCCTTCTGGGTCGAGCACTGTCGGTCGGGACGCGAAGAACAGGGTCGCCCTGAATGACCCACTGGTCTCAATGAGCCACCTTCGTATCAACGTCACAGATGTCGCTGAGCTTATCGATCTTGGGTCTGCAAACGGAACCTTGGTCAACGGTGAGCAGGTCGATCGCGCGGCTCTTGCACCTCAGGACCTCGTGAGTGTCGGTGACACGGTGCTGAGTATCGCTGTTACAGCCCAAGCTGCTGCTGAGGATCAGGCGGGCACCGTCTACCTGAACCGCTCCCCTCGGCTGGACCCGCGTTATCCCGGTCGCAAGTTCAAGGCACCAGAGCCACCCGAGAAGCCGAAGCCGCAGAAACTCCCCTGGCTGGCGCTATTGGCCCCGCTGGCGATGGGAATCGTTCTTTGGTTGGTCACCCAGAGCCTCCTTTCGGTGATCTTTATTGCGCTTTCGCCGCTACTAATGATCGCCACCTATGTCGATAATCGCGTTCAGACGCGCAGACAATGGAAGCAGGCAAAAGCCGATTTTGAGGCAACTGTTCATGCCCTTGAGCAACAGATTGACGATGAACACGAAGTAGAACGACTCGGCCGACTGAGTGAGACACCGTCTCTCGAGCAAGTGACGGATGCTGCGTCCGCGCGCCAAGCTCTGTTGTGGACGCGACGGCCAGAGCATGGCGCATTTCTCTCCCTCCGCCTCGGGCTCGGTCGCATGCCGAGCAGGATCGAGCTCGAGTTGCCTGCCGAACGCCGCGGAATGCCCGAGTTGTGGTCAATGATTGAAGCGCTCGATACTCGAGCACGGACGCTCGACGCTGTTCCTGTCGTTGAGGTGTTCTCAGCCAGTGGGAATATTGGTGTTGCTGGCAATCAATCCTTGGTGGGTGGAGTGGCGCGGAATCTTTTGGCCCAGCTGGTGGGGTTGCACTCGCCAGCTGAAGTCGTGATCGCGGCCGTCGCGTCTACTGCCAGCGCGTCAGGTTGGGACTGGCTGAAGTGGCTGCCACATGTAGGGTCTCCGTTCAGCCCGCTCAAAGCGCCTCCCCTTGCAACGGGAGGTCAAGGCACCGCCGCTCTCGTATCTGAATTGGATGATCTCATCTCGGTTCGACGAGAATCTGCGAAAACAAAAGAAGCCAGCCAAGTCTCGCCAATCGTCGTTCTGCTCGTGGAAGATGATGCCCCCATCGAACGCGCTCGGCTAGTGGCCATCGCGGAGTCGGGCCCTTCGGTTGGGGTGCACGTCCTATGGGTTGCACCTTCCCTTGCGCGGCTTCCCGCCGCTTGCCGCACCTTCCTCGAGCTCAGCCCTGCATCGGGTGACGCGCTCGCTGGATATGTTCACACCGGCTACGGTGTGCAGCCCGTCAGTTGCGACTTCCTCACTATTGAGGCCGCCCTTGATTTCGCGCGATCCATCGCGCCCGTCGTGGACGCGGGTGCTCGGGCGGATGATGCGAGTGACCTCCCGCGGACGGTCTCACTCCTGCATCTCGTCGGCACTGACATCGCCTCCGATCCTAAAGCTGTGCTTGACCGCTGGCAAGAAACGAATTCAGTTCTCACAGGTCCGCGCGCTTCCAAGCGAATCGGCAAGAGCAAACCAACCCTACGCGCGGTATTCGGTCAAGGCTCTTCCGAATCCTTTGCTCTCGACATACGTGCTGATGGGCCGCACGCCCTCGTCGGCGGCACGACGGGCTCGGGTAAGAGCGAATTCCTGCAAGCGTGGGTCCTCGCTCTTGCGGCAGCTCATTCACCTCAACGTGTCTCGTTCCTCTTTGTCGACTACAAGGGCGGGTCGGCTTTCGCCGACTGCGTTCAGCTTCCTCACACGGTCGGGCTTGTCACGGACCTCAGCCAGCATCTAGTCCGCCGCGCGCTCGCATCCCTTAGAGCGGAGTTGACCTATCGCGAGCATCTCCTGAACCGAAAGGGCTACAAGGACCTCGTGTCGTTTGAGACCAGTGGAGACCCCGAAGTACCGCCGAGCTTGCTTATCGTTGTCGATGAATTTGCAGCACTGGTCAACGAGGTGCCAGAGTTCGTCGACGGTGTCGTTGATGTAGCCCAGCGTGGACGGTCGCTTGGTCTTCACCTGATCTTGGCCACACAGCGTCCAGCAGGCGTCATTCGTGACAATTTGAGGGCGAACACGAACTTGCGCATTGCTCTGCGCATGGCAGATGAGGACGACAGCACGGACGTGCTCGGCACTCCGATGGCGGCGAGCTTCGATCCCGCAATACCCGGCAGGGCTGCTGCGAAGACAGGCCCAGGACGTATTCGGTCATTTCAGTCGGGCTACGCCGGAGGGTGGACGAGTGACCTACCAGAACCCAGCTCCGTATTCATCGAGGAGCTCGTGTTCGGCTTGCCAGTCGCGTGGGACCCACCAAAGGACGCCGCAGCGGAGGCGGCGAAGGAAGCAATCTCTCAAGGTCCCAGGGACATCGAGCGTATTGTCGCGACAGTCAAGCAGGCCGCAACCGAGGCACAGGTTCCGGAGTTACGAAAGCCCTGGTTACCGGTGCTCGCCGCGTCCTACGACTACGCAAAATTGCCCACCAAGCGCACCGATGACGAACTTGTCCTCGGGGTCGCCGACAATGCGGCACAGCAATCGCAGCCGACGATCTCATACCTCCCCGACCGCGACGGCAACATGGCGATCATCGGTACTGGAGGTTCGGGTAAGAGTACGGCGCTGAGAACCGTCGCTGTGGCTTCGGCCGTGACAGTGCGCGGTGGCCCGGTTCACGTTTACGGGCTTGATTTTGCCGGCGCCGGCTTGCAGATGCTCGAGTCGCTCCCGCATGTTGGCGCGATAATCGACGGCGAGGATGAAGAGCGTGTTGTGCGACTTCTCAGGTGGCTTCGAGATCTAGTTGACCAACGGTCCGTTCGATATTCAGAGGCCCGCGCAGGTAACATTGTCGAATACCGGGACCGCGCGAAGTTACCACAGGAGCCGCGAATTCTCCTGCTACTTGACGGTATGGGTGCCTTCCGCGAGGCATACGAGACGACCACCAGTGCTGCGTGGTTCTCAGTTTTCTCGCAGATTGCGACCGACGGCCGTGAGGTCGGAGTGCATGTCATTGTGACAGGAGATCGAGCGGGCGCGATACCACCCTCGCTTTCTTCCTCAATCCAGAGGCGTCTTGTCCTTCGAATGGCCAGTGCAGACGATTACGGCATGGTGGGCGTCCCCAGCGACGTGCTGTCACCGGGGTCCCCTCCTGGGCGCGGAATTCTCGACGAGCTCGAAGCGCAAATTGCGGTGCTGGGTGGTGATTCAAACGTTGCAGTACAGTCACGCGAGATCGACAAGTTAACCGTCGCCATGGTCAAAGCGGGCGTTACACCCGCTCCAAAGATTGAGTCGCTCGTAGATACGGTCGCGCTCACCTCGCTCCCAGTCGTCACGGACGGCCGTCCGACGATCGGTCTGGCCGACGACAATCTGAGTGGCATCGGCGTTGAAGCCTCCGGCGCATTCTTCATAGCCGGGCCACCCGGCAGCGGCCGCACGAGCGCACTTGCGACCATTGCAACAGCTCTTCACAGGGCAGGAACCGACAAGGAGTTAGTGCTTATTAGTCCTCGTCGTTCGGTGCTGAAGTCGCTAACTCTTTGGTCGAGGACCGGCACAGATCAAGACTCGGCGCGTACGTTGGTCAGCGAATTGCTTGACCAGTTGACAAATCCCAAGCAAAAACCTGCATCGCTTGCCCTCTTCTTCGAAAACATCACTGACTTCGTCGACACGGAGCTAGAGGATGACCTCGAGGTGCTCATCAAGACGGCAATCAAGCAAGAGAACTTTGTCGTCGCTGAGAGCGAGACCTCTACATGGACCTCCGCGTACGGATTGAGCAAACCGTTGCGCGCTGGCCGGCGGGGAATGATTCTGCAGCCCGACGATGGAGATGATGACCTGCTCAATGCATCTTTCGGCAGGCTCCGTCGTGGCGCGTACCCCCCGGGCCGGGGCTTCTTGGTGGGAGGTGGACGTTCCCGCAAGCTACAGGTTGCCCTTGTGGAAGATGAGGCGGGTGGCTAGATGAAGCGCCAGCGGGTGGGCACTTGTACCCATTCCCCAGCGCGATTCCGACCCGTATCGTCTTGGTAAGTCGCCGAGGCGAACTCAAGAAAATGCAGCTATCAACTAATTGAAGGAGTGAGTCATGGCCCGCTTGGGTATGGACGTCGATCAGGTAATGCAGGTTTCGAAGAACCTTCGAAACGAAGCCCACAACATTGACGCACTGGTGTCGAAGATTCAGTCGATCGTCTCGAGCTTGCCCGGAATCTGGGACGGCCCGGACGCGCAGCAGTTCGTGAACGACTGGTGGCCAGAGCACAAGAAGACGCTACAGGCCGCCAGCAGTCACATCATCGGGCTCGCTGACGCCGCGAAGGCGAACGCTGACGAGCAGCGTCGAGTCTCCGGCCGCTACTAAAACGCAGCGGGCCGTCGCGATAGCTCACGCGGCGGCCCGTACTCCCGATCCGGAAGGAGATACCCATGGCACGCATGGGCATGGATGTTGACCAAGTCGAGTCGGCCGCCAAGTCGTTGAACGCTCAGGCGACACAACTCGAAACTTTGACACGCAATCTCGACAAAATCGTCACGAGCACTTTGACCCGGTGGGAGGGTCCGGACGCGGCGCGCTTCGTCAACGAAGCATGGCCCGGCTACCGTTCGGGTTTGAACGCAGCTCTCCAGCACATTCGCGGGCTCATCCAGTCAATGCGCAACAACGTCGAGGAACAGCGGAAGGGGAGCGAGAAGGACGGCGGCGGCGGCTCGACGCCTACTCTGCCCCACGCTCCTGATCCCACTCCTCAAAACCCTGCTCTTGCTCTGCTAGGCCCCAATGCAACCGGAGTCGGGACTGCGGAGCCGCCGCCCTTGCAGCGCACCTACGACTCACGCCACGAAAACGTGCCGCTGTTTGGTCAAGGAGGAGGGTCCAACGGTCAATGCACGTCTTGGGTTCACTTCCGACGGGCACAGTTGGGACTACCTGCACCGACTCTCTGGAACGATGCCACTACTGAGTTCAACACCAGTCCGCCAACGTTGGCCGTGTCGACATCTCCCAGCATTGGCGCGGTCGGCTCCTTTTATGGGCACACCTTCGTCGTTGAGGGAATTGTGAAGCCGGACTTCCCCAGAGAAATAACCATCAGCGAAATGAACGTGGGGAAAATGACGAGCGAAGCCTTTGTGACAACGGGCTGGGACAAGATGAGCACAGATACGTATACCGAGATCAGTCCAGGTGTGTGGAAAAGTACGCACTCTGGAACACACCAAAGTGTCACTTTTGCCCAATGATATGCAATCCATCCGGTGCTCGATGTTGAGTTGGGGCACTAGCCGATGTTGAACCTGGGAATGGATGCCGAGCAAGTCGAATCTGTCGGGCATCATCTTCAGTTGCGGGCATCCGACCTCGACGGGTTGGTGAAACGGATCGATGCGATCGTACGATCTGTTCCAGGGGTCTGGGTCGGTCCTGTGGCGGAGCGGTTCGTGGGCCAGTGGTGGCCCGACCAGCGGGGCATTCTCGTGGCCGCAGTCGCTCGCGTTCGAGGCCTCGGCGAGGCGGTCCTGAAGAACGCAGCGGAGCAGCGTGACGTGAGCAAGGCCGGTGCGGATGCTTCGAGAGGCGGGCGGCCGAGCGGGGTCGGAGGTACTGCCGTGCAGTCTGCCGCGGACCGTTATCTGTTGACGCGATCCGCTGGTGACGACGGAATTCGTATTCAGGGCGTTCGTGGCGCCGACGGTGTCGTGCGGTACGTCGTATACATCGACGGTACGGTTCCGGACTCGTTCGCCCTCAGGAGCGCTTATGACGCAATTGCAAGCGAGGTTGGTCGACCAACCCTGACTCGTGACTACATCCTTGCGGCAATGGCGGCAGAAATCCCGCCGGGTGCCGAAGTGATGCTCGTGGGGTACAGTCAGGGCGGGATTCACGCGCAGAGCATTGCGGAATCAAAGATATTCAACGTTACGGATGTTATGACCTTCGGATCGCCGTACTATGACGATGGGGACTCGGTACGCGGATATAACGTCGCTCGCATTCGCGATGACGGTGACGAAATCCCAGGCACCGGTTCCGTCAATGAGATCCTTAGTCACGCGATCAATCCGATTCAGGATGTCACGGACAAGGTGGGCACCGCGTGGCGCTCCATCTTGGGCGACGACGCAGGTGCGGTTCAACATGAGGTTGGCCGTCTTAACATGGGGCAGGACCTCACCTACAGCACCCACGCTGGCACCGCGGATCAGTGGGCGGGCCCAGTGCACCTCGGCACTCATGCAATTCAGGAAACCTACATTCACGGTGGTAACGAATATGAGGATCGCGCGCACACGACACGCGAAGGGCGCATGGTTCTCGAAAGTCAGTCTCGCTACGCCGGCCACGTGGTCAGTGACTCGGATGCTGGGGTCCAGCTCAACAACGACTATGTGGATCAAAGCGGCGAGCAACGTGGAGAGTCACGCAGTGTTACGTAACGGGAGGTCCGGCGCGATTCGTGTCAATTTTTATCGATCAAGCTCGGGTTCGTGGAAATTCTCCACAGCGGCGACGCGGATGAGCTGACCTGACCATGGCGAAGAAGCACAAGCACTCCAACAACGGCGTCGTTCTCGACACGGCCCTGTCAATCGCAGATCTACGTTCGATCTCCGCACGGGCCGCATTAGAGAGCACGGGAGACCTCTGGAACGGCACCCACAACATCGTCGAGAGCGATTCGGGCGACTCGTGGATTCTGTATTTGGTGAAGGGCTCGGTTACCGGCTGGAACAAATTCATGACCTTCATGGTGACCTTCGGCAGTGAGAACGCTCGATCGACGCTGCAGACAGAGATCATCACCTACTCGACCACGCAGACGACCCTCATGTACTTCATACCGGTCAGCCCCAAGATGATGCGTGCCCGCCACACCTACCTACAGTTCATCAACAAGGTCGCCAATACCGTGCGCCAGGCCGACCCTTCGGCCCGAATTGCGATCAACGAAGGCGAGGGGATGCCGACAGCCACCGTGTCGAGTGCCGGCCCTCCTCCGACAACGACTGCCACAGCTCCACGGTTACCGCCGCTTGCCCCCGCATTGCCTCTCGTTGCTCAAAATTCGACAGTCACTCCGGCCACTCTCGTAACGAGCCTGATCACTCAATCACCGGACGGCCACGATGTTGACGATCGCACTCACAAGGTGTCACGAAATACTCGATCCAACCATTGGATGATCACACCTCAAGGTCTCGCGTCAGTGCCTCTGGTCTCAGGCCTAGTGATAGGCCGCCAGCCGTCTGCGGGCTCAAGCGGCGGTGCGATCGTTACCGTTCCGAGAACCGAAGATACCGTCTCAAAAATGCATGCCAAGTTCGAGCTCGTTGACGGCGTCGTGTATGTGACCGATCTCGCATCAATCAACGGGACCATTCTGGTAAGCCCGGATGATGAGCTCATCCACTGCCTACCAAACACTCCAACTCGATTGCCCGTCGGATACGCGATCGAACTGGGCGACTTCACGGTGACGGTAGAAGCTCCTGCCAGTGGTGACGCGTGAAGCGCGCCGGGCTGGCACTCTTCATACTCGGTGCCCTGCTGGTCGCGGTAATGCTTATCTGGGGCTGGACTGGTTTTCGCTCGAGCGCAGTGCCGGTGCTGATCCTGCTCGGTGGTACTGGAGTGGCTCTGATGGCCGTCGGATCCAGAATGAACAAGGACAAAGATCCCAATAAAGCGGTGCAATGGCAGCCTGCTCCGATCAAGCCGTTCGCCGCTTCGAACGAAAGTGACGGTCCATTCGATGTCGGTCGCGTGGTGGTGGCGCCCGAGTCACAGAATCTTGCTGCTCGACCGGTTGATTTTGTTCCGTGGGCACTAGTCGCACGGAACGGTGCGCGCTACCAACTCGCTTCGACCACAATCGTGGGGCGTGATCCCGGTATGGACCGGGGTGAGTCTGGGTACGCGATCGCCGTGACAGACGCGGATTCGAGCATGTCGAAGGTTCATGCCGTGGTGACAGTCTCCGGTGATACTTTGCTGGTTCGCGACATGGGATCCGCGAATGGAACCGTCGTCGTAACGTCCGAAGGGATCGAGCAGGAATGCGCGCCGAACCAAGAGGTGGTCATCACGGATGGAAGCACAATTCAGTTAGGGAACTGTGCGCTCGTTGTGGGCGCACATCCTGCACCGGGAGGAACGATGAACTGTCCAAGCTGTGGCAACCCCGCACGGGTCGGGGTCGCCTTCTGTGGTGAATGCGGTTTCACGCTGCCGATGATCGTCGCAGCGGCATCCCCCCCACCCCCTCCACCTCCGCCACCTCCTACGCGAACCCCAACCCGAACCCCAACCCCATCTCCGGAGCCCGCGGTACAGGCGCCTGAGGCGACTGCCAACCCTTTCATGATCAGTGCTCCACCCGGAGCGATCACCCCACCTCCGCAAGCGGAGTCCAGTTCAGAGATCGAGGCCACACGCGTCTCGAACCGTCGTCGCAGTTCCGGTAGTTGGAGCCTGACCTTGTCTGACGGTCAGCGGCACACCGTGGGGGCTGCCGCGCTCATCGGACGCGATGCAACAGCCGATCCACGTTGGTCGGGGGCCTCGCGGATCTCAGTTGTGGACTCCACGAAGACGGTTTCCAAGACCCACGCGCTTTTCGAGACTGACGCCACAGGGCTCTGGGTCACCGATCTGCACTCGAGCAACGGGGTCTATGTCGAGCTTCCAGACGGTCGCGAGATCGACGTGGAGCCGGGCGCGCGCACGTCGGTGCCGGCAGGGTCAACCGTCCTACTCGGTGACTTCGCGGTGACAGTAGAGAAAAGCTGACTTGTGAACCCCTGCCCTCAGTGTGGCACTCCCAATCTTGGTAGCAAGTATTGCGAGAGTTGTGGTGCTCAAGCACAACCTGCTGCGACGGTCGTCTCCCAGCCGATCGCCCCGATGCACAACCCACAAGCACCAAGCGCGGCACCACGGGCATCCGTCGGCGCAACCGCACCTCGCGCGTTCGCGCTTATCTTCTTCCTGCTCTCGGGGGTGATCCCGACTCTCGCCGAATATGCCGTCTACAGCGCGGGCACATCCTTGCCGTACCTTGGCCGCGGTCTCGCCATCGTCCTGATCAGTCTGACGGGGTTTTTCGCGCTCATCGCCGGTTTAGCAGGTCGCGCCCCAGCTACGGGTAAGACCTTTGGCGCACTCCTCGCACTGACCTACACCGGCATCGCGATTTTCCTGCAGTTCGGGGGCATCGTCGACTTCAACGGCTTCGACAATGCGCTACTGCTGGGCATCACCTACCTCACTTTGTTCGTTAGTTGGGCCTGTGGACGCCCGTTCAGTGGCCGTGGATATTTCGGCCTGCTAGTTCTCGTGTTCGTTGGAGTCGTTGGTGCCCTGGTCGAATTCATCCCGAGTATTCGCAGTAACTACCTCGGGTACCTTGCCATTCAGGATGTCGTTTTCGCCGTGTCGGTCTGGCTCACAGTCGGGCTGTCGGTCGCTTTCGAGAAGACGCCATCTGCCGCCGCGCAAGCCCAGCCACCTGCAATGCCGACGAGTGACGTCAACACGCCTGCACGACTAGCCTTCATCTTCGCGATGACGGCGGTCGGTGTCGAGCTGGCGTCACTGCTAGCGGCGTTCGGCGGCCTGCACTTCCTGAGTGTGCTGTCTTTTGCAGTCCCGGTGCTCGTCATCTTGGCTCTGGTGTTCGGGCACAGAGGTCGTTCGCAGATTCGGCGGACCCGGCAGCGAGGTGCGGGCCAGGCTGTGGCCGCGCTCATCGTCGGTTACGCGTTCATCGGGCTCGCTGTGCTGGGCGTTGGCATTCAAATCGCTGCGATTGTGGCAATATCGAACCGGTACGGAGGATAGCGAGTACCGGTCGAACTGCCCATGTGCCGCTCCAACCGCTCACCCAACTCGGCTCACTGGCAAACCTGCTTCAGTTTGGCGTGGCATCCGCAGAGCCGGCCACGACCTGCTCGTGAAGGGTGGCGCGTGGTTACGCTCGACAACTCACAGTTCGCAGCGGCGCTCGCGGAGGAGATCCCGAAAGCGAGGAAGGACCCGCGCTCGGCGAACGGGGGCCCTTCCTCATGCGCCGTGCTACTTCTGTAGGACCACCTGAAGGTCGATTGAGATGGTCACGTCGTCGCCGAGGGTCATTCCACCCGCTTCGAGCGCCGAATTCCAACTCACGCCAAAGTCGTGACGATTAATCGTGGTGCTGGCACTCGCTCCCGCCTTGGTGTTTCCGTAGTCGTCAGTCAGGATGCCACCGAATACACCCGTCAGAATGACCGGTTGCGTAACGCCGCGAAGGGTGAGGTCGCCGACGATCGTGAAGTCATCGCCGGTGGCGTCGATCCCGGTGGACGTGAAGGTCATAGTGGGATGTTCGTCTATCTTGAAGAAGTCGCTCGTGCGCAGATGGTTGTCACGCTGCTCCTGCCTGGTGTTGACCGACGCCACGTCGATCGTGGCCACGATCGACGTGTCTTTCGGGTCAGCGGCCGTCACGATGGTGACGTCGAATTTCTCGAACGTGCCGCGCACCTTCGTAATCTTGAGATGCTTGACGGTGAAAGAGAGGTCGGAGTGGGTAGGGTCGAGAACCCAGGTTCCGGCGAGGTAACCGGGGTGGGACAGTGTTGATGAAGTAGTCATAGTTCCATGCAAGCGCATTCATCTGGGAAATATTCCGTAGCTGGCTGAAGTGTCAAAACAATTCATCCACTGTTGATATCCGAGTCTGCCCAGACCGCTGATCCCGCCTGCGCGGCCAGCGAGCGAGTCCGTTGCCACTCAATGTCCGACGAACGGCCCCACGATCGTGGCGACGAGCGACGGCCGCTTCGTGATCGTCTCCTCTGCATCGGCTACCGCCATGGCCAACAGTCCGGCGTTCGCCCCAAGGAAGCGCAGTGGCTCCCGCTCCCACCGCGGCGACACGTGGTTGACCCAGGGCAGCCGAACGAGTTCCGAGTCGGTGCCGGTTATCAGGTCGGCGAGCGTGCGACCGGCCAGATTCGTCGTACTCAGGCCATCGCCGACGTACCCTCCAGCCCGGGCAACACCGTTTTTGCGGTCGTAGCTCGCGGTGGCGTGCCAGTCTCGCGGCACGCCGAGCGGGCCACCCCAGGTGTGAGTGACCGCTGCATCCCCGATTGTGGGGAACAGTTCACCAAGCGTCTGGCGCAAGCGCCGAAAGACTGCCGACACATGGTCGTACTCGGGCTTGATGGCGCTGCCCCAGTGGTACCGAGCCCCTCGCCCGCCGAACGCGAAGCGATTGTCCGCCGTGCGCTGGCCATAGACGAGCAGATGGCGATAGTCGGTGAAGGTCTGTCCGTGTTGTATTCCGATCTCATCCCACGTCGCATCCGCGAGCGGTTCCGTCGCGATCATGAGCGAGTAGAGCGGCAATACCACGCGTCTCGTCGCGCGTAGCGTCGCACCATACCCTTCGGTGGCTACGACGAAGTTGTCACAGTGCACGGTTCCGTGTTGCGTGACGACGACGTGCGGCGAGTAGCCGAGTACTTCGGTCTGCTCGTAGATCAGCACACCGCGGTTCTCGAGGGTTCGGGCGAGTCCGCGCACGAGCTTTGCGGGATGGATGCGCGCGCAAGCGGGATCGAACGTCGCACCGAGAGCGCCGCTGGCCCTCACGTCATGAGCCGCCCATAGCTCGAGTGCGTCGACCCCGTAGCTGCGTGCCTCCTCGACGTCGGCTTTGGCAGCCGCGAGTTGTACTCTCGAGCGAGCGAATGCGACGGTGCCCCCCTTCGCGTAGTCGATGTCGATCCCGGCGCCTGCAGCAACTCGCCCGACTTCGTCTACGGTGGCGACCATCGCCCGTCGCATCGCGAGCGCGTGCTCTCGGCCATGCGTTCGTGCCAGGGATGCCGTGGATCGCGGGAATAGTGCGGAGCACCACCCGCCGTTGCGGCCGGAGGCACCGAAGCCCGCGATGTTCTTCTCGAGCACAACGATGGTCAGCCTCGGATTGTGTTCGAGCAAATACCATGCCGTCCACAGGCCGGTGAGCCCGCCGCCGATGATCGCGACATCAACGTCACGGTCGCCAGCAAGCGCGGCGCGCGGTGTCAGGTCATCTGGTACCGTCTCGTGCCAGAAGCTCAACCCGCGGTACTCTGCCTCCGTTTTCAGGCTCACGCGCGCATCGCCTGCACTATCCAAAAGCCTGGCGCGTGAGCCTGAAAACGGACGGTAGTCAGAGCTTGGTCCACGCCTCCGTGAGCACGTTGCGCAAGATTCCCTCGATCTCGTCGAACTCGGCCGGACCGACAGTGAGCGGTGGGGCGAGCTGCACTACGGGGTCACCGCGGTCGTCAGCACGGCAGTATAGCCCCGCGTCGAAGAGCGCTTTTGACAGAAAGCCGCGCAGCAAGCGCTCGGACTCGTCGTCGGTAAATGTCTCCTTGGTGACCTTGTCTTTGACGAGCTCGATACCGAAGAAGTACCCGTCGCCACGCACGTCACCGACGATTGGCAGGTCCTTAAGCTTCTCGAGAGTTGACCGGAAGATCGGCGAGTTGGTACGCACATTCTCGTTGAGCATTTCTTCCTCGAAGATGTCGAGGTTAGCGAGCGCGACGGCGGATGAAACGGGGTGTCCGCCGAACGTGTAGCCATGGTAGAACGACGTATTGCCGTGCTTGAAAGGCTCATACACTCTGTCGGAGACGATCGTTGCGCCGATCGGGGAGTATCCGCTCGTCATGCCTTTCGCGCAGGTGATCATGTCTGGCACATAGCCGTACGCGTCGCAGGCGAACATGTGTCCGATGCGACCGAAGGCGCAAATGACCTCGTCGGAGACGAGCAAGACGTCGTACTGGTCGCAAATTTCGCGCACGCGCTGGAAGTATCCCACGGGCGGTGGGAAGCATCCGCCCGAGTTTTGCACCGGCTCGAGGAAGACAGCCGCGACGGTCTCTGGGCCTTCGAACTGGATCATCTCTTCGATGCGGTTTGCCGCCCAGACGCCGAACTCGGTCTCGGGGTCGGTCGACCCGGCGCTCGCGACGAAGCCCATTTCCTCTGCGCGGTAGAAGTTGGTGTTCGGTACGCGGAAGCCGCCGGGCACGAGAGGCTCAAACATCTCCTTCATCGCCGGGATGCCGGTAATTGCCAACGCGCCCTGCGGAGTGCCGTGGTAGGCGACCGCACGGGAAATTACCTTGTGCTTCGTGGGCCGGCCCTGGAGCTTCCAGTAGTACTTAGCAAGTTTGAACGCCGTTTCGACGGCCTCGCCGCCCCCCGTGGAAAAGAACACTCGGTTGAGATCGCCCGGTGCGTAGTCAGCAAGCCGGTCGGCCAGCTCGATCGCGTTCGGATGGGCGTACGACCAAATCGGAAAGAAAGCAAGTTCTTCGGCTTGTTTGGCTGCTACCTCGGCCAAGCGTTTGCGGCCGTGACCAGCGTTGACCACAAATAGCCCGGAAAGTCCGTCAAAGTACTTCTTACCGGTGGAATCGAAGATGTGGTGCCCTTCGCCCTTCACAATGATGGGCACGCCGTGGCCATCTTCCATCACAGACTGGCGCGCGAAGTGCATCCACAGGTGGTCCTTTGCCTTCTGCTGAAGGTCGGTTTCGTCGTAGACCCTGACGGGGGTGTGGGTCGTAGTCATTACACGTACTTTCTTTTAGCGGGGCGTGCGGTTAGCGCGTACCCCAGTTGTAGAACTGTTTTTCGAGCTTCAAGTAGACGAAAGTTTCGGTCGACTGCACACCCGCGATTCCCCTGATCTGTTTGTTGAGCAGCTCGATGAGGTCCTCATCGTTTTCGCAGACTACTTCGGCGAGAATGTCAAAGCTTCCGGCTGTCAACACGACGTAGTCGACGGCGGGAATGCGGCCGAGCTTCTCAGCGACGATCGTGGTGTCGCCATCCACTCTGATTCCGACCATCGCCTGCCGATAGAAACCAAGCTGCATGGGATCGGTGACGGCCACGACCTGCATGACGCCCGAGTCCGTGAGTTTCTGCACACGTTGGCGCACCGCTGCTTCGCTGAGCCCGACGGCTTTGCCGATCTCGGCGTAGGAGCGACGCCCATCCGCCTGTAGCTGCTCGATGATCGCCTTCGAAATGTTGTCGAGCTGTGTTGGCTTGGCCTGAGCGGGCCTGATGGTGGGGCTCATGGCTCGATTCTGTCAGTAGGAGGAGGTACTCACAAGCGAATCCGAATCGAAGATACTTTTTGACAGTCGTAATCCGTTGTGCATCCCGCAAAAACCCATGAACCGAGTCGGTACCATGGTGACCATGAGCGCTGACGGGTCATCGACAACACAGTTCCGCAACTTCATCAACGGCGAGTATGTGTCGGCGAAAGGCGATGGCGCGTTTGACGTCATCGACCCCGCGACCGAAGAGACATACGCATCGTCGCCGGTCTCGGGAAAGGCGGATGTCGACGCCGCCTTCCACGCAGCGGCTGCAGCATTCGAGGTCTGGGGCGAGACCACCCCGGCGGAGCGCCAGCTCGCCCTCTTCCGCATTGCAGACGCCATGGAGACTCGCGCCGAAGAGTTCGCCGACCTCGAGTCGAAGGACACCGGAAAGCCCCGCGCATCCCTCGTGGTAGACGAGATCATGCTCTCGGTAGACCAATTGCGGTTCTTCGCTGGTGAGGCGCGGCATCTGTCTGGCATGGCGACGGGTGAGTACATGAAAGACCACACATCGTCGATTCGTCGCGAGCCGATCGGTGTCATCGGCCAGATAACACCGTGGAACTACCCGCTCAACATGGCGGTATGGAAGATTGCGCCGGCAATTGCCGCGGGTAATACGACGGTGCTCAAGCCGAGTGACACGACGCCGTCGTCCACTCTGCTGTTGGCCGAGGTTGCAGCCGAGTTCCTGCCGAATGGCGTGCTCAACGTGATCACCGGCGACCGCACGACTGGCGGGTTGATGATCGACAGTCCGATTCCGCAGATGGTATCGATCACCGGCTCGGTGCGCGCGGGTATGGAAGTGGCCAAGGCCGCGGCGAACGACTTGAAGCGCGTACACCTCGAGCTCGGTGGCAAGGCGCC
Organism: Salinibacterium sp.; assembly: GCA_025351795.1. Lineage (GTDB taxonomy): Bacteria > Actinomycetota > Actinomycetes > Actinomycetales > Microbacteriaceae > Rhodoglobus. The sequence continues at coordinate 52,793 of JANXVG010000017.1, read as the reverse complement.
GGTGATCGTGTTCGACGACGCAGACATCGAGTCGGCCGTTGCGGGTATCGTCACTGCCGGCTATTTCAATGCGGGTCAGGACTGCACAGCTGCAACGCGAGTTCTCGTGCACGCCAACATCCATAACGAGTTCGTGGCGGCGCTGGTTGCATTCGCGACAGAAAATGCGAGAACCGGCGCCCCGGATCAAGACGGAATATTGTTTGGTCCGGTCAACAATGCGAGCCAACTTGAGCGGGTTTCGAGGCTGGTCGACGCGCTACCGTCGAACGCGAAAGTCGAGCTGGGTGGTCACCGCCAAGGCTCATCGGGCTACTACTACCAAGCCACCATCGTGTCTGGGCTCAGGCAGACCGATGACGCTATCCAGAACGAAATCTTCGGTCCGGTGATCACCGTGCAGAAGTTCACGGATGAGACGCAAGCCCTCGAGTGGGCCAACGGTGTTCCGTACGGGCTCGCCTCGAGCGTCTGGACGAGAGACCATTCGCGCGCGATGCGTTTCGCTAAACATCTCGACTTCGGCTGTGTGTGGATCAACACCCACATTCCGATCGTGGCTGAGATGCCGCACGGCGGTTTCAAGCACTCCGGTTATGGCAAAGACCTCTCCAGCTACGGCTTTGAGGACTACACGCGAGTTAAACACGTGATGTCGTACATCGGGTGATGACGGCGTGCACAGCACAGCGATGTACTACGTGACGGATCAAGCGCAGTATGACTAGTTGCGCACGCGAGTAGCCTGAATGCCGTGACCGATCTCGACGACACTGTCGTCGCCCCTACGTGCCCCGTCGCGCGGTTGACGCTGCGTGGGGGCCCCGACACCGAAGACACGGCGATCGGTCTTCCCTCGCACGCGGTGTCATCGCGGCTCATCGACTCGGCAACGACCGATGAGGTCGTCGTCGCCGAGCACTACCGCTTCCGCATCGGGGAGCATTCAGACCCCATCGAACTCGACTCACCGGCCTATCTGGGTCGTCGACCGAGCCCGCCGCGCATCCAGACCGGTACGAGGCCGCGTCTCGTCGTTGTGCAGTCGCTGCGCCATGAGGTGTCGAGCACGCACCTCGAATTGCGCCAGGTGGGGGCATCTGTGATCGTGACAGATATGAGGTCGACCAATGGATCGGTTGTCATGATTCCGGGCAACACGCCGCAAAAATTGCGTCAGGGCGAGTCGTTGGTGATATCACCCGGCACACTGGTGGATATTGGTGACGGCAATATTGTCGAGATTCTGCCGATGCAACGCCTTTTCCCTCGTGCGTCGATGACCGCGAGTAGCATTCCCGAAGCAGGAAGCCAGCAGTGACCGCGATCGGCAGTAACGAAGCCAGCTACACCCTTATCGTGCCGGGACGGGGGGATGCCGCGATCACGATCGGGTGGGCGGCCACAACAGACACCGGCCGTCGCCGTGCCGCCAACGAAGACAGCTACGTTGCCAAGTCTCCGCTGTTCGCGGTAGCGGATGGCATGGGCGGTCATGCGGCCGGTGACCTCGCGAGCGCGGCTGTTGTCATTCGCCTTGCCGAGGCGATCACGGCGGAGTTTCTGCAGCCAGAAGCGGTCGAGCGCGCTCTCGAACACGCGACCTCCGACATCGACACCATCGCTGACGAGAGCCAGCTGGGCGTCGGGACGACGGTGACTGGTGCGGTATTGACGATGCTCGATGGCGCGCCGTATTTTGCTGTATTCAACATTGGCGACAGTCGGGTGTACCGCTTCGAGGGCAACGAGTTGAGCCAGGTGACTGTCGATCACTCCGTCGTGCAAGAACTCGTCGACTCCGGTCGACTGAGCGCTCGCGAGGCGGAATACCACCCGGACAGCAACATCATCACGCGTGCGGTGGGCTTCAACGCGCAACCCACTCCCGACCTGTGGATGGTTCCGGTGCGCACCGGATTGCGACTGCTCATCTGCTCAGACGGGCTCACCAAAGAGGTCAGTGATGAGCGCATCCGCTTGCATCTCGCGGCCGCGTTGAGTGCGAACGAGACATCTGGGGCCCTCGTCGACGCGGCACTCGCCGCGGGTGGTCGAGACAATGTGACCACGATTGTCGTGGATGTACTCGAGGCGCCAGCAGAGTTCGATGTCGAATCGACCATTCCCAAACCTGCTCGTCCCTAGCATTTCGCGGCCGCCGACCTCGAATTGGGGGCGCGGTCACTGCCCCCGTTAGGGGCACACTCTGGTCTACCTCGGGATTGCCCCGCCTACAATAGACGGAATCCGTCGACTCGCAGAGGGGGTAATCGTGGCGCGGCGTTTACCATCGCAACCTCCGACCCTTCCCGGATTCTCGCACATCCGCATTCTCGGATCGGGCGGCTTCGCCGATGTATTCCTCTACGAGCAGAACATGCCACGGCGCCAGGTGGCCGTCAAAGTCATGCTGAGCGAAGTCGTGAATGACCAAGTGCGTCAGATGTTTCAGGCCGAAGCGAATCTGATGGCCCAATTGAGCACCCATCCGTCGATCCTGACGGTGTATCAGGCAAGCGTTTCGTCAGACGGCAGGCCGTACCTCGTGATGGAACTGTGTTCCGCTTCGCTCAGCCAGAGGTATCGCACCGAGCGACTTCCCGTTCCCGAGGTACTGCGCATCGCTGTCAAGATTGGCAGTGCGATTGAGACCGCTCATCGGGCCGGGGTGCTGCATAGAGATATCAAGCCGTCTAACATCCTAATGACCGCCTACGGCCACCCGGTGCTATCAGACTTCGGTATCGCGGCGACGCTGAGCGAGTCAGATGACCAAGAGGCCGTTGGTATGTCGATTCCCTGGTCGGCACCTGAGGTACTCATGGATGAAACGGCTGGCACGATCGAGTCGGAGATCTGGGCCCTCGCGGCCACCGTGTACTCGCTTCTGGCCGGTCGTTCCCCATTTGAGATTCCCGGCGAATCAAACAAGTCGACCGATCTGATCTCGCGCATCAACCGAGCGAAGCCCGAAGCGATCGGTCGAACGGATGTGCCGCGGAGCCTCGAGCGAGCACTCGCGAAAGCCATGTCGCGCAAACCTGCGAGCCGCCCCACGAGCGTGCTCGAACTCATTCATGAGTTTCAGGCCGTCGAGACTGAGCTCGGCGTTCCGCAGACGCCCATCGAGGTCGCAATGGATGATTGGGCGCGCGCAACGGTTGCCGACCTCGAGGATCGCACGCGCGTGCGCGGTATTCCTGGAGCATCACACACCGTCGCTAATCGTCGGCGCAGGCGTCGTTCGGCGGCTGCTCTCGGCGAGTACAACGCAGTGGGTACTCTTGTGCGGCACACGGCTGGTGGCAAGCGCAGCACTGGCACCCGACCGGTTCCGCAGGGTAAAGGCATGCAGGCACTCGCCTGGGGGCTCGTCGCGTCCGCCGTGCTGGTGATCGCGCTTGGCGCCACCGCGACGCTCGTTCTGATCAAGGCCAATTCAGACAGCATCCCGGTGGTCTCGAATATCACGGCCAAGATGGCCCCGAGTACGGTCGAATTCAGTTGGTCCGACCCAGGAATTGACGTGAACGACTCGTATCAGATCACGATGAGCGATGGCGGCTCGAGCGTTCAACGGTCTCCGCAGTTCGTCGTAGACACCCGGCCCGGCGAGCACGTCTGTATCACGGTTACTGTGCACAGGGGCGGCAAGCTGGGCGCGCCAAGCAGCGAGAAGTGCGCGGACGTACCACGATGATGGTGACTCGTGTTTAGAGCGTGGCTCACCGCCCACAAGTCGCTCGTGGCCACCGCGACGAGCGGTTCTGTGGTCACTGCGTTGGTAATCGCGGTTGCCGTCGTATCCACCGGCTACACCGCCCAAAAGCTCGATCTCGGTGACGCATCGGTATGGGTCGCGAACGGCACGCAACAAGTGATTGGTCGCGCCAATACAGATGTGCTTGAGCTGAACACCGTTGTCCCCACCACGGGAAGTGACATCAGCGTTGTGCAGCAGGGCTCAACGGTGCTGCTATTCGACAAGGGCAACAGCAAAATCGACATCGTCGACCCCGCAACCTCGGCAGTACGGGGCAGCGTGCCGCTACCACCAAACCTGCCCGAGGTTTTTATCGCGGGCGCGAACGTCGTGATCTATGAGCACGGTACCGGTGCGGTATGGATTGTGGCGGCTCGTGACCTCGCATCGTTCGATGCCCAGTCTGCTTCAACCCTGAGTCTCGGCAAGAATGCGGTAGCCGCTGTCGACGCGAATGGGCTGATGTTTGCTTTCTCACCCGCGACCCGACAGCTCTATCGCCTTGACGCAGCTCGATCTGAGTCCATTGATGCCACCTCAATCGTGCCGGTCGCAGACCAAGGAGGAGCTTTCAGCATTAGTTCGGTCAATGGTCGCTGGGCGCTGCTCGATTCGACGTCGAAGACGCTCTACCTCGATGGGCGCACGGTCGATCTCGGATCGCTCGTCGGTGACGCGAGTGCGGTCTTGCAAGCTCCGAGTACCATCGGCGACGCAGTACTGGTCTCGCACTCTGGTGGCATCGTTAGCGTGCCGTTGTCCGGCGGAAACGCCACAGCGGTCGTTACGGGCCAATTTGGCTCGCCCTCGAGGCCCGCGGTGAGCGCCGGTTGTGAGTTCGCGGCGTGGGATACGGCCCGCGCCTGGCGCAAGTGCGTCGGGGACGGCGTCACTGGCGTAACCCTCGTGCTGGCTGGCATGACGGGCGCCCCTGCGCTGTCGTTCGTGTCCAACGGCGCTCGACTCGTACTGAACGACAGCCGGTCGGGCGCGTCGTGGGCAGTACAGCGGGATGGCCAGCTCATTGACAACTGGAAAGACCTCATCACGATTAGGGACAACCAGAAACAACAGCAGAACAACCAGAACACCCCGCCCCAGGTCGACAAAGTACAGCAGCCCCCGGTCGCGATCGACGATGCTTTCGGTGCGCGGCCCGGCAAGTCAACCGTGCTCCCGGTGTTGCTGAACGATTACGACCCCAACGGGAACGTTCTGGCGATTGATAGCGTCACAGGCATTGATCCGAGCGTTGGACGCATCGACTTCATCAACGAACGTCAGCAACTTCAGCTCACCCTGGCTGCCGGCGCGGCTGGAAAATTCTCCTTCGGCTACACCATCACAGACGGTCATGGCGGCACCGCGTCTGCAAAGGTCACCGTAACCGTGCGTGCTCCGACGGAGAACTCTCCGCCAGTGCAGGTTCGCAACACGAAAGCAACTGTTCAGGCCGGCGGGCGGGTCACGGTTCAGGTTCTGGGCGACTGGGTTGATCCTGACGGCGACCCCTTTTACTTGACGTCGGCAGCGGTTGCAGCACCGGACTCGGTCAGTCACAAGCCCGAGGGTACTGTCATCTATTCCGATGCTGGCAGCGGTGACCAGAAGGTGATTTCTCTGCTCGTTTCTGACGGCACGTCGGCAGGCTCTGGCACGGTGACCGTGAGCGTCAAACCATCCGGCCAGGTTCCGATCGTCGCGGATCCCTTCATGTTGCTTGCGTATGCCGGGCAGGAGTTCACTGTTTCGCCACTTGGTCATGTTCACGGTGGTACGGGAGCGATCCGACTCAATAGCGTGCCGGCGAAGACCGGCGTGACGATCGTGCCGAGCTACGAGACGGGCACTTTCCGGTTTTCCAGTGATCAAGTGGGTACGCACTATCTCGACTACGTGGTTACCGACGGTGACCAGACGGTGACCGGTTCGGTGCGTATCGATGTCGCATCTCCGCCCGATGCGAACACGAAACCGATATCCATTCCGAAGACCGTGTTTGTGAAGACGCTCAGCGACCGGCGCGTGGATGTTGCCGGTACCGACATCGACCCCGGTGGCGGTGTGCTCGTTGTCACCGGCATCATGAATCTTCCGGCAACATCGGGAGTGCGTGCGCAAGTGCTAGACCAGCGTTTCGTGCGGGTGAGCCTTGATCGGCCGCTTGACAAGGGACCGGTCACCTTCAACTACCGAATCAGCAACGGGCTCGCCGAGGCCGACGGCGTAATTACCGTCGTCGAGATCCCCACGCCAAGTCACATCCAGGCACCGGTGGCGAACGACGACTCTGTCACAGCGCGTGTTGGGCAAGCCATCGACATCCCCGTGCTCGTCAATGACGAGCAGCCGGATGGCGCCGAGTTATCGCTTGTACCCAAACTCGCGCAATCATTGCCGGCGGGGTCGGGGTTGTTGTTCGCTTCGGGTAACGTGCTGCGTTACCTCGCCCCCAATAAGACCGGCAACTTCACGGCTGTCTACGAGGTCTCCGGGCCAGATGGCCAGACGGCGAGCGCCCAAGTGAAGATAGCGGTGCGCGAAGCGGATGCTGCGACCAACAATGCTCCCGTACCTGCAACGGTCACGGCTCGAGTGATCGCCGGCGAGTCGGTGACGATAGCCATCCCGCTCACGGGCATCGACCCGGAAGGCGATTCTGTGCAGCTGCTGGGCCAAACCACAAACCCGCAGAAGGGTGCCGTCAAGTCAACGGGCGTCGATTCATTTGTGTACCAGGCAGGTACCTACTCCGCAGGGACTGACACGTTTACCTACACGGTCATCGATTCCCTCGGGGCGCGCGCGACCGGCACGGTACGCGTCGGTATTAGTCCGCGTCTCGAGGGGGCGCGCAACCCTGTCGCGGTGCTGGATGAAGTCACTGTGCGTCCTGGGATCACGGTAAACGTCGAAGTACTTGCCAATGACTCTGACCCAGATGGCAGCCCGCTGAAGGTCACCGGCGCGGTACCGAACGACGCAGGGACGACGGCCGAAGTCGTGGGCAATATTGTGAAGGTCACGCCGCCGAAGGCTCCAGGAACGTATGGCGTCACCTACTCGATCGCCAACGGCGTCGGCGGCACCAGCCAGAACTTTATCCGGGTTATTGTCGATCCGAATGCCCAGCGTTCGTATCCGGTTGCCCGCGACACAGTGCTCACTCTGGCTGATGTGCGTGGTCGGGATACCGTGAGCGTCGATGTGCTTGCCAATGTTTTCTTCGCCGATGGCAGTGCTCGCTCACTCGGGCTTGCTGTGTACCCTGGCTACGGCGCTGTCGCGCAGGTCACGTCGAGTAAGCGCGTCAGCGTGAGCGTGCAGAAGTACAGCCAGATCATTCCCTTTGCGGTTACCCACCCTGATGACCCGACCATCGTAAGCTACGCATTCATCAAGGTGCCAGGGCTCAATGACGCTCTTCCGCAACTTGACACGAGAGCACCAGCGCTCAGCGTGCACAGCGGTGACACGCTCACGATCGCTCTTAACGACCACGTGATTGCGGTTGGCGGCAAGCAAGTTCGGCTCACCGACACAAGTACGGTGCGCGCTACCCACTCCAACGGTGACAATCTGGTCATCGACCAACGTACTCTCGTGTTCACGAGCGCAGACAAGTACTTCGGGCCTGCCTCGATCTCTTTCGAGGTGACGGACGGCACATCGGCGAGCGACCCGAACGGACACAAGGCGATTCTCGTTTTACCGATCACGGTGATTCCGCGTAATAACCAACCGCCCGTTTTCGACGGCGCGGTGCTCGAGTTCGAGCCAGGGCAGGAAAAGCAACTTGACCTTCTCAAACTCACCACATATCCGTACCCCAATGACCTCGGTCAGCTCTCGTATTCGGTGCTCGCCCCGCCGCCGACGGGCTTCAGCTATGCGCTTAACGGCAGCACGTTGACGGTGAAGGCCGACGACGCGGCCGTGAAGGGAACTGTCACTGCCCTCTCGGTCGGCGTGAAAGACAACCTGACTACCGGGCAGTCCGGGCGCATCCAGCTGACCGTGGTGCAGTCCACGAAACCGTTGCTTCAACCGGCCCCAGACTCGGCAATTGTGAAGCGCGGTGCGACTACTACCGTCGATGTGCTTACGAACGACGAATCGACCAACCCGTTCCCCGGAAAGCCCCTGCAGGTCATTGCGATCCGCGGACTCGATGGCGGAGTTCTGCCAGCTGGTGTGACCATTTCTCCAAGCGCAGACCACAGCACCCTCACGGTGTCTATCGCCCTCAGTGCGGCACCGGGCGATGTCAACCTGCAGTACGAAGTTGCTGATGCCTCGAAAGACAAGGATCGCTACGTGTGGGGCGCTGTCCGCATTTCCATCCAAGATCGGCCAGACCCCGTAGCCAACCTGCTGCCCAGCGGCTTCGGTGACCGAACGATCACGATGCGCTGGAATGCCGGATCGTTCAATAACTCGCCGATTACCAACTACCGGGTTTCCGTCACGACCATGACCAATGCGCCGGTCTCGACAATCGATTGCGCCGCAACCACGTGCACGATTTCGACCCCGGGCAATGGTCCGGGCACCTCGGTCAAGGTTTCGGTTGTGGCCCAAAATGCAATCGGCGACTCGGATCTGACGACCCTGAGCTCTGGTGTCTGGTCAGACATCATTCCGCCGGCACCGTCATCGGCGACCTCGGCTCCTCTCGACCACGGGCTACACCTCACCTGGCCCGCCGTGGCCACACCCGCCGGTGGTTCTCCGGTCGACCGGTATCATGTCGCGGTCGGCGCCAACGAGACGGATGTGAGCCCGACTGTCTGCGGCGGCGGCACCTGCACCTGGGACACCCCGGCGAGCTGGGGTCTGACCAATGGGGTGGCGGTGGCCTACACGATTAGTCCACGCAACGGCGCGTTCACTGCGCTGTCGGTGTGGAACACGAGCAACCCGCAGTCGGGCACGCCCGCTGGCGCGCCTATTGCAGGAGCTGCCCCCGTCGCGATCGTCGCGAGCGGCACCTCGATCAGGCTCGACTGGTCGTCAGTGTTCTCCGCGAATGGTCGCGCGATCACCGATTTCACGGCGGCCGCGTACACCGGCACAGCACCAACGTGCGCCGCAGACGGTACGATCTCACCGAATGGAGCGACCATCATCGACGCTGCGACGGCGGCCGCTACTCAGTTCGATGGCTTGACTGCAGACGCGACATATTCACTGCTGGTTTTCGCCTTCAACGGTCAGGGCTGCACGGCGAGCGTATCTGTCATCGGTCATACCCCACCTGCCGTGATCACGGCTCTGGTTACGAGTGGTCCGCAGGTGAGCACCCCGACGACCTGGGACTTCACTCTCGACGGGGGCACGATCGGCGGCTCTACGCCGATCACAGGTGAGTACTCGCTCTACTACCGGTTGAGTGGCACCACAGTTCCATCCACAGAATACGGCCCGGTGTCGCTCGGCGCCTTTCTCACGGCTGAGGGTCAGCAGTACGGCCAGGCGATCTCGGTGGCTGTGCGCGCATGCCGCACCTACGCATCAGGACCGGTGTGCCAACCCACCTACTCCGCCAACTTCACCGTTGGTACGCCGGTCGCCCCCAGTATCTCGGGACTCAAGTTTGTATCTGACGGCAATGTTCTCGCCAATAACGGCACGTTCAGCTGGTTAGGCTGGCCAACCGGCTCGTACGATGCAATCGAGTTTTCCTGCGGCTCGAGCCCGGGTGGCATGTTCGTCCCGGCCGACACCACGAAGCCCGGACAGTGCCTCACGACGGATGTCGGTCCGATAGGCGTGCCGTACCTCTCGATCAGGGTCACGGCCAACGGCGGTCATCATTATGAGATTGACTACAACGGAAATGACTACAAATGAGGGGTAGCCGATGACCATGACACCGGAGAAAGCCAGTTGGTTCTCTGAGGCGTTCAATCGACTCGTGGGGAATGTCGACCAAGTGCTCTTGGGAAAGACGTTTGTCGTGCGCCTGAGCTTCACGGCACTGCTGAGCGAAGGGCATCTCCTCCTCGAGGATTTCCCGGGAACGGGAAAGACGTCACTCGCCCGTGCGATGTCTCAGACCGTTGGCGGCACCAACAGTCGTGTGCAGTTCACTCCAGACCTGTTGCCGGGCGACATCACCGGGGTGAGCATCTTCGACCAGCGCTCGAATACGTTCGAGTTTCACCGCGGGCCGATTTTTGCGAACATTGTGCTGGCCGACGAGATCAACCGAGCGAGCCCGAAGACTCAGTCTGCGCTCCTCGAGGTCATGGAAGAAGGGCGCGTCACCGTCGACGGCGTGAGTCACGACGTCGGATCGCCCTTTATGGTCATCGCAACTCAGAATCCGATCGAACAAGCTGGGACGTACCGTCTTCCTGAGGCACAACTTGACCGTTTTATCATGAAAGCCTCGATTGGCTATCCAGACCATGCATCCACTATTCGTATTCTCGAGGGAGCAGGAACGAAGGCGCACGATGTCACAGTTCCGGAGATCGTGTCTGCGGAGCAAATCATTGAGATGGCCGCGCTCGCGCGTACTGTGCACGTTGACCCGAGCATCAATGACTACGTCAGTCGTCTGATCGATGCCACGCGATCGGCAACAGAGGTGCGTCTGGGTGCGAGCGTACGTGGAGCTCTCGCACTAGTTCGTACCGCAAAGACCCTCGCGGCCGCGAACGGCCGCCACTACGTCATTCCCGACGATGTCAAGGCGCTCGTGGAGCCCGTACTCTCACATCGTCTGGTTCTCGATCCCGAGGCCGAGTTCGATGGGGTTACGGCACCGAGTGTGATCAACCAGATTCTCATCGAGACTCCTCCGCCAAGCGAACGGCAAGCCGTGTGACTCTGCGCCGAGAAAAACTCCGTGGCGACCGAGCGCCATCGGCTCGCGGTACCGCGAGAACGCAGTCCGTGCGTTTTGACGCCCGATTTTCTCAGGGAACGCGCGGTCTGACGAACGCGCGCACCAAGATCGTCGGCAACCGAACCGGCGCGCTGGCGGACGCCATCATCGCAATTGTGCGCGCCTCGCGCTCGATTAACACGCGACTGGGTCGCGTCGCGTCCCGAATCTCCGCTGTTGTCACGCCGCTCGGCTGGGCGATCGCGATCGTGGTTCCTGTCGCGCTCATGGCTGGCTACGGCCTCGGCTGGGTGGAACTCGTCGTGATCGGGTTCGCGGGGCTCGTGCTGATGCTCATTGCCGGGCTCTATCTCATCGGTCGAAATACGATCTCCATCGAGCTACGCGTGCCGCACAGCCGAGTCGTGGTGGGGGAGCGCGCTGTGGGTGAGGTCGCGGTGACGAACCCGCTACGTCGTCGCGCGCTCGGAATGACAGTCGAGATCCCCGTGGGGGCTGGCGTTGCCGAGATCGCACTGCCGGGCATCAGGTCCGGTATGAGTTACTCACACGAGTTCGTTATCCCCACTGTGCACCGCGGAATCGTGGCCGTCGGCCCGGTTCGAACCGTGCGCGCAGACCCCGTGGGGCTGGTGCGCCGCGAACTCGTCTGGACGGACGTCGCCGAGATCTTCGTTCACCCGCGCACGATCGCAATCCCGAGCATGAGTACGGGTTTCATCCGGGACCTCGAAGGTAACCCCACGCGCGATCTCTCCAACAGCGACGTGTCTTTCCATGCCCTGCGGGAGTATGCGGCGGGTGACGAGCGACGCTACATCCACTGGAAATCAACGGCGAAGACGGGCACATACATGGTGCGCCAGTTTGAGGAGACGCGTCGCAGCCAACTACTGATCGCGCTCAGTCTGTCGACCGCGGAATACGCGTCCGCTGAAGAATTCGAGCTCGCGGTCAGTGTTGTCGGCTCGCTCGGTGCGCGGGCCATTCGTGACGCTCGTAATGTGTCTGTGGTCGTCAGCGACAAAACCCCCGATTTCGCCAAGCGCAAAGTGTTCGCCGTAAAATCACTCTCCACTCTGACACGATCACGCCTGCTCGATGATCTCGCAGCGGTTGAGCAAGCGGATGCCGCGCTCACCATCACCGACGTCGGCCGAGTCGTCGGGAGCCAGACCGCCGGTGTATCCGTGGCCTTTCTCGTCTGCGGGTCTCCCGTCAGCGCGACGGACCTGCGTGCCGCTTCGACCAAGTTCCCGCTCGGTGTCGAGGTAGTCGCCGTCGTATGCGACCCAGAGAGCACACCGGGACTGCGCCGAGTGTCTGGGCTCAGCGTGTTGACGATCGGCTATCTCGAAGATTTTCATAAGTCGTTGTCCCGGGCTGCGGCATGACGACGCGCGCTATGGCCCGCGCGGCTGCTCGACCACGGCTCGGGTTCGTATTCGTCAATACTCTCCTGTTCTGGCTGACGATGGGTATCGCGGCAACCGCATTGTGGCCGATCTACCAATCAGCGCAGCTACCCATTCTCGTGGCAGTGACGATGGGCGTCGGGTCGCTTATCTCGATTCTCGGAGCGGTGTATCGGTGGCCATCGATCGTCGTCTTGGCAATATCCGTCGCGGTTTTCCTGGTCCTTGGGGTGCCGTTGGCGGTCCCCGGCAAGGCACAGTTCGGGGTATTGCCGACGCTCGATGGCCTGCGTGATCTGGTTACCGGTGTTGCACTCGGCTGGAAACAGCTCGTGACGATCTCGCTGCCGGTGGGGGGTTACGAAGCACTTATGGTACCGGCGTTCGTGCTCGTGCTCGTGGCAACGGTCGGCGGCCTCTCGATTGCGCTGCGGGCGAGATACGGTGAGTTTGCGGTGCTCGCGTCTGTCGTCGTGTTCGTCGTGGCGATTGCTTTCGGTCCCGCCTTCGCTACCTGGCCGCGACAATTGTCGCTCGGTCTGCTGGCCGCGATTCTGTTCTGGTTTATCTGGTTTCGTTGGTATCGGCGGAGGGCAGCGGGCAGGGCGCTTGCGGCACGAGCCGCTCAGGCCGGTGGAGTGAGTCTCGAGTCCGCGCGGGACTCCGCCTTCGTGGGCGCGCGCTCTCTCATCGGCGCCGCAGTGATCGTGGCGCTCGCATCTGGGGCTGCCATCGTCGCGGCTGCTGCACTGCCTCCAACAACTGAGCGCGCGGTGATTCGCACCTCGATCCAACAGCCGTTCGATCCGCGTGACTATGCGAGCCCGCTTGCCGGCTTTCGGGCCTACTGGCAGCCACCGGCGGTCGACTCGACGCTTCTCACGGTTTCTGGGCTACCGGCCGGTGGTCGGCTACGGGTTGCGACGCTCGACACGTACGATGGCGTCGTCTATTCGGTTGGTAGCGATCAGGTCACGAGTGAATCCGGTTCTTTCACGCGGGTACCCAACACGTTTGACCAGTCGCGCGTCGATGGCACCCCCGTCTCGGTTAGCGTCGTGGTGAGCGCGTACACCGGCGTCTGGGTACCGACAGTGGGTCAACTCAGATCTGCGACGTTCACCGGCGGGCGTTCCCGTGCGCTCCAGCAAGCGTTCTACTACAACAACACGAGCGGCACGGCGGCCGTGATCGGCGGGCTGAGACCGGGAGACGCCTACACCGTGTCTGCCGTGATTCCCCGACAGCCGAGCCCGTCGCAGCTCTCGCTCGTCGACCCGGGTTCGGCATCGGTGCCTCGGCTCGGCGCAACGCCCGACGATCTGGCGGCCGCGCTCAACGACTACGTTGCCGGTACAGACACGCCGGGTAAGCGCCTCGTCGCGATGCTCGCCGGGCTTGCCAAGAATGCCTACATCAGTCATGGCGGTGGATCGGCCGAGGCGCCAAGTCGCTCGGGCCATGCTGCCGACCGAATTGGACAGCTTTTCAGTGACCCGCGCATGATCGGTGACGCCGAGCAATACTCGGTAGCGGCGGCCCTGATGGCTCGCGAACTCGGCTTTCCGGCCCGCGCGGTCATGGGATTTGTGCCGACGGGAAACGATGTGCATGGACGAGATGTATCAGCCTGGATCGAAGTCGACACCGCCCAGTTCGGCTGGGTCACGATCGACCCAACCCCGGCGGTGCGTCCGATCCCTGAGGTGCGTCCCGAAAAAGCCGCCCAGGTTGCGCGCCCTCAGACAATCGTTCCGCCACCCGTAGCCGCGTCGGACAATTCAGACACCCAGTCGACGCCGACCAGCCAAGAGGATCACCCGGGCGACGTCAATCCACTCTTCACCGTACTTCTCATGGTGCTGCGCATAGTCGGCTGGACAGTGCTCGCGGTCGCGATCATCCTCGCTCCGTTCCTCGTTGTTATTGCGGCAAAGGTGCGTAGGCGCAATCTGCGCAGAAGCCGCGGTGCACCCATCGACCAGATCAGCGGCGGCTGGCAGGAGTATGAGGATGCAGTTCTCGATCACGGTATATCGCCGCCACCCGCCGCCACCCGTACCGAGGTTGCGACGACGGTAGGAGGTGCGCAGCCGCTCGTTCTCGCGGCCGTCGCTGACCGCGCGATTTTCGCTTCGGGTGATCCAGACACGGCGGAAGCGGACGTCATGTGGAACGCGGTCGACGAACTGCGGGCGTTGCTGGACCGCGGACTCACTCGCTGGCAGCGCATCCGGGCAAAAGTCTCCTTGCGCTCGCTCGGTGGATATAGTGTTTCGAAGTTCTTCAAGCGTTAGCGAGATCGATCAGTGAACTGTGCGTACTGCGCCACGCCTCTTCCCGAAGGCGCCATGTTTTGCGGCGAATGCGGTCGTTCGGTGGTGTCGAAACGGGTGGTGACGCGTACGCCGGATGCTCACCGGCCGACCGCCGTGCAGGTGGCTGTCACGCCGGCGAAAGAACGCCCGATGCCACAGCGGCAGTGCACCCAGTGTCGGACTCCGATGGCTGCTGGCGATATTTTCTGCGGCGTGTGCGGGTGTGTGGCCCCGGGAGTGATGCTTCCCGCGGCCGCAGGTTCGGCGTCGGACCCGGCGGTGGAACGCGACCCTCACCCGCACCACGACATGGAGGTCGAATCTGCGGCAGCGCCTCAACCGCACGCGACGACCGAAGCTGAGCCCGAGTTCGAGCGGATGGTCGTCGCCCCGGCAGCGGCACGTTCCGAACTCGTCGTTCCCATCCCCCGTGATACAAACCGCATCGAGATAGACCGTGACCCGTTTCCCTGGGGACTCCCCGCTGCGGCATCCACAGCACAGTTCGACGACGACGGCGATGATGAGGAAACGCGCATCGTGCAGCGTGGCAGGCATGGCGAGCGGTTCGTGCTGCAGTTCAGCACGGGTGAGAGCGTCACGGTTGCAGGAACGGGCTTGATCGGCCGAAATCCTACCGCCGAGCCCGGCGAATATTTCGACCACATGGTCGCGATCAGTGATCCGGGCAAATCGGTCTCCAAGACTCATCTGGAGTTCGGGCAGGACGCGGGGGTGTTCTGGATCAGCGACCGTTTCTCCGGAAACGGCACGAACATTCGTGAGCCCGACGTCGAGCCGCGCAGGGCCGAACCGGGTAAGCGGTACCGGCTCATGCGCGGAACACGCGTCGATCTGGGTGAGCAGTTCGTCGTAGTGAGTTGAATCCCTCCTCCCCGTACGGCTTTTTTCGTGTACTCCACAGTTCGCGTGTTGTGCCTTCTGTGGTGACGTCGTCGCGGGTTTTACTAGGTGAGTGAACCAGTCTCCGCTCGCCATCGAACGCATCGTGGTGCCGCGACAACCTGAGCCGGCGACACCGTTCCAGTTCCCGGTCATTGCGACGATCGCGCCCGTAGGTGCGGCGGTTGTCATGTGGGCGATCACCCGGTCGCCATTCGCGCTCATGTTCGCCGCCCTCGGGCCGATCGTTGCGATTGCTAGCCTTGCGGATGCCCGTATCCAGTCACGTCGTCGGCTGCGTAAAGAAGGCTTACGCTTCCGGCGCGATCTCGTGCTCGTGACTGAATCGGTGACGGCGGCGCACGCGCACGAGCGTGCCGCGCTCGACGACGCGACTCCGGCCGGTCGGTGTCTCGCTGCGCGCACGGGGCCTGATGCGTCGCGCTGGAAAGCAGACTCTTCCGCTGCTGTGCTCGTGAGCCTAGGCAGGGCAGTGCGTCGTAGCGAGCTTCAACTGCACGGTCTGCCTACGGCGGGAACCGAGACCGGCGATGATCTCGATGAACTCCGAGCTGTGGCGTCCCGGCTAGGCGACGCGCCCGTCGTCGTAGACGCTCGGCTCGGTATTGGCATCTTCGGTCACGGTGCGGTGGCGACCGCTACCGCTCGAGCGGTCGTGCTGCAGCTCGCGTGGACGCTGTCGCCGGCTGAGTACTGGATTTCGGCTGCCTCGACTGATTCCGCATGGTCGTGGCTCACCGAACTACCGCACCCGTCCGGCCCCGCGCAGCACGCGCGCGGCCAGGCGATCGCGTTTGGGCTGATTGGCAGTGACGCGGTGGTCGCCATCGTCGCTCTCGCCGGATCACGTGACGATATCGCGGGAACTCATCGGGTGGTGATGGCGGTCGATTCCAGTTCGGCGGCGATTGTCGATCACCCCAACCGGGCGATGCGGATGCTGGTGACCACTGAGGCTGTCTCGGCGGAGGAGGCGTTCGGATGGGCGGTCTCGGCAAGATTGGCGGCTGAGGCAGACGGAATCATTACCGGTACCCGATCCCTTCCTGCTTCGGTGACGCTCGCGAGCCTGATGGCGGGTCAATCGTCGACCGGTCGCGGTCTCTCGTGCGCTTTCGCGGTGACCGACGATGGGCCGCTCGTTGTCGATCTGGTTGCCGACGGCCCGCACGCGGTGATCGGCGGCACGACGGGCAGCGGCAAGAGCGAACTGTTGACATCGTGGGTACTCGCGATGGCGGCCGCGTGGTCACCCGAAGTCGTCAACTTTCTCCTCTGTGATTTCAAGGGCGGGTCGACATTCGGCCCCCTCGAAAGGCTGCAACATACGGTCGGAGTCATTACTGATCTCGACGAGGCAGAGGCACAGCGCGCACTAGACAGCGTGCGAGGTGAGCTGCGGCATCGCGAGCGCGAGTTGGCGGTATGCGGTGCTAAAGACATCGCTGAGCTCGCGCCGGGCCGGCTGGCGCGTTTAGTGGTCATCGTCGACGAGTTTGCGGCCATGCTCGCTGACTTCCCTGAGTTGCACGCACTGTTCGGGGATGTCGCCGCGCGGGGTCGGGCCTTGGGCGTGCATCTCGTCTTGTGTACCCAGCGTCCGGCGGCTGTTGCGCGGGATGCAGTGCTTGCCAACACCGACCTGCGCATCTCGCTTCGCGTCAACAACCGCGCAGACAGTATTGCCCTGGTCGGAACGGATGATGCCGCTGCGATATCGGCCATCGCGCGTGGGCGCGCCGTGGTTGCAATGGCAAGGGACCCCGGTCGCGTGGTGCAGGTCGCGCTCGCTACCCCGCATGACGCCGAGCTCGTGTCGACGCGCTGGCCGGGCGAGTGGCATCCGCGGCGCCCGTGGTGTGCACCACTTTCAGCGACCATCGATCGCGCATCGCTAGGTGGTCGCGTTGGTGCGTTCGGTCTGCTCGACCTGCCCGCCGAACAGCGGCAGACAGCCGCAATCTACGACCCCGTCAAGAACGGCCATCTGATAGTGCTTGGCGCGCACCGGGCTGGCCGTACGACAGCGCTGCAGAGCATCGCGGCAACGATCGCGGGAGCGCAGTGGGTACCGAGCGATGCCGAAAGCGCGTGGGATGCCATCTCGCACGCCAACGGTAGTCGGCCCGCTCTGCTCGTTCTCGACGACCTCGACGCGCTACTTCCCCGATTCTCTGATGAGCACCGTTCGGCATTCATCGACAGGCTCGCGCGAGTCATGCGCGATGGGCCGGCCAGGGAAATTCGCTTCGCAGTGAGTGCCCAACGTCTTACCGGCGAGTTGCAGTCGATCGTCTCGCTTGTGCCGTCGCGGTTACTCTTGCGACAGTCGAACCGCCAGGATCACGTTCTCGCCGGAGCAACGGCAGGTACGTTTGATTCGACGTTGCCTCCCGGGGGTGGCGAGTGGTTCGGGCACCGGGTTCAGGTAGCCATCGGGGCGACTCTGGCAGTGCCCCGCTCGACCGCGAACGCTGTGGTGATAGACCGGGGGCGGCCGCTCGCCATTGTCAGTAGTCGGCCGGGGCAGGCGGTTCGTCGATTCGCAGCGGATTGGTCGGTCGTGGCGCTCGCGAGCATCGGTCGAGACTCCCAAGGCATGCTCATTGCCGCTGGCGGCACACGAACGGCGATCATTGGCGATGTCGAGCAATGGCAGTCCAGCTGGGGTGCGCTCGGATCCCTACGCTCCACGAACAATGTGCTCTTCGATGGATGCACCGCCGCTGACTATCGCGCGCTCACGCGGTCGAGGGAGCTACCGCCACCGATCACCGACCCGCGCGCCCACGGCTGGCTGCTCGAGCCGGATGGCACGGTGTCGCGTGTGCGCCTCCCCGATGAGGTGTAGTCCGCCGGTCGACCCCGGTGCGCCGTAGCCCAACTGCTCTAGGTGAGGATGCTTGCAAGAGTTACCTGCTGCACGTTGTGTGCGGTGGCAACGGCCTCGTTCACCACCCCGCCGTCGTGCGTGTTGAGCCCGAGCCCGAGTGCGGCATCCGCTGCGAGCGCCACCTTCCACCCCGAGTTCGCGATCGCGCGCACGTAGGGCATGGTCGCATTGGTGAGCGCGTAGGTGGAGGTGTTTGGCACCGCCCCAGGCATGTTGGCGACGCAGTAGAATAGTGAGCCGTGCACGACGAACGTCGGATCTGCATGCGTCGTGGGACGGGTATCGGCGAAACAGCCACCTTGGTCAACCGCGATGTCAACGAGCACGCTGCCCGGCTTCATCCGAGACACGAGTTCGTTGCTGACGAGCTTGGGTGCCTTCGCGCCGGGAACGAGCACCGAGCCGATGACCAGGTCTGCACCGAGGAGGGCACGCTCGATCTCGAACCCGTTGGACGCGACGGTGTGCACGCGACCGCCATATAGTGCATCCAATTCTCGCAACCGCTGCAGGTTGGTATCGAGCACGATGACCTCGGCACCGAGCCCTACAGCGACCGAAACCGCGTTAGTGCCGGCAACACCGCCGCCCAGTACGACGATCGTGGCTGGGTAGGTTCCCGGCACGCCAGGGATGAGTAGACCGGGACCGCCGTTGGGCTTTAGCATCGCGTTCGCGCCGACAATGGGTGCGAGGCGACCAGCGACCTCGCTCATGGGAGCGAGCAGCGGAAGTGCGCGATTCGGCAACTGAACGGTCTCATAAGCGATCGCCGTAACCTTCGCATCGAGAAGCGCTCGGGTGAGCTCAGGCTCAGCGGCGAGGTGCAGGTAGGTGAACAACAGGAGGTCGCTTCGGAAAAAGTCGTACTCGGTAGCAACCGGCTCCTTAACCTTGAGGAGGAGGTCGGCCGCTGACCAGACCGTGGCCGCATCCGCGGCAATCATGGCGCCCGCTGCGACATACGCGTCGTCGGGGATGGACGATCCAAGGCCCGCGCCCGTTTCGATGAGCACCTGATGGCCATGAGCCACAAGGTCGTGCACTCCAGCCGGGGTGATTGCCACGCGGAACTCGTTGTTCTTGATCTCTTTGGGTACGGCGACCTTCATGGCAACAGCGTAGCGGCCCGGACAGTGCCGCCGAAGAGCAGGTCACAACGGATTCCGCAGCCAACGTGGGCCAACCGACCCCCCTTTCGAGTAATTCTTGCGCCGAATTGGTGCTTTTACGCCGTGTTAAGAAGGTGCCGGCCCTAGCCTTGGTCACTATCGGGCAAAATTCTCACGCTGTCGGCTGAGGGGGTCCGCTGATCGCGAAGGAGCTCACGCCCATGACCAGATCGCTTCCCCGGGACCCGATCATTCGTCAGTTGGTGGTTCAGGCGCACAAGACGCAGTTCAGCCGTCGGCACGTGTTGCAAGCGGCGGGGATCGGGGCGAGCGCACTCGCGCTCGCCGCGTGCGCGCCAGTAGAACTCGGGCTGAAATCCACGACCGATCAGTCGGGAAACGACAAGACGCTGACCTGGGACAACTGGGCGTCCTACATCGATGAGGATGCGGCCGGCAATCATCCGACACTCGCGAACTTCCGCGGCGCGACCGGTATCAAGGTCAACTATCGGCCCACCATCGAAAATAACAACTCGTACTACGCGACCATCAAAGACAAGCTTGCACGTGGCGAAGACACCGGGGCTGACACGTTTTGCCTCACCGAGTGGATGGTCGGGCGACTCATCCGGTTTGGGTACGTGCAAACCCTGGATGCCGAAAGCATTCCTAACAAGAAGAACCTCGCGCCAGCGCTTCTCAACCCGGACTTTGACCCGGGACGCCAGAAGTCGCTGCCGTGGCAGAACGGCTTCACCGGTCTCGCCTGGAATGCCGAAAAGGTGCCTGGCGGCCTCACGACTCTCAATGACCTGTGGAACCCGGCACTCAAAGGCAAGGTCACGGTGCTCAGCGAAATGCGCGACACGATGGGCGTGATCATGCTCGGTCAGGGAGTCGACATTTCGGGGGCCGCGTGGGGCGCCGATCAATTTTCCGCGGCAATCGACGTACTCGACAAGCACGTGACGTCTGGCCAGATTTTAGGTATCAAAGGAAATGAGTATACGAAGGATCTTGCGTCGGGCGCCGCCGTCGCCGCACTTGCATGGTCGGGCGACATTACGGTGCTCAATGCTCAAGCGGGTTATGAGAAGTGGAAGTTCACCCTGCCCAGTGAGGGAGGCACCCTCTGGGGCGACAGCTTTATGGTGCCGATCGGCACCCGGCGCAAGGTGAATGTCGAGAAGCTCATCAACTACTACTACGAGCCGGAGATTGCAGCGGAGGTTGCGGCCTGGGTGCACTACATCACGCCCGTGGTCGGCGCACAGGAGATCGCACAGGACAAGTACCCGGCGCTCGCAAACAACCAGCTCATCTTCCCGAATGCCGAAACCCTCGCAAAAGCGCACATCTTCCGCACGCTTGCGCCCGCCGATGAGCAAACATTTAACGCGGAGTTTCAGCGAGTGCAGCAGGGCGTCAAATAGCGGGGCATCACCGGGACGGGCAGTCGGTACGACAGCGAGTGGCTCGCTAAACTCGCCTGATCATGGTTAAGCCTTCCCCCTTCGCCGATCGTCGTCGGCTCGCCGAGTTATGGCGTGTCGAACTGCAGCTGTTCGCACTCGAACATCCGGCCTGTGAGGCACTGTGGCGGCACGCAATCCCGCTCATGCCCGATGGCGTACCGATGCTGTGGATGGCCAAATGGCCCGGCCCCTGGCCCGTCTATGTGGATCGGGCTGCGGGAGCCCACTTCACCTGTGCTGACGGCATCGACCACGTAGATCTCTGCCTCGGCGACACGGGCGCGATGTGTGGGCACGCGCCGCGGGCATCCGTTCTGGCCATCACCGAACGCCTGGCGACTGGCTCGACATTTATGCTTCCCACGGCGGATGCGGCTGCAGCGGCTACGCTCCTCGCCGAACGTTTTGGCGTGCCAGAGTGGCAATTCAGCCTCTCGGCTACCGACGCGAACCGCAGCCTTATCCGCTATGCGCGTCAGGTTACCGGGCGGCCGAAGATTCTGGTGAATGACTACTCATACCATGGCACCGTCGACGAGGCCTATGCCACCCTCGACGACGACGGAGCTGTGGTGTCCCGGCGGGGCAATATCGGCCCACCGATCGAATTATCGGTCACGACCGCTGTGGTGCAGTTCAACGACGTGGAAGCGCTCGAAAATGCCCTCGCAACGGGTGAGATCGCTGCTGTGCTGATGGAACCGGCACTCACGAACATTGGGATCGTTCTGCCGTTTCCCGGCTACCACGAGGCCGTGCGCGAACTATGCACCAGGTACGGCGCAATTCTCATCCTCGATGAAACACACACATTCAGTGCGGGGTGGGGTGGCATGATCACCGGGCTCGAACTCGAGCCGGACGCCGTCGTGATCGGCAAGAGCATCGGGGGTGGCATCCCCGCTGGCGCCTACGGAATGACGAGTGAATTCGCGCGTGCCGTGCGCGAAAGCCTCGAGCTGGAAGACATCGACGTCGGGGGAGTGGGCGGCACACTTGCCGGCAATGCCCTGTCGCTCGCCGGTATTCGCGCGACTCTCTCTGAGGTTCTCACGACAGAGGCGTTCGCGGGCATGACCGATCGTTCCACTGAATGGACCGCTGGGGTACAGAACGTGATTACTGAGTTCCGGCTGCCGTGGCAGGTCACCCGGCTCGGTGCGCGTGCGGAGTACAGCTTTCGCAAGTTTGCTCCCGAGAACGGCCGCGAAGCAGCGGAAGCCGACGACTTCGAGTTGCAGCAGTATCTTCATCTGCATGCACTTAATCGCGGGATCCTGATTACGCCGTTTCACAACATGGCGCTCATGTGTCCGGCCACGACGCCTGCCGATGTCGAGAAGCATACGGTCGCGTTCCGCGAGGCGGTCGTCTCGCTGGTGGGCTAGACAGTGGCGCGCAACTCGCCCACTGACAGCCCTCCGCCGAGCACCGGCTCCACTGTCGTCGCGATGACACGACGCGTGGCAGCCTCGTCGACCGCTCCCGCACCGATGAGCAGTTCGAGGGCAACCAGCGTTCCGGCCCGAAGGCTACCGTCGAGCACTTTGAGAGCAACGGCTGTGCCGTCTGGTGCCCCCATCACCATCACGCCTTCTGCGCCGAACTTGGCGACGATACCCAGTCGGTCAGCGACCACGGTGTCTGGGCGCCCGGGGCCATCGATGGCCCAGCTATGCGCGCGAATGGCTGCCGTGAGTCGTGCCCCATGGCTATCGGCAGCCGGCCCGGTAGTGCGCTGCACTGCCGTGGCCAGTCCGTGCAAGGTGACGGCGTGAACGGGTGCTCCGCACCCGTCGATTCCGGAATGTTCGACCGACTGTCCGGTGAGTTCTTCGACCGTGGAGCGGACGATCTGCTGCAGCGGGTGGTTTGCATCGAGGTACGTGTCGGTCGGCCATCGATTCACCACACAGGTGGCCAGAAATGCGGCGTGTTTGCCTGAGCACGTCATCGTGACCCGGGTGCGGCTGCCACCGGCCAGAATGATCGCGTCGCGCGCCGCAGAATCTAGCGGCCAGGCCCGCGGGCACTGCAGGGCGCTCGCGTCGAGCCCGGCACCGGCCAAAATTGCCTCAACCCTGAGTACGTGCGCCGGTGTGCCGGCATGGCTTGCTGCTGCCAGTACGAGTTGATCACCGGCCAGGCCGAGGCCAGCGCGTAGCATTGCGACGGCTTGCAGAAGCTTGAGGCTCGACCGCGGATAGACAAGTGAATTGACGTCACCGATCTCGCGCCGCGCTTGCCCAGATCGATCAAGCACAATTGCGGCGCCGAGGTGTCGAGATTCGATCAGTCCGCTGCGCTCGACGACGGCGAGTTGTTCGACGCCGTCGAGCGAGAGAACGTGTGTCACAGCGACGCGAGTGCCTCGCGGATGACGCCGAGCGCTTCTTCGAGCAACTCGTTGCTGATGGCGAGGCTCGGCAGGAAACGGATGACGTTACCGTAGGTTCCCGCCGTCAACACAATGACGCCATGCTGGGCCGCGAACGCCGCGATCGCTGAGACGGCCGCAGGGTTGGGTTTGTGCGTGGCCGGGTCGGCGAATTCGATGGCAATCATCGCGCCGATGCCGCGCACGTCGCCGATGATGGGGTACCGTGCCTGCAACTCGAGCAGCGCTGGCGTGAGAACGCTTTCGATGCGCATCGCTTCCGCTAGCAGGTTGTGACTCTCGATTTGCTCGAACACGGCGACGGCTGCAGCGGCCGAGACGGGGTTGCCACCAAACGTGCCGCCAAGGCCGCCCGGTTGGGCGGAGTCCATGATTTCGGCGCGACCGGTCACCCCCGCGAGCGGGAGGCCGCCCGCGATTCCTTTTGCCGAGAGCACAAGGTCGGGAACCAAGCCAAAGTGCTCGCTCGCGAAGTACTTACCGGTGCGCGCCATGCCACTCTGGATCTCGTCGGCAATGAAGACGATGCCATTGGCTGTGCACCATGCCTGCAGCGCGGGAAGGTATCCCTCGGCAGGCACCACGAACCCGCCCTCGCCCTGAATTGGCTCGACAACGAGACACGCCAAATCGGATGCACCCACCGTCTTCTCGAGGTAGGCGATCGTTCGTTCGGCGGCATCTGCACCGCTCAGGCCGTCGTGGAAAGGGTACGAATTGGGCGCGCGGTACACGTCCCCAGCGAACGGACCGAAACCCGTCGAGTATGGGGCGGCCTTGAAGTTCATGGCCATCGTGAGGTTCGTGCGCCCGTGATACGCGTGCTCAAGCACTGCGATGCCGTAGCGGCCGGTGTGTTTGCGAGCGATTTTCACGGCGTTCTCGACGGCCTCAGCACCGGAATTCACGAGCACGGTCTTCTTCGCGAAGTCACCGGGGGTGTGCTCGGCGAGGAGTTCGGCCACGCGCACGTATGACTCGTATGGAGTAATGGTGAAGAGGGTGTGGGTCACCTTTTCGAGTTGATTCGTCGCGGCGGCGATGACCGCTTCGTCGGTGTGGCCGATGGTGGTGACACCAATGCCGGCGCCAAGGTCAATGAACTGATTGCCGTCGACATCCACGATGATCGCGCCGTGGGCGCGTTCGATGTACACCGGCAAAGCCGATGAGACGCCGACCGGAACGACGGCGAGTCGTCGCTGGTGTAGCGCGATAGATTTCGGCCCAGGGATGGCCGTCACAATGCGGCGCTCCTGAGAGATAGCGGACAAGGTGGAATTCACGAGGGTGTCAGTCATGATGGGTTGAGTTTACCGCTCGGAAGGAGCACCATGCAGTTGGCACATCACTACGCGGTCGGCGTGGAATGGCTCGGCAATCGCGGCACGGGCACGAACGGCTACAAGTCATACGGTCGAGAGCACGTGGTCACTGCGGAGGGAAAGCCACGAATCGACGGGTCGGCAGACCGGGCGTTTCGCGGTGACGTTGATCGCTGGAACCCGGAGGAACTGTTGCTCGCCGCGCTCAGCCAATGTCACTTGCTCAGTTACCTGCACGTCGCCGCGTCCCACGGAATCATCGTGACGGCGTATACCGACTCAGCGACGGGCACCATGGAACAAACGAACGATGGCGGTGGTCGGTTCACCTCTGCAACACTGCGTCCGGTCGTGACGATCTCAGTCGGAGACCCGGCTGTGGCGCTCGCGCTTCACGGCGAGGCGCATCAGAAATGCTTCATAGCGGCATCCGTCAATTTTCCGGTCGGGCATGAACCGAGTATTGTTCTCGCCGACGACGAGTTGACGTGAGCGCCGAGTTTCTGGGCCAAACGCCCGCGTTCGTACCGCGTTCATAGTCGATTAAGGCCGTTCGCCCAGCTTTCGTACGGAAGACTAGGCATTTCGTGTTTACCGTGGAAGGTTTTTCGTGCGTGCAGCAACTGCAACAACATCGTTCATCGTCAGTCTCGCACTCGTGGCGTCCCTCGCGGCCTGCACATCGACAGCGGGAACGGATGCCAGCGGCTGCAAGCCCACTGGCCCCGGGACCCTGTCAGACAGTGTCAAGGTCTCTGGCACGTTCGACACGAAGCCCACGGTAGTTATCACGTCACCCCTCACCGCGACCGCAACGCAGCGCACTGTAGCGATAGCAGGTACGGGCGCTGTCGCGAACAAGGGGCAGTCTGTTTCGGTTCAAATCACGCTGTATAACGCGGCAACGGGCGCCGTGCTCACGAGCACCGGTTATGCGGAGAATAGTGCGACGACCTTCGCGATGGACGAAACGAAGGTACTCCCCGGCCTGGTGAAGACCATCGAGTGTTCTCCCGCCGGTTCTCGCCTGGTGGGTGTCATTCCGCCAGCCGACGGGTTTGGTGAGGCAGGAAATACGCAGCTCGGTGTCACCGGTTCACAGTCATTTGTGGTTGTCGTCGACGTGCTCAGCATCGTCGCACCTCCGTTGCCGAAGGCAAACGGGGTCGACCAGCCGGCGACCCCCGGATTCCCTGCGGTCGTGCTTGATGCGGCCGGTCGCCCCACCATCACCATCCCCGACTCTGCGCCGCCGACCGATCTGAAGATTGCGGTACTAAAGAAGGGTGATGGCGCGGTTGTTCCCGCCAAATCCAACGTGGTCGTTCAGTACGAAGGCATCAACTGGAACACTAAAAAGATCTTCGACGAGAGTTGGGCCCGCGGCGCGCCCTCGACGTTTAACACCGCTCAAGTGATTGCCGGCTTTACCAAGGCGCTCGAGGGACAGAAAGTGGGATCTCAGGTGATCGTCATCGTGCCGCCAGCCGAGGGCTATGGCAGCGCGGGTGCGGGAACCGACATCGGTCCTACCGACACGATCGTCTTCGTTGTCGACATCGTGGGGCTCGGCTAGTGGGCCGATCCGCATCGAGCACGTGATCGGCCCCGAGCAGAGATCGGTGCCGACTACCTGATTGGCCGGTGGTGAGAGAAGATTGAGCCTGTGCGCAGGGTGATCGTTCTCGGTTCGACGGGGTCAATCGGCGTGCAAGCGCTCGAGGTCATCGCGGCCAACCGCGACCGATTTCAGGTTGTCGGCCTTTCTGCCGGCAGCAATCGCTCGGCCGTGGCGGCCCAGGCGGCGGCGTTCGGGGTCGAGCACACTGCGTTGGGCGCCGATGAATCCGCGCAGCTCGTGCGTACGGTCGAATCGGATGTCGTGCTCAACGGCATCACCGGCTCGGTGGGTCTCGGGCCGACCCTCGCGACCCTGGAAACCGGGGTAACGCTTGCCCTTGCCAACAAGGAGTCCCTCATTGTCGGCGGCGAGCTTGTTACAGCACGCGCGCGACCAGGGCAGATCGTGCCGGTGGACAGCGAACACTCGGCGATTGCGCAAGCGCTCTCCGCTGGGTCGGCATCGGAGGTGCGAAGACTTGTGCTCACGGCATCCGGTGGTCCGTTCCGCGGGCGCTCACGGGAGTCGTTGCGTGACGTGACACCGCGCGAAGCGCTCGCGCACCCCACGTGGAACATGGGGCTTGTCGTGACAACGAACTCGTCGACGCTGGTGAATAAGGGGCTTGAGGTAATTGAAGCGCACCTGTTGTTCACGGTGCCGTATGACCAGATCGAGGTGACAGTGCATCCGCAGTCGATTGTGCACTCGATGGTCGAGTTCGTCGACGGTTCGACAATCGCGCAGGCGAGTCCGCCCGACATGCGGCTCCCGATCTCACTCGGTCTCGACTGGCCCAACCGGGTCGCCGGGGTGGGCGTGCCACTCGACTGGACGCACACACAGGCCTGGACCTTCGAGCCGCTCGACGAGGTCGCCTTCCCCGCGGTGCGACTCGCCAAGCGCGTCGGTGCAGCCGGTGGCTCGTTTCCAGCCGTGTTCAATGCGGCCAACGAGCAAGCTGTGTTGGCATTCCATGCCGAGCGAATCGGGTATCTCGACATTCTCGACACCGTGGAAGCCGTTGTCGACGCCCATGATGCCGCCGGATCGTTCTTGGGCCAGGAACTGACCCTCGACACCGTGTACGAAGCCGAACGTTGGGCGCGACGAGCGGCCGACCGCATCATCGCGGCACACCGGTAACAGACTTTACCCCGGCGACGTTCAGCAGTTTCAGGGAGAGTCACGGCTATCCTGAGCGCGTGGAAATCCTGCTCATCGTCGTCGGCATCGTGGTGATCGTCATCGGCCTCGCCGTCTCGATCGCCCTTCATGAGATCGGGCACCTGGTTCCCGCCAAGAAGTTTGGGGTGAAGGTCGGGCAGTACATGATCGGCTTCGGACCAACACTGTGGTCGCGCAGATTTGGCGAGACCGAATACGGCCTCAAGGCGATTCCCCTCGGCGGCTACATCTCGATGGCCGGAATGTTTCCGCCAGCGCGCCCGGGTGGCACAGCGCGAACCGCGAGCACCGGGTTCTTCGACACTGTCGTTCAGGATGCTCGTGACGCCAGTGCGAGCACTATTGCGGTCGGCGACGAGACGCGCGTCTTCTACCGGCTGTCGATCTGGAAGCGCATCATCATCATGCTCGGCGGTCCGTTCATGAACCTCGTGATCGCGATCGTGCTCTACGGCGTATTGCTGTGTGGTTTCGGGATCCAGCAGGCATCCACGACGATCCAGAGTGTTTCGGCATGCGTGCTACCAGCAGGCAGTACAGCCACGGCCTGCTCTGGCAGCGACCCGATAGCTCCCGGCGTGACGGCTGGGATCAAGCCAGGCGACCGCATCGTCAGCATGAATGGCACGGCGATTGGTTCGTGGGCGCAGGCGACGAAAGTCATTCGCTCGTCACCTGGCACCGCGATCAGCATTGTGGTCGATCGCACGGGACAACAGGTCACCCTCAACGCGACTCCGCTTCTCGATGAGCGGTACGCATATGCGGCGGATGGCGCGCTTCTGAAGAATTCCGCGGGCACTCCGATCACCGAGAGAGTCGGTTTTCTGGGTGTCTCGTCGCTGCTCACGGTGCAACAGCAACCCGTAGGGGCCGTGCTGCCCGCGGTGGGTGACAACATCGCGAAGGTCGCCGGCATCATTGTGACGCTGCCACAGCGACTCATCCAGACGGTGAATGCTGCGTTCGGCACCGAGGCGCGCGATCCTAACGGCCCGATCAGCGTGGTGGGCGTCGGACGGATCGCCGGTGAAATCGCGAGTACGCAGTCGATCCCGATTGCCCAGCGCGCGGGAGCGCTGGTGGGCATCGTTGCATCTCTGAACGTCGCACTTCTTGTGTTCAACCTCATTCCGCTCATGCCGCTCGATGGTGGCCATGTAGCGGGCGCTCTGTGGGAGGGCATTCGCCGGTTCTTCGCAAAGCTGTTTAAGCGGCCGGACCCTGGGCCCGTCGACACAGCAAAGCTGGTTCCTCTCACCCTCACGGTCGTCGTCATTCTGGGTGTCATGAGCGCGCTGCTCATTTACGCCGATATTGTCAAACCGATTACCCTGCAATAGCTCGGCTCTGCCCGCGATGCCTCGAATGGGCACCGTAAGATTGAGACGTGCCGGCAATCAATCTTGGGATGCCCAAAGTCCCAGAAACCCTCGCCCCCCGTCGCAAGACCCGCCAAATTCAGGTGGGCAAGGTCGGCGTCGGCAGCGACTCGCAAGTGAGCGTGCAGTCGATGACGACGACGCAGACCACCAACATCGACGCCACACTGCAGCAGATCGCCGAGCTAACGGCGAGCGGGTGCGACATCGTGCGCGTCGCAGTGCCTCACCAGGATGATGCGGATGTGCTGCACATCATCGCCGCCAAGAGTCAGATCCCGGTGATCGCCGACATCCACTTCCAGCCGCGCTACGTGTTCACCGCTATCGATGCCGGCGTCGGCGCGGTGCGGGTAAACCCCGGTAATATTCGCAAGTTTGATGACCAAGTCGGCGCAATCGCGAAGGCGGCGAAGGCCGCCGGCGTGAGTATTCGCATCGGCGTAAACGCGGGATCGCTTGAGCCGAGCATTATGCAGAAGTACGGGAAAGCCACCCCAGAAGCGCTTGTCGAGAGTGCCGTCTGGGAGGCGAGTCTCTTCGAAGAACACGACTTTCACGACTTCAAGATTTCGGTGAAGCACAACGACCCGGTGATCATGGTCAAGGCCTACCGCCTATTGGCCGAGCGTGGCGACTGGCCGCTGCACCTTGGTGTGACCGAGGCCGGTCCCGAGTTCCAAGGCACCATCAAGAGCGCGACCGCGTTCGGCATCCTGCTTTCCGAAGGGATTGGTGACACGATTCGCGTTTCACTATCGGCTCCGCCCGCGCAAGAAGTTAAGGTGGGTCTGCAGATTCTGCAGTCGCTCAACCTGCGTGAACGCAAGCTCGAGATCGTGTCGTGCCCGAGTTGTGGCCGCGCCCAGGTCGACGTCTATCAACTCGCCAACGACGTGACTGCTGGGCTCGACAAGATGACAGTCCCACTACGCGTTGCCGTCATGGGTTGTGTCGTCAATGGTCCGGGAGAGGCGCGCGAGGCAGACCTTGGCGTCGCAAGCGGCAACGGTCGAGGGCAGATCTTCGTCAAGGGCGAAGTCATCAAGACGGTTCCGGAGTCCGAGATCGTGGCGACCCTGATCGAAGAAGCCAACCGGCTCGCCGCCGCAATGCCGCCTGGAGCAGTGGGCGCACCGCAGGTCGTCACGGCCTGAGCCGCGGCATCCACCCCCGGACTGGGTTCTGCGCTGGTTCGGTCGAGCGCGGTATCGTCAAGCAACGGCGGTGTCGTTGTCACGTGTGGCCGGATCCCTGCCCTGCCTTGACAGTGGAGTAGCGGTATGCGGTCACCAACTTGGGGGAGTTGGGGATGGCAGAACGATTAGTGTTCGCGGGCTCGAACGCGTGGTGCGCGCTTCCCGTAGCCCCGCACCTTAGCGCTTCGGTGACTCGGGTGAGAGCTTCCGTTCCGGGTAAGCAGCAGCACGCTGTCCCACGGATCCGCTGTGTGCGGGTTCGGGAACGGAAGATGGCCCGCGAGTGCTGCACGCCCCCCGTGCAGGCATTCGCGGGCCTTCTTTAGTCTCCTCGCCTCCACCCCGGTCTGGGGGCACCGCTTCGCATGGCGGGGGCGTACCGTGGGAACAGATCGACGACCCGAATTGTCTGCGATCCCAGTGGACCCCGGGGGGAGTCTCTCGGGGTCCCGTGCGGTCTGGGCACGCTCCGCCCTGCCGATAAAGTTGATGAGTGGCCACTCGACTCTCCCAACTCTTCGTCCGCACCCTCCGCGAGGATCCGGTGGATGCCGAGGTTGCAAGTCATCGCCTGCTCGTGCGGGCCGGCTATATCCGTCGCCAAGCGCCGGGTGTGTTTGCGTGGTTGCCGCTGGGGCTGAGGGTTCGCCGCAACATCGAGCGCATCATTCGCGAAGAGCTTGAGGCTTTCGGCGCGCAAGAAGTGCACTTCCCCGCCCTCCTGCCACGCGAACCCTATGAGGTCACCGGTCGCTGGGCCGAGTACGGTGACGGCATCTTTCGGTTGACAGACCGCAAGGGCGGTGACTACCTGCTCGCGCCCACGCATGAAGAGGTCTTCACTCTGCTCGTGAAAGACCTGTACTCGTCATACAAAGACCTACCGCTGTCGCTCTACCAAATTCAGGACAAGTACCGCGACGAGGCTCGTCCGCGCGCCGGGCTGCTGCGCGGTCGCGAGTTCTCGATGAAAGACAGCTACTCGTTCGACTACACCGACGCGGGCCTCGACGTCTCCTACCAGCAACACCGCGACGCCTACGAGCGCATCTTCCAGCGACTCGGCCTCGAATACGTGATCGTCAAAGCGGATGCCGGAGCCATGGGTGGCTCCAAGAGTGAAGAGTTTCTGCACCCCACCGCCGTCGGAGAAGACACCTTCGTGCGCTCCGCCGCGGGATACGCCGCCAACGTAGAGGCCTTCACGACCGAAGCCCCCGCGCCTCGCTCGTTCGAGGCGCTCACTCCGGCCGAGGTGCTCGACACTCCGGATACCCCGACCATTGCGGCCCTGGTTGCTGTCGCGAATACGAAGCACCCACGTCCGGATGGCCGTGCCTGGACTGCTGGCGACACGCTCAAGAACATCGTGCTCGCGCTCACCGCACTCGACGGGTCGCGAAAACTCGTGGTTGTGGGGCTTCCCGGCGACCGTGAAGTGGACCTGAAGCGAGCAGAGGTTGCCTTCGCGCCGTCCGACGTCGAAGCCGCAACCGAGGCCGACTTCCTCAAGCACCCAGGGCTCGTGAAAGGGTACATCGGGCCGTGGTCCGCGAACGGTGCGGTTCTGGGCGAGAAGAGTGCAACCGGCATCCGCTTCCT
Organism: Salinibacterium sp.; assembly: GCA_025351795.1. Lineage (GTDB taxonomy): Bacteria > Actinomycetota > Actinomycetes > Actinomycetales > Microbacteriaceae > Rhodoglobus. The sequence goes on along the minus strand of JANXVG010000017.1, from coordinate 21,316 downwards.
CACCGACCCCCGCGTCTCCGAGGGAACCGGCTGGATCACCGGCGCCAATGTGCACGGCGCGCACGTATTCGGTCTGGTGGCCGGCCGCGACTTCTCATCGGATGGCACCGTCGAGGTTGCCGACGTTCTCGCGGGCGACCCGGCCCCCGACGGCTCGGGTCCCGTCGAACTTGCGCGCGGCATGGAAATCGGGCACGTGTTCCAACTCGGGCGCAAGTACGCCGAGGCGCTCGGCCTTAAGGTGCTCGATGAGAACGGCAAGCTCGTGACGGTCACAATGGGTTCATACGGTATCGGTGTTACGCGAATTTTGGCGGTGATCGCCGAGTCGAACCACGATGAGAAGGGCCTGATCTGGCCAAAGAATATCGCTCCGTTTGACGTGCACGTGGTAGCGACTGGTAAGGATGACGTCGTGTACGAGGTTGCTGAGACGCTCGTCACCGATCTCGAGTCTGCCGGCCGCGACGTTCTCTTCGACGATCGGTTCAAGGTGTCACCCGGCGTGAAATTTGGCGACGCCGAACTCATTGGAGTACCGGTGATCGTCATCGTCGGGCGTGGAGCAGCGGATGGCCAGGTGGAGTTGTGGGATCGCCGAACGGGTGAGCGCACCCCGTTCGCGGTCGCGGATGTGGTGGCGGCCATCGCTGCGCTGTCGTAGACGACGCCAGTGCCCGGTGCGGAGTTCGGGTACCTTAGTCACAGGACATCGCCAGCACAACGCCGCGTGAGTCACATAATTTCAATATCGGAGGCCCTCAGTGGACATTGACCTGAGCGTGTTGCGCCTCATGGAGCGCGAAAAAGAGATTCCGTTCGAGGAACTCGTGCAGATCATTGAGCAGGCCATTCTCACGGCGTACGTCAAGCACACGACAGATGTCGATCACAAGCCCGGCGATCACAAGACGGCGGATGCCCCTGTGCCGGCCCGGGTCGAACTCGACCGCAAGTCTGGCAAGGTGAGCATCTGGGTGCCCGAGCACGATGACGATGGCAACATCATCGGCGAGGCAGAAGACAGCCTCACGGATTTCGGTCGGATTGCCGCTTTTGCGGCCAAACAGGTCATCAACCAGCGGCTGCGCGATATTGCGGACGACCACGTGCTCGGCGAGTTCAAGGGCCGCGAAGGCGACATCGTCGCTGGCATCATCCAGCAGGGTCCCAACCCGCGAATGATTCACGTCGACCTCGGCACGGTTGAGGCGATCCTGCCGCCCGAGGAACAGGTTCCTGGCGAGGATTACTCGCACGGCAGGCGCATCCGGGTCTATGTCACGGCGGTGAATAAGGGAACCAAGGGCCCGCAGATCACGGTGAGCCGCACGCATCCCTCGCTCGTGCGCAAACTCTTCGCCCTTGAGGTTCCCGAGATCGCTAGTGGGATCGTCGAGATCACGTCGCTCGCGCGCGAGGCCGGCCACCGCACCAAGATGGCCGTTCGGGCAATGGAGCCGGGTGTCAATGCCAAGGGCGCCTGCATCGGCGAGCTCGGCCAGCGCGTGCGTGCTGTCACTGCCGAGCTCAACAACGAGAAAATCGACATCGTCGATTACTCGCCCGACCTCGCCACGTTCGTCGCAAACGCCCTGTCGCCGGCGAAGGTGACCAGTTCATACGTCATCGATGAGGCGACCAAGGCCGTGCGTGCGCTCGTCCCCGACTACCAGCTGTCGCTCGCAATCGGCAAAGAGGGCCAGAACGCCCGCCTCGCCGCGAAGCTGACGGGCGCGCGGATAGACATCCAGCCCGACTCCATTCTCGAGGACTAGCAACGGCGCTGGATATCTATCCGCGGGTAGTACGCGGCAACACACAAGCGGTGAAGCGGCCGGACGAGGTGATCACCTCCATACCCAGGCGACCAACATCAGTGTGTGGGAGCCGGTGAATGGCGAGAAGGGTTATGATTGAGCCCGTAAGAACTTGCATCGGTTGCCGCACGCGCGCGGAGACATCCACTCTCCTGAGAGTTGTCGCGCAGGGTGGCGAGGTCGTCCCGGATCCGTCCGCGACACTTACCGGTCGAGGTGCGTGGGTTCACCCCGCCGCCCGTTGCGTCGAAAACGCTGTTAAGCGCAGTGCGTTCGGTCGGGCTCTCAGGGTGAACGCTCCACTGGGGACCGGTCTGGTTCTCGCAGCAGTGCTGGTCCAGAAAAACATGGAAGCCCAGTTGGGCATCCCGAACGAACAGGCTGATTGACCTATGGATAACTAATGAGCGGCTCGAAATGAGTTCCGTCCGTAATTAAGATCTGCCCCTGTCTGGGTGCAGACTCAGACAGGAGAATTGTGGCTGCGAAACCACGCGTACACGAAGTCGCTGCCGAGCTCGGCATCGACAGCAAGATCGCCCTCGCGAAGCTCAAAGAGATGGGCGAGTTTGTTAAGGGCCCCTCGTCGAGCATTGAACCCCCGGTCGCTCGCAAGCTCAAAGCTGCGCTCGAAGCAGATGGAATCACGCCGACGGCTGCTATCCCGGTACCGAAAGCTCCCGCCAGCGTGGCTGTTCCGCGGCCCACGTCGCCCACCCCCGCCGCGCCGGTTAAGGTCGACGACGACTATTCTGATGCCCCGCCTTCCGCCGCCCCGCCGCTTACCGTCGCCGAGCGTCAGGCACAGGCCATCGCCGCCGAGCGCAGCTCTGCCCCGGAAGCGGTGCCCTCAGCTGATGCCGAGCAGACGGCTGCAGCAGCGCCGTCCGGTATACCGCGACCAGGTGCGCCCCGCCCGGGTAACAACCCGTTCGCGAGCAATCAGGGTATGCAGCGACCAGGAGGCCCAAGCACAACAGGCATTCCACGTCCGGGTGCGCCACGTCCTGGAGCACCCCGTCCAGGAGCAGCGGGCACGGGAGCGACCCGCCAGTCCACCTTCGGCCAGCGGCCGGCAGGCGCAGGCGGAGGGTTCCGCCCTGGTGGTCCCGCCCGCCCGGCAGGCGCAGGCGGAGGGTTCCGCCCCGGTGGTGCTCCCGCGGGTGCCCCCGGATCCAACTTTGGCCCTAACCGCCCGCCCAGTGGTGGCGCGGGTCGCGGTCGTGGCTCCGGCGGCGGGACGGCTGGTGCGTTCGGCCGCGGAGGCGGCAAGAGCAAGGCGCGCAAGTCCAAGCGCACGAAGCGCGCCGAATTCGAGCTAAGAGAAGCCCCGTCGCTCGGTGGGGTGAGTGTGCCCCGTGGTGACGGCACCACCGTCGTCCGACTACGTCGCGGCGCATCCATCACCGACTTCGCAGACAAGATCGATACGAGCCCAGGTAATTTGGTCACCGTGCTGTTTCACCTCGGGCAGATGGCGACGGCAACCGAGTCGCTCGACGAGGCCACCTTCGACATTCTCGGCTCCGAGCTCGGCTTCAAAATCCAGATGGTCTCACCCGAAGATGAAGATCGCGAGTTGTTGCTCGGCTTCGACCTCGATCTCGATCAAGAACTCGAAGACGAGAACGACGAAGACCTGGAGATCAGGCCCCCCGTCGTCACCGTCATGGGTCACGTCGACCACGGGAAGACCAAGCTGCTCGACGCGATTCGCCATGCAAACGTGGTCGCGGGCGAGGCCGGTGGCATCACGCAGCACATCGGTGCGTATCAGGTCCTCACCGAGCACGAGGGCATCGAACGCGCCATCACCTTCATCGATACCCCGGGCCATGAGGCGTTCACTGCCATGCGCGCCCGTGGTGCGCAGGTGACAGACATCGCGATCCTCGTGGTCGCGGCCGACGACGGCATCATGCCGCAGACCGTCGAAGCGCTCAACCACGCCCAGGCGGCGAATGTGCCCATCGTCGTTGCCGTCAACAAGATCGACAAAGCCGGAGCGAACCCAGCGAAGGTGCGCCAGCAACTCACCGAGTTTGGCCTGGTGGCAGAAGAATACGGTGGCGACACGATTTTTGTCGATGTCTCGGCGCTCAACAACATTGGTATTGACACTTTGCTCGACGCTGTGCTCCTCACGGCGGACGCCGGACTCGACATGCGGGCGAACCCCAACAAAGACGCGCGCGGTGTCGCCATCGAAGCGAAGCTCGACAAGGGGCGCGGCGCAGTTGCTACCGTGCTCATCCAGTCGGGAACGCTCGAGGTCGGCGATCCTATCGTTGCCGGCACAGCGTATGGGCGCGTGCGCGCGATGTTCGACGAAAATGGCGAGACCGTCGAATTCGCCACACCGGCGAGGCCTGTGCAGGTACTTGGGTTGACATCGGTTCCGCGCGCCGGCGACACGTTCCTCGTCACAGACGATGACCGCACAGCCCGCCAGATCGCCGAAAAGCGCGAAGCCGTGGAGCGCAACGCGCTGCTGGCCCGCAGTCGCAAGCGCATCAGCCTCGAGGACTTCACGAAGGCCCTCGAAGATGGCAAGGTCGAGTCGCTCAATCTCATCATCAAGGGTGACGTCTCCGGTGCCGTCGAGGCGCTCGAAGAGTCCCTGCTCAAGATCGAGGTCGACGACAGCGTTCAGTTGCGTATTATCCACCGCGGTGTTGGTGCAGTGACCGAGAGCGATGTCAACCTCGCGACCGTCGACAACGCCATCATTATCGGGTTCAATGTGCGTCCAGACCCGAAGGCCCGCGAACGAGCGGCACGCGAAGGCGTGGATGTGCGGTTCTACTCAGTCATCTACGCAGCCCTCGAAGACGTCGAGAACTCCCTCAAAGGCATGCTCAAGCCGGAATTCGAAGAAGTTCAGTCTGGTGTTGCGGAGATCCGTGAGATCTTCCGCTCGTCGAAGTTCGGGAACGTCGCCGGTGTCATCGTGCGATCCGGTACGATCACGCGCAATGCGCGCGCTCGCGTGATCCGTGACGGCGTGGTCGTCGGCGACAATCTCGCCATCGAGTCGTTACGCCGGTTCAAAGACGATGTCACAGAGGTCCGTACGGACTTCGAAGCGGGAATCGGCCTCGGCAAGTTCAACGACATCGAAATCGGCGATGAGATCGAGACAATCGAGATGAAGGAAAAACCGAGGGTCTGACCTCGGAATATCGTTCGTGGGGCTCCGCCCAGTTCCTTGCGGGGCGGCGGGGTCTCCGCGAACAATGCACCGGAGAAGTGAGCCTAAGGTAACGACCGAATCTCGGCCGATCGCGTAACCTCACATCGTACGGCTTCCCCTCAATCCAATCGACGTGAAGCAGAGCAAGGAGATAGCATGGCTGACCCAGCTCGTGCCGCCAAGATGGCGGACCGCATCCAGGTGATCGTCGCCAAGCGCCTTGAGCGCGGAATCAAAGATCCCCGAATGGGATTTGTCACGATTACCGATGTCAAGGTGACCGGCGACCTGCAGCACGCCTCAATTTTCTATACCGTCTACGGAACCGACATGGAGCGCGCCGATACGGCAGCTGCGCTGAAGTCCGCAACCGGCATGCTGCGCAGCGAAGTGGGCAAGAACATCACAGCCAGGCTCACGCCGAGCCTCGAGTTCATTGCCGACGGCATCCCGGAGAACGCCGCCCTCATCGAGTCGTTGCTGAGCGAGGCGGCAGCACGCGACGCCGAGGTCGACACTCTCAAGAAGACCGCGTCGTACGCCGGCGATGAAGATCCGTACGTCAAGCCGAGGTTCCCCGATCTCGATGAGGACTAACAGCTGCTTCGGTTGAGAGCGCAGTACTGCCGGGTAGCGAGGCCCGGAACTGCGCGTTTCTGCACTCTCGCCGGTGGAGCGGGCTGAGAGTGGCTGTTGACGTGCCGGCGACGGCCGTCAGCTTGGTGGGTGTTCAGGGGGGCAGCAACCGGGCTTAGACAGGAAGCGAATATCCGCCGTCGACGGCACACATGAGACCGTCTGCTAACAACCCCTCAAGCGCGCGATCCCGTTGGCTGGCATCAGCCCAGACCTGCTCGATTTCGGCGAAAGTTACCGCAATGTCACTCGCACGCAGTTCGCGCAGGATGAGCCCACGCACTTGCCGGTCAGACCCTTCGAACCTCTTCTGAACCGGCCCACGTTTGCCGTCAAACGGTGGATATCCGGCTCGGCGCCAAGCACACTGCTCGGCGATGGGGCAGGCGTCGCACCGCGGTGACCTGGCTGTGCAGACGAGTGCCCCCAGTTCCATCATCGCGGCGTTCGTGATACGGGCAGCCGCAGAATCCGTGGGCAGAATTGACTCCATGAGCGCGAGATCCGCCTTCGTCGATGCGGGCCCGGACTCGCCCTGCCCGAGTAGTGCGCGCGCCATGACCCTGCGTGCGTTGACATCGACGACGGGATGCCGGTGCCCGAACGCGAAGGCGGCGACGGCTCGCGCGGTGTAGTCGCCGACGCCCGGCAGGGCGAGCAAACTTGGCAGGTCCTGCGGTACCAGGCCCCTGTGCAACTCGGTGATGGCCACGGCAGCCGCGTGCAGGTTGAGTGCCCGGCGCGGATAGCCGAGCCGATCCCACACCCGAACGGCTTCTCCCGGCGATTCCGCAGCGAGCGACGCCGGTGTCGGCCAGCGTTCGAGCCACGCGGTGAGCCGCGGCACCACGCGGGCGACCGGTGTTTGCTGCAGCATGAACTCGGAAACGAGGGTTCCCCACGCGCTAAAGCCATCACGTCGCCACGGCAGGTCACGGTGGTTCCGAGCGAACCAATCGTTCACAGCCGGGGCAATGGTCACCACTCAAACCTAGACTGGCACTATGGCCAGATGGACTTCCCAGAAGAAGGATGCTCTCGATGCGCTCGCGGGCGAGATCCTGCATAACTGTGGCAAGGGCCGCAGAATGATTGCGATCGATGGCACAGACGTCGCGGGTCACGAGGCATTCGCGGCTGACCTCGCCGACGCTATCGCCAAGCGCGGCCACGCGGTTTTCCGCGCATCCATGAGCATGTTCCACCGGCCGCGCGCTGAGCGGTATGCGCGAGGGCTGGACTCTGCCGAGGGATACTACCTCGATTCGTTCAATTACTCGGTGTTCCGTCGTGTGCTGATCGGGCCATTCACGATGGGTGGAAGTACCGGATTTGTGACCGAGGCTTTCGATGTCGCTCGTGATGCCCAGATTCAGTCACGGTGGCAGACCGCCCCACAAGACGCGATCTTGATCATCGATGGAGCGTTTCTCAACCGGCCTGAACTACGTGGGTTGTGGAGTTATTCGATCTGGCTTGACGCGCCCCGGGGTGCTGCCTCAACGGGTCTCGACGAGCGCGACGGCCACTCGGGGCTGAGCCCACGCCACCGTGGGGGCAACACGCTCTACGCCAAACAGTCGAAGCCGCGCGAAGCCGCAACGGCCATTTTCGATAATTCCGACCCAGAGAACCCGCACCAGGTTTTTGCGGACAGTTGCTAAAGCGCGCGAACCCGCGCCACGACCTCAGCGGGTAGCATGAACCTGCCGCTGGATTCGACTTCGTGAACGAGAGCGACTAGGGCTGCATTCACGGGTGCTGACGCTCCGATCGCCTCGGCTGCGCGCACGACTGCACCGTTAAGGTAGTCAATCTCCGTGGCCTGACCTCGGCGCACGCTTTGCAGGGTGGAGCCCGGATTCGGTGTTGCGCCCATTCGCCGTGCGATAAGAGATGGTAACGCCTGACCGATCCACCACGGGGAAATCGAAAATACCCGTAGGGTGCGTTGGCTCAGGCCCTGCAACTTTTCGAATCGAATTCGTGAGCGTAGACCAATGCGCACCTGTTCACGCATGCTCGCCGTGATGATTCGACGAAGCGCCGGGTTCGCAATAGTTTCCTGCGCGCTGAGACCAGTGATCGCCGGCATTGCGTTGACTTGGTTGATCACAAGCTTCGTCCATTGGGCGCCGACGAAATTTGCGACGATCTCGACGGGCAGCACTCCCTCGAAGACTTTCGCAATGTAACGCGCCGGCAGGTCAGTTGCACCCGTGCCGCCACCGATGTAGGTGAGGCCACCGGTGGTCATGGTGATCGTGCCTGGCGACAGGTAGGAAGTAGCCAGTAAGGCGAGCCCGCCGACGACATCTGACCGGGGAGCTGCCCGTTGCGCAGCACTCACACCGTCAAGACCGTTTTGTAGGACGAGCACGGGTATTCCACGCATGGCGCTGATGTTCTCGCGAATGGCCGAAACAGCGTCTTGTGCCTTAGTGGCCACGATGACGAGTTCGACGCCTGGGGTGAGCGTTTCGCCCGCTTGAACCTTCGCAACGTAGTCGCCCCAGGCTCCCTGAAGGTAAATGCCGTCCTCGCGAATCGCGGCAAGGTGGTCGCCGCGCGCCGTGACCTCGACGTCATGACCGGCCCGGGCGAGTACAGCGGCGAAAGCGCCGCCCACTGCCCCTGCTCCGATTACGCCGATCCGCATGTGTCAGATACTACGGGCGTGCTCCGTCATTGTGCGGGGAGCGCGCCCGGACGGCAGGGCGAACGCGGCGACAGCCGCGAGAGCGAGCGCGCCAGCGCCCACAAATACTGCGGGGATAGCGGCATGAACATAGCCGGTGGGGGTGAGCTCGCCGCCGGCGCCCACGAAGACCGAAGTGAGAGTGGCGATTCCGAGCGCAACGCCGATCTCGCGCACTGTCGAGTTGGTGCCTGAGGCCTTTGCCCTATCAACGTCACGCATCGTGGCCAGCACCGCCGTCGAGATCGGAGCGAAGACGAGGCCCATACCGATGCCAGACATGATGAACGCTGGCAGCATTGTCAGGTATGCGGTGTCTGCCGCCATCGTCAACGCGAGCCAGAAAAGCCCGGTGGCCTGGAAGATCAGACCGATGATGATAAAGGTGCGCGTTCCCACTCGAGGAGCGAAGATGCCGGCGAGTGGCGCAATGATCATCGGAGCCATAGTCCATGGGGTGGTGGCGATGCCTGCACCCAGTGGCGAATAGCCCTGAACGATCTGCAGGAACTGAATCAGGATAAAGATCGCGCCGAAAGATCCGAAGCTGAAGGTGAGCCCGACGATATTGGCGACCGAGAAGCTGCGATCGCGAAACAGCCGCAGCGGTAGCAGTGGGCTCGGTGTTCGTAGCTCCCACCAGATGAACGCGGCGACGAGCACGGCGCCAGCCGTGAGCGAGCCGAGCACCTCGATGCTGCCCCAGCCGGTCGGGTTACCACGCACGATACCGAAAACGAGCGCGAGTACGCCGAGACCCACGAGCAGGACCCCAACGACGTCGGCGCGAAGTTTGTCACCCAGGCTGTTGGGAAGTGCGTACAGTGCGAGCGGGATCGAGATAATACCGACCGGTAGGTTGAGCCAGAAGATCGCCTCCCAGCTAAACCCTTCAACGACGGCACCCCCGACGAGCGGCCCGACGGCGACCCCCAGTCCCGCGACCCCACCCCAGATTCCTATCGCGAGGGGACGCAGTCGCTCAGAGACCGCGCCCGCGAGCAGGGTGAGCGAGAGCGGCATAATTGCTGCCCCGCCGAGCCCCTGCAACGCGCGGGCAGCGATGAGCATCCACGGTTCTGTGCTGAGCGCTGAGAGAACGGATGCGATCGTAAAGATCGCGAGCCCACTAATGAACAGGGTGCGACGCCCGAATCGATCTCCGAGTGCGACCGCCATCAGGATGAAGGTGGCAAAGCTCAGTGTGTACGCGTTGACGAACCACTGGAGTTCTTCGACGGACGCGGTGAGCGCGATCCGAATCACCGGGAGAGCATTGGTCATCACGAGGTTGTCGAGCGTGGCCATAAACATCGGTAGCGAGGCAGCGGCGATCGCGAGCCAGATGGGCACGCTGTGTGTCTTTGCCGAAGGGGCAAGCGGGAAAGTTTCGAGGAGCGTTGACATGGGTCTCCACCTAGAATGGTGCTTAAGAGGTAATCGAATGATTACTTAGTAGACTAGTTATCACCTGATACCATGTCAAGTGTGAGCGCAGACGACGATGGCCACGAGCCGATAACGCGGATGAAATCCCGGGACCGTCGTGAGTTGATTCTCGAAGCCGCAACCGGGGTCTTTGGCGACTACGGCTATGTCGGTGCAACGACCGACCAAGTTGCACGAGCCGCCGGAGTAAGCCAGCCGTATGTAGTGCGCATGTTTGGTTCGAAGGAGAAGCTTTTCCTCGAGGTACTGCGGCGCGCGCTTGACGCCCTGCTCAGCACATTTCGCACCGTGCTTGCCGAGAACTCGCGAACAGAGTTGCCGCGCTATTTCGGTCGCGCATACGTGGACTTGCTCAATGACCGCGGCCTCCTGCTCTCCCTCATGCACGCGTTCGTGCTCGGCAGCGACCCCGTCATCGGGCGAGCAGCGCGCGAAGGATTCCTCGAGGTCTACGAGTTCATGCGCAACGAGGCCGGCTTCGGACCCGAACAGACCCGCGAGTTTCTTGCTGGGGGGATGCTCATCAACACCATGGTCGGGCTGCGCATGAGCGATGAGTTTGACACCAACGAAACGGTGCGCGAACTTTTGACAATTGCACTGCCCGAAAAGCTCGACCTGCTGTTGCACCTCGGCAAGACCCAGCGACCCACGTCGAAATGAGTGCAGCAGCGTGAAGCCTTCTGCGAACACAGCGAGCGGAATCATCTTTGTCGACAAACCGTCTGGCATAACGAGTCACGATGTTGTGGGTCGTGCCCGCAGAATCATCGGAACACGCAAGGTCGGACATGCTGGCACGCTCGACCCGATGGCAACCGGGCTCCTCGTGCTCGGCGTCAATAGTTCGACCCGTCTTCTCACGTTCGTGGTCGGCCTCGACAAGGAATACGAGGCAACGATCAGACTGGGCCAGTGCACGACCACGGATGACGCGCAGGGCGAAGTGATCGACACTGTAGCCACCGACTCGGTAACCGACGCCGCGATTTCAGCAGGTATTGTCGCTCTTACTGGCCTCATCGACCAGGTTCCGAGCACCTTCAGTGCGATCAAGGTCGGCGGGCGGCGGGCGTACGATCTAGCGCGCGCGGGCGAGAATGTGCAGCTGCAGTCCCGTTCGGTAACCGTTGCCGCGTTCGAGGTGCGTGATCTGCGGCGCGGTGATTTCATCGACATCGATGTGCGCATTTCGTGCTCGAGTGGCACCTACATTCGTGCCCTCGCTCGTGATCTGGGGGCAGCTCTCGGCGTTGGTGGCCACCTGACCGCCCTGCGTCGCACTCGTGTCGGTCCGTTTCTGCTTGCGGATGCCACACCCATCGATGACGTCGACCCCGTCGGCGACCTCCGAAGCCCTGCTGAGGTCGCTGGGTGGCTGTTCCCGACCGTGGTCCTCGATGCGAACAACGTCATCGCGCTCTCCCAAGGCAAGCGCGTGCTCGTGGGTGTCAACGACGCACCGATCGTCGCGGCCATCGGCCCAGATGGCCGACTCGTCGGTATCGTGAGCGTTGCCGCGGGAATATCCCGCCCGATCGTCAACTTTCCCACAGCTGAGGTGCTCACGTGATCGAATGGTTTACTCTCGTGCAACTCGGGGTTGCAGTCGTTGCCGGGCTACTGTGCTTGGTGATGGGTCTCGCTGGCCGCATACCGAGCGACATCACCATGGGGGTGACCGCTCTCGTCGAGCTATTCCTTCTGATCCAGCTGGTTATGGCAATCGTTGCGCCAGCGGTTGGCAACTCGCCGACCGGTAGTGCACTGGAGTTCTGGGTGTACCTCGTGTCTGCCGTTCTCGTTCCGCCTGCCGCCGTTTTCTGGGGACTGATCGAGCGAACCAGATGGAGCACCGTCATCCTCGGCGTCGCGTGCTTAGCCGTAGCGGTCATGGTGTACCGCATGGGGCAAATCTGGACCGTCCAACTGGCCTAATCTTGGAGCAATGAGCGAGATGAATTCCCGTGCAGTCGGTGTCGGCAGAGTCCTCATCGTGATCTACGCGATTCTGGCGCTCGGCGCGACGGCTCGGTCGGTGGTGCAGATTCTCACCAAGTTCGATGTTGCGCCAGTCGCGTACCTGCTCTCAGCCGTGTCCGGGGTGATCTACATCGTTGCGACGATCGCTCTGATCCTGCCGGGAACGACGTGGTATCGGATCGCCTGGGCCGCGATTACGGTCGAACTTGTCGGTGTGCTTTCGGTGGGAACCCTCACGATCGTGGACTCCACACTGTTTGTGTCAGACACGGTGTGGTCGTATTTCGGTCGTGGCTACCTGTTCGTTCCACTCGTACTTCCGATTCTTGGGATGCTCTGGCTGTATCGGCGTCGTCCATCGAGAGTGCCGTCCTGACATGCAAGTCTTTGAATCACTCTCCGCCGTGCCTGATGAGTTCGGCCCGAGCGCCGTCACGATCGGAAAATTCGACGGTGTACACGCCGGGCACCGCCGGGTGATCGATGAATTGCTCGCTCTTTCGGCGGATGACGGCCTCACCGCGACCGTCCTCACGTTTGATCGCAACCCGCTCGGCCTGCTGAGCCCCGAGTCATGCCCGGTTGCACTTCTCAGCAACGACCAGAAACTCGAGCGACTTGAGGAAGCCGGCGTAGCAGCCACTCTCATGCTCGCCTTCGATCGTGCCTTCAGCGAGCAGTCTCCCGAAGACTTCGTGCGTCGGGTTCTGGTCGATGCCCTGCATGCGCGCATGGTGTTGGTTGGCCCGGATTTTCGCTTCGGCGCGCACGGGGCCGGAACCGTAGCCACGCTCATTGAGCTGGGCGTCGAGGCAGGCTTTGAGGTACGCATGATCGACGAGTTTCGTCTGGGCGCAGCACGTAAGGCCTCGTCGACGTGGGTGCGCGAGTTGCTATCTGAAGGCCGCGTGCGCGAAGCCGCAGAGGTTCTGGGGCGGCTGCCGAGCATCCGCTCTGTCGTCGTGCACGGCCACGAGCGCGGGCACCTCCTAGGCTACCCAACCGCAAACCTGTCGCCCCAGATCGAGGGCTACATTCCGGCTGACGGAGTGTACGCGGCGTGGCTGGGCGTCGCTGGAACGCAGTACCGCGCGGCCGTCTCGATCGGCAATAACCCGACGTTCGACGATGTGCCAGACAAGCAGGTCGAAGCGCACGTGCTCGACCAGACGCTTGATCTCTACGACACGACGGTAGAGGTCTCGTTTCTCGAATACCTCCGGCCGATGAACAAGTTCGATGGTATGGAATCTCTCCGGGTACAGATGACCCTCGACGAAGCACGCGTACGCGAAATATTCGCAGCCCTCTAGGTTGGTTCCGATTCTGGTGTGGGGAAGCCGGTCCTGCCAGCAAGAAACAACAGGATGCTCGCTGCAGTTCCGTTGATTTCAGGGCCGTGCCCGATATGCCAGTCTGCATCGCTCGGAGCCAGCGTGCGGTCACGCACCACCGCGCGGATGCCAATTGGTGCCGAGAGAACGCTGGCGAGCGCAACCGAGCCAGTTGCAATCGGATCGAGTTCGATATGCAGATTAGTCGCGACAGCGATGTCATAAGCGGCAAGCACGGCGGCCGACAGCGCGCCGATGCTGCGTTTCGCGCCTGGCATCAGTGCTTCGAGCGCGAGCGTGCGCAGCCGGTGTGCTAGTTCGTCATTGGTGATTGTCTCGCGCGCACGGCTGAAACGGCGTGCAGTGCTGCCCTGCACAAGTTCGCGCGCGACGCTAGCTATGCTCGCGTCATGCTCGGCCTGTCAAGGTCTGAGGCGCCGAGCCTATCGAGCACGTCGGCGACCTGCACGAGAACGCTACCGACCAATCGGGTGCGTTGAGCCCACCACCAGATTATGGTCGATCCCATCGGCTGTCGTGCCCACTCGACCGGACGTGCCAACTCGACCCGACGGGCCACCCTGACCCGCTGGCTCGCCCGATCGAACGCCCATGACCGCTGGCTTCCGAGTGTGCGTGTCGCATGGCGCGCCCAACCTAGACTATCTGAGTGACTGAAGCCCGCCCCCTGCCGCTCTGGCTGGGGCGCAGCGCAGCGCTGCTCGGCATCCTCCTGATGGCGCTCAACCTCCGTACGGCTGTCGCAGCGATCTCGCCTATCACGGCCTACGTCGCGACAGACATTCCGCTCGACAGCGTCTCGCTGGGCTTACTTGGAGCGCTTCCGCCGATTGCGTTTGCTATCTGTGGTCTGGTTGCTCCTCGTATTGCTCATCGGTTCGGGCTTGAGGTGGCACTTCTCGTCGCGAGTGTTGCCATGGTCGTCGGTCATCTTGCCCGTGCGTTCGCGGGATCGTACGCGATACTTCTTGCGAGTAGCGTCGTCGTGCTTGCTGGCATGGGGTTCGGTAACATCCTGCTTCCGCCCATAGTGAAACGATATTTTCCGGATCGCATCGGCCTTGTCACCACCTCGTACGTCACCCTGATGTCGTTCAGCACCGCTGTGCCAGCCCTTGTCGCGGCGCCGATTGCTGTGGCTGCGGGTTGGCGAGTTTCGCTCGGCGTCTGGGCCTTTTTTTCGGTCGGGGCGCTAGTGCCCTGGGTCATCGTGAAGGTACAGCACCGCAGAGACGCCCGAGCGGCGGTAGGGCAAGACGAGGCACCGGAACTTGCCGACCCTGCACCCGCTTTGGTGCGCGGATTGAAGCGCTCACGCACCGCATGGGCCCTCACCATCATTTTTTCGGTGTCGGCCTTGAGCGCGTATGCGATGTTTGCTTGGCTGCCAGCGATACTCGTTCAGACTGCTGGACTCGCGCCGCTGCAAGCGGGAGCGCTACTTTCTCTTTTTGGGCTCATGGGGCTGCCTGCAGCGCTCGCCATACCCATCCTTGCTACCCGCATGCGCAACGTGGGCTTGCTGGTCTACGCGGGAGTGGTGTCATTCCTGCTCGGCTACCTGGGGCTCGTGGTTGCGCCCGCCGCGGCTCCCGTGCTCTGGGTGATCTTGGCGGGGGCTGGTCCGCTGTTGTTCCCGGTTGCTCTTGTGCTCATCAACCTGCGTACCAGGAGCCACCAAGCGTCTATTGCGCTCAGCGGTTTCGTGCAGAGCATCGGCTATGCGGTTGGTGCCGTCGGTCCGATCATCGTCGGCATCCTGCGCGATCTTACGCAGGGCTGGACAGCAGCGCTCATCTTCCTCATGGTGGTTGCGCTCGCCGGAGCGGTTGCCGGTGTCATGCTCACTCGCACGTCTTTCGTCGAAGACGAGCTCAGCTAGTGCAGTGTCGACTGCGGTCGCGCGCTGTCCAAATCGACGGACATCGTGGTCGTTGTCTCGGCAGACCTGGGCCGCCGACTCTGGTCCACGCCGATAGTCCGTCGATTTGGACGGGACGAACTCGCCGTGCCTGTTGAGCGTCGATGTGGACCGGGCGATCGGGTTGAGCGTCGGCCACCAGCGTCACGGGAAGAAAACTAGCGCAGAGCGGATGTCACCCTGATGACGGGTGGCACCAGTTCCGACCGGTGCACGAGGGCGGCCGCGCCGATGAGCGGGCCGTCACCAGACAGGCCCGACGGCACGACATGCACCTTCGTGACGAAGTCGAATTTTGCACGTGCGGCAATCGCTTCACGAATGTAGACGAACAGGTCGGGCGTGACGTGCGAGAACCCGCCGCCGATGGCAACGAGGTCGAGGTCGACGAGTGCGGTGGCGGATGCGATGGCCTGTCCAATCGCGCGCCCAGAGCGTTTCACTGCTGCGATCGCAATCTCGTCGCCAGCCGCGTAGCTCGCGGCGAGATCCTCGCCGCTGGATCCGGTCCACCCCTGCCGACGCGCCCACGCCGTCGTCTTCGGGCCGGAAGCAATGCCCTCAACGCACCCCGTCCCGCCGCAGTCGCAGGTGTCGTCGAATCCCCCCACTTCGACATGGCCGATGTGTCCGGCGTTCCCAGTCGGGCCCGCCACAGCCTGGCCACCGAGGATGAGTCCACCACCGATACCTGTCGACACGACCATTCCCATGAAATTGGACTGACCGATCGCCGCGCCCACCCAGTGCTCGGCGAGGGCAATGCACAGGCCGTCCATGCGCAGTGTGACAGGCACCGAAGGTACGAGCGTCGCGACCAGGTCACGCAATGGGTAGTCGCGCCAGTGCGGCAGGTTGAGCGGTGAGACGCGCCCGTCGACCACATTGATCGGGCCAGCAGAACCTATTCCGGCGCCGATGAGTTCATCGTTGAAGGGCAGTGCGGCAAGCGCACTCGTGACGACGGTGCTGGCGCTCTCTGTGAGCTCCCCGGTGGTTTTTTCGCGGCCAGTTGTTGCGCGAAAGCGACTACCGGACAGCACCGAGCCGGTCGGGTCGACGAGGGCTGCTTCGATCTTGGTTCCGCCTAGATCCACGGCGAGGGCGTAGCTGTTCACGCCCAACAGGCTACCGGGCGCGCGCCATAACTCGATGGTCGGCGGCCAGACGTACACTGTCGGCGTGAGTAGCGGCGTAATTGTATTTGAGAGGCGAATTGACCTTCCGAGAGAGATCGTGTGGGATGCCCTCATTGACGACGCGCTTGTCTCGGGGTGGCTCGCCGAGGCCAGCATCGAGCCGCGAGTCGGTGGTCGGTACGACCTTGAGTGGATGCACCCAGACCCGTATCCGCCAACTGTTGGCACCATCCGCGAGCTCGATGCCGTGACGAGGCTCGTGGTCGAGACCTCCAATGTTGGGGTGCTGGCTTTCGATCTCGACGGCGTGGCCGGCGGGACGCGGGGACACAGCACTATCCTCAGGCTCACGGTGACGCTGGATATTGAGTCATCGACATCACCGCTGTCACCGAGGGCACAGGCGTACTGGCTCGCCGATCTTGACCAGCTCGAAGCGCTATTGCGCGGGCATCCGGTCGACTGGGCGAACTGGCACCGGGATCACCTCGACGACTGGAGAACGTACCTGAGGGAAGTTGAGGCCGAGAGCGTTTATCGGGCGGGTAGTCACCCGACCTAAAGTCTGCGGTTTGCTAGGCCTTTTGCGCGATGCGCGATGCGCGACCGCCCCGGCACACCGTCGACTTCGCGCGACCGAATCTTGGACGCGCGCTTGGGCGTGCTGTCGGTACGTGCAGTTCTTGGCGCGCGCACCGCCACAGGTGCTCACTCCGCCCTGGATGGTGTTCGCGGCGGTAATGATTGCGACGATGGCCCGTGCTCGCTGTCAACTGGATAGCGGGGATTCGGCGGGTGGTGGGGTGACGGCCTTCGATTCGTGGTGGGTGAACGGCTGGCTCAGTGCCACCGTTGACGTTGCTCATTTCCGCAGTAATTGTTGCATGCGCTACTCATCTGAGCAGGCGCATTGACGCTTCTAGCTCTGCTCACTAGCTTGTGCCTTGTACATATTTGTCTAGATACAGGGCGAACAATGAAGATCGCAGTGGTTGGCGGGTATGGCGTGGGACTAACCATGCGGCTCGACCGGGCTCCAGAAGCAGGTGAGACGGTGTCCGGTGGCATGCTCAGCATCGGGCCCGGCGGTAAGGGGTCGAATCAGGCGATCGGCGCTGCGCGGCTCGGGGCATCTGTTTCGCTATTCACTGCCCTCGGACCTGATGCGGCAGCGGCCTCGGCCCGGGCTCTGTGGGCAACAGAAGGTGTAAATGCGTCGGGGGTAGTTGACAAGCCAGCGGCGACGATGACGGGCTTTATCACCGTTGACTCACGCGGAGAGAACCGGATCGCGATAGCGCCGGGAGCGCTCAGCGAACTTGTACCGTCCGACCTCGACGGATTTCGTTCCGCGATCGCATCCGCCGACCTCCTGATCGTGTCGCTCGAGATTCCGGCCGACGTTGCGGTCCTAGCACTGCGGTTCGCGCGCGCGGCGGGAACCGCCACACTTCTCAACCCGGCGCCGGCTACCCTGCTCCCTGACCACATCTGGCACAGCATTGACGTGCTGACCCCCAATCGGTCCGAAGCAGCGCGGCTGACGGGTCTCGCCCCAAACGAGTCGCCGCGGATTCTGGCCTCCGCGCTCCGTCAGCGCTGCGGGGGCTCGGTCGTGCTCACCCTCGGTGAGGAAGGGGCGCTCATCGCCGACGCGCTCGGAACCGACCTCGTGCGAGTCTCTTTCCCAGCGCAGGCAATCGATACGACGGGAGCGGGTGATGCGTTCACCGCCGCTCTTGCGGTGGGGCTCGCCGGCGGGCTCCCTATCCGCGATGCCGTGCGCGAGGCGGTTGCTGCGGGCGCCTACGCTGTCACGATGCGAGAGGTCGTGCCCGCGCTCGCTACGCGCGACCAGCTCGACGCGATCCTGTCCATCCACCGGCGGAGTGGGGGAGAACAACGTGCCTGAGACCGCGGACGCCCGCACAATCGTGATGTCGCCTGCCCAGCTGGCGCCGTTCATCCAGCACACTCTCATTGAGGCAGGCTCAACCGCCGCGCGGATGATCGCGCACGCTCGCGAGACCGCTGAGTACGGCTTCGACGCGGCCATGGTTCCCGGGTCCTGGGTGCCGCTCGTTGCGGCCGAGCTCGCTGGTACCGGCATAGGAGTGGCTTCCGCCCTCGATTTTCCGACCGTCGGGGTCATGACATCGGCAGGCAAAGCATTCGAGGCGGCGGAGCTCGTGCGCCTGGGCGCCACTCAGATCGACATCGGCGTGCAGGTCGGCTGGCTGAAGAGCGGGATGTTTGCCGAGTTCCGTGAGGACATTGCGGGGGTAGTCAGGGCGGCTGATGTTCCGATCAAGGTAATGCTTGAGCTTCCACTCCTGACCTTCAACGAGCGTGAGGCAGCGATCGAACTTGCGGTAGAGGCGGGAGCGGCCTTTCTCAAGAATGCGAGCAGCGGAGCGATCGAGACAGCCAATCCGGCAAGCGTGCGGTTCCTCGTCGAGCGTGCTCCAGCAGGAGTGTTCGTCAAAGCATCCGGGTCGATTAAGTCATTCAGCCAGGCAGTGGCACTCCTCAACGCGGGTGCCTCGCTCCTCGGCACGAGCGCGGGGGTCGCAATTGTCGGCGGCGTGCATGATTCCGCAGAGCGGAGTTACTGACCACCATGGAGATGTTCGCACCGGGGTCGACTGGCCACCGTGAACTAGACCGTGAAGCGCCGTCGGCTCTGCACGTGCAAATTTCTGACGCGATGCGCGCGACGATCGCTTCGGGCGACTGGGCCTCCGGTCACCGCCTGAAGACGGAGCCAGAACTGGCCAGTGAACTGGGCGTGAGCAGAGGCACCTTGCGCCGCGCGCTCGCGACACTGATCGAGCAAGGTCTGTTGAAACAGGTTCGCGGCAAGGGTACCTTCATCACCGAGAATCTCCTCGAGCCCGCAGTAGCCCAAAAGCTCAGCACGCTGTCCGAGGACTTCGCGAGTCAGGGGCTCGTGCTGGGCACCGAGGTTATCTCGGCCGGGATCGTCAAACCGCCGCCGATCATGGCGATGCTGCTCGGCATCAGCGGCGGGCGCGACGCATTCCGGCTGGTTCGCCGCCGACTTACGGATGGCGCCCCGATCGCTCTCGTACACAACTACGTGCGCTCTGACCTCGCTCCGGGTATTGAAGACATTGACTTCTGCCAGACCACGTTGTTTGGCGCTCTTGAAGGGCAGTACGGCTTAAAGATCGGAACGGCGAGGCGTACCTTCAGTGCCGTCTCCGCAACAACTGACATCGCCGAGGCTCTGGGTGTGCCAGCTGGCTCACCGGTGCAATACCTCGAGCAACTGACTTTTTTGGCCGATGGTCGCGCGATCGAGTATTCCGACGTGTGGATCAACAGCTCTGCCCTCCGTGTCACCACCTTCCTGTCCCGCCGCTGAACGAGAAAGACAGTTATGACTATTCGTCTCATCATTGACTGTGACACGGGCACGGATGATGCTGTCGCCATCATGGCCGCTGTCTGCCACTCCGAGCTTGAGCTTGTTGCTGTCACGACTGTCAATGGCAATGTGCCGTTGTCGAACACGACGGAGAATTCGCTCAGGGTGCTCGACCATCTGGGTTCGCGCGTCGGGGTATACGCGGGCGCGCCACGTCCGATAATGCGCCCGGACTTCCCGATCCCACGTGACGTCCTCAACGGCGATGAGCCCGCTTTCCAAATTCCCTATCTGGACTTGCCGGCGTCGAAAACCTCCGTGCAGGAGCAGGGTGCGGTCTCTTACCTCATCGACTACTACATGGACGACGCAAATCTCGATACCGTCCTGGTGGCCACCGGACCGCTGACAAATGTCGCACTCGCGCTCGCCGCCGAACCGCGTCTCGCATCCAGGATCCCGCAGCTTGTGCTCATGGGCGGGTCGCGGGGTTGGGGCAACGTGACCGCTGTTGCCGAATTCAACATTTGGGTGGACCCGGAAGCGGCGGAATCCGTTCTCGGTGCAGGCATCCGTGACGTAACAGTCGTGCCGCTCAATGCCACGCACAGTGCCCAGATCACCCTCGAAGACTGCGATCTTTTCGATGCTATAGGAACACCGGCTGCCATCGCGTCTAGCCAGATTATTCGGCAGCGGATTCTCAACTATCCGGATGCACCCGATGCGGTGAAACGGTCAGCGCCGGTGCACGACGCGATCTGCATCGCATATCTGGTGCGACCGGACGTGCTTGAAGATGTCGGGAGGTACCGGGTCCATGTCGAGACAACCGGAACCCACACCCTCGGCGAAATGGTCATTGATACGCGCCTGTGGAGCGACTCAGTTCCCAACGCTCGCGTGGCATTGCGCGCCAATGCGCAAATTTTTTCGGCTTTCCTCTCAGATGCGTTCCGCGATTGACAATGCGCACTTCGTCGGGCACATTGGCACCCAATCGCTATCCACAACCTCCGCAGTGTGGCTGGGCGGTGACGGCGCGCGTCGATGCTGCCGTCGCTAACGGGTCCAATGCGGTCTGCTCCACGAGAGCACAGGAGGTGCGGCGCCGCCCAGCGACGGCCCACCAGACCCCAGGGGAAAGCAGAGTCGCAGACCCCACCATCACCATTCGAAAGGCACGAACATGACAACAGCCCCCGTTGCATCCCGCCCTATGAAGAGTCGGATGAATCACAACAATTTACCCATGACGCTCATCGTCACACTCATTCCGGTGTGCGTTGCGCTAAATATCGTCGGCGGATATATTGCATCCGCCTTGCGCCTGCCCGTGTACCTCGACATGATCGGCACCGCAATCTCGGCGATCGTTCTCGGCCCATGGTGGGGTGCGCTAGTGGGCGTCCTCACCAATGCCGGTTCGGCCCTTATTAGCGGCCCGGTCAGCCTGCCATTTGCCATTGTGAACGTTGTCGGTGCGATTCTCTGGGGCTACGGCGTGCGTCGCTGGGGACTTGGACGCACGATCCCTCGGTACTTTCTCCTGAATGTCATCGTGGCTGTTGCGTGCACGATCGTGGCTGCTCCGATCATCGTTCTGGTATTCGGTGGCGCGACCGGCAACGGCGCTGATGCCCTGACCGGAACGTTCCTCGCGGTTGGCCAGAATCTGGTCGGGTCGGTGTTCTCGTCGAATATTCTCACCTCGCTCGCCGATAAAATCAT
>JANXVG010000059.1 GCA_025351795.1 Salinibacterium sp. | reverse complement strand
GCTTTATTCTGACCGAGCGTTCGGGCAGCCACATCATCGACCTCCAGCAGTCGCTCAAGCACATCGATGCGACCTACGACTACGTCAAAGAGACGGTCGCTCATGGCGGCACGATTCTTTTCGTGGGAACCAAGAAGCAAGCACAGGGTGCTATTGCTGAACAGGCTCAGCGCGTCGGACAGCCGTACGTCAACCAGCGTTGGCTCGGTGGCCTCCTGACCAACTTCCAGACGGTTTCCAAGCGACTCGCTCGCATGAAAGAGCTCGAAGAGGTCGACTTCGACGACACCACCCGTGGCTACACGAAGAAAGAATTGCTCATCCAGCGTCGCGAACTCATCAAGCTCCAGAAGAGCCTTGGTGGCATCCGCAACCTCACGAAGACCCCATCTGCGGTCTGGATCGTCGACACCAAGAAAGAGCACCTTGCGATCGACGAGGCGCACAAGCTGGGTATCCCGGTCATCGCGATCCTCGATACCAACTGCGACCCCGACGACGTGCAGTACCCGATCCCTGGCAATGACGATGCCATCCGGTCGGTCGGACTGCTGACCCGCATCATTGCGGATGCTGCTGCCGAGGGCCTTATCCAGCGTCACCAGAAGCCCGAAGAGGGTGGCGAGGTTGAGCCGCTCGCAGCGTGGGAAGCAGAACTTCTCGCCGCATCAGAGACGCCGCAGACCGCGGCCGAGAAGGTCGAGGCCGCTGACGGTCTCGTCGAGTCGACTACGCCAGACATCGCGGCTATCGCCGAGGTTATCGCGGCAGAAACACCCACCGCAGAGAACGACGCGGATGCCGTAGTCGCCGAGCACGAAGCTGCTGCAGACGAGACCATCGTTCCGGTTCACCACCAGGAGACTGACGCCGAGCTCGAGGCTGACATCGAGTCCGGAGCCAGCGACGAAGAGAAGAAGCCCGCCGAAAAAGCGCCAGCCGCAAAACCGACCGCCGCCGCAGCCCCCAAGAAGCCAGCCGCCAACGCTGACGCCACCAAGTAAGGATTCACGATGGCAGATTTCAGTCTCGAAGACCTCAAGACTCTGCGCGAGCGCCTCGGCACTGGCATGGTCGACAGCAAGAACGCACTCGTCGAAGCTGGCGGTGACCTCGAAAAGGCAACGGAAATCCTGCGCCTCAAGGGTGCCAAGAGCAATGCGAAGCGCTCAGATCGCTCCACGAGCGAAGGCCTCATCGCCGCTGTTGAGAGCGCAACAGCAACCACGATGATCGAGCTCGCTTGCGAGACCGACTTCGTCGCCAAGAGCGAGAAGTTCATTGCGCTCGGCAACACTGTGCTGCAGGCCCTCGCCGACTCTGGTGCGGAGACGGTGGATGCCGCCCTCGCGACCAAGGTCGGCTCCGGCACCGTCGAGTCGGTCATCTCCGATCAGGCAGCAGTTCTCGGTGAGAAGATTGAGTTGCGTCGTATGGTGCGACTGGACGGCGACAAGTTCTCGGTCTACCTGCACCGCACCTCGAAAGATCTGCCACCGCAGGTCGGCGTTGTCGTCGCGTACACGGGTGATGACGCTGAGACGGCTCGTAGCATCGCGCAGCACATCTCGTTCGCCGACCCGCAGTATCTTCACCGCGACGAAGTTCCCGCCGACACGGTCGAGAACGAGCGTCGCATCGTCGAAGAGATTAGCCGCGGCGAAGGCAAACCCGAGGCCTCCCTGCAGAAGATCGTCGAGGGCCGCGTTACCGCGTTCTTCAAGCAAGTCGCACTGCTCGATCAGGACTACGCAAAAGACAACAAGCTCGCTGTCGCCAGGGTGCTCGTTGATGCTGGCCTGACGGTGACGGGCTTCGCCCGCTTCAAGGTCGGCGCGTAACACACATCGCGAAGAGGGTCGGGGGTTCGCCACCGGCCCTCTTGCTGTGCCGCCCGTGAGTCTCGACAGGCCCGTCGGCCCTGCGCGTGGATTGTGCCAAATGAAGGAGATGTGAAGTGGATGCCGCCGCTTCGTGCGAATCGCGGGTCCAGCACATCCAGATCTCCTTCATTCGGCACGCCGGGGGGAGCTCGCCACGGTGGGCGGGGGCCTCGAATCGCGCACGGCGGGGCCGCAGCCCGGCTACCCTAGAGCGAGCCAACCGGGAGGATCAACCATGACCGAAGCACACAAAAGACGGGTCCTCCTCAAGCTTTCCGGTGAGGCGTTCGGCGGGGGCTCGCTCGGCATCAACCCCGATGTGGTCAGCGCGCTCGCGAAGGAGATTGCCGCGGCATCCGCGGACGTAGAAATCGCGATCGTCGTCGGTGGCGGAAACTTTTTTCGGGGTGCAGAGCTCAGCCAGCGTGGCATGGAGCGTGGCCGAGCCGACTACATGGGCATGCTCGGCACCGTGATGAACGCGCTAGCACTGCAGGACTTCCTTGAGCAGGCCGGCGCGGCGACCCGTGTGCAGTCCGCGATCTCGATGACCCAGGTGGCAGAGCCCTACATTCCGCGACGGGCAGAGCGCCATCTCGAGAAGGGTCGCGTTGTGATCTTTGGTGCGGGCGCCGGTCTCCCGTACTTCTCGACGGATACCGTGGCGGCCCAACGTGCGCTCGAAATCAGCGCGGATGTGGTACTTGTCGCTAAGAATGGCGTCGACGGTGTGTATGACTCTGATCCCCGCACCAACGACTTGGCCGAAAAGCTCGATCAGGTCACCTACCAGGACGCCCTCGTCCAGGGCCTCAAGGTTGTCGACTCGACAGCATTTAGCTTGTGCATGGACAACGGGATGCCCATGGTCGTCTTCGGTATGGAGCCGGCTGGCAATCTTACTAAAGCCATTCGCGGCGACCACATCGGCACCGTCGTCTCAAACTGATGCCGCGCCACCGCAGCTCGCGGCCTTCCGCTGAACAACGGTTCGGTCGTCGTGTGCTACCTGACCCTTGGCCGTTGAGACGAGACGGCCGTCGCAACTCTGCTGCGCCACTAAACTCAACTGAGACCTGAAGGAGTTGCAGTGATTAGCGACGTTTTGGCCGAAGCCAAAGAGAAGATGGGTAAGGCGTTTGAGGTCGCGAAAGACGACTTCGGCACCGTACGCACCGGCCGTGCCAACCCTGCACTGTTTCAGAAAGTGCTTGTCGACTATTACGGAACGCCCACTCCCCTCGCGCAATTGGCATCCATGGTCAACCAAGAGGCCCGTACACTACTCATCACCCCATACGACAAGAATGCGCTCAAAGACATCGAGAGGGCCATCGTCGGGGCATCGAACCTCGGGGCGAGTGTGGGTAACGACGGCAACGTCATTCGTGCCACGCTTCCCGAGCTCACCGAAGATCGCCGCAAAGAGTTCGTGAAAATCGTGCGCGACAAGGCTGAGCAGGCGCGCGTCGCGATTCGCAACATTCGCCGCAAGGCGAAAGATGACCTCGATGCGCTCAAAGAGGTTGGCGAAGACGAAATTGCTCGCGCGGAAAAAGACCTTGAAGCCACCACCAAAACCCACGTCGACGCCATCGACGATGCTCTCAAGCGCAAGGAAGCCGAGTTGCTCGAGGTCTAGATGGCATCCGACTTTGAGACACAGGTTCGCGCGACGAACGACAAGATCAACGCGCGCTCTGGGCGACCCCTCGCTGCTGCGCTCACCGTTGGCCTGATTCTCGGTTTCGGGTTGCTATTCAGCCTGATTTTCGTCAAGGCGATTTTCATGATATTCGCCGTGCCGCTCATTGCCTTCACCGCATTCGAGCTCGCGACCGCGCTGCGGCACGCGGGCCGGGATGTACCGCGCATTCCCACAATCATCGCCGCCGTCGCGATCATCCCAGCGTCGTTCTATTGGCTCGCGCCCGGGCACTGGTTAGTTGCTCTCGGGGGTTTCGTCCTGGTATCTATTTGGCGCCTCGTTGAGCTGATTCGCCCGAGCCACCGCACGACGGTTGCCAATTTCGTGAAAGACATCGCGGCCGGACTGTTCGTCCTGGGGTACGTGGTGTTCCTCGCCAGTTTCACCGTGCTATTGACAGCGCAGAACGGTGGGCAGTGGTGGACGCTCGGGTTCTTGATTGTGGTGATCTGCGTTGATACCGGGGCATACGCATCCGGCCTCCTTTTCGGTAAGCACCCGATGGCGCCGGTCATCAGCCCGAAAAAGACCTGGGAAGGCTTTGCTGGCTCTGTAGCAGCTGCTGTGCTCGCCGGCGTTCTGGTAGCGATCTTCATGATTCACGAACCGTGGTGGGTCGGCGTGATTCTCGGCGTCACAATGGTGCTCAGCGCAACGATGGGTGATCTCGCCGAATCGCTCATCAAACGGGATCTTGGAATCAAAGACATTAGCGGGTGGCTTCCTGGCCACGGTGGCTTCCTCGACCGCCTCGATTCGATGCTTCCCTCCTCAGTCGTCGCCTATGCGCTCTTTCTCATATTTACGTAGGGCAGACTATCCTCGTGGCTTCTACTTTCCCGCGCATGCGCGCCTCGCGAATCGGTTACAACGTCGACGAAGTCGAAGACTTCCTCGAAGATGCCCGCGCCGCTTACTCTGCCCAGCGCACCGACGCGGCAGTTGTGAGCGCCGAATCGATCAGGCGCACGGCCTTCTCGATTCAGAAGGGCGGCTACTCGTCGACGCACGTGGATGCAGCGCTTGAGCGCCTCGAAGACGCGTTCGCGACTCGTGAACGCGATCGCGCGTTTGCCGAGGTGGGAGATGCGGCCTGGTATTCTCAGGCGAGATCTACCGCGCAGGTGATTCTCGACCGGCTTGACCGCCCCGGCGGCCAGAAGTTTACCCGCACCGGCGTGCTGACGTCGGGGTACGACCCTAAAGAGGTGGATGAGTTTGCTCTGCGACTTGTCAACTATTTTCAGCACGGCAAGCCGATGAGTGTTGATCAGGTACGCACGACCGCGTTCCGCAGCACTCGACGCGGCTACGCAGAGGGCCAAGTTGACCTGCTTCTCGACAGCGTGATCAGTGTCATGCTCGCTGTGCGCTGACCGCTGCCCGACTCTTTCCAGCCTCATAGGCTAAAATAATCTCTCTGTGACTAGATATTCGAGGACGGGGATTCTCCGAGCGCAGGTGAAGACCGCGAGCGGAGATCTTTCAGGGCGCCACATTCGTCGTTCGTGGTCGTTGCCGCTGTTCGCGACGCTCACGACAATGGCCTTTGTTCTGGTGTCGCTCAGTTCGCCATATACGCCGTCAGCGACCGCAGCTGTTGTAGCCCCGGGCCATGGCGCTCCTGATCTGCAGTCGCTCGCCACGATGGGGACATACACAAACTCGGCGACACGCGACGCATTCAGCACGTCCAGAATCACGATCGCTGTGACCTCGTCGGCGCCAGCGGCTGGCGTTCCGGATCCGGGAACCGCACAGGCCATCGCGTACACCATGCTTCAGGCTCGCGGAATGGGTCCAGACCAATACAGCTGCCTTGTGTCGCTGTGGGATCGTGAATCGCACTGGAATCTTTACGCGAGTAACCCATCAAGCGGGGCATACGGCATCCCGCAGGCTCTTCCCGGCAACAAAATGGCATCGGCTGGCGCGGACTGGGCTACCAACCCGGCGACGCAGATCAGCTGGGGGCTCGGTTATATTGAAGGCCGGTACGCTACTCCATGCGGGGCATGGGCGCACTCCGAAGCCGCTGGCTGGTACTAGCCGCGCAGACTATCCAGAATTCGCGATCG
This sequence comes from Salinibacterium sp., assembly GCA_025351795.1. GTDB lineage: Bacteria > Actinomycetota > Actinomycetes > Actinomycetales > Microbacteriaceae > Rhodoglobus. Next base: position 54,858 of record JANXVG010000059.1, on the reverse strand, counting down.
ACCTAGCGCACCGTTGTTCGAGCAGGTCGAAGGTGAGGGCGGTACGTAAAATGAAGGCATGCCTCGCTCTAATCGCCCCCGTCGACAACGCGCGCAGGGGCTGGATAGCGAGCAGTCTGACGTCGCACATTCCCTGATCGGTAGGCGACGAACCGAGGCAAGGCGCGATGGGTTGTGGAATGTGCAGCCCCTCGCAGCAGTATCAGCCACCAAGTCATACACCTGTCCTGGTTGTGCGCTCGAGATCATGCCGGGTGTTGCGCACGTGGTCGCGTGGCGGGCAGACGGCATCATGGGTGAAACGGATGACCTCGCGGCTCGCCGGCATTGGCACGCCCACTGTTGGAAGGTAAAATCGTGACTATCGAAATCCGCGGTGGCGTCGAACTTCCGGCCCGTCGCGAGACCGTAGCTCTCCACACGAGCGATGGCCTCACCCTCGTTGGAGAGTTGTCTCTGCCCCTCGAGACAGCTCCGGTCGCAACAATCGTGGCACTGCACCCGCTACCCACCGGTGGTGGATTCATGGATTCGCACATCATCCGCAAGGCAGCAGCGCGGCTGCCCGCGCTCGCCGATATCGCTGTGCTGCGTTTCAACTTTCGTGGCGTGCATTCACCGCACGGTACGTCGGAGGGTACGTTTGGTGACGGGATCGATGAGCAGTACGACCTCGCGGCCGCGATGGACCTGGTGCTGCAGCGCCGACTTCCTCACCCATGGATCGTTGGGTGGTCGTTCGGCACCGAAGTAGCGCTTAGCTACGGGCTGCGGTATCCGATCGATGGGGCGATTCTGCTCTCGCCACCGTTGCGCCGAGCAACGGACGCCGATCTCGCAGCCTGGGCAGGCAGCGGAAAGCGGCTGGTCGCGATTGTCCCCGAGCTTGACGACTACCTTCGCCCGGCTGAGGCGGCGACTCGTTTCGCCATCGTTCCAGAAGTGGAGCTCGTCGCTGTGGCCGGTGGCAAACATCTCTGGGTGGGTGAGGCGCAGACTTCTCGCGTGCTCACCGAGATTGTGGCACGGCTGAACCCCGGGGCGTTACCGTTGCCGAGCGAGTTCTAGAGCTCGTTCTGCCGGGGGACCACGACCTGCCGGAAGATGAGCAGAATCGCCGCAGCGACCGGAATGGCAATGAGCGCTCCGAGAATGCCCAGCAGCGTGCCGCCAGCGAGAGCAGCGATCACGACGATCGCGCCCGGCACCTTCACCGCTTGGCTCATGATGCGCGGGTTAAGCACGTACGCCTCAAGTTGCATGTAGATCAGGTAGTAGATGCCCACGAAGATCACGGCGGGCGACCCATTGAAGACGAATACGAGCAGCGTGATGATAACGGAGCCAGAAATTGTGCCGACGAGCGGAATGAGTGAACCCAGAAATGCGATGAATGCGAGAAGCGCGGAGTATTTGATCGGAATGCCGAAAAGTGGCAATGCGAGCGTGAGGTAGATGAAGGACAGGATTCCGTTTACGAGCGCGAGCGACCCCTGACCGATCACGTAGCGACCGACCGAGACGCTGACCTCCTCGGCGAGGAGGATAAAGTTTTCGCGCCTCGACGCTGGCACAACCAGGTAGATGCTGCGCTTGATGCTCGACAGGCTGGAGACGAAATAAATGGTGAGAATGAGCACGATGACGGCACCGGTGATGCCGGTCGCGATTCCGACGCCCACGGTGAAGACACCGTTACCGATGGTGGTGAAGTCGAGGGTCGCGAACCAGTCTTGGATTCCCTTGACGATGCTCGACACGTTGAGCCACGGCAGCGCCTGCTCCAGGTTGTGTTTGATCGATCCGTCGTTGAACCCGTTGATGAGCCCCGGCACCGTCTTTATCGCGGTTTGCACTTGCTCATTGATGACAGGGATGATTGCGAGGATGAGCCCCGCGAAGACCGCCAGCACCGCCACGATGACGGTGGCTACCGCCAGTGGGCGGGGAAACTTGTGGCGCTCAAGCCAGCTCACTAGCGGATCGAGCCCCAGAGCCAGAAACAGCGCTGCTCCGACATAGGTGAGGATGATCGCGAGCGACCCGACCGTAGCACCGAGCGCAACGGCGACGAGCACTCCGACGCCACCCATGAAGCCGATTCGAAAAGGGTTTTGGATCTTCACGGCTGTTCCTCCGGAAATGGGGGCTGGCTAATGTTCGCTGGTGACTTGTTCTGCCCGCTGGAGAACACCGCGCAGATTTTCAAGGTAGCCAGCAACGGACTCGCGTTCAATCCTAATCTTTGCGAGTCGCTCCTCGGCCTCGGATACGAGTTGGGTCGCGGTGCGCTCTGCGTCATCGAGCAAGGCCTTCGCGCGAGCGGCGGCGCCACTCGTGACGTGCTCTGCGTGGGCGTCTGCTGCCTCACGAGCGGCCTTCGCATCTGCCTTGGACCCGGAGTCGAGCGCGTCCGCCTCTGAGCGTTTCTGGTTCGCTCGCTTGATCGCCTCGGCAAGTTGCACTTGTGCTTCATCGAGGTACTTCTGCGTCTGGCTTGCTGCCTCTTGATGTTTGGCCAAGAACTCCTTCTCAGCCTCGTCGCGCCGTGCCTTCAATTCGACGTCGAGATCGGCCCTGGCCTGATCGGCATCGCGCTGCAGCGTGGTCTGCGACTCGTCTCGAGTGTGGGCTAGGCGCGCGCGGGTGGTCTCTGTCTCCGTCGCGAGCTCGGCTCGCTGGCGCTCGATGTCGCGCATCAGGTCGGTCGTCTGTTGCTCGGTCTCGTTGGCGAGCTTCGCATGGGCCTCATCGACCTCGGCTTTCTGCGACGCGCGAGCCTGTTCCGTCTCGGCTTTGAGCGCTGCCTTAGCGGCCTTCGTTCCTGTTGTGAGCGCGGTGTGTGCCTTCGCTGTTTCGGCAGACAGCGCCGAATTGGCTTCCGCCGTGTCTGCCGCGAGCTTTTCGCGCGCGTCGGCGATCTCTGCGTCCAGGGCGGCACGGCGTGTGGTGAGCTCATGGTCAAGCTCCGCACGCGATATCGTGAGGTGGGAATCGAGTTCGGCCCTCGCCGTCGCGATCTCGCGTTCGGCATCCGCCCGGATGGTCGAATCTTCGTGCGCGAGGGCATCACGGCCCGCCTTGAGCTCATTCTCGAGCGCTTCTCGCGTGGCCGTGGTGTCGTTCTCGAGCTTCTCGCGGGCGGTTCTGATCTCGAGAGCGAGCGCATCGCGTGCCTGCGTGGTCTCAGCCAGCAGTGAGGCGCGGGTGGATCCCAGTTCGCGAGCCAGATCGGTTCTGCCCTGTTCGAGGTCACGCGCGAGGGTGGCGCGCTGTGACTCGTTCTCATTGACAAAGTCAGCACGGCCGAGTTCGGTGTCGCGGGAGAGTTGCGCGGCGGCCTCGCGGGCATCAGTGGTGTCTCTGGTTGCGACCACCTTGAGCTCGGCAGCTTCGCGTTCGGCCTCTGCGCGCACGGCTGCAGCTTCGCGTTTCGCGGTGGTCCGCGCCTCGGCTGCTTCCGTCGCGACGGCTCCACGCACTGCCGCTGCTTCACGGAGTGCATCCTGCACGAGATTCTCAGCTTCGGCGTGCGAGCGGGAGAGGAGGTCATCGACCTCCTGATGCGCCGCGGCAAGGGCGGCATCTGCGCGACGATTGGATTCGGCGATAATCTTCTGTGCAGCATCGGCCGACTCGGTTTTCAGCTTCTGGATCTCCAACTGCACCGCACTGCGCATCTTCTCGGCATCAATGTCTGCTTGGCTGATCAGTCGAGTGGACTGTTCTTCGGCCACACGCAGTGTGTTCTCGAGCTTGGTTCCAAGCCCGCTGTACGTGGGTGTACCGGTTTCGTCGAGCTCGGCCTGGAGGTCGTCGACGACGGCGACGAGACGCTTGACCTCTTTTGCGGCATCCGCCTTATCGCTGTTCGCTTTGATGAGTTCTCGGCGCAGGTCTTGCACGGCACGATCGACGTCGTCCTTCTTATAACCGCGAAGTTCCGTGCCGAAATCTGAGTCGTCAGCAGCCACGATTTCTCCTTGTCGATGAGCCGAACGCTCTGAGTTTAGTGGGGGCGACTGAAGCGTTGTGTTCGCACTTCCCGCGATCACTCTCGACTAATTCCCAGAAACTTCACAGATGCAGGGTTAGGTCGCGTTCGACACCGTCGGCTATTCTTGAACGTCTTTGATGCTGCCATGCCGGGATTTATCCGGGAAACCCTCGTCTTGTCCCTAGTACGAGCACCGTTAGCGGTTGAGGGAGCGGGCCAGTTGGTTTGCCGGGTAGCTCGAAAGGAGTAGTTCGTGCGGTTTGTTATCGCAATAGTGAGTTTTGTCGTGGCCATTTTCATGATCGGCTACGGCGTTGCCCAGCGCACCTTCCTCGCTGAGCCCAACGAGATGGTTGCGTCTATTTCGACGACGACAGCTGCCTCGGTCTCCGTCATCGACGGCAAGACGCTCAACGCATTCCGGGGAAGTCAATCGATCACGATCACGAGTTCTGGCCCAATCTTCGCTGCCTATGGTCGCACCGACGACGTCGCGGCCTGGATCGGCGACACCACGCGAACCAAGCTCACGTATAGCGCGAAAACCGGCGACCTGACCAGTGCTGTCGTCACGGGTAAGAAGATGGAAGTGCCAAATCCGGCGGGCTCAGATCTCTGGCTGGAGGAGTTCGCCAAAGATAAGCAGCTGACCATCACGGTGCTCGTGCCAGATGATGTCTCCCTCCTGATCATTTCTGACGGTAAGCAGCCAGCGCCAGGCACCGTCAGTATTTCGTGGCCGATCGATAACTCGACGCCGTGGGCGAGCACCCTCATCATCGGTGGTGCTCTTGTGCTGGTTGCCGGCCTCGGGGTGTTGTTGTGGGCACTTGCGCACATGCGGCGCACACGCGGCCCGCGTCGCAAGCCACCGAAGATGCCGAAGGTGCCGCGCCAACGCGGGGTTGCCGCCAGTAGCCGAGTTAAGCGGAAAGCTATCGAGCCCACGGGTGGACGTCGTTCACACCGTGGCGCGTTTATCGCGGTAGTGCCAGTGATTCTGATCGGCACGCTCGCCCTCGGGGGGTGCAGCGCCGTCGGGCAGTCGTCACAAGTCACTGTGCCGACCCCCTCGGGCACGACAGAGACTGCGAAGAAGCTCGACTCTCCCGCGGTCACCGTGCCCCAAATCGAGCGAATCGTCGTCGATATTGCTGCGGTCGCTATCAAGGCAGACGGCAATCGCGACGCCAAACTCATTGCGACGCGCTTTGAAGGTCCTGCTGTGCAATTACGCACAGCTAACTACACAATTCGTGGCGCGGACGCAACGATTGCGGCCGTGCCGCCGATCCCCACCGGCACCGTGCAGCTCACGCTGCCGCAGCAAACGAACTCGTGGCCGCGCACCGTGTTTGTCGTCGTGAAGGACGACAAAGATGACAAGGTCGCCCCCGTCGGTTTGTTCCTTGTGCAGGAAGATCCGCGCTCGCAGTACAAGGTCAACTACGCCGTCACACTCGAACCTAAGGCAGTGCTTCCCGACGTCGCCCCAGCAACGGTTGGTGCAGCTCGGCTTGACCCGGCTGTGTCCCTGTTCACGATGGCGCCAAAAGACATTGCTGCGGCGTACGGCGACATTTTGCTCACAGACAAAGACAGCACGTCGTTTGCCAAGTTTGATCTGACGAGCGACAGCCTTCGCGCGGCCATTGGACTCGATGCGAAGAACGTCGTGAAGTCGCAGCTGTCTACGACAGCGGCCATTTCTTATTCGACGGCTCCCGGCTCCGGGCGCACGATCGTACTCGCCACGAACGACTCGGGAGCGCTGGTTGCTGTGAACCTGAACGAGACCACCATCGTGAAGCCGGTAGAGACCGGCGCGGCGATCAACCCGACGGGTGCAGTCAAGGCCCTATCGAGCGTCGGAGTGAGTGTGAAGGGCATCCAAGCCGTCTACGGCGACCAGTTACTATTCTTTGTGCCCTCAGCGAGCGGCGGCGGCAAGATCGTGCTCCTCGGCTATAGTCAGGGCCTCGTTGCCGCATCGGAGCTACCATGACCAACGCCCAGGCAGGCGGCGCGAATCTACGCGGAGCCGTTGATCTCTCGTCTCTCGTACGCCCGCCGGCGACGGTCGGCGCGACGACCGCTGGCGCGCCCGCGCCGAGCGGTTCAGTCGTGCGCGAAGCGACGGATGCCACCTTCACCGAGGTGCTCGAACTCTCGAACTCCGTGCCGGTTATCGTCGAGTTCTACGGCGCAGCGATCGCCGCATCCCTCGCGGCGCTCGTCACGAGCTACGGGGGGCGGCTTGCTCTCGCGCAGGTCGACGGCGAGACCAACCCGCAGCTCGCGCAGGCGTTTCAGGTGCAGCAGGTACCGACGATCGCCGCGATCATCGGGGGTCGTCCGCTGCAGCTATTCGCCGGGCTCCCGCCCGAAGCGGAGATTCGAGCAGTGTTTGACCAAGTGCTTCAGGCCGCGAACCAGAGTGGGGTGACCGGCGTGCTGCCAGCATCCGCCGAGGTCACCGCCGATGCACCTGCCGAGCCGGTGGAAGAGCCGCTCGCACCTCATCACCAGGAAGCGTATGACGCGATTGCTTCAGGAGATTTCGCAGCCGCAGTTGCCGAATACACGCTCGCGATCGCGCAGAATCCACGTGACCATCTCGCAGTCGCTGGTCTCGCCCAGGTTTCGTTGCTGCAGCGTCTCGACGGCACAGTGCCTGCCGATCTGCGTGCCACGGCCGCCGCCAACCCTGGCTCGATCACTGCCCACCTTGCCGTGGCCGACCTCGAGGTATCTGGTGGTCAGTTCGATGAGGCGTTCGGTCGACTACTTGACCTATTTGTCACGCTCGACCAGCAGGGCAAAGATGCCGTGCGTACGCGGCTGCTCGACTACTTCGAGATCGGCGGGCCAGAAGAGGCGCGCGTCGTCTCGGCGCGGCGTCGGCTAACCGGGTTGTTGTACTGAGCACTACACCCGCGGCGCCAACCACAGTCCGGCTAGTGGTGGAAGCGTGAGCTGCGCGGATGCTTGGCGCCCCTGGTGCGGTTCGTTGGCGGCGACCACGGAGCCGTAGTTGCCGACGCCCGACCCGCCGAACTCCGCGGCATCCGTATTGATGACTTCATCCCACGTGCCGGCGAATGGCAAGCCGATATGGTACGGACCTACCGGGTTACCGCTGAAGTTGAAAATACCCACGAGCGGTGAACCCGAGCGCGACCAGCGCACGAAGGCGAGCACATTCTGTGCCGAGTTGCCACCGTCAAGCCACTCGAAACCAGCGGAGTCGTTGTCTTGTTCCCACAGCGCGGGTGTGGCGGAGTAGACGCGATTCAGCGAAGAGACGAGTGACTGCAACCCTTGGTGCACGGGCTGATCGAGAATCCACCAGTCGAGCCCACGCTCTTCGCTCCACTCTGATGGCTGGCCGAACTCGCTGCCCATAAAGAGCAGTTGCTTGCCCGGATGCGCCCACATGAACGAGAGGTAGGCGCGCACATTTGCCAGCTTTTGCCACTGGTCTCCCGGCATCTTGTGCAGCAGCGAACCCTTGCCGTGCACGACCTCGTCGTGGCTGATCGGCAGCAAAAAGCTCTCACTGAACGCGTAGACAAGTGAGAAGGTCATCGTGTTGTGGTGGTAAGAGCGGTACATCGGGTCGTGCTCCATGTACTGCAGGGAGTCGTTCATCCACCCCATATTCCACTTGATGCCGAAACCCAGACCGGATGTCGCGGTCGGCCGGGTAACTCCGGGCCAGGAGGTCGACTCCTCGGCGATCATCACGATGCCGGGGTTGCGTTTGTAGGCGGTCGCGTTGACTTCCTGCACAAAGCTGATTGCCTCGAGGTTTTCGCGTCCACCGTACTTATTGGGTAGCCACTCACCGTCTTTGCGCGAGTAATCGAGGTAGAGCATGCTCGCGACGGCGTCGACCCGCAGTCCATCGATGTGAAACTCTTCGAGCCAGTACAGCGCGTTAGCTACAAGAAAGTTGCGCACTTGCGACTGGCCGAAATCGAAGATCAGCGTGCCCCAATCCATTTGCTCGCCGCGGCGGGGGTCGCTGTGTTCGTAGAGCGGCTGGCCATCGAACTTGGCGAGGGCCCACTCGTCTTTCGGAAAGTGACCGGGTACCCAGTCCATGAGCACGCCAATGCCGGCCTGGTGCAGCCTGTCGATGAGGTACTTGAGGTCGTCTGGGTGCCCAAACCGGCTCGTCGGCGCGAAATAGCCGGTCACCTGATAGCCCCACGATCCCCCGAACGGATGCTCGGCGAGCGGCATGAATTCGACGTGCGTGAATCCCAACTGCAGCACGTAGTCGATCAGTTGGTCGGCGGCGTCCCGGTACGAGAGCCCAGGGCGCCACGAGCCGAAGTGCAGTTCGTACACGCTCATAGGGGAATTGTGCGGGTCACGAGAGGCTCGTGCAGCGAGCCATCCGCTGTCATGCCACTCGTGCAGGCTGTGACCGACGCGCGATGCCGTGGCCGGCGGAACCTCGGTGTAGCGCGCCATCGGGTCAGCGCGTTTCACCCACTCTCCGGCCTGCGTCATGAGTTCGAACTTGTAGGCGTTGTCTGGTGTGAGACCGGGCACGAAGATCTCCCACACGCCGGTGTCGTCGAGGCGGCGCATCGCGTGCCCCAGCCCGCTCCACGCGTTGAAGTCGCCGATCACGCGCACTGCTTTGGCGTGGGGTGCCCAGACCGAGAAGCTGGTACCGACCACGTCTTCGTGCGGGCGAAAGTGTGCGCCGAGCACGTGCCAGAGCTGTTCGTGGCGCCCCTCGCCCCACAGGTACAGGTCTACTTCGCCGACCGAGGGCACGAAGCGGTAGGGGTCATCCGCCGTCCAACTCAAACCATTGTCATAGGTTGTCTCGAGTGTGTACGACTTTCCGGGGCCGACAGCAATGCCCTGCCAGAGGCCGTCGGCCAGATGACTGAGTGGCACCCGGATTCCGTTAGGCCGAATCGCCGTGACGCTCGCAGCGAGTGGTCGCACGGCACGAATCAGATAGCCGTCGCCGAGCGGATGCTGCCCGAGCGTCTCGTGCGGTTGAGGGTGTGTGCCGCTCACGATCGACGCGACGAGCCCGGGGTGCAGGTCAGGCAGAGTCACGCTGGTCGACACAGCCGCAGACGTAGCCGCTGCGGCAGCCGAACTGACCGTCGGCGTCGTCGCAGCCGGGTTGGCGTCTTTCTGGGTTGCCACTAGACGCCTCTCGGGTATTCGACCTGCAGGATATGCACCGGTTCGGTAAACGCGTCGAGGCGCACGTAGTTGTCTGCGCCCCAGAGAAACATCGCGCCGGTGATGAGGTCTGTGACGGTGAACCCGGCTCCGAACGGAATGCCGAAACGGGTCACGTCAAGGTGAACTGTTGTCTCTCGCACGGAGTGCGGATCTATGTTGGCGACGACGATAATCGCGTCGGTTGCGCCATCTGGGGTGAAGGTTCCTGCGAGGTACTTCGAATACACGAGAATCGAGTCGTCGTCGCTCCAGTGCACGTCGAGGTTGCGCAACTGACGCAGCGCAGGGTGTGCCGCGCGGATCTGGTTGAGCTTCGTAAGGTACGGCGCGAGCGATTTTCCGGCCTTCATCGCTGCGGCAAAGTCGCGTTGTTTGTACTCGTATTTTTCGTTGTCGATGTTCTCTTCGCTGCCGGGCCGCGCCACGTCTTCGTACAGCTCGTAGCCCGCGTAGACTCCCCACGTCGGCGAGCCAGTCGCGGCGATGGCCGCGCGGATCTTGTAGGCGGGCACCCCGCCAAACTGGAGGTACTCGGTGAGAATGTCTGGCGTGTTCACGAATAGGTTCGGTCGCAGAAAGTCGTCGGTCTCTTTCGACAGCCCGTGCAAGAACTCCTCGAGCTCGAGTTTCGTGTTGCGCCAGGTGAAGTAGGTGTACGACTGCTGAAAGCCGACCTGCGCGAGCGAGTGCAACATCGGCGGGCGAGTAAATGCCTCAGCGAGAAAAACTATCTCGGGATGCTTCGTATTGACCTCGTGCAAAAGCCATTCCCAGAACTGCAGCGGTTTGGTGTGCGGATTGTCGACCCGAAAGATGGTCACACCGACGCCGATCCAATACTCGACGATGCGAAGTATCTCGTTGCGCAGCCCAATCGGATCACGATCAAAGTTGATCGGAAAAATGTCCTGATACTTCTTCGGTGGGTTCTCGGCATAGGCGATCGACCCGTCGGGCAGCGCGGTGAACCACTCGGGGTGCGTCGTCACCCATGGATGGTCGGGGGATGTCTGCAGCGCCAGATCGATCGCGACCTCGAGGCCATTCTTTGCCGCCTGAGCCAAGAAGTACTTAAAGTCGGTGATCGTGCCGAGGTCGGGATGGATCGCGTCATGGCCACCGTCCGCCGAGCCGATGGCCCATGGTGAGCCCGGGTCGCTCTCGCGGGCACCCAGCGTGTTATTGGGCCCTTTACGGAAGCTGTATCCGATCGGGTGGATCGGGGGCAGGTACACCACATCGAACCCCATTGCAGACACAGCGGGCAGCCGCTTGGCTGCCGTGCGGAAAGTGCCGCTCGACCACGCCCCGTCTTTGGCGAGCTTCGCGCCTTCGCTTCGCGGGAAGAACTCGTACCAGGCGCCGAGTCCAGCGCGTGATCGTTCGACACGGATGGGCTGCGGGGCGGATTCGGTGATGAGGCTCATCACGGGGTGAGCGGCGATCGCTGCCGTGAGCCGGGTATCCGCTGCGATCCGCATGCGAGCCGCCGGAGAGAGCCCTTTGTCTGCGAGAGCCTTGGCGGCCTCTGCGAACACCGTGAGCGACCCGGCGCGGCGCATGAGTGCCGCACCCATTGCGAACACGAGTTCACCGTCGATGGCGGTAGGAATCTTGATTTTCGCCATCTGTAGCCACGTCGCCCAGTCATCGCCGAACGCGCGGATTAGATAGCCCCAGTTGCCAGGCGAATCAAGCAACAGCTCCGTGCGCCACTGGTCGGTGCCGGCGTCGACTAGGGTCATCGGCAGTACGGTTACCACACCGGACGGGTTGGTAACCACAGCCTGCACGCCGAGCTGGTCGTGACCTTCGCGGAACACGATGGCCCTAATGGGCACCACTTCGCCAGCGAAAGCCTTTGGCGGCCAGAGATTCTCGGGTTGCCGCGGCTGGGGAAACCGGATCGGAATGCGCCCCATGCGTGGTTCGAACTCGGGAGTCGCCATTGCATCTGCCACCACTCGACCGTACCTCTTATCGTTTCGCATTCGCACGCACGGCCTCGAGCAATCGCGGGGCTGACATCGGGCACGTACGGCAACGCAACCACTCTGGCTTAGGCTAACGCGTGGGTCTGCCGCGTGGATTGCGACCCGCGAACGCATTGCATCGATTGAGGTGCATCGAAAGGTGTCGTGTGAGGGCAATACGCAGGTTTACGGTTCGCACGGTTCTTCCGCAAGCGCTTGCCGCGCTCGATGAACTATCAACCAACCTTCGGTGGTCGTGGCACCAGCCGACTCGTCAGCTGTTCGAGTCGATTGACCCGACGCTGTGGGATTCGATCGGCCACGATCCCATCGGTCTCCTCGGCGTTGTCGAGCCGAAACGCCTGGCGGAACTCGCCGCGAACGAGTCATTCGTTCGGCGTGCCGACCAGTTGCGCGATGACCTCCACGCCTACCTGACCGAGCCGCGCTGGTACCAATCGCTGCGGGATGCCCCGAAATCGATTGCCTATTTCTCGCCGGAGTTCGGCATCGCTGCCGCGCTGCCGCAGTACTCCGGTGGACTCGGGATTCTGGCTGGCGACCATCTGAAGAGCGCCTCCGACCTCGGCGTTCCGATCATCGGTGTTGGCCTGTTCTACCGCGCCGGCTACTTCCGCCAAGCCATCTCGCGCGAGGGCTGGCAGCAGGAAACTTATCCGGTGCTTGACCCGGATGGCCTCCCGCTCACGGTACTGCGGTATCCGGATGGCACGGCCGCCCAAGTGGCCCTGTCACTTCCCGACGGTAGGGCACTCTACGCCCGGGTGTGGAAGCTCGCCGTGGGGCGCGTGCCACTCCTGTTGCTCGATACCGACATCCCTGAGAATGACGACGACTTGCGGTCAGTCACCGATCGACTGTACGGCGGCGGCGGCGAGCACCGCCTTCTGCAGGAGTTGCTGCTCGGAATTGGCGGAGTGCGCGCCATCAAGATTTTTTCGGAGCTCACGGGCACGGCAGCACCCGAGGTGTTCCATACCAATGAGGGTCACGCCGGTTTTCTCGGCCTCGAGCGCATCAGCGACCTCATCGGTGACGGGTTGTCGTTCGCCGAGGCGCTTCAAGTCGTGCGCGCAGGAACCGTCTTCACCACCCACACCCCAGTGCCAGCCGGCATCGACCGGTTCGAAGCTGCGCTCATTTCCCGGTACTTCTCAACCGACCTGCTGCCGGGCGTGCAATTGCTCGATGTGCTCGCGCTCGGTGCAGAGAACTATGCGGGCGGTACGCCAGATACCTTCAACATGGCCGTGATGGGTCTGCGTCTCGCGCAGCGTGCTAACGGGGTGTCGAAACTACATGGCGAGGTCTCGCGGGGCATGTTTGGTGCACTCTGGCCCGGCTTCGACCCGTCAGATGTGCCGATTACATCGGTCACCAACGGTGTGCATGCCCCCACCTGGACCGACCGCATGCTGTCTGATCTTGCCGCCGAAAAATGTGGAAACTCTGACACGACGGCCGTCGACTGGCGCAGCGATCGAGTCAGCGATGGGGACCTCTGGAACGTGCGCGGCCGCATGCGCCAGCAGCTCGTTGCAGATGCTCGTCGTCGCGTGAGTGCGGCGTGGGCTGAACAGAATCCCGGCGTGGGCGACCCCACCTGGTTCGCAGAGCTGCTCGACCCGAACGTGCTCACCATCGGGTTTGCGCGTCGTGTGCCCACCTACAAGCGCCTCACCCTGATGCTGCACGACCCGGAGCGGCTGCGCGCGCTTCTGCTACATCCAGAACGACCCATCCAGATCGTGATCGCGGGCAAGTCGCATCCCGCCGACGACGAAGGTAAACGCCTCATCCAAGAGTTGGTCGAGTTTTCTGCTGAACCGGATGTGCGCAAGCGCATTGTGTTCCTCCCCAATTACGACATCGCCATGGCGCAGTTGCTTTATCCGGGAACGGATGTCTGGCTCAATAACCCGCTGCGCCCGCTCGAAGCGTGCGGCACATCCGGGATGAAGGCGTCGTTGAATGGCTCGCTCAACCTTTCGATTCTCGACGGATGGTGGGCCGAGTTCTATGACGAAGAGAACGGCTGGGCGATTCCCAGTGCTGACTCGGCAGGTGACGCCGCCGAGCGTGACACGCTCGAGGCCGACAGCCTCTACGACCTTATCGAGCACCAGATCGCGCCCCGCTACTACGATCGCAATTCTGAGGGCGTGCCCACGCGCTGGGTGCAGTCGATTCGTCACACGCTCGCTACCCTGTCGCCGTCGCTGTCTGCCGATCGAATGGTGCGCGAAAATGTTGAGCGCCTCTACATGCCGGCAGCTGCCGCCGAACGCACGATCAGTGCGAAGTCGTATCAGCCGGCGCGTGAGCTCGCCGCGTGGAAGGCCCGCGTGATCGACGCCTGGCCGAAAGTGCACGTCACTCATGTTGAATCGGGCGGAGTCGATGCGGTGCCACAGGTCGGTGACGACCTTCACGTACGGGCGCAGGTCGAGATTGACGGACTCTCGCCCGACGATGTCGCCGTCGAGATTATCTACGGTCGCGCGCGTGACAGCGACGAACTCGATGATCCGCAGTGCGCCACGCTTGACCTTGTTGCGAATGACGCAGACGGCGCTCCGACCTTCGGGGCAACGGTGGCCCTCGGTAAGGCGGGCAGCTTCGGCTACAACGTGAGGGTGGTTCCCAAGAATCCGCTGCTTGCCTCCGCTGCCGAACTCGGCCTGATCGCCGTCGCCGAGTAACGCGGCTCACGCTAGGCGCGCTACTGCGGCGACTATTCCCTTCGTCAACGCGAGCAGGTCGGTCGGCGCGAGTTCTACGTCGAATCCACGACGTCCACCGCTCACGAGAATCGTGTCGAACAACTCGGCGCTCTCATCGAGCACGGTCGGGTACTGGCTCTTCTGGCCGATCGGACTGATGCCGCCGACGACATAGCCGGTCTTGCGTTGGGCAACCGCTGGATCCGCCATCGCCGCCTTTTTGCCGCCGGTGGCGAGTGCGAGCGCCTTCAGGTTGAGCGTTCCAGTCACCGGCACGATCGCCACCACGAGCCAGTCGTCGACGTCGACGAGTAAGGTCTTGAAAACGCGCTGCGGGTCGAGCCCGAGGGCCGTGGCGGCCTCGATGCCATATCCCGAAGCGGTCGGATCGTGGTCGTAGCTGTGTGGGGTGAACGCGATGCCGGCGGCGGCGAGCGCGAAGGTTGCTGGAGTGCCGATGGATGCCATCTGTTTACCTGCGCCGCGGTCAGTGGGCCCGAAAGAGCTGCATCGAGGCCCCAGCGACGGTGAGCGGTGAGCCGGGTAGGTAGTCGACGATGGGATCGATGAGTTCATCGAGTGAAGAATCCCAGAGCAGCGAATAGCCAGCGACCCCATCGTGGGAAGGGAGAATGACGGTGACATCGTCTTCGAGACCGTGCACGATGAGCAGGATGCGATTGAACGCCTCAAACTCTGGCGTCGACGCCGCGAGGTACTGCAGGGTGCGTTCCTCGGGGGAATCCCAGTCGGTCAAGCTCATCACGACGCCCTCTTTGTTATACCAGTCCATCTGGGTAGCGGATGGTGTGGTCTCGCCGAAGATTCCATATCGAGAGGGGCGCAGCGCGGGGTTCTCACGACGCAGGCGCAGCAGCTGCTCACTCACCACGAGGAGCTCATTCTGCCACAGCGGGCGGCCCTCCCACTGCAGCCACGTCAGTTCGCTGTCGTGACAGTACGCGTTGTTGTTGCCGCGCTGGGTGCGCCCGAACTCATCTCCGGCAGTAAGCATGGGAATTCCGGCCGAGAGCAGCAGGGTTCCGAGCAGGTTTCGAATCGCCTTCGCGCGCGCCTCGAGAATGACGGGGGTGTCGGTTGGGCCTTCCGCCCCGTAGTTGAACGAGTGGTTATTGTCGGTGCCATCCCGATTGTTTTCGCCGTTGCCGAGGTTGTGTTTCTCGTTGTAGGCGGTGAGATCGGCCATCGTGAATCCGTCGTGCGCCGTGATGAAGTTGACGGATGCCAGCGGCCCGCGTTCTTGCGAGAACACGTGCGCTGACCCCGCTAGCCGCCGCGCCAAAGAACCGATTCCGTTGGGCGCGTTGCCGTTCGCGCGCGCTGCCCCGATGTCACTGAGCCAGAAGTCGCGCATCCGGTCGCGGTAGCCGTCGTTCCATTCCGACCAGCCGTCCGGAAAGTTGCCGACCTGCCAACCGCCCATGCCGACGTCCCACGGCTCGGCGATCATCTTGACCCCTGCGAGCTGCTGGTCGCTAATGATCGCCTCGAGCAGTGGATGCCCCGTCTCGAATTGTGCATTCTCATCGCGCCCGAGGGCCGTTGCCAGGTCAAACCGGAATCCGTCTACCTGTACCTCGTTCGCCCAGTAGCGCAATGAGTCGAGCACCAGTCGTTGCGCCGCTGGCAACGAAAAATTCACCGTATTGCCGCATCCGGTGGCGTCGATGTAGGTGCCATCCGGCGTCTGGCGGTAGTACGACGCGTTATCGATTCCGCGAAGCGAGGTAGTCGGGCCGCCGATACCTTCCTCTGCTGTGTGGTTGTAGACGACGTCAAGGATCACCTCGAGACCGGCCTCGTGCAGAAGCTTGACCATGCCCTTAAACTCTCGGAGCACGGCACCGGTACCGCCAAACTGCGCGCTCTTCGACGCGTAGGCGGCGTGCGGTGTGAAAAAGTTGAGCGTGTTGTAGCCCCAGTAGTTGGTGAGTCCCTGCTTGATCAGGCGCTGCTCGCTGACAAACTGATGCACCGGAAGCAGCTGGATCGCGGTGACGCCGAGTTCTTTCAGGTACGCGATAGTCGACTCGTGCGCAAGACCAGCGTAGGTGCCCCGCAGCTCGTCCGGCAGGTGTGGGTTGAGTTTGGAGAGCCCCTTCACGTGAGCTTCGTAGATCACCGTGTGATCGAGGGCGATTGCGGGCTTCTGTGAGTCAGCCCAGTCGAAGGAGTCGGTCTCCTGCACGTAACTTCTCCACTCGCCAGATGCGGTTCTTGCGAGTCCCCTGGCGTACGGGTCGATGAGGGTGAGCGCCGGGTCGAACGCGTTAGTCGGGGCAGTCGTGCCAGTGACCCGCACCCCGTAACGCGTTCCCGCGCGCAGCAGCCTGGATCTCGCCAACCACACGCCGTTGGTGTCGTGCACCATAGGGATCGACTTCACCAGCCAGGTCGCGTCGTTGTCATCGAACAGGCACAAGTCCACGGTGGTAGCGTTCGCCGACCAGACGCGCAACTCACCACCGCGCGAGGTGATTCGTACGCCGAGGTCGCTCAAAGAATCCGCTACAGGCACGGGTTCTAGAGTAATGAATGAGTGAGTCGACTGTGTTACACGCTGAGTCAGGGAGGTGCGCATGGCGATCTACCTCGATCACGCCGCGACAAGTCCGATGTCGCCCTCGGTGATCACCGCCTACAGCTCAGCACTGGCGGTCGTGGGTAACCCATCGTCGATCCACAGTCAGGGCCAGAACGCGAAGCGGATGCTCGAAGAGGCCCGTGAGCAGGTCGCTGCATCACTCGGTGCAGACTCCGTGGAGGTGGTCTTCACCGGCAGCGGTACCGAGGCCGTGAATCTCGCCGTGAAGGGGTTGTACTGGGCACGCAAGCGCCCACGGATTCTCGTCGCTCGTGCCGAGCACCACGCCACCATCGATGCGGTCGAGTGGCTCGCCGCCGACGAGGGTGCGGTCGTCGAGTGGATACCGGTAGACGCACTCGGCCGAATCTCACTCGCGGCACTCGCCGCCGCACTTGGCCCCGATGTTGCCCTCGTCACGTGTCTCTGGGCGAATAACGAGGTGGGCACGATCCAACCGATCGACGAGATCGTGGCGCTGGCGGCAGCGCACGGGGTTCCGGTGCACGCAGACGCAATCGCCGCCTACGGCTACCTTCCCATCGACTTTGACGCTTCGGGGCTCGCCGCACTCAGCGTTTCTGCCCACAAGATCGGCGGACCGGTGGGGGTTGGCGCATTGCTCATCGCACGGAGCGCCATCGTCACCCCGCTCATCCACGGGGGCAACCAGCAGCGCGCGCGCTCTGGTACGCAGGATGCGGCCGGTGCAGTGGCGTTCGCTGCCGCGGCCGCTGAGGCCACCGGCATGGGGGAGTCTCCGACCCCCAGCGCCGGGACCACGGGCATCCCCGAGTCTCCGACCGCTGCCGGCGGGCCGACCGGCTCGTCGTCGGGGGGAGAGCGCGCAGCACCGCCGTCCGCTGCGGGCCATCCGGCTTCCTCCGTGCCAGCAGGGCGTGCTGCGCTCGTGGAGCGCTCGGCGCGCCTCGCCACGTTGCGCGATCGACTGGTCTGCGGCATCCGAGCTGCGGCGCCGACGGCGGTCTATCGCGGAGACCCCGACGCGGCCGGTCGATTGCCGGGCAATGTGCACTTCACCTTTCCGGGATGCGAGGGTGATTCACTTCTCTTCCTGCTCGATGTCGTGGGCTTCTCGGTCTCTACCGGCAGTGCGTGCCAAGCTGGTGTGCCCGAGGCGTCGCACGTCTTACTTGCGATGGGTGTGCCCGAGGCGGATGCGCGTGGCGCCGTGCGTTTCACCCTCGGCCACGACACGACCGACGTCGACGTCGATGCACTCGTCGCGGCGCTGCCCGCGGTAGTCGCTCAAGCGACGCGGGCTGGGCTCGCCGATCGGCTGACGAGTCTCGGGCGCTGACCGCCGATTGCGTGGCAGCTGTGGTTGTGCTGCCAAATGAAGGAGAATCTGCCGTACTGCCGCGCCATGTCGCGTGAGTGGGCACCGTCGTAGCGGATTCTCCTTCATTTGGCATTCGCCGCCGCCACGATGCTGGCGACGGGAGACACACTGCCGAAAACTGATCCCGGCATGGGGTTACCGCTATGTCGGCGACCGCGCCATCCAACCGGGCCGCTCTCACGGAGTTGACGAGCGCCGTGACCCTACTGAGCGCCGTGACCCGACTGAGCGCCGTCGAGAAGACCCTGACAGCCATTCCCAGTAGCGACGTCCGTAGAATTGAGTTCGTGAAGGTACTGGCGGCGAT
This sequence comes from Salinibacterium sp., assembly GCA_025351795.1. Taxonomy (GTDB): domain Bacteria; phylum Actinomycetota; class Actinomycetes; order Actinomycetales; family Microbacteriaceae; genus Rhodoglobus. Next base: position 36,646 of record JANXVG010000059.1, on the reverse strand, counting down.
GAGTGGCGGGGTCGACTCCGCCGTTGCTGCCGCGCGCGCCGTTGAGGCCGGTCACGATGTGGTCGGCGTGCACCTCGCGCTGAGTCGGACGCCTGGTACTTTGCGCACCGGGGCTCGTGGATGCTGCACCATCGAAGATTCAATGGATGCTCAGCGCGCAGCCAACATCATCGGCATCCCGTACTACGTCTGGGACTTCTCCGAGCGGTTCCAGTACGACGTGGTCGACGATTTCGTGGCGGAGTATGCGGCGGGCCGAACCCCGAATCCGTGCATGAGGTGCAATGAACGCATCAAGTTTGCGGCGCTGCTCGAGAAGGCGCTCGCGCTCGGCTTCGATGCGGTTGCCACGGGCCACTACGCCACGATCGTGACGGATTCTGCCGGCAATCGCGAGTTGCACCGTGCTGCCGCCTGGGCTAAAGACCAGTCATACGTGCTCGGTGTGCTCAGCACCGAGCAACTTGCTCACGCGATGTTTCCCCTCGGCTCGACCCCATCCAAAGCCGAGGTACGCGCGGAGGCGGCCGTCCGCGGTTTTAGTGTCGCGTCCAAGCCCGATTCGCACGATATCTGCTTCATTCCCGATGGTGACACCCGCGGCTGGCTTGCCGACAAAGTTGGTGCGGAAGAGGGCGCAATCCTCGACCGCTCCGGCAACGTGCTCGGCCGCCATGATGGCGCGCTCGCGTTCACGATCGGGCAGCGCAAGGGCATTAACGTCGGCTACCCGACCGACGACGGCAAGCCCCGCTTCGTGCTCGAGATTCGTCCGAAAACGAACGAGGTTGTTGTGGGACCGCGCGCGGCGCTAGACCTTGCTGAACTCGCGGGTTCAACGTTCAGTTGGGCCGGGCTCGACCCGGTGGCGTCAGGGCTCACCGCCAACCTCGGCATCGCATTCGACTGCGAGGTGCAAGTGCGTGCTCACGCGGATCCGGTCGCCGCAGTCGCAGCGGTGCGCGACGGTGAACTCGTGATCACGCCGACGACCCCGCTGAACGGAGTTTCATCTGGGCAGACGGCCGTGCTCTATTCAGGCACGCGCGTGCTTGGCCAGTGCACGATCGATCGCACGGTGTCCGCAGTTGCGGTCGGCGTCTCGGCGTCTGGGGTGCCGAATAAGCTGGAGCGGTGAGTGATGACCTGCAGGATGCGAGCGTTGAAGCCGCCGAGCTAACCACCCGCATCCTCGACCTACGTGCGGCGTACTACGAGCTGGATGCGGCGATCGCCTCCGATGCAGAGTACGACGCCGCGATGCATCGCCTCGAGGAGCTTGAGCGGCTGTTTCCCGAGCTGCAAAGTCAAGACAGTCCCACCCAGACCGTGGGCGGTGCTGTTGCGGCACTATTCGATCCGGTCGTGCACGCCGAACGCATGCTCAGCCTCGATAACGTGTTTTCGATCGAGCAATTTGCAGACTGGGCGGCGCGCGTCGAACGCAATGCGGGCCGCACTGTCGACTATCTGTGTGAGCTCAAAATCGACGGTCTCGCCGTCAACCTGCGCTACGAGAATGGGCGCCTCACGAGCGCGGCTACGCGTGGCGATGGCGTAGTCGGTGAAGACGTGACCGAAAATGTGGCATACATCAGCGGGATTCCGAACCGACTGGCGGGCACCGGGCATCCGTCGCTCGTCGAGGTTCGTGGTGAGATATTCTTCCCCGTCGCAGCGTTTCGACAGCTCAATGCCGAGCAGGCTGCTGCCGGTGACCGTATTTTTGCGAATCCGCGTAACGCGGCTTCTGGCAGTCTGCGGCAAAAGGCCGAAGGTAAGAACGCGGCCCAACTCGACCTCATGCACCGCAGGTTCAGTCGGTTGCGGATGCTCGTGCACGGCGTTGGGGCGTGGGCGAACCCGCCCGTCGCCGCACAGAGCGAGGTGTACGGCCTGCTCAAGCAGTGGGGCCTGCCGACGAGCACCTCCTACCGGGTTGTGCACTCTGCGAGCGATGCCGCGACGTTCATTGACTACTACGGCGAACACCGCGACAGTGTGGAGCACGAGATCGACGGTGTTGTGGTGAAGGTCGATGCTCTGGAGCTACACGATGAGCTCGGTGCAACAAGCCGCGCGCCGCGCTGGGCCATCGCGTACAAATACCCGCCGGAACAAGTCAACACGAAACTGCTCGACATCGTGGTGAGCGTCGGCCGTACGGGGCGTGCCACACCGTTTGCCGTGATGGAGCCAGTGCGGGTGGCAGGATCGACCGTGCGCCAAGCCACCCTGCACAATCAGGATGTTGTCAGAGCGAAGGGTGTGCTCATCGGCGACACCGTGGTTGTGCGCAAGGCTGGCGACGTGATTCCGGAAGTACTCGGACCGGTGGTCGAACTTCGGGATGGCACCGAGCGCGAGTTCATCATGCCCACGCGCTGCCCAGAGTGCGACACGCCTCTCGCTCCGGCTAAGGTGGGCGACGTCGACCTACGCTGCCCCAACGCGCACAGTTGCCCGGCCCAGGTGCGTGGTCGGGTCGAGCACATCGCGAGTCGCGGCGCGCTCGATATTGAAGCGCTCGGCGAGGTTGCTGCGGCCGCGCTCACTCAGCCGCTGCATCCATCCACTCCGCCACTGCCCACTGAGGCGGGGTTCTTCGCTCTGCGCCTCGAAGATATCTTTCCGATTGAAGTCATCGTGCGCGATAGCGAAACGGGGCTACCCAAGCCTGTCGACGATGACGAGCCCGGGCGCGAGATCACGACCCGCGACGGAGTGACCATTCGGGTCAAGACCGACACGCCGTTCAAGCGGCAACGGAAGACAGACGACGGTGACTACGCACCTGCCGCCGTTGCCGATTCGACGGGTTCGGTCGATCCGACTGGTGCCCTCACCGTCGAGTTTGGCGGCGATGAGCGCTTCGTTCCCTCTAAGAATGCGCGGGAGATGCTCGCGAATATCGACGCGGCGAAGACCCAGCCGCTGTGGCGCATACTCGTGGCGCTCAGCATCCGTCATGTTGGGCCGGTCGCCGCGCGAGCGCTCGGCAGCTACTTCGGTTCGCTCGATGCGATTCGCGCGGCGACCAGTGACGAGCTCGCTGCTGTCGATGGTGTTGGCGCAATCATCGCCGACGCGCTGATCGAATGGTTTGCTGTCGACTGGCACGGTGAGATCGTCAGCCGGTGGGCGGATGCCGGAGTGCAGTTCACGACGCCGGGTCACACCGGACCGGGCGCGGCCATCAATGCCGCCGGGCCACTAGCCGGTCTCACCGTCGTTGCCACGGGTTCGCTTGAGGGCTTCAGTCGCGAAGAAGCGCAGGAGGCGATCATCAATGCCGGGGGTAAAGCTGCGTCCAGTGTGAGCAAGAAAACCGACTTCGTGGCCGCTGGCCCCGGTGCTGGGTCGAAGCTCGGAACGGCCGAAAAGCTCGGCGTGCGCGTCATTGACGCTGCCCAGTTTGCACGTCTCGTGCGCGAAGGGCCGAGCGCGCTCGACTGAAAGCTCTGCCAACCACCGGAATTCACCAGCGAATATCCAGCTGGCTACGAGACCGCTCATAGCGGAAACCGCGTTCCCCCCGGAATCCCAGGCATGTTTCGATCACATTTCGGCCCCTATTCGGGGATGAACTTCGCGTACTATGAGGTGCGCAGTCGTCTCGAATTGGGAAAGGCGAAACGAGACAGCTGCAAACGAGGGGATAAACCCGAATTGCTGTTTGACGTCACAGCTGTTCTGACAACCTCGGTGGCACTGGGATCGGTGGCCGAGGCGTTCAGTATGTCGGAAATCAGCGTGCAGTCGATCTCCGTGTCGACGCTCGACACGCGGCGTGCGGGTGTCCTCGACTCGGTCAATGGCATCGCGGGGATCATCGGCTCTGACCCGATCACTATCGTCAGCCTCACTACCATCGACCTCACGGCGATCGACTTCACTGCCATCGATGTCGTGGCCTCCGACGTCGCTGGCTTCGGCTCCGCGACGGTGGGCGTGGCCCGCTTCAACTCGGGGTTCATCGGCCCAGTGATCGGCCCTCTGTCCGCGAGTGGTACGGGCGACGTGAGCACGGCAGCGACGCTTTCTGGTGCACCGCTGTTGCAGGAGCTGGCTGCGCTTCCTTCCGACCTGATTCCGTCGTTCATCGCGAATCACCCCACGATCGTTACTCAGATCATGCAATCGCCGCCGATGCCACGACTCGTCACGGTGTGGTGGGGACTCATGCAGCCGGCTGCTCAAGAATCGTTACTGAAGAGTGCCCCGCAGTTGGTCGGTAACCTCGAAGGTGTTCCGTACACGATGCGCAACGTCGCAAATCGCACCTACTTGCAAGACACGATCGACGGGCTTAACGCGATCATCAACAGCGATGGTCGAGTGGTCGCTGAAGATGCTCGCCGCCACCTGCACATGCTCGAAGGAGTGCACGCCGCGCTGGGGCCGAGTAACGCCAAGCCGCAGCGCACCCTCCTCACCCTTGATGTCACGGGCCAAGGCAAGGCCGCGATCGTGCTCGGCGACCTGCGTACGGCGGACTACGTGAGCTACCTGATTCCGGGAATGTTCTTCACGGTTGATGGCCAAATGGGTGACTGGACGGATGCCGCGGCGCGCCTCTACGACGACCAGGTCAGCTGGCTCAAATTATTTGCCACCGAGGGATCAGCCGATGGAAAAGCCACGATCGCAACCGTGGCTTGGCTCGGCTATGACACCCCCAACCTCACCGACGTCGGTGGCCCCGAGAAGGCCTACCTCGGCCGCGATCTCATCGCGCACGCCGTTGAGGGACTGCAAGCCATGCGCGGCGGAAATGAGCCGTACGTTTCTCTTCTCGCCCATTCCTACGGATCGACCGCCGCGCTCATGGCGCTTACCGAATACAACTTTCAGGTGGATGCGCTCGCGTTGGTTGGGTCCCCGGGTAGTTCCGCGCAATCTGTCAACCAGCTGCACGTTCGCACTGGCAATGTGTACGTGGGCGAAGCGAGTTGGGATCCGGTGCCGAATAGTTCATTCTTCGGCAGCGACCCCGGATCGACGAGTTATGGGGCCAAGCCGATGGGGGTGAGTGGCGGTCTCGACATCATCACCCACGAACTATTGCTTGGATCGACCGGTCACAACGAGTATTTCGGGGCTGGTACCGAATCGATGCGCAACATGGCGCTGATTGGCATCAACAAGGGCCAGTTTGTGAGCAACAGCAGTCAGGGTGAACAGAAAGCATTCGCAAGATCGAAGTGAAAGCAGGACCGTGCAATGGTGCGCCGAGGTGTGCTCACTCGCGCGCGTGTCGACGCTCATGCTGTCTTTCGCAGGGTGGCGATCGTCATCGCAGTGGCCGGGGTCGCGACTTTGCAGGGCTGCGCGCTTAGCAACGGCAGTGCACTCTCCGCACAGGCGGCCCGTGATGCGCTGTATGCCGTAATCGGATCCACCGAGCAGGCGGTCGGCGGCACCTGGCAGAACCAGGACGATCCAACGTCGCGAGGGTGCGTGATTCCGCTCTGGGTCGACGGCATTCTGTATCCCGCTTTGCGCATCGGCACGCCTCCGGTACGCGTCGAGTTCGCCCTCGCTGCTGTCAGGGTACGGTGGTCGGCGCTCGGCTACTCGATCGAGTCCGCCGAGGTAGGCGGAGCCACCCAGCTCACAGGCACGAACGCGGCGCGCGAGTTGCTGCTGTTTCGAGTGTCTCCGCAAGCGATGACGCTGCAAGGCGAGAGCGAATGTCGGCCCGCCGGGTGATGTTTCTAGAGTAGGAGTGCCGCGCACTCGCGGCTGCGCTGCCGCTGGCTCCTGCGGCCGCGCTGCACCGCCGTCTGAAGAGCGGCCGCCGTCGGTGCCCATAGAATTGCAGGGTTGCCACGACGAGACCGTAGCCAGCCACGGGTAGGAGTTTCATGTCCGAAATCACGACCGACGTTGTCGCACACCTCGCCGACCTCGCGCGCATTGCGCTGACGCCCGAGGAGATCGAGACCCTCGCGGGCGAACTCGGCCTGATCGTGCAGAGCGTCGCCAAGGTGTCCGAAGTCGCCACCCCGGATGTGCCGGCAACGAGCCATCCCATCCCGCTCGTCAACGTCTTCAGAGCGGATGTTCCCGGCCCGACCCTCACCACCGAGCAAGCGCTCGCGGGTGCGCCCGAGCACGACGGTAGCCGTTTCAAAGTCAGCGCGATTTTGGGGGAAGAACAGTGATGAACAGTTCGGGCAGCTTGATCCGCCTCTCCGCTTCCGCCTTGTCCGCCAAGCTCTCGTCGGGCGACATCTCATCGGTCGAAGTCACTCAGGCCCATCTCGACCGCATCGCCGCTGTCGACGGCGACCTGCACGCGTTCCTGCACGTTTCGGCGAACGCACTCGACACTGCGGCGCGCGTCGACGCGTCGCGACGGGCGGGTGCCGCCCTCGGCCCGCTTGCCGGCATGCCGATTGCGATCAAAGATGTGCTCTGCACGATCGACATGCCCTCCACTGCCGGGTCGAAAATACTTGAGGGGTGGATTCCTCCCTACGACGCGACGCCGGTCGCTCTGGTCAGACGAGCTGGCCTCATTCCGCTCGGCAAAACCAACATGGACGAATTCGCCATGGGCTCGTCAACTGAGCACTCCGCGTATGGGCCGACGAAGAACCCGTGGGACTTCTCACGCATCCCAGGCGGTTCTGGTGGCGGGTCCGCCGCGGCTGTTTCATCATTCGAAGCGCCGCTCGCACTCGGTTCTGACACCGGCGGCTCGATCCGCCAACCCGCCGCCGTCACGGGAAGCGTCGGCGTCAAGCCCACCTACGGCGGGGTCTCGAGGTACGGGGCGATTGCGCTCGCGAGCTCGCTCGACCAAGTGGGCCCGGTAGCTCGCACCGTACTCGACGTTGCTCTCTTGCATGACGTGATCGGGGGCCATGACCCCCGTGACTCCACGTCACTACGTGATGAGTGGCCGTCATTTGCCGAAGCGGCCCATGTTGGCGCCCGCGCGGAATCGCTCAAGGGCCTGCGCATCGGCGTCGTTAAAGAACTCGACAGCCCTGGGTTCCAGCCGGGGGTGTCTCAGCGGTTCCACGAGGCTCTTGAGGTGCTGACCGCCTACGGAGCCGAGATCGTGGAGGTCAGTGCGCCCCACTTTGAGTATTCGATCGCCGCGTACTACGTGATTTTGCCGGCCGAGGCATCCAGCAATCTGGCCAAGTTTGACTCGGTGCGGTTCGGGCTGCGCGTGAACCCGCCCGGCGGTGGCACCGTGGAGGATGTGATGGCCGCGACCCGCGAGGCTGGCTTCGGTCCCGAGGTGAAACGTCGCATCATCCTCGGAACTTATGCGCTCTCGGCAGGCTACTACGACGCCTACTACGGCAGTGCGCAGAAGGTGCGCACGCTCATTCAGCGCGACTTCGCTGCCGCTTTCGACATCGTCGATGTGCTCGTTTCACCCGCTGCTCCCACCACGGCGTTCAGGTTTGGCGAGAAGATCGCCGACCCGCTCGCCATGTACCTCAATGACGTGACCACCATTCCTGCTAACCTCGCTGGCGTGCCGGCGATGAGCTTACCCATCGGGCTCGCACCGGAGGATGGTTTACCGGTCGGGTTTCAGATCATGGCGCCGGCCCGCGCGGATGCCCGTCTCTACACTCTCGGCGCGACCCTCGAGCGACTGCTCGAAGATGCCTGGGGCCACACCTTGCTGAGCCAGGCACCCGAGCTGAAGGTGGCGATCTGATGGCCACGGCAAAAATCATGGATTACGACGCGGCCATTGAACTGTTCGAGCCGGTGCTCGGTTTCGAAGTGCACGTCGAACTCAACACGCAGACGAAGATGTTTTCGGACGCCCCCAACCCGGCCGCGCGCGGTAACGTGCCACACGAGCCGAACACCACCATCACCCCAGTCGACCTCGGCCTGCCGGGTTCGCTGCCCGTCGTGAACGAGCAGGCGATCTCGTACTCGATCTCACTGGGTCTCGCGCTGGGATGCTCGATTGCGCCATCATCCCGTTTCGCGCGCAAGAACTACTTTTACCCCGACCTCGCTAAGAACTACCAGATCTCTCAGTTCGATGAACCGATCGCGTTCGAGGGAATGGTCGAAGTCGAACTCGCTTCGGGTAAGACCTTCCAGATCGAGATCGAGCGCGCTCACATGGAAGAGGATGCCGGCAAGCTCACGCACATCGGCGGCGCTACCGGTCGCATCCAGGGTGCCGAGTACTCACTCGTGGACTACAACCGTGCGGGTGTCCCGTTGGTCGAAATTGTCACGAAGATGATCATTGGAGCCGAGGCCGACGCGCCCGAGCTTGCTAAAGCCTACGTGTCGGCAATCCGCGACATCGTGGTGTCGCTGGGGATTTCCGAGGCGAAGATGGAGCGTGGCAACCTGCGTTGTGACGCGAACATTTCGCTTCGTTCTCGCGCCGATGTGGCGTTCGCTCGCGCGTCGGGCGCTCCCCTTCCGCTGGGAACGCGCACCGAGACGAAGAACGTGAACTCGCTCCGAAGCGCCGAGCGTGCGATCCGCTACGAGATCCAGCGTCAGGCCGCGATCCTCTATGACGGTGGCACGATCATTCAGGAGACCCGCCACTGGCACGAAGACACCGGAGTGACATCCGCCGGTCGACCGAAGAGTGATGCCGACGACTATCGATACTTTCCTGAGCCCGATCTACTGCCGGTCGAGCCGTCGCTTGAGTTGATCGAGTCGCTGCGCGCTGCGTTACCGGAGGCACCGGCTGTGCGTCGTCGCCGATTGAAGAATGCCTGGGGTTTCAGTGACCTCGAGTTTCAGGATGTCGTGAACGCTGGCCTACTGGTCGAGATCGAGGAGACCGTGGCGGCGGGTGCTTCGCCCGCACAGGCACGCAAGTGGTGGACGGGCGAGATAGCGCGGCTCGCGAATGCGTCGTCGGTTGATCCGTCGTCTCTGGTGTCGCCGAAGTACGTGGCCGAGCTTGCGCTGCTGGTTGAGCTGGGCTCGCTCACCGATCGATTGGCTCGCCAGGTTCTCGAGGGTGTTATCGCTGGCGAGGGTTCCCCGGCGGAAGTAGTTGAGTCGCGCGGCTTGGCGGTTGTATCGGACGACACCGCCCTGATCGCCGCGATTGATGAGGCTCTGGCGTCGCAACCCGATGTGCTGGAGAAGATTCGCGAGGGAAAATTGCAGGCTGCCGGCGCGGTGATCGGCGCGGTGATGAAGGCGCTCGGCGGCAGCGCAGACGCCGCGCGCGTGCGCGAACTAGTGCTGGAGCGAGCAAACGCGTAACGGGTTCAGGTAACGACGGTGCGCTGGTCGCTCGCGTGCAGGCCGCCACAGGTCGCGTCGTAGGCTGCAGCCGGTCGGCTGATGAGGCCGAGCTTAGAAAGTGAGCGCTAGGTGTTCTTCCCACGGAGGTTGTGTGCGAGGAGGTCGCGCAGGGCTCGGCTTTTGGTGGGCATGAGCCGCGGCATCCGCTCAGGGTCGACTGCGGCGGGCGGGATCAGCCAGTAGCCTGCGTAGTCGGCGCTCGGTGAACGGCGCTGAATCTCCCAATGGTTGTTGTGCACGAGCAAGTGATGATGTCGGCAGAGCAAAACTCCTTCGGAAAGGTTCGTTTTTCCGTGGTCGCGTTTCCAGTGTTCGATGTGGTGGGCTTCGCACCATTCGGGCGGCCGATCACACTCACCGAACAGGCATCCACCGTCGCGAGCAGCGAGAGCGATGCGTTGTCGGTACGTGAAGAGTCGGTGTTCGCGGCCCACGTTGACGGCTTGTCCGTCGTCGTCGAAGGCGATCGGCACTGTGCCCGCCCGGCAGATGAGCCGCTCGACCGTGGCTATGGTGACGGGGAGGTCGGACCCCTCGACGCGGCCGACGCCTGAACGGTTGGCGAGGGCATCCGCTGTGACGAGAACGCGCACTGCCGGCTGGCGGGAGCCGATGATTCCGCGGCTCGCGGGGGTATTGGTGCCGATCGCTATGCGGAGGAGGTCGGTGACGCTGTCATGCACGTACTGATCGAGGGTTCGCTCGTCGCTGGCTACCGCATCCGCCCAGGCACGATCGGCCTTGTTGACGAAACTGACCCCGCCGCGACGAGGTGCGGTGAGCTTGTCGTAGACGTCATCCCAGAACGCACCCGACTCGATATCGGGGTCGACGATGTAGCGGCTGAGTCCGTTGGGGCGACGCACGCGGCGAATCGATCGCTCTTCGTATAATTGCTGCTCGCGCAGGGCGACACCGGCCAGATTGAGGCCGTCGCGGATGGCGCGGGCGCGCGCGAACAGGTGATCGGCGTCGACTGTGGGGGCGAGTGCGAGTAACTGTTGCACCGCAATGCTGAGCTGCTCGAGGGTGACGGACTCACTTCGCGAGCCCAGACCAGAACGGATCGCTTGTGCAGACTCAAGGCCGAGACCGCCGCATGCCACGGCCGTTCCCACCGCGAGCAACCACGGCTCGGTCGACGGCTGCGCGGGGATTGTGGGGTCGGCGAGGTGCACGAGGGAGCCGATGTGCACGAGAGTTGAGGCATCCCGAGCGGTGGACCCCGTGGTGTGCTGCACGAGTTTCTCGGGCGTGCGATAGCCCTCGCGCTGGGCCAGCCCGTCGTAGCCGAGCTCGCGCCGGGAGCGGAAGGCGATCTCGCCCGCGATCACCGAAGCGGACGCGTCGAGTGCTCGTCGCGCATCGGCGAGCGTACGCTGCGCGGCGAGCAGGTCATCATCGCCCAGGCCCCGCACAACCGCGACGGACGTGGGCACCGCAGACGCGGCCACACAGATCGCGGCGAGCGAACTGGTGAATGTGTCTTCGATGAGTGGCATGTGTCTATTCTCTCAAAATAGAACATAGCTGTGAAGGCGAAAACGAAATCTGTGGATAAGTCAACTGGGGAGGAGAGGATCCGACGCGCGCGAACGAGTTGGGCCGACGTCCGTGATGGTCGCGCTGGCTCGTGTGCTGTCGGGTTGCGCCGCCCGTGAGCCCGCCCCGCCCCTCGATGCCCCGCCCCGATGACGCAACCTGGTCGCCGCGTGCTCGCTCCTAGTGAAATGCCGAACACTGCCAACGATGTTCGGGATGCCGCGCCACGCGGTGCGCGGCGCACGCCACGTGGCCCTGCCGCGCACAAGAAGAATGCACGTGTGTATGGCGGTGCGCGCCCCAAAGCCCTTTTCGACATCCCGACGGCCCTGTGGTCAGCCATGGCGGCGATGAGGTGTGTCGTCTGCGTGAGAGACGTCGACAAAGCCCGGCCGCCCGGTGATCTCGAGCATGAGGACGACCTTCGCTACAGTGCTGGAGCAATATTTTGAGTTCGTGCGGGTGCACGCGCCGGGCGTTGAGTCCCAACCGCTGAGTGAGCACGTGGTGCGCGCACAGCTCGCCTCGAAGCGGCGGTGCAGCGAAGCGGCGGTGATAGTGGACCGCGGCGAGATTCCCAACGACGCAATCGCCAGTGAGAGGAAATCGCAACGATGCTCAAATGACGATCGCGCGGGTCGGGAAGTTGGCAACGGTCATCGGGATGCGCCGCAATTACACGGTCGCGTGGCCGGTTCGGTCTGCGCTTTCATCCCAGCGAACATCCACGACCCAGCGTTGTCGATGGCGCCGACGACGCGCTCGACTCGAGTCTGCGACCGGTGTGAGTTTGGGGTGATTCGTAACGTGGTTCGCACATGCCGACCGACCGCGGACGTTCCATGCTGACTAAACCACGCCGACCCAGAGCCCGTCTCGCGCTCGAGTCATTCCCACGTACAATTCGCGCCTGAGTAACTCGTGGCGCTCGAGAGATGCTGCCTCGGTCGGCGTCTGCCCGTCGAGTAGCGCGGCTCGAACTCCCGCTAAGAGCACTTGCTTAAATTCGAGTCCTTTTGCGCGCTTGATAGTGCCCACTTTCACAGCGGCGACCGGGGTGCCGTCGTAGGTATCCAAGTCGACGGTGGGGATGCCCGCAGAGCTGAGTGCCAGCAGAACAGGCGCGATAGCGTAGCGATCGAGCGCGAGCACGGCGACATCGGCCAATTCGGTGCCAACCTCGCGCGTGACCTCACCGATGCGCGCAACCAGCGAAGCGTCGTGGGCGCGGCGGGAGGAGAACGACGTCACGACGGGAGCCATTCCGGTACGGGTAACTACGGGTGCAGCATCCGCGATCCCTTCGAGATCGGTGACGTCAAGTTCCGCAACCATGGTCGAAGCGAACTCGAGTATCTCGGCGGTGTTGCGGTAGTTCGTGCTCATGACCACGCCGCGGCCGGCCAGTGAGATGCCAGCCTCGGCTAGCGTGAAGCCTCCGGGATAAATCGTCTGACGACCGTCACCGATGAGGGTCAGGCCGTCGGTTTTATTGCCGACGAGCTGATGCAACATGCGGATCATCGAGCACGACAGGTCCTGGGCCTCATCCACAATCACGGCGCTGTAGGTGTTGAGCGGCTTCACACGCAGAGACGCCTCTGCAAGTGTGATCGCGTCGCTAAAGTCGTTGATACCGGCCGCTCGAAGTCGATCTTGGTAGGAAACGTACAGCTCCCACATCGCGCGCCTCTGCTCGATGCGCAACTGCTGCCGCCGACCGGTGCGGGCGAGATCTGCATACGGTTCGAAGCTCGTGATGCCGCGGCCCTTGATCACGTAGTCGATCTCGTCTCGCCAATACCCTTGATTCGGGTCGATTCTGCCAAGCGGGCCGGGCAGGCCCACCTCGCGCCACACGGTCGCGAATGCGACATCCGCTTTCCTGATGTCGAGAGCGAAACGGATGCCGCGCTCCCTCAATAGCCGCACCGCAAATGCGTGCGCACTGACGAAATCAACTCGGTCACTGACGTCGGGCGCCATGCGGAGCATCAAGCTTGATAACACTGCAGGCAGCGACTTCACGTAGGTGGTTACCAGAACGCGACCAGGACGCGATCGGGCGAGATACGCCGCGCGGTGCAGCCCGACCACTGTCTTGCCGGTACCAGCGGTACCGCGGATGCGAGACGGTCCGGCGAAACTACGCCGTACGAGTTTGGCCTGGTCGGGATGCAGGAATGACATCCAGTCTTCAATGGGGGCCGCGAGAATGCCGGCCAGAATGGCCTCGGCGACCTCATCATCGGTAGCGAGTTCGTGAGCGGTGAGCTCGACTGGTACCTTCTCGTTCGGCAGTACCGGCTCGGGGATGCTGATTTCTATGGGCGCAGGAGCGCCCAGCACGGGGAAGTATGTGAGCGCTACGCCAAGAACCGCGTTGACTTGGTTGGGGGTGAGGCGTTGACCACGAGCCGCAATATAGGCAGCAACATCCAGTTCGCCGACAACCGCGACCGTGCCCACGAAGGTTTTTATTCCTTTGCGTCCCGCCAGAACGACGACCGCGTGTATCTCACCAGCGGCGAGCCCTATCTCCGCCATCACCGCCTCGGTGGAGTCGGCGAGATCGGCCAGAGTCTCGAGTTGCTCAGTCACATCTTCTTGACCTCGGAAGATATGGCCGGCGGCGATCTCCACGTCTTTCCAGGCCTTGGTGTCGACGATGAACAGCCCAGCCGGGCCTACGATAACTAGATCGACTTGGGCCCGTCGGCTACCAGGCCACCCGCGGTCGTGCAGCAAGTGATATCCCACCGCGCCGAGTGGTGAGAGACGTCGGGCGACACTCTTCTCGGTGACGGCAGCAATGCCGTATCGGGCCGCAGTGCTGCGAGCTTCGACAGCAGCGCGCTCGTGCTCGTCGGCGATCGCCAACTGTCGTTGCGATTCCAGTTGAGCGGATGCCCCAGCTACAGCCATGGCGACCCCCGTGCCTGACGATCCGGCCCGGCTGCCGGTGCTTCTCAGTGTCGCAGCGAACGGAGATGAGTGTAACTCCGCGTTCGGGGGGTGCAACCACCCGGCACGGTCGCCGCGAGTCGAGGCGACATCTTCACGGCGTCTTCATAACTCTTACGTGTCGTCTGCGGGGGCACCTAGCCGGTACTGCGCTCGGGTACGATCACCACGTGGCAGTGAGAGGTGGCGCCCCAGGCGCCCAGAACTTCGAGGGGACGCTCTCGGCAGCGCAGGCCGGGGCCGCGTGGGCATGCACGATTCTCTGGGTCGAGTATGCGCCCGCGGTAGCCGCATTTCTGAAGGCCAGAGGGTCTCGTGAACCGGAGGATCTGACGAGTGAGGTGTTCCTCGCGGTATTCGATCAGCTGCCGAAGTTCGCGGGCGGGGAGTCGGAATTTCGTTCGTTCATATTTTCGATCGCCTATCGGCGCCTCGTCGATGAGTTGCGCCGCCGTTCCCGACGTGGCGACTCGGTGGAGTGGACAGCAGACCACGATCCGCGATACAGCCCGAGCGCCGAGGATGAGGCGTTCGATCGCCTGGGCGAGGCAGCTGCACTTGCGCTGTTTGATGGCCTACCCGAGGATCAGCGCAATGTGATGGTCTTGCGTATCATTGCCGATCTCACAGTGGAACAGATCGCCAGCATCGTGAGCAAGCGGCCAGGGGCCGTGAAAGCACTGCAGCGCCGAGCGCTCGAGAGTCTGCGAAAAAAGATTCAGCCGAGCCGTACCCCTACAGGCCGTCCCGTCGATAGCGAGGAGTGAGATGAGAAAGCACCGTATTTCCGACCGCGACGCCTTTGCGCTGCTGAAAGGTCGCGCGTCCGCCGCGCGATCTGATCTGGCACCGCTGGCTGAATCGGTATCGAAGTTTCGCGCTGCTGCCTTCACGACGTTGCCTCAGCCTTCGGCCGAGTTGGCGTTACGTCTGGACCTTTCGCGAGCAACCGGGATCTCGTCGTTGATAGCACCGTTGTCGGACGTCGGCACGGTCGAGGCGTACGAACCGGCTGTTGTCGGTGGTGCGTCGCCTATTAGGAGAGTGAAGTCTATGTTCGCATGGTTCGCAGGTTTAGGTATCGCCGTCAAGATCGTGCTGGGTCTGGCTGTGACAGCCGCTGCCGTGGCAGGGGCTGGCGCCGCGGGTGTGCTTCCCCCGCTGGCACCAATCAGCTTCGATACTGCGGTAACTTCCACGGCAGACCCGACCGGGACCGCCGAGCCCACCAGCAGCCCGACGGGGACTCCGACGGCTACGCCGAGCGACGATCCAACCCATTCGTCAGATAAGTCCGACAAGTCGAAATCTGAAAACGAACTGGGTAAGGAAATTTCCGAAGAGGCGAAGGAGATCGGCGAGGACGCTGGCAAGATCGACGCACCAGATAGCAGCGTGGAGACCGACACCAAGGTGGGCGCTACCAATGGAGGCGTCGAAATCGGCACCGACGTCAAGATCAAGAGCGGTACGCATACCGACGACAATAAGTAGTCAACAGACTCGTGCAGCCCATCCGCTTCGGGTGCGGATGGGCTGCACGGAAGTTTCCGTCGGCCAGGTAGCACTCGGGACATACCGCGCGACGCTCGCACCATGAGCTGCGGCGGAATCCTTGAGAACGCCACGGTGCCGTGCAGCCCGGCCGTGCAGCGGTGTCGCGAGGCCTGGCCGTGATGCTGGGTGCGAGTTCGCCGTCAATAACACCGGGCTCCCCGAACGTGGTTCTGCGCGCTATCGTGGGCAACCGAGAGTTTCAGTGCGTAGCCTCCACTCGTGCGCTGCACTAGGGTCGCCGATCACAATATGTTCAGCATCCGGTCGCTTTTTGTACACCCAGCACTGCGACCTGATGGCTTAATGTGTGATGCATCGGCCTGAAGGAGAATCTCGTGAATGAAACAACGCAGCTCATTGTCGAGATTCACGTACCGCTCACGCCGGTGCTCAACGTGCCGGCCGGCGAAGACCCATTTCCCTGGATCGATGACGTGATGGACGCCATCCTGCGGGACGAAGCGGATGGCGAACTCGAGATGTACGACGACGGCGAAGAGTGGAACGACAGCTTCGTGTTCTCGATCGCGGGAGCGAGTGAGAGCGAACTTCTCGCAGCGGCACGCAAGATCGCCGAGCTGCCGACCGTGCCGTTCGGTGTCTACGCCGTCGTAACAGACTCGGACGCCGAAGAATTCGGTGTTGGCACGCGCATCGACATCTCCTAGCTGCTGGACGTAGTTACGAGGTGGGGCGGCCGACCACGTGCATAAGGTGAGTTGTCGCGAATGACACGTGTTGACGCACATCTACCGTGACGCTGTTTTCCGCAAAGTCGAGCACTATCGTAGCCATGTACGGCGTCTCGTAATAGCTGAGTCGAGCCTCGAACGCTGACTCGCTCGTCCAGGCGGCAGCGGTTGCGACACGCACGGTCGCGCCGGCGAAGGCTGTCACTTCGGCGCCAAGCGGTGCCGTAATGCCCTGAGCCCACGTGCCGTGGCCGAGCGGGAGGTCGTGACGGGAATCCGCTATCCAGAGACTGAGGGTGCCCTCGGAGAGTGCCACGGCCGTGAGCCCGGCGGCATTGGCGGGCAACCCGTAGCGGATGCCAGCGACCTTCACCGCGACATCCGGAGCTGTTGACCCTGTCAACGCTGACCCCGCGGGCGTCTGCAGCGCGAGAGTCCCGAGCGCCCAAGAGCCAGATTCCGGCAGGGCGGTCGAACCGAGCGCCGGCAGAAGGTGCTGCCACACGAGGTCGAGAATGGGCTGAGAGTTCTCAACTCCCGAGGTGATCGCGAGCACCGCATCGTGGTCGGGGAAGACGATCACAAATTGGCCGAACGCTCCATCGGCGCGGTATGCGTTGTGGCGGCATCGCCAGAACTGGAAGCCGTAGCCCTGCTCCCAGTCGGGGTTTTCGTTGCGACCGTCGTTGCCCACTTGTAACGACGTGGCCGTGTCGACCCACTCCGAGGGCACGAGTCGTGTGCCGTTCCACTCCCCACGCTGCAGCAGAAGTTGGCCGAACGTCGCGATGTCTTCTGTGGTCAGGCTCAGGCCCCAACCGCCGATGTCGATGCCTTGCGGGCTCTGTTGCCAAGTTGCGCCAACAATGCCGAGGGGAGCCAGCAGGCGTGGCGTGAGGTAGTCGAGTAGACGCACGCCGGTGAGCCGATGAAGGATCGCAGCGAGCAGGTAGGTCGCGCCGCTGTTGTAGGTGAACTGGGTACCGGGCTCGAATTCCACCGGCTGGGCCAAGATTACCTTTGCCCAATCGCTTGACTCATTGAGGTCGGCGAGGTCAACACTGTCAACTGCATGACCGGTCGTCATGGTGAGCAGATCTCGCACGCGCATCAGTGCGAGAGTGTCACTCACGACGAGCGGCAGGTCATCCGGCAGCAGTGCGACGACCGTATCGTCGAGGCTCAGCAGCCCATCGGCGATCGCGAGCCCCACCGCTATCGAGGTGAAACTCTTACTCACCGAAAATAGGAGGTGCGGATGCTGCGCCCCGTACGGCTCCCACCACCCCTCGGCCACGACCTTGCCGTGGCGCACCAGCATCAGGCTGTGCAGTGAATCAAGCCTGTGTTCGGCCGCGCGCACGAAGTCGTCGATCGCGGCTGACGGCACCCCCTCAGCTTCTGGCGTGCTGCGGGGAAGGGTGGAGGTGCGGGTCACTAAGGCTCCTGGCTTCTGCGGCGGGATAGTCGCTGTCGATACTATTCCGTGCGCCTCAGAGGCCGAAGGTTACGCTGGGTGTCGAAGTGTGACGTAATGAACGAGCACGTGCCACCGCATCCGCTCTATTGTCGCGGCATGACTCTTCTCGACACCGTTAGTGTTCCGTCTACTACGGCCGCTGAGCGCGCCGACCGACTCACGGCTGCGGGGGCAGCATGGGGCGATCGCATCGCCGCAGACACCGGCGCCGCGCACCTCACCTACCGTGTTCGCGGATCGGCCGAAGGTTCGGTCGCGAGCGCAATCACCGCAGGCAAGCACAGGTTCTTCGTGGATGAGCCTGCCGCGCTGGCTGGCGACGACATCGCGGCCAGCCCCGTCGAGTTCGCTCTGGGGGCGCTCATCTCGTGCCAGGTGGTCGTCTACCGCCTGTACGCGCAGGCGCTTGGCATCCAGGTCGATGACATCGCTATTTCGGCCGAGGGGGACCTCGACGCTCGCAAGCTTTTTGGCATCAAGGAGAGCGTTCGTGCGGGCTTCACGGGCGTACGTCTCGCGATCACCCTCAGCGGTCCGGAGACCGAGGAGCGCTACCAGGAACTCCGCGAAGCAGTCGACGCTCACTGCCCAGTACTCGACCTCTTTGCCAACCCGACCCCGGTGAGCATCAGCGTTTCGAAGGGCTAGACGGTCTTGGGCGGGCCAGACACGCCGTCCTCGCCCTGATCGGTAAAAAGGAGCCGGGCGATATCGCCCGGCTCCCGAAGTTTGCTACCTCAACCGCTATGCGCTTGAGCTCTTGGTGTTCTTCTTCGCGGTCTTGTCCGCGCGCTTTTCCTTGAGCGACTTCGAAGCAGCAGTCTTGGTGCTGTTCTTCTTCGGTGACTTGTCTGCCATAGGGCATCCCTCCCTCGGAAGCACGGTCGGCTTCGGTGATTCGAGACTATACGCCCTTTGACCGGGACGCTCACCCGCAGTTGTTCACCGAGCGGCGGCCGACCGCCGTTTGGTGAGTTTGCGGTCCATCGCGCGGTCTGACCACTGCGCGATCGCCTTCGCCCGAGAATCGATGGCGGCCACTGCGTCGTCGGCTGTGGCCACCATCTGAACGATTGCGTCATAGTCAACGCCGAAGAGTTTTTGCAGCACCGACGCTACCGGGTACTGCTGGGTCCAGAAGCCATCGACATCGAGGAACACCATCGGGCTAGGCCCCTCGTTGTTCGGCACGTAGAAGTTTTGTGCGGCATCCTGAAAGATCTCCTGTAGGGTGCCCGCGCCACCAGGGGCGAACACCACTCCGTTGACGGCGAGAGCAAGCAATCCATCCTCGCGAATCGAGTTCTCGAAATACTTCGCGAGTTCGGTTGCCAACGGCGTGGACGGCTCGTGCCCATACAACCAGGTCGGGATGCCGATCGAACGACCAGGGGCGTGTGCTGTCTCAGCGGCGATTTCCATCGCCGGTGCGATCCAGGCGTGAAGCCGCACCATGGCCGAGGGCTCGAAGCCTCCTCCGACGATGATTTCGTCTTCGTTGGCGAATGGGAAGACCCGTGTCGCCTCATCTCGGGCGATGCGCGTAAGACCCGCAGTTAGTTCCTCGGCGCACCGCCCAGCAAACCTCGCCCCGAGGTGGGCAGCCTCCATAGCGCCAGGGCCACCACCCGTGAGAATCAGGTAGCCGCTTCTCGAGAGTGACCACGCGATCGTGGCGACGAGGTTGTAGAACACGCTGCCACGTGGCTCAAGGTGGCCACCCATGATGGCGACCGGCTTTGTGTCGCGCACTCGCGCAGCGAGCGCTTGGGTGATCGCCGAATCGTGAAGGGCCCGGGCCGCAGCCACCCCGGGCGATGTGGCGACGCGCTGGCCTTGAGTCCGCGTCGCAAGATAGGTGCGAAAGTCGACCGTGCGAGCGAGCGAGGTCGGCTCGCCGGGGTCGAAGCCCTCGTAGAGTTGAGCGGGTGTGTACAGCCCATCAGGGGGCGCCAGAACAAAGCCATTGTCGGTCGAGGGCGGGTGTGCGGGCATGCGCGAAACAATACGGTATGCAGCCCCGAGCCGAGCTGACGTCTGGGTGCGTTCGGGGTTTCGCCGATTGCTGCGGATGCTGGCTCATGTGAAGCTGGACCCATGAAACTCACGAGACCTCGATCCGGCCGCGTCATCGCGGGAGTGTGCGCGGGCATTGCCCGTCGATTCGGCTGGGATGTCACCATTGTGCGGTTGCTCAGCGTGCTCAGTATTGTGCTGCCAGGGCCGCAGGTACTCGTCTACCTCGTGCTCTGGCTGGTCATCCCGCAGGATTCGAACGCGACGAGCTCCGCTTCCTAGAACCCGGGGCAGAACACCATCCGCTGCCTGTCGTCGGTAGTACCGTCTTCGATCGCCGGCTTCCGCGGTGCCGAGATGGTCGAGTTCTGGCAGCTGCGGTAGGCCGGCAGATCGTTACTACCAGCCGGTGGTACCGGGCTCACCCTTGAACGGGCCAACCACACGACTCGTGATCCACCCGCCGTAAAAGTCACCGGACTGGGGCCGCACGGTTTCGCCACCGACCTCGATAGAGTCCATCGCTGCCGGGTAGACGGCCACTCGCTCGGCAAGTTCTTCGAAACCACGGCTCGGCGTCGGGTAGTACCAGGCCGAGCTCTCGGCGACCGCGCCACCGACTCGAACGGATAAATATTTCGCTGTGCCCTTGAACTCGCACACGCTACTACCTGTCGCCGGCACGAGCATGCCAGAGCGGAAGGCAGATCGTGGCAGGTAATATACGGGCGGATGGCTCGTCTCAAGAACCCGCACAGCATCCGTCGAATCGAGAATCGTTTCACCCCCGAAGCGGATGATTACGCGCTCGGTCGTTGCCTCGACCCGCGGTGGACGCGGATAGTCCCACACCGACTCTTGCCCCGGTGCGGGTCGCACTGCTGGAGGTTTCACGACACTCCCTACTGAAATAAGGTGACGAGCTCGGCGGCCACCCCTCACTCCCCACCTTACTCACCGGAGGGGCCGACGCTGCAGAATTGCACGCCTCGCACGATCAGCAAGTGCGACGAAGATGCTGTCGAGCTGTCGTGTGTTCACTTTCAGAACCGGTCGCTTCTCGAAACTGTGGGCCAAAAGTACGCGTTCAGTCGACAAAATCAGCTAAAAATGTCGAAATCGGTGTGCGTAAGCCATATCGCAGATGCCTTCGGGGGTTTAGTGTATTTCCACTGGCTCGCTCATCGTTGCGCGAATCGGTTGCCCACCCCGCCTGCCGCCGATACGACGGCCCTTGTGCAAGGAGCGATGCCCATGACTGTCACGCAATCAACTGGCCAGGGCCAGGTCGACGGGAAGGGGCTCAAAGGTGGGGCTCTCGGGCTCGTCTCGAGCGTCGTGGTGGGGATGGCCTCTACCGCTCCCGCATACAGCCTTGCTGCCAGCCTCGGCTTAATCGTCATCGGCGGAACGGCCGTAGCTGGCGTCAAAGCCCCTGGTATCGTGCTTCTCGCCTTCGTGCCGATGTTTCTCATTGCCGTCGCCTACCAAGAGCTCAACAAGGCGGAGCCAGACTGCGGCACGACCTTTACTTGGGCGTCGAGGGCGTTCGGACCGATAACCGGCTGGATGGGCGGTTGGGGAATCATCGTCGCCGATGTCATTGTCATGGCGAATTTGGCCCAAATAGCCGGGTCGACCACGTTCGGACTCCTCGGCAACATCGGCGTTGCTGGCGCGGCCGAACTTTCGGGCAACGTTTTTTGGTCGACGGTCGCCGGACTCGCGTGGATCGCACTGATGACGTACATCTGCTACCGCGGCATCGAGATTTCGGCCCGACTGCAGTACGTTCTCCTCAGCATCGAAGTGCTCGTGCTCATCTTCTTCGCGGCGTTTGCGCTCATCCGTGTCTACACCGGCAGCGCTGAGTCGTACTCGCTCGTGCCCCAGCTTGACTGGTTCAACCCGTTCACGTTGGACTTTGGCAAAGTCATCGCCCCGGCGATGCTCACCGCCATCTTCATCTACTGGGGCTGGGACACCGCGGTCTCGGTCAACGAAGAGACGAAAGATCCAGCCAAGACGCCAGGCCGCGCTGCGATCATCAGCACCGTGCTGTTGCTCATCACCTACGCGCTCGTGTCGACCGCTGCCGTTGCGTTCGCAGGCGTCGGCGATCAGGGCATCGGTCTAGCTAACGGCACTAACTCCTCCAACGTGTTCACGGCAATCGGCCCTGCGTTGTTCGGGACGAGCCTCATTGGCCACATCCTCATTGCACTGTTGACGATCTCAATTCTTACGTCGGCATCCGCATCGACGCAAACCACGATTCTGCCGACCGCGCGCACCGCGCTCTCGATGGCCGTGTACAAGGCTATTCCGGAGAAATTCGCTCGCATCCACCCGAAGTTCCTCACTCCCACATGGTCGACCATCGGCATGGGGATTGTCTCTGCGGCGTTCTATGTCATATTCACGCTGATCAGCCCGACGTTGCTTACGGCGGTAATCGGTTCTATTGGGCTGATGATCGCGTTCTATTACGGCCTCACTGGGTTCGCGTGTGTCTGGTTCTACCGCAAGACACTCACGTCGTCGTTCCGACACTTCATCATGCGCGGGCTGTTTCCGCTTGCCGGCGGCGTGATGCTGCTCGGTGTTTTCGTATACGGGCTCACCCAGTTTGCTGCTCCCGACTGGCTCAAAGATGGCGATAACAACGTCACCGTCTTTGGTATCGGAGCCGTGGCGGTCGTGGGTATTGGCGGACTGCTGGTTGGCGCGGTGCTCATGGGCATCTACTGGGCGATCAAGCCCGACTTCTTCCGCGGCAAAACGCTAGTGCGGCGATCGGATGACCTCGTGCTCGCCCCTGGGCTCGGGCGAGTGGCGACCTTCGGACTGCCCGACTCCGGCCGAATGCCTGAGCTGATCGCTCCCGACCTCTCCAACCTGCCACCGGGTCAATCGGTGCTCGATGCGGTCACCGGCGAAGAGGTGACGGGAAAACCCGAGAAGTAGCACGCAGCGGAGTACGGCGAAAGGCCCGGCGAGTGACTCGCGGGGCCTTTCGTTGTTCCTTCCAGACTCAATTGTCTTTGCCTCGATAGCGAGGCCGACCGCTATTTCTCACAAGGATGGCCGTGAGGATGCAAAATATGACCAAACTTTTACTCACAGTGACGATGGCCGTTCTGACCGCCGTGCTCACGGGATGCACCACAGTGAGCTCCATGGGGGAAGCCACCCTCGCCGTTGTCGCGACACCAACGCCCGTGCCAGCAGGCATAGGAATCCGCCAGGTTCACTCGCCGGGCATCGTCGACATTGACGAAACTTTCGCTCCCGGCGAATGCCACGTTGTAACCCAATCGGCGGTTTCGGGGGATATTCTTCCTGACCCGCTGTGCACACCGGGGGCTGTAGACCCCGCTGTGACACAAGCAGATCTGGCGAGCACCATTTGCATGTCCGGGTACACGAAGACAGTTCGTCCGCCAGCATCCAATACGAATGCTTTCAAGGTTCAGGTTCTTGCCGCCTACAACGAACCGTACGCGAGAACAATTGAGCTTGACCATCTCGTCCCATTGGAACTTGGGGGCGCAAACAGTGCCTCAAACCTCTGGCCAGAACCCAACAGAACCGATGCGACGAGTTTCAACAACCCCAAGGACGCGATAGAAGCACAACTACGTGCAGCAGTGTGTTCCGGCACGATCAGCCTTGTTGCGGCGCAGGATGCGATCGCCTCCGACTGGGTTAGTGCTAAAAAAGTCCTCGGACTATAGGCACCACCAGGGCCTCTCTGCTCGATTCGCGGGGTCACCTGCGGGGGCGATTCGAGTGGCGCAGCTGTGTGTCACGTGTCGGTGTGGGGAACGATCGGCTGACTCCACCAGTCCGTGATCGCCGCTCAGGTTTTGAGCGCACTCGCACACATGCACGAGACACCGCTAGAGAAGATTCCGGGTTGGCATTTTATTGACGGGATGCCTATATTTAGTTTGCAAGGTGTCGCTCGTTAGCTGAGGCTCCTTCGCGGAAATATGCCAGCGACCCCCAACGTCGAGAGACGCCCCGGGTCAGGACAGGTTCCCCCGGCACAAGGGGTTACCCCGATTGGCTCCCGACTATATATCGTCGGGTTGACGCCGCGAAGTGCCAAAGGTCTTACGAGGAGAGGCAGCGTCCGACCACTGGGGTCGGAGCTCTCGTGGCTCCACTAACCTGCGGGAGGTAGTCGATGAGCGACGGCCATATACCCGCGCCTCGCGCGCCTCGCGTCGCGCCCTAGTCACCCTCAGTTCACTTGGCGGAGGTAGGGTCGCGCGGTACGGCGTGCTGATGGCGCAACCACTCCACGACTGTTCTTCGATGACGGTCGTTTATGTTCCCTACCCATCGTTATCCCCGCGCTTGAGGGGAGGAAGCCATCTCATGACCTCACCAACCAATATCCCGTCCGAGACCAGAAAGTCCGCTTCGCTGGACGCGGCTCACGTGGGCAACATTGAGGGCGCCTTTGGCACTATCCAACTCGGTGATGACGCGCCGCGTAGAAAGCTTTCTGCGAAGTTTCGAACCCTGATAGCGATCGTTGGCCCTGGGCTGATTGTCATGGTGGGTGACAACGATGCCGGGGCGTTCGGAACCTACACTGAGGCTGGTCAGAACTACGGCACATCGCTGTTATGGACTCTGTTGTTGCTCGTGCCAGTGCTCTACGTCAACCAGGAAATGGTATTGCGTCTCGGCGCTGTCGCCGGGGTCGGGCACGCTCGCCTCATTCTCGAACGCTTCGGAAAGTTCTGGGGTGCCTTCAGCGTCATCGACTTGTTCATCTTAAACGCTCTCACGATCGTGACCGAGTTCAT
Organism: Salinibacterium sp.; assembly: GCA_025351795.1. Classification (GTDB taxonomy): domain Bacteria; phylum Actinomycetota; class Actinomycetes; order Actinomycetales; family Microbacteriaceae; genus Rhodoglobus. Next base: position 12,296 of record JANXVG010000059.1, on the reverse strand, counting down.
TGGTATCAGCCTCGGTTTGAGCTATCTGGGAATTCCGCAGGTTCCGGGCGTTATCGTCTCGGCGCTATTCGTCATCGGTGCGGTGAGCACCGGGTCGTTCCGTCGATTCGAGCGCCTGTGCATGATTCTGATCGCAGGATCATTGATATTGGTGCCCTTGTTCATAATTGTTCACCCGCCGCTCGGGCAAATCGCTCGCGGACTTCTGATCCCAGCATTTCCACCCGGCGCGGAACTGTCGACCGTAATACTGCTGATTATCGGCATCGTGGGAACGACGGTCGCGCCGTGGCAACTGTTCTTCCAACAGTCCTATGTCATTGACAAGCGAATCACACCGCGCTTCATGAACTACGAGAAGGTAGATCTCTGGATCGGCATCCTGATTGTTGTCGTGGGTGCAGCGGCACTCATGTCTCTCACCGCGGCCGCGTTTTCGGGTACCCCGGGATTCGGAAACTTCACCGATGCTGGCGGCATCGCAACCGGGCTCGGCACGTATGTCGGCAAGATTGCCGGAATACTCTTTGCTCTTGCCCTGATTGATGCTTCTATCATCGGAGCAGCCGCGGTTGGCCTCTCGACGTCGTATGCGCTCGGCGACGTTCTCGGTCTGAAGCATTCGCTGCACAGGAAAGTTTCGGAGGCCAAAGGGTTCTACTCAGTATTTGCCGGAATTCTCATTATCTCCGCTGTCGTCGTCATCATTCCCGGAAGTCCACTGGGGCTCATCACCGTCGGAGTTCAAGTACTCGCCGGTGTGCTTCTTCCTTCAGCCACGGTATTCCTGCTCCTGCTCTGCAACGATAAAGCGGTACTCGGACCGTGGGTCAACGGGCGCTGGTTGAACATCTTCACCTCGGCAGTCGTCGCCGTCCTTGTGATCCTCTCGATCGTGCTGACCGCGAGCGTGCTGTTCCCGTCGCTTAACTCCGCCGCGATCGTCGGTATTCTCATCGGCGGCGCAGCAATTGCGCTTATCTCGGGCGTGGTCTTCGGGCTGTATCGATGGCGCCGACCGGCCATTTCGACCGAAGATTCAGTCGATCGAAGTGAACGACCCACATGGCGAATGCCGCCGATCGCACTGTTGAGCGCCCCCAAGCTCTCCACCGGGAGACGACTGGGGCTTACGGTACTGCGCGTCTACCTCTTATCGGCGATGATCATGGTAATCGTGCGGGTCGCGCAACTCGCAACCGCCCACTGAAAGTCTTTGAGCCGTTGTTCCCGCTTCGGTGCACAATTGATTCAGCCCGCGAAAGGTACCTACGATGAGCGATACCACCTCAACCGACCCCAATATGCCTCCGCTCTACCTCTCGGCGATGCTTCGCGATGCCGTGGTTGATGTGAAAGGCAAAACGATCGGGTCGCTCGGCGACGTGATTGTTCGCCTTCATCCCAATACCTACCCACAGCTCACCGGTCTCGTGATGCGGGTAGGCCCGAACACCGTGTTCGTGCCCATATCGGACGTCACAACTATTGACGCCGACCGCATCAGCCTCAGCACAGCCCGGGTCGACGTGCGCCCCTTCGAACGCCGCGATGGCGAGGTATTGCTCAAAGAGGCAGTGCTGGGGCACCGGCTTATCGATGTCGACCGGGCAGCCCTGGTGCGAGCATACGATGTGGTTATTGCCCACCACGCAGATGGGTGGGTCGCGACAGGGTTAGACATCCATAAACGCAGATGGTTTCCCAGGGTGCACGACGAACAGCACACCGTTCGAGACTGGAAGTCATTTGAGGCGCTCATCGGCCACGAAGCCTCGGTGCGTGTGCGATCAGGGTTCGGTCGACTGCGCGGCTTACACGCGGCGCAAATCGCTGACCTCATAGAAAGTGCGTCAACCCGTGAGCGCGATGACCTTCTCGATCACCTGCACAATCACCCCGATCTCGAAGCTGACGTATTCGAAGAACTCGAAGACAACCATCAAACCCAGGTTCTGAAGACGCGCAATACCGACGAGATCGCCGCTGTCCTCAGCAGAATGCGCACCGATGACGCTGTCGACGCGATCCTTGACCTCCCACAGGATCGAAGACGACCGGTCGTCGATGCACTCCCAGAGATGAAACGCGTCGACGTGTTACGGCTCATGCGATATCAAGACGCCAGCGCTGGCGGTCTCATGGGGGTTGAATATCTTGCCGTCGATGAGCAATCAACGGTTCGGGATGCCCTCCACATTGTGCGTGAGGCAACGTCACAACAGCCCGAAGCCCTCACCACGATCTACAGCGTGGATGCCGAACATCGACTTATCGGCACGCTCAGTGTGGTTCGCGCCATCCAAGCCGACCCTGACGCGCTCTTGAGGGACATCTCCGATCTCGAACCCGTCCACGCTGACCCCCGCGACGACATCATCGATGTCACAAATCTGATGGCCGACTACAACCTGCTGAGTCTCCCCATCCTCGACGATGGCGGGCACATCCTTGGCGTTATCACCGTCGATGATGCTCTCGAAGCCGCGATTCCTGATGACTGGAGACGCCGCGAACGCCACCACCACACGACATTTCAAGGCGATAGCTCGGAGTAGGGCTGCTCACCGATACCAGCCACCGCTCCGAACTTTGCATAAGGAGGCACCACATGCCCAAACCACGCGGTGCGACAACGGATGCGGTAGCCGCATTGACGATCGCAGACACCTATCGAATCGCTAACACGATTGACCCCACCACGGTCTACCCGCGATTTGGCCCGCTACCGGCGGTCACCGGGGTGCGAAACCAGACGGGGCCGTGGAACACCATCGGCTTCACGAGGCAGCTCATGCTCTCTGATGGCGGCAGTGTCATCGAACAGATCACCGACGTCACCACGCCGACCTTCTTCGGCTACGAGCTGAGCGACTTCCAGAACATATTCGGCACGCTCGTCAGTGGTGCCAGCGCTGAGTGGCAATTTTCCGAGATTGACGGGGGTACCCGCATCCGCTGGACCTACACCTTTCACCCCCGGGCTGGCGCTGGTCTCATCGTCGGCGCGATCGTGAATGTGTTCTGGGCGCGGTACATGAGGCGTGTGCTTCCCCATATCGTGCGTGAGGTCGAACGGATTGCGGCGGCGTCGCAGCCGTAGACCGCGTGTTCAGGCGTTCTTGAGAACGCTATCGATGAATGACTCCACTCGTTTCTGCAGCCCATCTGCACGTCGCGCGACAACCAGTGATGGGTCTGGTTGCACGTCTGATGGCGGGGAAACTATACGAATGATGATCGAGCACGCAAGGTCGGCGCACATGTACATGCCGACCGTGTTTCCGTCGCGGCCGGCTTCTCCCGCGCGCGCCGCGGTGAACAACGACACTTGGTAGCCGGGCTGCGGCGTATGGCACAGGGAACACATACCCCCGACACCGCGCGCTAGGGGCACCTCGCACTCGCGCAGCGCGATAACCACCGCCTCATCGCCGCGCCAATATGCAAGGTAGCCGCGATGCGCGGCGCGGGCGTCTCGCCAGCCCAGAAATTCGCGGTCTCGCCAGATGACTTCGTGCAGGCCGGGGAGTGGGATGCGTTGCGCCTCGTTATCCGTCGCGTTGACGAACCCGGTGCGAATGTCATCCTCGGTGAGCGCTCGCACGATCTCCTTCGTGGGTGCCAGTTCGTTGTACCCTACTCGCCCGACTGGCCGCGACGGAATCCGGGTGCGCTGAGAGTGCACGTATCATCATCTCGAGTACGGCCATGAGGAGCGCTTGGCGCAGGTCTCGGTGGCGGTAGTTCTCTCGCGAAGCCGCCAGCGCATCACCAGTGCTTGGCCTGGTCACGGGTCGGTCTGGACGTACCGTCGCGGAAGTGAAATCGTAGACGGCGTACCCAAACAACGCCTCTGGAGAGAAATATGTTCGCAAACGCTCACGCTTTCAGCGGTTTCTCTGTCAACGACATCGCCGCAGCAAAGAGGTTTTATGGCGAAACACTCGGCCTTGACGCCCGGGAGAATGCGATGGGCGCTCTCGATCTACACATCGCGGGCGGCGTCGTCGTCTTTGTGTACGCCAAGCCCGACCATGTTCCTGCGACGTTCACCGTTCTCAACTTCCCGGTGGACAACATCGATGAGACTGTCGACGCACTGAATGCTGCCGGAGTGGTGACAAAGATCTACGACGGCGGATTCACCGACGAGCGCGGGATCGCACATGGCAAGGCCATCAACCGGGGGCCCGACATTGTCTGGTTCACGGATCCCGCTGGCAACGTGCTGTCTGCACTGAGCAACTAACTGGGGTCGCGCCCGGTGATGGCGAGCAACTGCCACTGCAGCGGTGCATCGTCGGGAAACGGGATCGGCGACGCGTAGAGCCCACTCGCCACGAGTGCGTCGCGTTGCGGCTCGAACACGGTCCACACTGCCGCAACCAAATCCGGATGCAGCGCCTCATCTGCACCGACAGCACGAGCGAGATCCCACGAGTGAATCGCTACATCGCAGACCTGCTCGCGCAAGTATTCGGCAACGGGAACTGTGTCATACGAGAGGCTTACCCGCACGTCCGCATTAGCGGCTCGCCATGCCTCGGTCGCGGCAAAAGAGTAGAGCTGCCACTCGGCTTTCAGATCATCACGCAGGCGCTCGATTGATCTCCTAGCCTGCGAGATGCTGCGGCCCGCAAGGAGGTAAGGCACCCACTGCTGCTCCTCTACGACGTGGCGCACAAGGTCGTGCACGTTCCAATCGGTGTCGGGAGTGGGAGCATCCCAGTCGGTCACAGCGTCGAGCCGGAGCGAAAACTCTCTGTGCGCTTGCTTCTGTAACGCCAGCCAGTCGAACTGCGGCATAAAACTCCCGTCGTCGGTCTGAGAGTAGCAACCGTGCGAGTGCGCTTCGCCATTCCCTCGGCCGATAAACTACCGGCGAGATGACTACAGACTCTGAATTTGGCGTTGGCGCCCAGGTGTGGGTACGTTCGACGGCGTCTGGTGATTCGGCGTCTGGTGATTCGTCGCCGTGGGACGGTGAGCCGACCGGCATCATCGTGCGCTCGGGTGGCTCCGCCATCAACGCAGTGTGGGGCAGCGCTGCCGTGGGCGGGCGCATCTGGGTGATCGCGTTCGATGAGCCGGCGACCACGGTCGATGGTGACGGACCGTTCGATTCTGCACAGGTCAACGAGAGATTCCTCGAGCTTGCGCCTCCGTACCAGGAGTAGGGCGGCCGGCGCGCGCGGCTCACACCTGACACTCATGGTTCTTTCACGAACCGCAGAGGCAGAGGTGACAGGATCACAGGATGTTCCGGCAGCATCCGATCATCAGTGCGACCACCGTCGCGTACCTCGCTGTTGTCGGCTGGCTCACACTAACCCCGTCGATCAACGCCCCTCAGGCATCGTGGTTGTGGTGGACCTACCGTGCGCTTGGGCGGTGGAATCCCACCTCGTGGGTGACCTTCAACGGCGTAGAGTTTGTCGCGAATGCTCTGATGTTTGTGCCAGTCGGCGTCTTCTTCGTACTTCTGCTCGGGCGATCGAGGTGGTGGGCCGCGATCATTTTGGGCATCATCGGCTCGTGTTGGATTGAACTGGCGCAATATCTGTGGCTGCCCGAGCGCACGGCAGATGCTCGCGATATTTTCTCCAACGGCATCGGTATGACAGTGGGCGTGGTGATCGCCGAACTCATCACTTGGCCGGTGCTTCGTCGGCGTCGGCGTGCCATCACGACGACTCACGCAACAGATCCTGTTTCCGTACGCTGACAACTCTTCGGTCTCATGATGCATTCGTGCACATGAATCTCCCAGAATCATCGGCGACCCTTGGGTGACAGAACAATCCGATGGACTGAGTCTCACTGGTGCGAATACACCGCCAGGGCCGAAGCTCACGAGTCCATCTGCCCCGCAGATCGCCGGGCCCGAACCGACCGATGACGTGTGCCTCGCCCACATCCGTCAGCGCGCCCGGATGGCGCGTCAGCCCGGAGAACCACCTGTGCCCGCTTACCTTCCCACGTCCGAGCTGTGCCCCGAATCCCTCGGTAGGCCAGCCAGCTTTCTCAACTACAGTCGCCGAACACTCGGTATCGGAGCTATCGCCGCGTGCATGGCAATGATGAGCATTCCCGCCCTGCCGGCGACCGCCGACATCGTCGAACGGCAGGTGACCGTCGTACCCGTGCAGTCATTCACTGCTCCTGCCATCGCGATCCCACCAGCAATCGTGCGTGATTCTTTCGCCACGAGCAGTTTCTCCGTCGTGCAGTGGCCCGTTCCGACGTCGACCCCAATCAGCGATTGGTATGGGCACCGCTCCTGCGCTGGATGCACCGCGTTCCATCACGGCATCGACTTCACGCCGGGCGCGGGATACCCCATTCACGCCATCGCCGATGGAGTGGTGAGCGAGATCGGAAACCCGACGGGCGAACTTGGTGTCTACGCAATCGTCGACCATGTGATCGACGGTGTACCCGTGAGGAGTGTCTACGGGCACATGCAACTCGGCTCCATGATTCTCACTGTGGGTCAGCTAGTTTCGCGAGGCCAGGTACTCGGACTCGTCGGTGACACCGGGCAGAGCACGGGCCCGCATTTACATTTCGGCATCATCGTCGGAGCCGAAACGATTGACCCCTACCCGTGGATACTCGCCCACGCCAATAGCTAGCTGCGCGCAGGTGAGCGACGAAAGTCGGCGAAACCTCGGGAGACACGCTCGCAGGTCTCGCACGGAAATCGATCGTGCGATTAGCCTGCATTGGTGAGCGACGATCGATACGGCAACGACGTGCTCGCCGGGTTTCGGCATCGCCAGTCGATCACACCGCCGACGCCAGTCCCGGCGGAGATCGACCTTGTGCTCGAGGATGCTGCATCGGGGTTCGTCGGTGCCATCGTGCGCATCGATCGTGCGTTCGTCGAACTCGAGGACCGCCGCGGCACGAAGCGAACCTTCCCACGTGACGCAGACCTGCTGCTCGATGGCGAACGGATCCGACTCACTGCGCCGGTCTCCCGGCGCGGAACGGCGCGCACAGCGAGTGGGTCATTCGCGGTGGCCAATGCGCGCGCGTGTGTTGCCTCGCCGAGTCGCATCCTCGTGGAAGGCCGTCACGACGCTGAGCTCGTTGAGCGAATCTGGGGCGCCGACCTGCGCGTCGAGGGGGTCGTGGTGGAATACCTTCAGGGGGTTGATCTGCTCGAGGGGGTGTTGCGCGACTTTCATCCCGCGCGTGACCGACGGGTCGGGGTACTCGTCGATCATCTGGTAGTCGGCTCCAAGGAGAGTCGGATAGCCGACGCGGTAGCGCGCGGGCCGTTCGGTGCCCATGTGCGCGTCGTCGGACATCCGTTCGTGGATATCTGGCAAGCCGTGAAACCGCAGAGGTTGGGCTTAGCGGAATGGCCCGTGATAGCGCGTGAAATCGAGTGGAAGCACGGCGTCTGCGAGGCGCTCGGCTGGCCGAACGCCGACCAGACCGATATAGCGCACGCGTGGCAGCGCATCCTGTCTCGCGTGGAATCGTTTGCCGATCTTGAGTCAGCGCTCCTCGGCAGCGTTGAGCAGCTGATCGATTTTGTGACTATTCCCGAATAGCTTTGGTTTTTCTGGGGCCGGGCTGCCTGCGTGTCACTCGTGGTGTTGACGAGCGAGTGGCCGCGGCTGTGCGGCTGTCAACCACGTCGAAGATCACCGCGATGCCGGCCAGATGCACCGACTCGATCATGGTTGGGAGCTCGGGTACCTGCTGGCCCGGATTCCCCGACGACGAGTATGCGCTCTGGGGCACAGACTCCGATCGTGCTACCCGACCGCGCGCCTTCAGGGGACCATTAGCGAGTTCTGAGCGTAACCGGGCACGGTGGTCAGCGGCGCAGGAACACGTCGTCGAGGGTAATCGGCTGCAGCCCACGGTCACGGATGACCTGCACGATCTCGTCGTAGTGTCGCGTAACCGTCGCAAAGTTTGCATGGCCTATCACGATGTGTTGTGGCAGCAGCCACTTGTTCACGAAGCCGGTCATTTGTTGGTCGGTAATCGCGCCGGAGTCGGAGAGTGAGCCGTACCACATCACGGGCTGTGTGTAGCCGATGCCAGCTGCCACGGCATCCGTGTGGTCGTTGTGATAACCGAATGGCGGACGGTAGTACGGCTTCGCCTCGACCCCATAGGTCGTCTTGATGAAATTGTCGTTCTTCGTGAGCTGGCTGACGATGTCAGTATCGGAGAGCGAGGTGAGTGACGGGTGAGACCACGTGTGATTGCCGAGTTGCACTTGGCCGCTGTCGACGAGAGGCCGAAGCAGCGCCGCGTTGTCGGTCCACGATGGCCGAATTCCATTAAGGAAAAAGGTCAGCCTCATTCCGGAGTCTGCTGCGAACTTCGCGTAGAGGGCCACCACCTCGGAGTCGTTGCCATCGTCGACCGTGAGAGAAAGCAGATTTCCGTCACCGGGGAGTCCGTAGAGGCTTCCCCCTCCCGGCAGCGGTACACGCGTCAGATGAGGCGCGCCGAATCGCTTGGGCACTGGACTTGCGTGAGGATCGGGCCGTGGCCGAAACCGCGGTCTACCTTCCGATTTCGGCTCGATGACCGGTGGTGTGTAGAACCCGTCACCGATCAGCGCGCCGCCGGTCAGGGCCATGACGGCGCTGGCAGCGAGCGCGCCCAGAAAGAGGCGGCGATCCACAGGCCAAACGTAGTCAGTCGGAGGCCAACTACCTAACTCGTGACTGGCCCCCAAACGAGGGCCAGTCGCGTTCGGGTAGGTTGGGGACATGCCGAACCCGAGGTTGTCTGTCTCCATCGTCATCCCGGCGTGGAACGAAGAAGACACCATTCGCGCCTGTCTTCTCGCGGCGCTTGACCAGACGGTGCCTGCAAGCGAGATCATCGTCGTGGACAACAAATCGACGGATGCCACTGCCGCCATCGTCGCTGGGCTGCAGGCTGCGCACCCAGGCTCGCCCCTGATCTACCTCGTGCAAGACGCGGTGCAGGGCCTCATTCCCACGCGCAACTTTGGGCTGGACAGCGCTCGGAGCGAAATTGTCGGTCGCATTGACGCCGACTCAGTGCTCGAGCCGACCTGGGTTGCAGAGGTGCAGAAGGCATTCGCAGACCCAGAGGTTGCCGCCTGCACTGGTCCGGTCATCTACTACGACATGCCGTTGCGCCGATTCGGTGCCATCGCTGACGATGCGATTCGCCGCGCGATGATCGTGATCACGCAGGACTATCACCTCCTATTCGGCAGCAACATGGCGATTCGGGCCACCGTGTGGGCCGCCATCCGCTCAGAGGTCTGCCTCGACACCGAAGATGAATTTCACGAAGATGTGGACATCTCTATCCATCTTCACGAACGCGGGTTGAAGGTCGCGTACTCCTCCGATATGGTGACCGGGATGTCTGCCAGGCGCATTGATGATTCGCCGCGGGAGTATTACAACTACGTCATGCGGTTCGAGCGCACCTATCAAAAGCACAAGATCCGCAGCATCGCCCTGCGCGCCCCGATGGCAATTCTCATGTCTGCGTATCCGGCCCTCAAGGCCATGCGCAGGAACGAACTGCGCAAGGCCGCGAACGCCGAGGACTGATTCCGTGCGTTATGTCGCGCTGTTGCGTGGAATCAACGTGGGGCCGACGACCAGAGTTGCCATGGCAACGCTTACGGCGATCTTCATCGACGCCGGTTGCGTTGATGTGGTCACGGTGCTCAATAGCGGAAATGTGGTGTTTTCGGCTGCCACCAAGCCGGATGCAGCGAGTCTCGCTGCGCGCGTGAAGAACGACACCGGTGTGACAACCCGGATTGTCGTTGTTGACGGACAGCGCCTGCGCAGCATTGCAGACCGGATGCCGTTCGAGGGCGATGATTCGCGGCGTATCGTGAGTTTCGCAGACGGCCCACCGGCATCCGGAATCGTGCGCCCGGCGGCAGTGGAGCTCGCACCCGAGCAACTCGAGGTCGGCGTGGATGCGATATACCAGCACTGCCCCAACGGCGTCTCGAACTCGACGCTCACGCCGGCGTTCTGGAAGCAGTTCGCTCCAGAGACCACGGCGCGCAACATCCGCACGGTCAGAAAGCTTATTGCGCGTCTGTAGCGCTCAGCCTGACCTACCGGCGTTAGCTGAGCAGACGTTCGAGAGCGCAGCGTGCGTCCTTAACCGAGAACGAGGATGAGGCTCGTAGTACCGCACACAGCGGCGACCCTGCCATCCGTGAGTTCGACCACGCCGGATGTTGAGGCGAGCCGTTCACTTAGCCCCTCGACGCGCAACACGCTGCCGGTCGGTCGATGTGCGTCTGTGGAGACGACGACCCTGCCCGACGTGTTGATGATTGTCGCGGTGGTGCCGAGCGCGCCAACCAGAGGCAGTAGTGTGCGCTCAATGTCGTTGACGTAGAGGTCGGCTCCCGCAACCCCGATCATCGCTCGGCCGTGCATGACGGGAATCGTGAGGGTGAGGGTGTAGTCGTCGGTGCACAGGTAGTCGACGTATGGACCGGTGATATGCCGCCTCCCGGTGCTGGCGGGCACTCGCCACCACTCCAAGGTCGTGTAGTCGCGAAAATTCTCGGACGACGGATCTTCGGTCGCACGCAGGCGACGAACGGCGGGGTCTACGCTATCCATTCCGAAGGTGTTGGCGTGGCCGAGCCACCAGGCGAGGTGCCAATCGGTATCGGTCAGAAACCGCGGGGCAGCAACGAAACCGGCTCCGATGATGAGTGCATCCGGTCGTTCGAGTTCGGAAAGCACCAGCGCCTCGACAAGTTCGTCGAGCTGCGGTGCCTCGACGATCGCGTGGTGAGCGGAGACCAGAAATTCTATTCGTGCCCGCCACTCGTCGATCTGGGCGAAAATCGTGGTGAACGTGTCATCTACGGCGCGAACGCAACCGTCGACCGTCACGGTGTCAGCGAGCATAGTTCGGTCCTTTCGCGTCGAGGTCGGTTTTCGCGTCGAGCAACCATTCAATTGACTCGCCGATATGTTCTCGCGTCACGGTACGTGCTCGCTCGCCGTCCATCGTGGCGATCGCGGCAACGACAGAGTGGTGCGCAGCCCTACTGCGCAGACGATACTCTGGCTCGCGCAAGCACAGCCACAGCAGCGGAGCAAATTCGGCCTGCAGGCGCAGTTCTTCACGCACGAGCCGAGCCGACTGAGATAGCGCCGCGACTTCGAGGCGGAAGGTTCCTTCGCCGCGCCGCGTGGCTGCTTCGCTCGAGCCGTCGATTGCGGCAATGACGCGCTCGAGATGGTCGACGTCATCCGGGGTGGTGCGGTCGGCCGCGAGCTCGGCAGAACTTCCGGCGATCGCCGCGTAGTACACGGCCATGTCTCGCAGCTCAACGCGCGAGAGCCCGCGCACTCGCTCGTGGATGCCGGTATCCCGCGACCCGTGCGATGTCACGAAGCTACCGCCGTCGCGACCGCGTTTGGTCTCGACGAGCCCGCGGCTGCGAAGCGCTTCGAGGGCTTCGCGTGCGGTGACCGTCGCGACGCCAAATTTCTTGGCCATCTCGGTTTCGCTCGGGAGTCGCTCTCCGTCGGTCAGCAGGCCGAGCTCAATGGCGTCCGTCAGCCGCTGCTGCACAAGCTCGGCCCTGCCGCCGCCCGCAAGAGGTGCAAACACCGCAGCGCGCGCTGTCGTGGACGGTCGGATGGACTGTGGCACGATCCTCTTCTCTTGGCTCGTGACACGACCGTAACATTTGTGTGCTGCACATGACATCTATTTCCATATGATTTAGTGCAAGACGATTGGAAAGCTCTGTGGCCACTGCGATACCGGCAATCCGATTGACGGGGCTGACAAAGGCGTTCGGCTCGGTGAATGCGGTAGACGCGCTCGATCTCGACATTGCAGAAGGGGAGTTCTTCTCAATGCTCGGCCCGTCTGGCTCCGGCAAGACGACGGTGCTGCGTCTGATCGCCGGATTCGAGACGCCCACGTCGGGAACCGTCGAACTATTCGGTCAGGACGTCACGACGAAGGCGCCATTTGACCGCGACGTCAACACGGTGTTTCAGGACTACGCGCTCTTCCCGCACATGACGGTACTCGATAACGTCGCATACGGACTTCGAGTGCGCGGCATCGGCGTAAAAGAGCGCCGTGCGCGTGCGCGCGAGGCGCTCGAGTCCGTGCGACTCGGAACGTTTGGAGACCGCAAACCCGCTCAACTCTCTGGTGGCCAACGCCAGAGAGTTGCCCTTGCTCGCGCGACCGTAGTGCGGCCCAAAGCCCTGCTGCTGGATGAACCGCTCGGTGCTCTCGATCTCAAACTGCGCGAGCAGATGCAG
>JANXVG010000056.1 GCA_025351795.1 Salinibacterium sp. | reverse complement strand
GGCAAGAAGGAGCGCATTGGCAAGATCTTCCAGATGCACGCCAACAAGGAAAACCCGGTCGACTCGATGGCCGCAGGCCACATCTACGCGGTCATTGGCCTCAAAGATACGACGACGGGCGACACGCTCTCCGACCCGAACCACCAGATTGTTCTCGAGTCGATGACGTTCCCTGAACCCGTAATCGAGGTCGCGATCGAGCCGAAGACCAAGGCTGACCAGGAGAAGTTGGGTCTCGCGATCCAGAAGCTCGCTGAAGAGGACCCGACCTTCCGCACCGAACAGAATCAAGACACCGGCCAGACCATCATCAAGGGGATGGGCGAGTTGCACCTCGACATTCTGGTCGACCGCATGAAGCGCGAGTTCAACGTCGAGGCGAATGTGGGAAAGCCACAGGTCGCCTACCGCGAGACGATTCGTCGAATTGTGGACAAGCACGACTACACCCACAAGAAGCAGACCGGTGGTTCTGGCCAGTTCGCGAAGGTACAGATCTCGCTTGAGCCGCTCGCGGTTACCGCCGAAACGATCTACGAGTTCGAGAACAAGGTCACCGGTGGCCGTATTCCGCGCGAGTACATTAGCTCGATCGATGCCGGATTCCAGGCATCGATGGCGGTCGGCGTTCTCGCCGGCTATCCGATGGTCGGCGTCAAGGGAATCATTCTTGACGGCGCTGCTCACGATGTGGACTCCTCGGAAATGGCATTCAAGATTGCCGGCTCGATGGCGTTCAAAGAGGCGGCGCGCAAGGCAGATCCGGTATTGCTCGAGCCGCTCATGTCGGTCGAGGTGCGCACCCCTGAGGAATACATGGGTGATGTCATCGGTGACCTCAACTCCCGCCGTGGACAGATTTTGTCTATGGAGGACGCAACCGGCGTGAAAGTCATTCGCGCTAACGTACCCCTGTCCGAGATGTTCGGATACGTCGGTGACCTGAGGTCCAAGACCTCGGGTCGTGCGGTGTATTCGATGACCTTCGACAGCTACTCTGAGGTTCCCCGTGCGGTAGCTGACGAGATCATCCAGAAGAACAAGGGCGAGTAGCTCAGCTACTCGCCGGTGCGGCCCCAGTGCCCCATCGGTCCCCGAAATAACGGCAGTAAACTTAACACACACCAAATCGTGAAGCACTCGGACAGAAAATCCGGATGCCGAACACCCGAGTCCTGAGGAGGACCCACAGTGGCGAAGGCCAAGTTCGAGCGGAGCAAGCCGCACGTAAACATCGGAACAATCGGTCACGTTGACCACGGAAAGACCACGCTCACGGCGGCTATTTCCAAGGTCCTCGCCGACAAGTTCCCGTCCGCGACCAATGTTCGGCGCGACTTCGCGTCGATCGACTCGGCGCCGGAAGAACGCCAGCGCGGTATCACGATCAACATCTCGCACGTCGAATACGAGACAGCGAAGCGTCATTACGCGCACGTTGACGCCCCCGGCCACGCCGACTACATCAAGAACATGATCACCGGTGCCGCTCAAATGGACGGTGCAATCCTCGTGGTTGCAGCGACCGACGGCCCGATGGCACAGACGCGTGAGCACGTGCTGCTCGCGAAGCAGGTCGGCGTGCCGTACCTACTCGTCGCGCTCAACAAGTCTGACATGGTCGATGACGAAGAGATTCTTGAGCTGGTTGAGCTTGAGGTTCGTGAGCTCCTCTCCGCTCAGGGCTTCGACGGCGACAACGCTCCCGTCGTGCGGGTATCTGGTCTTAAGGCGCTCGAGGGCGACGAGAAGTGGACCCAGTCCATCCTCGACCTCATGGACGCGGTAGACGAGTCGGTTCCTGACCCGATCCGCGACAAGGACAAGCCGTTCCTCATGCCCATCGAGGACGTGTTCACGATCACTGGTCGTGGAACCGTCGTCACCGGTCGTGCAGAGCGCGGTACCCTCGCAATCAACTCCGACGTCGAGATTGTGGGCATCCGTCCGATCCAGAAGACCACGGTCACCGGTATCGAGATGTTCCACAAGCAGCTCGACGAGGCATGGGCCGGCGAGAACTGTGGTCTGCTGCTGCGTGGTACGAAGCGCGAAGACGTCGAACGCGGCCAGGTTGTCGTCAAGCCCGGTTCGGTCACGCCGCACACGGAATTCGAGGGTACCGCCTACATCCTGTCTAAGGATGAGGGTGGCCGTCACAACCCGTTCTATGCGAACTACCGTCCGCAGTTCTACTTCCGCACCACGGATGTCACGGGCGTCATCACGCTGCCCGAGGGCACCGAGATGGTTATGCCCGGCGACACCACCGATCTGACTGTCGCGCTGATTCAGCCGATCGCGATGGAAGACGGCCTCCGTTTCGCCATCCGTGAGGGTGGGCGCACTGTCGGTGCGGGAACGGTAACTAAGATCCTGAAGTAGTTTTTCTTGATCGCCAGAAGGCTTGCGGATAATTCCGCAGGCCTTCTGCGTTTAAGTGCGGCATGTCCGGAGCCCGGATTCCTGTGCTCGACTGTGGTCAGGATCGACCGGTCACCCGAGCACCGAGAACGACAGCAAGTGCTGCAATTTCGCGGCCGAGAGTGTCGAAGGGGTCGCCTCCCGTACCCGGAAGCCGAAAGGTGAGGCCGACACCGGCCACCGGATAGGCATGGTGATCGAGGGCTGCAGCCCCGACCGAGGCGTATTCGGCCATCACATCGCCATTTTCTAGCGCCCAGCCGCGTTGACGGGTATCTGCGAGCATGCGGTTGAGTTCGCCGAGAGTCGATGGCCCGGGTCCCTGCCGGCGCACGAGGCCGTCGCGAGTGGGGTACAGGGCGCGGATCTGGGCCGGGGGGAGCTGCGCCAGCATTGCCCGCCCGGTAGCCGTGAGGTGCGCGGGTAGGTGCACCCCGACGTTCGACACGGTGGTTGGCGCGCGGAGCCCCTGCACTTTCGCGACGTAGGTAACCTCAGCACCGCTTAGAACGGCGAGGTGTGCGACCACGGGAACGGGTGATCCCGCGACAAGCCTCTCCATGAGCGGCATAGCGAGTCGTCCCAACCGCTCGGTCTGCAACGAAGCCGAGCCAATCTCGACCACCAGCGCGCTCAAGCCGTATGCCCGGTCTTCCGGGTAGTGCACGACAAAACCCTCGTCCATCATGACGCGCACGAGTTGGTAGACCGAGGAGCGGGGCAGAGCAAGGTCACGAGCGAGGGTAGATGCGCGCACCGGGCCACTGCGGGAGGCCAAGTAGCGCAGCACTGCGAGGGTATTGCGTGCGGCGGGGATGCGCGGCATCCGCTCTCCTGTCTGGTATGCCAGACAGTTTATCGAACCGAAGGCAGACGGCAGACGTGCTGGCGGCGTTCAATGGGGTGCATGAATGCACGCGTGGACACGCAGGTCGTAACGATCGGAACCGGGCCGGTGTCAATCGCCGAGGTGGTCGCCGTCGCCCGGTCGCACGCAGCGGTCGCCCTGTCGCCCGAGTCGGTCGACGCGATGGAGTGGTCGCGCGCGGTGATCGACGCGCTTGCACAGGATAGTGAGCCGCACTACGGTGTCTCGACCGGGTTCGGCGCACTCGCCACCGCGCACATCCCCCGTGAACAGCGCGTGCAATTGCAGCGTTCCCTCGTGCGTAGCCACGCTGCGAGTTCTGGTGCAGAAATTGAGCGCGAGGTCGTGCGAGCGACGATGCTCCTGCGCCTCTCCACAATGGCCACCGGCAGAACCGGGGTTCGACCACTCGTGGCACGCGCCTACGTCGACCTGCTGAATGCTGGAATCACGCCGATCATCGGTGAGTACGGAAGCTTGGGCTGCTCGGGTGACCTCGCACCACTGGCGCATTGCGCGCTCGCGGCGATGGGGGAGGGGTCTGTGCATGTTCCTGACGGCCGCGTGGTCGACGCCTCAGTTGCGCTTCACGAAGCAACTCTCGAACCCGTGGTGTTGCACGAGAAGGAGGGACTCGCTCTGATCAACGGCACAGACGGCATGCTCGGCATGCTGTCGTTGGCGATCCACGACCTTCGAATGCTGCTCGCCACCGCTGACCTCGCTGCGGCAATGAGCGTGGAGGGGCTTGCCGGAACTGACCGCGTCTTCGCGTCAGACCTGCAAGCCTTGCGTCCACATCCCGGCCAAGCGACTTCTGCCGCGAACATGCGAGCCGTGCTCGAGGGCTCCGGTGCCGTCGGCTCACACGCGACGGTAGCGTTCACGCGTGTGCAGGATGCGTACTCGCTGCGCTGCGCTCCGCAGGTCCACGGTGCGGCACGGGACACCGTCAGTCATGCAGCAACGGTGGCGGAGCGCGAACTCGCGAGTGCGATCGATAACCCCGTAGTAACACCCGACGGCCGTGTCGAGTCGAACGGTAACTTTCACGGCGCTCCGGTCGGCTACGTGCTTGACTTTCTCGCAATTGCTGCAGCGGATGTCGCGAGCATGAGCGAGCGACGCACCGACCGGTTCCTCGACCAGACGCGCAACGGCGGTCTCAACCCGTTTCTTGCGCACGACCCGGGCGTCGACAGCGGACACATGATCGCGCACTACACAGCGGCTGGCATCGTGAGTGAGCTGAAGCGGCTGGCCGTACCAGCATCTGTCGACTCGATTCCGACGAGCGCGATGCAGGAAGACCACGTCTCGATGGGCTGGAACGCCGCGCGTAAGCTTCGAAGGAGTATCGATGGCTTAGGGCGCGTGCTCGCGATCGAGCTCATGACGGCCGCGCGCGGCATCGAGATGCGCGGCGAGGTGCCGGCAACGGTGTCCGCTGCAGTGATCGCTCGGCTGCGCGGCACCGTGCCGGGCCCCGGGCCAGACCAGTACATTGCGCCGCACATTGCCGCTGCGGTCGAACTCGTGGTGAGCGGCGAGCTACTTGACGCGGCGTCCTCCGCGAACGCGGACTTCAACTCATGATCGGGGCCAGGCCCGTTCGCGCACATCGCGGCACCGAATTGCACACCCTCGGGTGGCCGCAGGAGGCCGCGCTGCGGATGCTGCAGAACAACCTCGACCCCGAGGTAGCCGAGCACCCAGACGAGCTCATTGTCTATGGCGGCAGTGGCAAGGCGGCCCGCGACTGGGCCAGTTTCGACGCCCTAACGCGAACGCTGGCCACCCTGCGCGGCGACGAAACAATGTTGGTGCAGTCTGGGCGACCCGTTGGCGTGATGCAGACCCATGAGTGGGCGCCGCGTGTGCTGCTCGCAAACTCGAATCTCGTCGGTGATTGGGCGAACTGGGACGAGTTTCGCCGCCTCGAGCAACTGGGCCTGACCATGTACGGCCAGATGACGGCCGGGTCGTGGATCTACATTGGCACTCAGGGCATTCTGCAAGGCACCTTCGAGACCTTCTCCGCGGTCGCCGCGAAGTCGTTTGCGGGAACCCTCGCTGGCACCATCACCCTTACCGGCGGACTTGGTGGAATGGGCGGCGCCCAGCCGCTCGCAGTAACCATGAATGGCGGTGTCGTAATCTGTGTCGACGTGGATCCGTCGCGGATAGCTCGGCGAATGAGTCACGGATACCTCGACGTCGAGGCACGCTCGATGGTGGATGCTCTAGAACTCGCCTACACCGCGCGGGACTCTCGCACCCCGCTGAGTATTGGACTACTGGGCAATGCGGCTGAGGTGTTCCCCTCGCTTCGTGAAATGGGTGCAGAGATCGACATTGTCACCGACCAGACGAGCGCCCATGATCCGCTCGCCTACCTGCCGCTCGGCATCAGTTTCGACGAGTGGGCGTCGGCGAGAACCGATCCGGGATTCGCGCAACGTGCGAGAGAGTCGATGGCGGTGCAGGTGCAGGCCATGGTGGGGTTTCAGCGCGCTGGGGCGGAGGTGTTCGACTATGGCAACAACATCCGGACCGAGGCACTCGCGGCCGGATACGCGGATGCCTTCGCATTCCCCGGGTTCGTGCCCGCATACATCCGTCCGCTGTTTGCCGAAGGCAAGGGACCCTTCCGCTGGGCGGCACTGAGTGGTGACCCGGCCGACATTGCCGCGACCGATCGTGCGGTGCTCGAGCTATTTCCCGAGAACGAGTCGCTGCAGCGCTGGATCCCGCTCGCCCAACAGCGCGTGCACTTCCAGGGTCTTCCCGCCCGAATCTGCTGGCTGGGGTACGGCGAGCGAGATGTCGCGGGTGCGCGCTTCAACGACATGGTCGCCTCAGGAGAGCTGCGCGCACCGCTCGTTATCGGCCGGGATCACTTGGACTCCGGCTCGGTGGCATCACCATACCGAGAGACCGAGGCGATGAAAGACGGGTCGGACGCGATCGCAGACTGGCCACTGCTCAACGCTCTCATCAACACGGCGTCTGGTGCGACCTGGGTATCGATTCATCACGGTGGTGGCGTGGGTATGGGCCGCTCGATTCACGCCGGCCAAGTGAGCGTGGCCGACGGCACGGTTCTCGCCGGTGAGAAGATCCAGCGCGTGCTCACCAACGACCCTGGGATGGGAATCATCCGCCACGTTGATGCCGGCTACGACGAGGCCATTGCGGTCGCCGACCGCCTCGGCGTCAGAGTACCGATGCGGGAGGGCTGATGGCGCTCTTCGTCGATGCCCTGTGGCCGCGAGCCGGTGAGTGGCCGAACTCGGTCGAGAGTGACTTCGCCATCATTGGAGTGCCGACCTGGCGCACCTCGTTGTCGCCAACAGCCGCGGGGGAAACACCGGCTGCTGTGCGGGCCGCCCTGCGCCACTACACCGAAGATGTGGCGCTGTCGACGTCAGACTGGGGCGATGTAGTCAACCCGGATGGCGACCGCGCCGCGGCCATCCGTGCGATCGCGGCCGTGCGCGCGAGGCTTGTGGTCGCCATCGGTGGAGACAACTCCCTCACGACGCCTGTCGCGCTGGCGCGCTGGGGTTCGCGAGTGGCCAGCGCTGGCCTCATCACGCTCGATGCCCACCACGACCTTCGCGATGGGCGAAGCAACGGATCACCGGTTCGCGAACTCATCGAGGCGGGGCTCGCGGGCGTCAGGGTCGTACAAGTGGGTATTGCAGAGTTCGCGAACTCGACGGAGTACGCAAAGCGTGCGGCCGATCTCGGCATCACGGTGGTGAGCCGCAACGCGCTTGACAGCCGATCGATGAGTAACGTCATGCTCGAGGCTTTGGACATCGCCGGCAGTGGTGGAGGCCCGATTCACGTAGACCTCGACCTCGACGTGTGTGATCGTGCGGTGGTTCCGGCCTGCCCCGCCGCCGTTCCCGGTGGCATTAGTGCGTGGCAACTGAGGCAGGCAGCGCGAATTGTCGCTGCCCACGCGAGCGTTGAGTCCATCGATATCGCCGAAGTGGATGCCACTGCCGACTCGCCAGACGGTCGCACGGTACGCCTCGCCGCCATCCTCGTACTCGAAGCGCTGGCTGGCCTGGGCGAGCGATGAGCACCCTCGTCACCAATATCGGAGTCTTGGTCACTCACGATGGCCCCGAGCGACAGAACGCCGCACTGGTGATCGACTCGGGAGCCATTGCCTGGGTGGGCGCAGCGAGCGATGCCCCTGCTGCCGACGCCAGCATCGACGCAGGCGGGCGCTGTGTTGTGCCGGGTTTCGTCGATAGTCACAGCCACCTGATGTTCGCCGGCGATCGGGCCGATGAGTTCGAGGAACGCATGGCGGGCCGTCGTTACGAGGCCGGCGGCATCCGTCGCACGGTGGGCGCGACTCGGAAGGCGACTGACGATGAGTTGCTCGCCAACGCCACCACTCTGGTTGCCGAGATGCGAGCCCAAGGCACGACGACCGTTGAGATCAAGACGGGATACGGGCTGACCGTTGACGACGAGGCGCGCAGCGCTCGACTTGCCAGGACACTCACGTCCGAGGTGACCTTCCTTGGCGCTCATTTGGTGCCTGACGGGGTCAGCCGCGACGAGTATCTCGACCTCGTCACGGGGCGAATGCTCGACGCCTGCGCTCCGTTCGTGAAGTGGATCGACGTGTTTTGCGACCGAGGCGCATTCGACGAGTCGGAGGCGCGGCGCATCATTGTGGCGGGCCGCGCGAAGGGACTCGGAGTCCGGATGCACGGCGCGCAGCTTGCCGCGTCCGGTGCCGTACGCCTCGCCGTCGAACTCGACGCCGCGAGTGTCGACCACTGCACTTTCCTTGAGCGTGCTGACATTGACGCGCTGGTCTCAGGGTCCACCGTCGCCACACTGCTGCCTGGCGCTGAGTTCTCCACGCGATCTCCCTACCCGAATGCCCGCCGCCTCATCGATGCTGGTGCGACTGTCGCGATAGCGAGCGACTGCAATCCAGGCTCCAGTTTCACTACCTCGATGCCGTTCTGTATCGCTGTCGCGGTGCGCGAGATGGGCATGACCCCGGCCGAGGCGCTCTGGTCAGCCACCCTAGGCGGTGCGCGAGCGCTGCGTAGAACAGATATTGGGCATCTTGCTGTCGGTGCCAACGCCGATCTGGTCGTGATTGACGCGCCGAGCTACGTTCACCTCGCCTATCGTCCAGGTGTTCCGCTCGTGCGGCAGGTCCTAACCGGCGGCCAGGTACTGATCAACGAAGTGCGTGAAGGTCGTGGCGACCCGATCAACGAGGTCGGCCTCGGTCGTGCGGCCAGCCAGTAGGTCGATCAGTGGCTGCTCCCAGATGCTCCGGCCGATCGCAAAGCCACGAAATCCGGGCACGCCGGCCGCGACGTGCAGCCAGCGGTTGATGCGGTCAGCGGCTGCATCTCGCCCGAGAATGATGCAGCTCACCCCCGCCCGCCCACCGGCTTGGGCGGCAGCTAGAACGTCGACCGCGGCCTGCCGCGTCTCAAGGCCCTCAATTTTCCAGATCGCGGGCGCAATGCCGTGAAACTGCATATCAGTGATGATCTGTTGGGTGAGACCGGGGCGCACATCGCGGTCATAGCGCAATGTGTCGCCATCAACCGCCGCGAGCTGGGCGGGGGTGGCTGGCACGAGCAGCTCGAGCAACAGCGGGCGGCCAGCATTCTGCAGGGTGCGCGACACTGCCTCGAGGTCGTGCAACTGCCGGGCGCGGGCGGCCCCATCGAATGCCGGGTTGTCGCGAATCAGCACCTTCGTCTGTTCCGGATCAAAGTCATCGAGGTGTGTCAGCCAGTCACCGGTGGCGAGGGTGCCGTACTCGAGAGTGAAGAAGGTGCGTCCGCTGCGTTCGATCGGCATCGCGAGGGTGATGTGGGCGTCGCGCGCGCGACGGGCGACTGCTGCTCCATAGCGCTCATCGACGAGCACGCCGACGGTTGAGCTGTCTACGCCGAGAGCGATGGCCTGCAGAAGCCCGTCAAATATCAACTCCTTACCCGCCGCGATGTGCGCGATCTCGCGCGCAGTCGGCTCACCGTCGATGCCGTACAGGTTTTTCTGCAATGAGTCGCGGTGGTCCATCGCGAGAATGAAGAGGTTGCTGTGGTGCGCATCCGTGGGCATGGTCAGACAGTACGCGCAACCACGCGCCGACGTGTTGCCATCAACGGCGGGAGCGCAACTACTGCGCGCCACGAGCGACGACACGCCGAGCGCGACACGCCCGGGTTGCAGCAATGCCCGGACTGTGGCAAACTCGTCTAGTTCAACATTCTGCGCCCACCGGTTCAGATCACTTCCAGGCAGTGCATAAGGCCGAGTTAACAACAACTCAGGCTCCTAGGCCGCGGGAAGAAGAACCCGGCTTAATCACATCCCGAATGTCGCTCTGGTGACGTTTGTGCCCGCGAGGGCCGGGGGCAGATAAAGGCCCAACACTTTCCTCGCGGAAAGCCATGGCATTGACAGATAAACAGTGGTGCGAGAGCAGAAGTGCTCCGCAGCAAAACGCACAGGAACATCATGCGCGTGGATAGCCCTGTGAACAACGCAGCAGTACATAGAGAGAGAGTCACGCATGGCGGGACAGAAGATCCGAATTCGGCTTAAGTCGTACGACCACGAGGTCATCGACTCTTCGGCACGCAAGATCGTCGACACCGTGACGCGCGCAGGCGCGACGGTAGTTGGCCCGGTGCCGCTGCCCACCGAGAAGAATGTGATTGCTGTGATCCGCTCTCCTCACAAGTACAAAGACAGCCGCGAGCACTTCGAGAAGCGCACCCACAAGCGGCTCATTGACATCATCGACCCGACGCCTAAGGCTGTGGACTCGCTCATGCGACTCGACCTGCCTGCCGACGTCAACATCGAGATCAAGCTTTAGAGCTTCGACGCAGAGCCGATAGGAAACTCATGTCTACAACTAAGACCACCAAGGGGTTGCTGGGCGTCAAGCTCGGCATGACCCAGGTCTGGGACGCCAACAACCGGCTCGTCCCGGTGACTGTCGTGGAGATCACGCCGAACGTCGTGACGCAGCTGCGCACGCTCGAGATCGACGGCTACACTGCCGTGCAGATCGCCTACGGCAAGATCGACCCGCGCAAGGTGACCAAACCGCTCACCGGCCACTTCGACAAGGCGGGCGTGACGCCGCGCCGCCACATCACCGAGGTGCGCACCGCGGATGCCGCCGACTACACGCTCGGCCAAGAAATCGCGGTTGATATCTTCGAGCCCGGCTCAAAGGTCGACGTCGTCGGCACCAGCAAGGGCAAGGGCTTCGCCGGTGTCATGAAGCGCCACAACTTCAAGGGTGTCTCGTCGAGCCACGGCTCGCACCGCAACCACCGCAAGCCCGGCTCGATCGGCGCATCCTCCACCCCCAGTCGTGTTTTCAAGGGCATGCGCATGGCCGGCCGCATGGGTGGCGACCGCGTCACTGCAATGAACCTCATCGTTCACTCCGTAGACCTCGATAAGGGGCTGCTGCTCGTCAAGGGTGCAGTCCCCGGCGCTCGCGGTCGCATCGTGTTCGTTCGCTACGCAGTGAAGGGAGTGTAGTCATGGCTACAGCTTCGCTCGACGTCATCGACGCCAAGGGCAACAAGGTCGGAACTGTCGACCTGCCCGCCGAGACGTTCGATGTCCAAACTAACGTCCCGCTTATCCACCAGGTTGTGGTCGCGCAGCTTGCTGCAGCCCGTCAGGGTACGCACAACACGCTTCGTCGTGGTGAGGTGTCAGGTGCCGGGCGCAAGCCGTTCAAGCAGAAGGGCACCGGTCGCGCTCGCCAGGGCTCGATCCGCGCTCCTCAAATGCGTGGTGGTGGCATCGTTCACGGACCACACCCGCGCGACTACTCGCAGCGCACTCCCAAGAAGATGATCGCGGCAGCACTGCGCGGCGCACTCTCAGACCGCGCACGCGGCGAGCGCCTGCATGTCATCGACTCCCTGTCGATCGGCAACCAGCCGTCGACGAAGGCCGTGGCGGCCCTGCTGTCCCAGATCACGTCGAGCAAGCACGTTCTCATCGTTCTCGAGCGCGAAGACGACCTCAGCTACAAGAGCGTTCGCAACATCCAGACGGTTCACGTTCTGCCGTTCGATCAGCTGAACGCGTACGACGTGCTGGTGAGCGACGACATCGTGTTCACCAAGGGTGCCTTCGACGCGTTCGTTTCGTGGAACAGCAAGCCCGCCGCTTCTGACAAGCCCAGCAAGGAAGAGGTCGGCGCATGAGCCTCACGTACAAAGACCCACGCGACATCATCATCGCCCCGGTTGTCTCTGAGAAGAGCTACAGCCTGATCGATGACGGCAAGTACACCTTCGTCGTAGATCCTCGTGCCAACAAGACCGAGATCAAGCTCGCTATCGAGAAGATCTTCGACGTCAAGGTGGGTTCGGTCAACACGCTGAACAGAACGGGTAAGACCCGTCGCACCAAGTTCGGCCCAGGAAAGCGCAAGAACACCAAGCGTGCAATCGTCACGCTCAAGTCCGGTTCCATCGACATCTTCACCGCTGTCGGCTAGGGATCAGGGAGAAACTCATGGCTATTCGCAAATACAAGCCGACGACTCCAGGTCGCCGCGGTTCCTCGGTTGCAGACTTCGCCGAGATAACGCGCTCGACGCCGGAGAAGTCGCTGCTGCGCCCGCTGCCCAAGACCGGTGGACGAAACAATGCTGGCCGCATTACGACTCGACACATCGGTGGTGGACACAAGCGTCAGTACCGCGTGATCGACTTCAAGCGCAACGACAAAGATGGCGTCAACGCTCGCGTTGCCGAAATCGAATACGACCCTAACCGCACGGCGCGCATCGCGCTCCTGCACTTCGTCGATGGCTCGAAGCGATACATCATCGCTCCGAACAAGCTCAACCAGGGCGACATCATCGAGTCGGGTCCGTCAGCAGATATCAAGCCGGGCAACAACCTACCGTTGCGCAACATTCCGGTCGGTACTGTCATTCACGCGATCGAGCTCAAGCCCGGTGGCGGTGCCAAGATGGCTCGCTCGGCCGGTGCATCCGTTCGTCTCGTGGCCAAAGATGGCCCTTACGCTCAGTTGCGTCTGCCGTCCGGTGAAATCCGCAACGTCGATGCGCGTTGCCGCGCAACCATCGGCGAGGTCGGCAACGCCGAGCAGTCCAACATCAACTGGGGCAAGGCCGGCCGCATGCGCTGGAAGGGTGTGCGTCCCACGGTCCGCGGAGTCGCGATGAACCCGGTCGACCACCCGCACGGTGGTGGTGAGGGCAAGACCTCCGGTGGACGCCACCCCGTCAGCCCGTGGGGACAGAAGGAAGGCCGCACGCGAAAGCGCAAGCTGCCCAGTGATTCGCTCATCGTCCGCCGCCGCAATGTCGGCAAGAAGCGCAAGTAGGCCGGTTTTGTCAAAGGGAATTGAGTAGAAGATGCCACGCAGTCTGAAGAAGGGCCCCTTCGTCGACGACCACCTGCTGCAGAAGGTCGTGAAGGCGAATGAAGCCGGTAGCAAAAACGTGATCAAGACCTGGTCGCGTCGCTCGATGATCATCCCGGCGATGTTGGGACACACCATCGCGGTGCACGACGGCCGCAAGCACATCCCGGTGTTCGTCACCGAGACGATGGTTGGCCACAAGCTCGGAGAGTTCTCGCCCACCCGCACGTTCCGTGGCCACGAGAAAGACGACAAGAAGGGTCGTCGCCGCTAACGCGGTGGCGTAAGGAGGAGAGAAATGGTTGAGTCGATCGCTCGCGTGAAGCACATCCGCGTCACTGCCACCAAGGCCCGCCGTGTCGTTAACCTGATCCGCGGCAAGCAGGCACTGGAAGCACTCGCAATTTTGAAGTTCGCACCTCAGGGTGCAAGCGAGCCCGTCTACAAGCTCGTCGCGTCGGCAATGGCCAACGCGCGAGTGAAGGCGGATGCCGCCAACAGCTACTTGGACGAGCAGGACCTGTTCGTCTCGGAAGCGTTCGTAGACGAAGGTACGACCCTCAAGCGGTTTCAGCCGCGTGCACAGGGGCGTGCATTCCAGATCCTGAAGCGCACCAGCCACATCACGATTGTTCTGGCCACGCCGGATCACGTCAGTGGTGCGGCGGTTTCCACCAGCGCACAGAGCAAGTCGACTGCTACGAAGGCAGGGAAGAAGTAATGGGACAGAAGGTAAACCCCTACGGGTTTCGTCTCGGAATCACCACCGACCATGTGTCGCGCTGGTTCTCAGACAGCACCAAGGTCGGTCAGCGCTACAGCGACTATGTCGCTGAAGACGTGAAGATCCGCAACCTGCTGAAGACCTCGCTCGATCGTGCAGGTGTTGCGCGTATCGAAATCGAGCGCACCCGTGATCGAGTTCGCGTGGATATCCACACGGCTCGCCCCGGAATCGTGATCGGCCGTCGCGGAGCAGAGGCAGAGCGCATCCGCACTGACCTCGAGAAGCTCTCCGGCAAGCAGATCCAGTTGAACATCCTCGAGGTCAAGAACCCCGAGGCCGAGGCGCAACTCGTTGCACAGGGAATCGCAGAGCAGCTCACTGCTCGCGTCGCGTTCCGTCGCGCGATGCGCAAGGGCATGCAGGGAGCACAACGCGTTCCATCGGTTAAGGGTGTTCGCATCCAGGTCTCCGGTCGACTGGGCGGCGCCGAAATGAGCCGTTCGGAGTTCTACCGTGAGGGTCGCGTTCCGCTGCACACCTTGCGTGCCAACATCGACTATGGCTTCTACGAGGCTAAGACGACGTTCGGCCGCATCGGCGTGAAGGTCTGGATTTACAAGGGTGACATCACCAACAAAGAACTCGCTCGCGAGCAGGCTACTCAAAAGTCAACACGTCCAGAGCGCCGTGACGACCGCCGTGATGGCGGAGACCGTCGTGACGGCGTAGGCGCACCACGACGCACCGCCGCCCCGAAGGCCGACGCACCCGTCGCAGCAGGAGTTGAGGCGTAACAATGTTGATTCCACGTAAGGTCAAGCACCGCAAGCAGCACCATCCGGGCCGGACCGGTCACGCGACTGGTGGTACGACGGTGTCGTTCGGCGAGTACGGCATTCAGGCCATGACTCCCGCATACGTGACGAACCGTCAGATCGAGGCAGCTCGAATCGCGATGACTCGTCACATCAAGCGCGGCGGGAAGGTGTGGATCAACATCTACCCTGACCGTCCACTTACCAAGAAGCCGGCCGAAACCCGCATGGGTTCCGGTAAGGGTTCGCCCGAGTGGTGGATCGCCAACGTCAAGCCAGGTCGCGTGCTCTTTGAGCTCAGCGGCGTTGACGAGACCGTTGCTCGCGAGGCACTCACCAGGGCAATTCACAAACTGCCTCTCAAGGCACGCATCATCAAGCGCGAGGAGGGCGACGCATAATGGCGATCGGATCCAAGGAGCTCGCCCCGGCCGAGCTCGACACCCACGAAGACGAGCGGCTTGTTGACGAGCTCAAGAAGGCCAAGGAAGAGCTGTTCAACCTGCGCTTTCAGTCGGCCACCGGACAGCTCGAGAGCCACGGTCGCATCCGCGCAGTGAAACGCGACATCGCTCGTATTTATACCGTAATTCGCGAGCGCGAGCTGGGCATCCGTGCCACGCCCGTCGCTATCGAGGCGCCGACCAAGGCACCCAAAAAGGCGAGCACCGCGAAGTCGACCAAGAAGGCCGAGCCTGCAGCGGTCGCCGACGAGACTACTGAGTCTGACGAGACCACCGAGGAGGCCAAGTAATGGCTGAAGTACAGGCTGCGGCTGCTCCCGAGCACGCCTCACACGACGTCAAAGACGAGGGCGCGCGCGGATACCGCAAAGTGCGTCGCGGCTATGTCACGAGCGACAAGATGGAGAAGACCATCGTTGTCGAGGTTGAAGACCGGGTAAAGCACCCGTTGTACGGCAAGGTTATCCGCCGTACCTCCAAGGTCAAAGCACACGACGAAGACAACACTGCTGGCGTCGGCGACCTCGTTGTGATCAGCGAGACCCGTCCATTGAGTGCAACCAAGCACTGGCGCCTCGTCGAAATCGTAGAAAAGGCGAAGTAGAGATGCTCCAGCAGGAATCACGAGTCAAGGTCGCCGATAACACCGGCGCCAAGCAACTCCTTACCATTCGCGTTCTCGGTGGCTCTGGTCGTCGTTACGCGGGTTTGGGCGACGTCATCGTGGCCACCGTCAAAGACGCTATTCCCGGCGGCAACGTTAAGAAGGGTGACGTGGTCAAAGCCGTCATCGTTCGCGTCATCAAGCAGACGCGCCGCGCGGATGGCTCGTACATCAAGTTCGACGAGAACGCCGCCGTGATCCTCAAGGCTGACGGAGACCCCCGCGGTACCCGCATCTTTGGACCGGTCGGTCGCGAGCTTCGCGACAAGAAGTTCATGAAGATCATCTCGCTGGCACCGGAGGTGCTCTAACCATGGCAAACATTCGCAAGGGCGACCTCGTCCAGGTTATTTCGGGACCGACCCAAGAGCGCGGCGGAGACCGTGGCAAGCAGGGCCGTGTTATCGAAGTGCAGTTGGAGAAGAACCGCCTGATCGTGGAGGGTGTCAACTTCGTCACCAAGCACGTTCGCGTCGGCCAAACCCAGCGCGGCACGAAGACCGGCGGTATCGAGACCCACGAGGCACCGATTCACGTGTCGAACGTCGCGCTCGTAAACCCAGACACCAAACTCCCCGCTCGGGTCGGCTTCACGGTCGAGACAGACAAGCAGGGCAAGACCACGCGCGTGCGCTATTTCAAGGATTCGCGCCGGGTGGCCTCGAAGAAGGCAACCAAAGCAACCAAGTCGACCAAGTCGGAGTCCACGGTCGACACGACAGTTGCGATCGAGACCGACGCGATCGCAACAGACGTGATCGTACCCGACGTGATCGACGAGAAGACCACTAAGGCACCGGCAGCGACGAAGGCCGCCTCCTCCGCCAAGGCCGCTAAGAAGGACGACAAGTAATGACTGACACAGCTACTGCTGCGCCAACTGGTTCAGCGCCCGCGAAGGCGCCCCAGCCGCGCTTGAAGCAGAAGTACCGCACCGAGATTGCCGCGCAGCTCAAGAAAGACTTCGGCTTCACGAACGTGCACCAGGTGCCGGGTCTCGTGAAGGTCGTCGTCAACACCGGTGTGGGCGAAGCAGCCCGCGACGGCAAGATCATCGATGGTGCAGTCAAGGACCTCACAGCCATTACCGGCCAGAAGCCGCAGGTCACCAATGCGCGCAAGTCGATCGCACAGTTCAAGCTGCGCGAAGGCCAGCCGATCGGTGCACACGTGACACTCCGCGGTGACCGGGCCTGGGAATTTTTGGACCGGCTCGTCACGCTCGCGCTTCCCCGCATCCGTGACTTCCGCGGCCTGTCAGATAAGCAGTTCGACGGCAATGGTAACTACACGTTCGGTCTGCAGGAGCAGTCAGTATTCCATGAGATCGATCAGGACAAGATCGACCGCGTTCGTGGTTTCGACATCACTGTCGTGACCACGGCGAGAACGGACGAGGAGGGGCGCGCGCTGCTCAAGGCGCTCGGCTTCCCCTTCCGCAACGCCGAGAACACCCCAACCAACTAACACCGCAGTACCGATCGACTAGGTCGGCATTCGCGTAACGGATGTCGAAACCAGACGAGATATGGAATACACCACATGACAATGACGGATCCGGTCGCAGACCTGCTGACCAGACTGCGCAACGCAAATTCGGCGTTCCACGACTCCGTGTCGCTGCCGAGTTCGAAGCTCAAGTCGCATATTGCGGAGATACTGAAGTCCGAGGGTTATATTTCCGGATGGAAGATCGAAGAAGCCCGCGTGGGCCAGACGCTCACGATTGATCTTAAGTACGGCCCAAACCGTGAGCGCTCCATCGTCGGTATCAAACGCGTGTCAA
The DNA here is from genome assembly GCA_025351795.1 of Salinibacterium sp. Classification (GTDB taxonomy): domain Bacteria; phylum Actinomycetota; class Actinomycetes; order Actinomycetales; family Microbacteriaceae; genus Rhodoglobus. Next base: position 1,871 of record JANXVG010000056.1, on the reverse strand, counting down.
AGCCCGGCCTTCGCGTATATGCAAAGTCGACAGAGATCCCCAAGGTTCTCGGCGGCCTCGGCGTCGCTATCCTGTCCACGTCCTCAGGGCTGCTCACCGATCGCCAAGCTTCCAAGAAGGGCGTGGGTGGGGAAGTCCTCGCCTACGTGTGGTAACCGGTCATGTCACGTATTGGACGACTTCCGATCGAGATTCCCGCTGGGGTCGAGGTCACGATCGACGGTCAAGCCGTCGCTGTTAAGGGCCCCAAGGGTGAGCTCGCGCTCACCGTGAAGAGCCCCATTGCCGTCGCGATCGAAGACGGCCAGGTGCTCGTCACCCGCCCGGACGACGAGCGTGCATCCCGTTCACTTCACGGGCTCACTCGCACACTCATTGCCAACCAGATCACCGGAGTCACTGAGGGTTACACCAAGGGCCTTGAGGTCGTCGGTACCGGTTACCGCGTGCAGGCGAAGGGTGACTCGGTCGAGTTCGCACTCGGCTTCTCACACTCGATCACCGTCGACCCGCCGGCCGGCATCAGCTTCGCGGTCGAGGGCAACAACAAGCTCATTGTGAGCGGGATCGACAAGCAGGCCGTAGGCGAAGTCGCGGCCAACATCCGTAAGTTGCGCAAGCCGGAGCCCTATAAGGGCAAGGGCGTTCGCTACGCAGGCGAGGTAGTCCGCCGCAAGGCCGGAAAGTCAGGTAAGTAACCATGGGTCTCGGAACTAGAGGCAAGAGCAAGTCGGCCGCAAAGGGTCGCAGGCACGCTCGTCTTCGCAAGAAGGTCGTCGGCAGCGAGGTACGTCCTCGTCTTGTCGTCACCCGTTCGGCGCGACACGTATTCGTGCAGGTTGTGGACGACAGCAAGGGTCATACCTTGGCATCAGCCTCGACCCTCGAGGCCGATCTCCGTTCGTTTGACGGCGACAAGACGGCCAAGGCGCGCAAGGTTGGCGAGCTCGTCGCCGAGCGGGCCAAAAAGGCGGGTGTTGAGTCTGTGGTATTCGATCGAGGTGGCAGCAAGTACGCCGGGCGCGTTGCGGCAATTGCCGATGGCGCGCGTGAAGGTGGGCTGAACCTGTGAGCACTGTGCCAGCTGACAGCAGCGAAACTACTAACAAGGAGCAGGATGTGGCTGTAGAGCCTAATCAGGCCGCGGCGCCCGCGGAGGTCATAGCGGCCGAGGTCGTGAGCGCAGATACAACCGCTGACGCCCCGGCGACTGACCTCACTAACGAGCCTCGCGAGGCTCGTCGTGGTGGCCGTGAGCGCAACCCCAACCGTGATCGCGGATCGAGCCGTGACGCAGACAAGAGCCAGTTTCTGGAGCGCGTCGTCAAAATCAATCGCGTCTCTAAGGTCGTCAAGGGCGGTCGTCGCTTTAGCTTTACCGCGCTCGTCGTCGTCGGCGACGGCAACGGGCTCGTCGGCGTCGGCTATGGCAAGGCGCGCGAAGTCCCCACCGCTATCTCCAAGGGCGTCGAGGAAGCGAAGAAGAACTTCTTCCGCGTTCCGCGCGTCGGCGTGACGATCCCGCACCCCGTGCAGGGCGAGGCAGCGGCTGGCGTCGTGCTGCTCCGTCCGGCGTCAGCCGGTACCGGTGTTATCGCCGGTGGATCGGTGCGTGCCGTACTCGAATGCGCGGGCATCCACGATGTTCTGAGCAAGTCGCTTGGCTCATCGAACACGATCAACATCGTGCACGCGACGGTCGCTGCGCTCAAGCAGCTTGAGGAGCCCCGTGCTGTTGCAGCGCGCCGCGGCCTCGACGTCGAGCACGTTGTTCCGGCGCGTCTACTGCGCGTTGAAGCAGAATCTAAGGCAGGTGTCTGATGGCCGCCCGACTGAAGGTCACCCAGATCAAGTCCAAAATCAGTGAGAAG
>JANXVG010000040.1 GCA_025351795.1 Salinibacterium sp. | reverse complement strand
GGGATCGAGAAGCTCAGGAGCGAGTAGGAAATGAGACCCCCGAACACTGCGAGAGTTCCCTGCGTGAAGTTCACGACATGGGTTACCCGGTGGACTACGACGAACCCGCTGCCGATGAGTGCGTAGGTCGCACCGATCGTGATCCCGGAAACGACGTAGATGAGCAGGGCGTTCACTTGATTCTCTTTCGATCTGCCGAGGCTTCGATGCCGCCGAGATAGGCCGCGCTAAGTTGTGGATCGGCCGCGAGGGTTGCAGAGACTCCGGACGCGACGATCCTGCCAGCCTCGAGGACGTAAGCTCGCACGCACATTCTGAACGCCAGGTCCACTTCCTGCTCGATCAGCAGGATGGTCGTTCCGCGTGAGGCGTTGAGTTCGGTCAGGTAGTTGGCGAGGTCGCCGACAACGAGTGGCGCCAAGCCAAGAGAGAGCTCGTCGACGAGCAGAAGGTCCGGGCTGGCCATGAGTGCCCGACCGACGGCGACCATTTGCTGCTGGCCGCCCGAGAGCGTGCCGGCCTTTTGGTGCTTCATTCGAGCCAGATCGGGCAGGAGTTCGTAAATGGCCGCTGGGTTGCGGTCCTTCACCCGCCAGGCACCGAGTCGCAGGTTGTCGTCGACCGACATGTTCGCGAACATCTGCCGGCCTTCGGGGACCTGGGCGCTCGCGCCGTCGACAGTGATCGTCCCGGATGCGACAGGGATAACGCCGCTGATTGCGTTGACGATCGACGACTTGCCCGCGCCGTTGGGCCCGACCAGGGCGACCATCTCGCCTTTCTCTACCGAGATGCTGACTCCGTCAACTGCGGTCGCGGATCCGTAGCGGATGACGACGTCCTCAAGAGTGAGCACGGGATACTTCCGTTCCGAGATAGGCGTCGATGACGCGCTGGTTGCTGCGCACCTCATCGGGTGTGCCCTCGGCGATGATCTGACCGAGGTCGAGAACGGCGATGCGGGTCGCGAGCCTCATGACCATCGCGACATCGTGCTCGATGAGAACGATAGTCATCCCCTCGTGGTGCAGTTGTGCGATGAGGTCGGAGAGGTCGCGGCGTTCGGCGGCGCGAAGCCCGGAAGCCGGCTCATCGAGCAGGAGAAGCCTGGGTGCTCCCGCAAGCGCGCGGGCGACCTGCACCCGGCGCTGCTGGCCGAGTGGCAGGGAGTTAGCAGGACGATTTGCCCAGTCGGAGAGACCGACTCGCGCGAGAGCGGCGACCGCCCTCTCTCGGATGTCACGTTCCTCGCGACGCTGGGCTGCAAGCCGCAGTGCGGCCGCAAATGCTCCGGAGCGCGTGATCGAGGTCGCTCCCACCATGACGTTCTCGAGCACCGTCATTCCGGGGAAAAGTCGCGCTCCTTGAAAGACGACGGCGATTCCGAGCCGCGCTCGACGATGTGTGGGGAGTCGTTCGACCCGTGCACCGTCGAAGGCTATCGAACCGCGGAGGGGCTGGGTTTGCCCGCTGATGAGATTCATGAGCGTGGATTTCCCGGCGCCGTTGGGGCCAATGATTCCCCTGAGCTCCCCCTGCCCGACGACGAGGCTGACATCTCGTACGGCAAATATCCCGCCGTAGGAGCGCGATAGTGCGGTGATAGAAAGCATGTCAGTCTCGTCGTCGAGTCGTGGAGATGGATGTTACTTGGGCGGGTCAGATACGAACTGGTGCTGCGTGTACGGCGTAGCCGTAAATTTGCCGTCCTGGATCTCAACAATCGCAATATTCGAGGCGTTGAGGCCTGAGTGATCTGTTGCGGAGAACGTAAAGCGGCCGCCAACCGTCAGCGTGTTCAGCTTTTCGAGTGCGTCACGGATGGCGCTGCGGTCCGATGAGCCTGCGGACTTGATGGCCGCCGCCGCAAGCTGCACAGCCGTCGCCGCGTCGAAGGCGAACTGCGGAGGGAATGCTCCGCTGTGCGCCGCTTCCCACGCGGTGACGAACTTGCCGACCTCGGTCTTGTAGTCACCGGCTGGCATTGCCTCGTACGCCATCGCGACACCGCTCGAGAGCACGACGCCGTTGGACGCTGTACCGGTCGGCTTCGTGTAGAGCGAAGACGCTTGCGCGCCACTCATGAACAGCTTGATGCCGGATCCCGCGATCTGCTTGGTAAGAATGGCCGGTCCGGCGCCCGGGCCCCAGACCATGAGCGCGTCGGCCCCGGCCTCCTTGACGTGGGTGATGAGCGGCGTGAAGTCGGTTGCCGTGACGTCGAAGCCTTCGCTCAGCACGACCTGAATTCCTAGTTTCTTCGCGGCAGCGGCAGTCGCATTTGCGGCCGGCTGCATCGCGGAGCTTTGCGTGAGGAAGGCAAGGGCCAGCTTCTTCACGTGCACCGACGCGAAGTACTTCGCCAGGACATCGCTCACCGTGGCCGTCGGCGCTGACACGCTGAAGGCGTACTTGTTGCTGCCATTCGCGTAGGAGTCGACCGGGCCTATGGCCAACATGGGAATGGCGGCCGTCTGGGCGCTCGGTCCGACAGCCGCTGAGTTTGCGGCGCTGACGGACGAGAGGATGATCGACGTCGTCTTGTCGGCGGCCAGCTGGTTGAACAGCGTGACCGACTGAGTGACATCGGACTTGTCGTCGTTGACGGTGAGCGTGAGCTTGCTTCCGTTCACGCCGCCGTCCGAGTTGATCGTATCGATCATGAGTTGCGCAGCCTCCTGCGCGGGGACTCCCAGGCTGGCCAGGTTGCCGGTTAGTGGGCTGAGCATACCGATCTGGATCGGGCCAGAACTGGTGGTCGAACCCCCGCTGGGGGTGGAACTGGTCGAGCAGCCAGCGAGGGCGAGGGTGGCCGCCACGGCGACGATTCCCAGAATTTTTTTGTGCTTCATTGCAACTCCCATTTTTGCCTCATTGAAAAGTTGGGTGGATCTTGCCCGGCCGCGCGACATCGGACACAAGCGTCATGGAAAACATTTTTTACTGAGGCCACCTGATAGTCAGGCTGCCTGTTGGTCGAGTATGAACGCAGGTAGCCTGATTGTCAAGGGACGCGGGTTGTGGGGGATCGGCCGCCACGAAAAGCTCGATGCGCAAGCTACAGCTCGTTGTCCTCATCGAAGGCGATGCGACCGAGCAGCGTCCGCAGTTGCTTGCGGTCTTCTGCGCTCAACGCGCGAAGGGAAATGTCATCAGCCTGCTGGACTGCCGCACTTGCTCGAACATAGAGGCGCTGGCCCTCGGGTGTCGCGCTGATTATCTTGGATCGTCGGTCCCGGGGATCCGGGGCGCGCTTCAGTAGTCTGCGAGTTTCGAGGCCATCCACTAACGCCACGATCTGGCTTGGATCGAGACTGAGAAACTCCGCGAGCTCGCGCTGGGACGGTCCCTTGCCGCTGCAAGCGAGCGCAAGGATCGAGTACGAGCGAACTTTGAGGTCGAGGGTGGCGAGCATTTCGTTAGCTCTTGCGCTTCCTAGCGACCTTGCACGCGCAGCGAGGAACTCTATCTCGTTGACGAGATCGGTCGCACGGAGGCGGATGTCGGGCGCCGCCGGATCCCCGCTGTGAGCGGATGCCGTCGGCCGAGCGGTCTCGTCCTTCATGCCGAAATCATATCGTCGAAAAATTCAACGATTCTGATACCGCGTCCTATTCATAGGAGTTTGTCTATTGTTGATTTTTTCAACTAAAGATGCTCTAATCAATTTTGTTCGCGCAAAGCCCATGGCGCGATCCCTTTCTTATCGACGTCGAGGAGAATCATGAGCTTGGCAGGCAAAGTCGCAATTGTGACCGGAAGCGGCAGGGGGCTCGGTCTTGCTTACGCCCTCGAGCTTGCGGCTCAGGGAGCATCCGTCGTTGTCAACGATGTCGACGCCGCGATCGCCGCGGAGGCAGTCCAGTCCATTCGGGATGCCGGAGGGAACGCCGTTGCGCTCGTCGCGCCGGTAGGTACTACCGAGACCGCGAAGGCCCTGGTCGCAGCGGCGGTGGAGAACTTCGGACGCCTGGACATTCTTGTCACGAACGCCGGCGTCTTGCGCGATGCAGTGGTCTGGAAGATGTCGGACGAAGACTTCGATACCGTCATCAACGTTCATCTGCGCGGAACCTTCGTCTGCGTTCGGGAGGCTGTCATCCAGTTCCGTGAACAGGGTGAAGGCGGGCGCATCATCTGCATAGGTTCGCCAACCGGCCAGCGCGGCAATTTCGGCCAGACGAACTACGCGGCAGCGAAGGGCGGCATTGTCGGAATGGTGCGAACCTGGGCACTCGAGTTGAAGCGCGCCGGCATTCTCGTGAACGCGCTCATCCCGGTGGCCGCAACGGCCATGACCGCCACCATTCCTTACTTTCAGAAGGCCGTCGAGGCTCAGGCCGCCGGAGCGCCGATTCCCGACTTCTTCCGTCACGAGCTGGGCTTCGGAACGGTCAAGGATGTCGCGGGAACAGTCGCCTTCCTGGCATCAGACGCCAACACGGTCACCGGCCAAGTAATCGGCGTCGGCGGTGACAGGATCCAGCTGTGGTCGCATCCCGATGCCATCGCGAGCGAGTACAGCACCGGTGGCTGGAGCTATGTCGAGCTGACAGCACAGTTCGACGGCCTCTTCGGGGGCAAGCGCGAGACGGTCGGGGAAACCTTTCCCGACCTTCCTGCCGACCTCGCGCCGGCGCCAGTGGCCTGATATGGCTTACGAATTCGGCTTGGCCGTCGACGAGCTGGTCGCCATCGACACGCACGTGCACATCGAGGTCGACGAGTCAGGGCACAACGCGCTCCCCCAGGTCCTGGTCGACGCGGCCAGTAAATACTTCAAAGCGAACGCCGATCGCATGGGTCTCGACTCGATCGCGGAGTTGTACCGCGAGCGCAAGATCGCGGCCGTCGTGTTCACGGTGGATGCTGGCACCCGCCTCCAGCATCCCGCGAATTGCAGTGAGGAGATTGCGCTTGGTGCCGCGCGCAACAACGATGCACTGATCCCGTTCGGGTCAGTCGACCCCCACACGGGCGCCGCCGCAATTTCCCGCGCGACGATGCTCGTCGAGGAGTACGGAGTCAAGGGCTTCAAGTTCCATCCCACCGTGCAAAACTTCGACCCCTCGAGCGAGTGGCTGTATCCGCTCTACAGTGAGATTCAGCGCCTCAACGTCCCCGTGCTCTTCCACACCGGCCAGACCGGGATCGGCGCCGGGCTCCCCGGCGGTTTCGGGCTCAAGCTCGGACTCTCGAATCCGATGCTTCTTGACTCGGTTGCGGCGGAGTTCCCGGAACTGAACATCATCATGGCTCATCCCTCCGTGCCCTGGCAGGACGAAGCGATCTCCATTGCGACCCATAAGGCGAACGTGTGGATCGATCTCTCCGGGTGGTCGCCGAAGTACTTTCCCGAGAATCTCGTGCGACACGCGAACTCGCTGCTGCAGGACAAGGTGCTGTTCGGATCGGACTATCCCCTCATTCATCCCGATCGCTGGCTCGGCGATTTCGCCGCCCTGCCGCTCAAGGACGAAGTGCGCCCCAAGATTCTCAAAGCCAACGCCCTCAGGCTGCTCGGCCTTTCGTCAACTTCCGGCTGAGCCGCATCCACCGCTAGTCAAGGAGCACCAATGAGTACGACTGAAATCGACTTCGCTGTCATCGAAGACCTGAAGGGCAAAGACCTCGGCTTCACCGAGTACCGCACGGTCACGCAGGAACAGGTCGACACGTTCGCCGATGCCGCCGACGACCACCAGTGGATTCACACCGACCCGGAGCGCGCTAAGGACGGCCCGTTTGGCGGTCCCATCGCTCACGGATTCCTGACGCTGTCGCTCGCGATCCCGTTTTGGACGGAACTGCTCGAGGTGAGTGGGGTGGCGACGAAGATCAACTACGGTCTCGATAAAGTACGGTTCCCGGCCCCGGTGCACGTCGGCGCGCGCATCCGAATGAGCGCCACCATCTCGGATGTAATCGTGCTGCCGGGCGGTGTGCAGCTTGAGGTCGACCAGGTCATCGAGATCGAGGGCGCGCCCAAACCTGCGGTCGTCGCGCGCGGTCTCTACCGCTTCTACGCCTAGGAGCCACAGACGGAGATGCTCCGGGTCGCGACACCCGGGGCATCTCTCTCAGGCGCGGCAATGACGCCGGCGAGCGCCGCGATCAGCCGAGCGAGATGACGACGGACTTCGTTCGCGTGTACTCGTCGAGG
>JANXVG010000050.1 GCA_025351795.1 Salinibacterium sp. | reverse complement strand
TCGGTACATTCGCCCCCAACATCGACGACACCCTGGCCGCCAATCGCTGCTTTCTGTACCACGTGATCGGGGGCGGTACCGGCGACTGGAACGTGCCGGTGGGCGGCATGGGAGCGGTTACCGGCGAGCTATATCGCGCCGCCCAAAACGCTGGCGCGCGCATCGTGACGAGTGCTGAGGTAACCGCGATCACGCCCGACGGCGAGGTGACCTACACGCACGGAGGTGCAGCGCACTCGGTAGGTGCCGGGTTCGTGTTGGCGAATGTCGCGCCCTGGGTGCTAGCCCGGCTTGTCGACGGATCGGTGGTCGCCCGCCCCGAGGGCGCCCAAGTCAAGGCCAACCTGGTGCTCTCGCGGCTTCCTCGACTGCGCGATGCGTCCATCGATCCGGAAGCGGCCTTCGGCGGTACCTTCCACATCAACGAGACCTGGTCGCAACTCGACACCGCGTTCACAAGCGCGAGCGCCGGATGGGTGCCCGACCCGTTGCCCTGCGAAATTTACTGCCATTCGCTCACCGACCCGACCATTCTCTCGCCCGAGCTGCAGGCGAGCGGTGCGCACACCATCACGGTGTTCGGGCTTCACGTGCCCGACCGACTGGCGAACGAGAACAACAACGACACCCTCCGTGCCGAGCTGCAGATCGCGGTGATTGCGAGCCTGAACTCGGTGCTCGCCGAGCCCATCGAGTCACTGCTGCTGCACGACGCCCATGGTGAGCCGGCAATCGAGACCCGCACCACCCTCGACCTCGAGCACAGCCTTGCGATGCCGGGTGGCAACATTTTTCACGGGCCGCTGTCCTGGCCGTTTGCCGAAGACACAGACTCCCTCGCCAGCCCGGCCGAGCGTTGGGGAGTCTCAAGCGCGTTCGGTGCGCGCATTTTGCTGTGCGGAGCGGGCGCCCAGCGCGGCGGAGCAGTGAGCGGGCTCGGTGGTCACAACGCCGCGATGGCGGTGCTTGAGTCCTCCTAGCACCCGTCGACTCGAGTCACTAGTCTCAGAGCCGTGATCGATTACACCGCTGTGAAATCCCGCGTCAGCGGACCCGTTTTCGAACCGACCGACCCTGGCTTCGCCGATGAGTCAGCTGGCTTCAACCTCGCGGTGGTGCACGCCCCAGACGTGGTGGTCGGTGCCATGAGCGCCTCAGACGTTGCCGAAACCGTCAGGTTCGCGCGGGCGAACCGGATGCGCGTGCGGGTGCAGTCCACTGGCCACGGGGCAGACGCGCCCATCATCGGCGGAATAATCATCACGACCTCGCGACTCGACACCGTGAGTGTAGACCGCGATGCGAGAATCGCGACCGTCGGAGGGGGCGCGCGGTGGACATCCGTGATCGCCGCAGCCGCCGACCACCAGCTTGCGCCGATCACCGGATCGTCGCCCGACGTCGGAGTGACCGGTTACCTGACCGGCGGTGGCCTCGGCCCGCTCGCGCGCAGCCACGGCTTCTCGTCTGACTACGTGTGCGGCTTCACCGTCGTGACGGGCACCGGCGAGATCGTGGAGGCAACAGCCGAAGAGAACCCTGACCTGTTCTGGGCGCTGCGCGGTGGAAAGTTCGGACTCGGCATCGTCACCGAGGTGCGGGTGGCACTTGTCGAACTGGAGTTTCTGTACGGCGGCTCGCTGTTCTTCGCCGCAGAGCACATGGAGACCGCGGCGCGCGCCTGGGTGGAGTGGACAACCACCGCCCGGCACGATGTGACCACGAGCATTGCGGTCTTCCGCTTTCCCGATTTCGACTTCATCCCAGAACCCGTGCGCGGTCGTACCCTGCTCAACCTGCGCTTCGCGTTTCCCGGCGACGCCACCGAGGGGGAAGTGCTTGCCGCACCGCTTCGAGCAGCGGCACCGGTCTATCTCGACACGATCGCCGTGTTGCCGATGCGTGATGTCAGGCTGATTCACAACGACCCGACAGATCCGGGCCCCGCCTGGGCCTCGGGCGCGCTGGTGTCATCGATTGACCAAGACTTCGTCACGGCGTGGCTCGGCCAACTTGGCGCGGCAATCGATACGCCCGTTCTCGTCAGCGAGGTTCGCCATCTGGGCGAAGCGACGAAGACCGATGTCGTGCACGGCTCCGCGGCCGGTGGTCGGCCAGCGAATTTCACCCTGACCGTCATCGGCGCACCCAATCCGGCGCTGTTTGCGCACGCCGTACTCGCGGCAGCAGACGCCATTTACGCGGCCGTCGGCCCGTGGCTCGCCCCAGAATCCAACATCAACTTTGTTGGGGTTGAGCGCCCCGGCCAAACCGGTTCGCCGTGGTCAGCGCAAACTCTCACTCGGCTGGCTGAGGTACGAGCGGTGTACGACCCTGACGCGGTGTTCGCCGGCTAGTGCAGTTGCCCGGACGGAATCAGCAGAATCGCCCAAGCGCCGATTTCCGGCAAGTCGAAGCGCACGCTCGACTGGCTCGCCGATAGTGCGTCGAGCTGGGTAGTCTCACCCGACGCGCTCGGCTGCAGCTCACGCATGTCTGGTGCGTCGACGTCGGCGAACCAGATACGGGCATTCGGTGCGACCGGTGCGACCGTGACGCAGATGCCCGACTGCCGCGGCACGTCGTTCTTGCCGGCGTCCCAGAGGGTATCCGTCTGGCCAACAAGGTTCACCAGGTGCACGACGAGGCCGTGGGAGGTGCGAACAACCCGCGTCCAGACGCTGCCGGCATGCGCTTTGGTCGAGAAAGTCGCACCCGAGAACACCAGGTCGTTGTTGATGCCGCCGGTAAAGAACTCGGTGACGTCGACCTGTGCCTGGTCGTAGAAGAGGTCGCCATAGCGAACCTGAAAATCGTACCAGCGAGCGAAGAACACACCACTGGAGGCCTCTAGCCGATGGTTGTCGGGATAGTACGGTGCCGTAAGCACGTTGCCATCCTCGCCGAGCAGCAGGTGGGATGCGCCGTGCGACCACGCCGTCGCCATCACAAGTGAGGCGGCCACGTTCGCCCTGCCCTCGTCGTCTGCATAGCACGAGAGGTAGGCGGAGAGGATCGGCGGATGCTCCGGCCGCAGGGCACGGGCAGCGGTGGCGAGCGCGCCGAGATCCTGCAGTGTCGAGTGCGGGTCCCACACCTCGATGTAGGTCGCGTCTTGCGGCGCGGTCGCCGTCGCGTAGGTGGGGAAGTCGTTGACGTTGTTGAACATGAACGGCACGTCGGGCAGCCGCTCACGAACGGCGGCGAGCATTCTCGGGTAGGCCTCGGCGAGGTCGACCCGCGTGCCGTCAGCCCGGTGCGCGAACTTCGGCCAACCGTATTGGTCGAGGTGAAACCCGGCGAGCTCGGTCTTCTCCACCACGACTGCGAGCTGTTCTAGGTAGTACGCGAGCCAGGCTGGCTCACCCGGGTCGACGAGCACGAGGAAGTCGGCGCCGAGCCGGTAGGCCGCGCCGTCCGGGCGCAACAGCAGCGAATCGCGCCAGGCATCCGTCTCGTCGTGACCGATCGCATAGACGGCGGAGTAGCCGAGTGCGAGCGCGCCCGCCGCGCGCAGCTCGAGCGACATGCGGTTGACCACTGCGATGTCGCGAACCTGGCCGAGCGGATCGACGTACTGGTCGGTCGGCGGCATCAACTGGGAATGGCGATAGCCCCAGTCGTAGAGCTGAGCCAGGTTCAGGTGGTTGCGACGGAAGTTGCGCGTGACCGCCGCCACGTTCACGTCGTCGGTGAGGCGCACCACGAAGCCGTACCGCGGCCGCTCGAACGGCGAGCCGAGCACATCGAAAGCGGATGCCGCATGCCCGAGCCGCACCCCATAGCCACCAGGCTCGCACATTCCGAGCCGCACCTCCTTTGCCCCGGGCGGCACGCTCACCGTGTGAACAACGGCCTGCAGCCGAAACACCGTCAGGTCGGCCGCCGCCGAAAGCGGGCTCGAGAGTTCAATGACAATCTCGTCGCCCGGAGCGTAGGTCGCCCGGTCGGGGATCAGCTCCATGCCACGTCTGCCGTGCCGCGCTCCATGAGTATGAACTTCGCGTGCGACCAGAGCAGCGGGCTCGCAACGGGGCCCCAGCGGTCCAGCCACGGCTGCACGAACGCGGCATCCTGTGGCTCGTCAAGGACTTGCTCGGGCAGG
>JANXVG010000093.1 GCA_025351795.1 Salinibacterium sp. | reverse complement strand
CACCACCCGCGACCACGGGAGAGCGCACCGCTGTGCAAGTATCTGTGGCCGAGCGGGTGCGGTCCCACGGAATTGCTGCCGGCGAGAGCGGCACGCCAGGCTGCAAGGTCACACTAGTTGCTACCGCACCGGACTGGCAGTCTTTCGAGTTCCAGATGGTCTCGGATCCACTCGTGATCTTGTACTGCTGTGTGTCGGTACCGGCGGAGAGCGTGCACGGCGTGAGTGCGGTGCTCTTGAGGGTGAAGGAGAGCAACGGGTTCACCCCCGGATCATAGGATGTGGCATTCGTCACGGCTTCGAGCATGATTTTCTTCGGGTCACACGCCGTCGCATTCGCCGTGGACGTGGAACTCGAAGTAGAAACAGAGTGCACCGGGGGGGTGGCTGTTGACGCAGGGGTGCCGCCGCCCGGCCGCGACACGATCAGCACGATGACGATAATGACGGCCAGCAGCCCAAAGAGCACGAGAAGCCGCCTGCGCCAGTACACCGTGCTGGGTTGGGGGCCGACGGGAGTGCGGAACGTCGACATGAGGCTAGGGTAAACGCCGCCGCGATGGATGCCAGCAGGGCACGCCCAATGACTCGCGATAGCTCACGCGGTCGCGACTGACTCAACGAAGCGCGAGTATGCATCAAGCGACGCGTCTGCCGTGACGACGCGCAGCACAAGTTCGTCCACGATGTGCGTGTATTCGGCAGCCCGCTCGACAAGAGCACCCGGCACTACACCGTCAATGGTGGTGTCAATCGCCCGCGCACCGATGCGCTCAAAATTTGCCGCGTACGAGGGATAGCTCTCGTACCTGGCCGCCTCATCCGCGAGGGCTGGCAACGCGGCTGGCTCGACAGCGGTTCGCGCATAGAGCACACCACGCACCGTGCGTCCTGCCGAATCACGACGCAGATCGTGCATGGCAGCCGACGCGGCATCCGGGGTCAGCCAATTGAAGAGCGCGGCATCGGCCACTTCGGCGGCAAGGCGACGCATTCGAGGCCCCAGCGCACCAACCAGAATGTGCGAACGTGTCACATCACGGAGGGTGCTCACGGCGGTGGCTACGCGTGACAGAGCGTTCGCCGGGCCACCAGCACCGATGCCCAACTCGACGCGATGCTGCGGCAGGTCGAGATTGTCAAGCGATTTCGCAATAGCGGATGCCGGCCGCCGATCGAGGGGGATCACCCCGGTGGCAAGCATCAGAGTGCCTGTCACCTCGGCGGCCACCGCAAGGCCCGCGAGCGAATCCCCGTCTGGAGTGTCATTCAGCCACAGCGCCCGAAAGCCCAGCGACTCAATGCGGGGCGCGATCGCTCGAATGATGGCGCGATCCGTTGCGCCTGGCAGGCCAATCGAGATCGTGCTGAGATCCATGCGACTCCTCACAGCTGTTTGAGCATTCTCGTGTTGCCGAGCGTGTTCGGCTTAACCCGCGAGAGGTCGAGAAACTCCGCCACACCTTCGTCAGACGAGAGAGCAAGCTGGGCGAACACGTCGGGCTTGACAACCTCGTCACTGATCGGTTCGAAGCCGTGTCGCTCGAAAAATTCGACCTCGAAGGTGAGGCAGAACAGCCGGTTCAGGCCGAGCTCGACGGCATCCGTCTCAATGCGCTCGAGGATGGCGTGACCGACACCCTTGCCCAGCCACTCCGGTGTGACGGCGAGGGTGCGCACCTCGGCGAGGTCTTGCCACAGAACGTGCAGCGCACCACAGCCGATGGGTGTGCCGGCTGCATCCAGCGCAATGCGAAACTCCTGCACGGCCTCGTAGAAGACGACGAGGTCTTTACCGAGCAGAATGCGCTGCTGCACGAGCGGTTCGACGAGCGCTTGGATGAACGGCACGTCACTTGTACGGGCACGGCGCACTTCGAAGAAACTCACGCTGCCAGCCTAAACGGATCGAGCCCGTCGATTTCTCGACGGGCTCGATGGCTAGTACACGACCCTATGCCTCGACCGCGATCGGTTCCGCGTCTGGCAGGCCAGCCTGACGACGGGTGGTGATCACGAACTCGCCATCCAGGAAATCCACGTGAACGTGGTCCCCCGCGTTGAGCTCGCCGTGCAAAATCTTCTCACTCAGTCGATCCTCGATCTCGTGCTGCACCGCACGGCGCAGCGGGCGTGCACCGAGAGCCGGGTCGAACCCGATCTCAATGAGGCGTTCCTTGGCTGGAACAGTGAGTTCCACGGTAAGGTCGCGGTCCATCATCCGCTCGCTCAGGCGCTTGATGAAGAGATCCACGATCTGCAACAACTCAGGCTTCGTGAGCTGCGGGAAAACGATGGTCTCGTCTACGCGGTTCAGAAACTCGGGCTTGAAGTGCTTCTTCAATTCGTCGACGACCTTGCCACGCATGCGGTCGTAACTCGTGGCCGTATCGCCCTCGATCTGGAAGCCGACCGGCCCACCGGTGATGTCTTTCGTACCGAGGTTGGTCGTCATGATGATCACGGTGTTCTTGAAGTCAACGACGCGGCCTTGGCCGTCCGTCAGTCGCCCCTCTTCCAAAATTTGCAGCAATGAGTTGAAGATGTCGGGGTGAGCCTTCTCGATCTCGTCGAAGAGCACCACGGAGAATGGCTTGCGGCGCACCTTCTCGGTGAGTTGCCCGCCTTCCTCGAAGCCGACGAAACCGGGAGGAGCACCGAAAAGTCGGGAGACCGTGTGCTTCTCGCCGTACTCGCTCATGTCGAGGGCGATGAGGGCGTTCTCGTCGTCGAAAAGAAATTCGGCGAGCGCCTTCGCGAGCTCGGTTTTACCAACACCGGTGGGGCCAGCAAAGATGAACGATCCGCTGGGGCGCTTCGGGTCTTTGAGGCCAGCACGCGTGCGACGAATGGTCTTCGAGAGCACCGAGATGGCCTCTTCCTGCCCGATCACCCGCATGTGCAACGCCTTCTCCATGAAGATGAGTCGGCTTGACTCCTCTTCAGTGAGCTTGAATACCGGGATGCCGGTTGCCGCAGCGAGGACCTCGGCGATCAGGCCTTCATCCACCTCGGCCGTTGTCGATACATCGCCTGCCTTCCACTGCTTCTCGAGACGGAGCCTCTCACCAAGTAGCTTCTTCTCTTCGTCCCGTAGCGAAGCGGCCTTCTCGAAGTCCTGATCTTCGATCGCCCCTTCCTTCTGGGCACGCACCGTGGCGATCTTGTCGTCGAACTCACGCAGTTCTGGTGGGGCAGACAAGATCGAAAGGCGCAGGCGCGCGCCAGCCTCATCGATCAAGTCGATGGCCTTGTCTGGCAGGAAGCGGTCAGCGACGTAGCGGTCAGCGAGGTTCGCGGCAGCGACGATCGCACCGTCGGTGATCGACACCTTGTGGAATGACTCGTATCGGTCGCGCAGACCCTTGAGGATGTTAATCGTGTGCGGAAGCGACGGCTCGTGCACGTGAACTGGCTGGAAGCGACGCTCAAGCGCTGCGTCTTTCTCGAAGTGCTTGCGGTACTCATCGAGGGTGGTGGCACCGATGGTCTGCAGTTCACCTCGCGCCAGCAACGGCTTCAGGATGCTCGCGGCGTCGATTGCACCCTCGGCGGCGCCGGCGCCCACCAAGGTGTGAATCTCGTCAATAAACGTGATGATGTCACCGCGCGAACGGATCTCCTTGGTGACCTTCTTCAGACGCTCCTCGAAGTCACCGCGGTAGCGCGATCCTGCGATCAACGAACCCAGGTCAAGTGTGTAGAGCTGCTTGTCTTTGAGTGTCTCCGGTACGTCTCCGCGCACAATTGCGAGCGCGAGTCCCTCGACGACGGCGGTCTTGCCGACGCCAGGCTCGCCGATCAGAACCGGGTTGTTCTTGGAGCGACGGGAGAGGATCTGCATGACCCGCTCCATCTCTTTTTCGCGCCCGATCACCGGGTCGAGCTTGCCGTCGCGCGCCGCCTGGGTGAGGTTACGGCCAAACTGGTCGAGGATCTGCGATCCCTTATCTGGCGTCGCGTCGTTACCGCCGACGGTGACGGCTTCCTTGCCCTGATAGCCCGACAGCAACTGGATAACCTGCTGGCGAACACGGTTCAGGTCGGCGCCAAGCTTTACGAGCACCTGCGCCGCGACCCCCTCACCCTCGCGGATCAGGCCGAGCAGGATGTGCTCGGTGCCGATGTAGTTGTGGCCGAGTTGCAGCGCTTCGCGCAAAGACAACTCAAGTACCTTCTTCGCGCGCGGCGTGAACGGGATGTGCCCGGTCGGCTGCTGCTGGCCCTGGCCGATAATGTCCTGCACCTGTTCACGCACAGCATCCAGCGAGATATTCAGCGACTCGAGCGCTTTGGCCGCGACTCCCTCACCCTCGTGAATAAGGCCGAGCAGGATGTGCTCGGTGCCGATGTAATTGTGGTTGAGCATCTTGGCCTCTTCCTGGGCCAGGACGACAACGCGGCGAGCTCTGTCGGTGAATCTCTCGAACATTTCTAACTCCTTGGGCACCGGGCACGATTCGGTGCCGATACAAAGAGACTAACGACGCAACCCCCGGTTTACTGCCCCTGTTCGCCGCAGGCGTGACCGCGTTTCACCGGCGCGCTACCGGCGCGCGTCGAGCGGTCTCGAGCGAGGTTGCCGTACGCATGGCATCCGCTGCTGCTGCCGTCAGGTGCCAAATGAAGGATCCGAGCTCTCGGATGCGCTGGAACCCGCGTCGGAGTGTCACTCGCGCGCAACTTCTCCTTCATTTGGCATGGAGCCATGCCCACCGCGCGCGCTGCCGACGGCCACCTAGCGGCCAAGCCTAAGCTGAGCGAGTGACCTCCCTGCTGCGCGAGCTTGCCGAACCCTTCGAGCGGATGCCAGCAGCCGAGGCATCCGCGCTGCTCGCTGAGCATTACGCGCTCGAGGCCGCCGTACTCAAGCGACTCGACACCGAACGGGACGATACCTTCCGGGTAACGCTGCCGAGTGGGGACGACCTCGTGGTGAAGGTCGCCCATCCCGCCGATGACCCCGGGGTGATCACCCTGCAGACAGCAGCGATGTCGTACGCCCGCGAACGCGACCCTGCGCTTCCACTCCAGCGCGTGCTCCCGACGGTGACCGGCAACCTCGAAGCGGTGGTGGGTGGCCGTGTCGCGCGGGTCATGACGTGGCTTTCGGGCGACCTTCTCGCGGAGATCCCCCCGACGCCGCAGCAACTGCGACGGTCTGGCGCAATGCTGGCACGCCTGGCAGCGGCGCTGTCTGAATTCGACCACCCATCGTCGCGACGAACCTGTGCGTGGGATCTGCAGCAACTCGGCGTTCTGCGTTGCGACAATCCAACGGTTCAACGCACCATCGATTCGTTCACCGCGCACGTCGAACCGCAGCTCGCGTCGCTACCCCACCAAGTCATCCACAACGACTTTAATCCGAGCAACGTGCTCGTTCGCCGCTCTGACCCGGCGTTTGTGGTCGGCATTCTCGACTTCGGAGACACGCTGTATAGCGCTCGGGTCATCGATGTGGCCGTGTCACTCGCATATTTCATACCCGATACCGGTGCGGTATGGCCCACGATTCAGCCCTTCATTGATGGCTATGACAGCGTGACACGGCTGGAAGATGACGAACGCCAGGTACTGCCTGGACTGGTCGCAGCCCGGCTCGTTCAGCGCATCGTGATCCCGGCAGCGCTCTCGAACGGGCGCAACGACGTGGCGCACTCGATCGAGCGCAACACCCGACTGCTCGACAACCTGCTCAGCGAGGGATAGCCATGCCAGGACCGACCAGCTACTTCGATCCCCGTCGCGCGAGCGAACTGGACGCGCGCACACGCGAACTCGTCGAGCGCAGGGCACGCGTGCTCGGCTCCGCTTACCGGCTCTTCTATGAGTATCCGATCGAGCTCGTGCGCGGCAGCGGAACCCGGGTGTGGGACGCGGAGGGCAACGAGTACCTCGACGCATACAACAACGTGCCATGCGTGGGGCATTCGCACCCGCGAGTCGTGGAGGCGATGGCGAAGCAGGCCACGTTGCTGACCACGCACACGCGATATCTTTCCGAGCCGATCATCCGCTATGCGGAGGAACTGCTCGACACTCTGCCGACCGAGATCGGCAACATCATGTTCACCTGCACGGGTTCGGAGGCCAACGACCTCGCCCTGCGCATCGCGAAATACGCGACGGGGGGTGCGGGCGTGATCGTCTCGGCGAACGCGTACCACGGGGTCACCACCGAGGTCGCGGCGATCTCGCCATCGCTTGGCGGACTCGACTCTCTCGCGCCGTGGACCCGCGTCGTGCGTGCGCCCGGCACCGAGGTGGATCTCGCGGACGCGGTGGTCGCGGCGATCGCCGAGCTCGATGAGCTCGGTATCCGCCCCGCCGCGCTCATTGTCGACACGATCTTTGCCTCAGACGGTATCTACCCCGAGGTTGCCGGCCTGGCGAAGGCCGTCGCTGCGGTGCGCGCTACGGGTGGCCTCTTCATTGCGGATGAGGTGCAGCCAGGGTTCGGACGCCTCGGCACCGGCATGTGGGGCTTCACTCGCTACGGAATCGTGCCCGACCTCGTGACCGTCGGTAAGCCGATGGGAAATGGCCAGCCGGTCGCGGCGGTGATGGCGCAACCAGCGCTGATCGATGAGTTTAACCGGCACTCGCGATACTTCAACACTTTCGGCGGCAGCTCGGTGTCGATTGCCGCCGCCCAGGCCACTCTCGACGTGCTGCGCGACGAACAGCTCACCGAGAATGCGCGCGACGTAGGCGCTTACCTACTCGGTGAGCTGCGCGGCATCGGCAAATTCATCGACGTACGCGGCCAGGGACTCTTCATCGGAGCCGAGCTCGAGTCAGAGCAGCGAGCGCTCACCGTGGTCAACGGCCTGCGCAAGCGAGGGGTACTGCTCTCGGCATCCGGGGCCGGCAACACCGTTCTCAAGATTCGGCCACCACTGCCATTCGGCATCGCAGACGCCGACCGACTCCTCACCGAACTCGCCGCCGTGCTGTGACGACCAGCGCCCACTACTGCTTTGTGGTGAGCTTCGCCCGCTCCTCGGCCTCGATTTTCGCGTAGACCTTGCGCTCGGTACGATCTGCGCGGATGACGGCACGCATCACGAACCAGAAGATGACGCCGACGAGGATCGTCGGCGTCACCGAAAAGACCGCGTTCGACCAAAAATCCTGAGGCACCCTTCAAGGGTAACCGCGTCAGCGCGCGAAGGTGACCAGCGCGATCAGCAGAAGAATTCCGACGAGAGCCACGGCCGTGATGAGTCTGGACCACGTTCGGTTCATCTCAGCCCTTGACGATGATCCCGATGATCCCCGAGATCACCAGGTAGACGCCGACGCCCCCCACAAACACCCAGATGGCAATACGCGAGAGAGAAATCTGGACCTTCTTTTTCTTCTCGTCGTCGCCCGGAAGCCTTAGATCGCTCATCTGCCGACCCTACTTCACCAGCGGGAAGAGGATGGTCTCCCGAATGCCGAGACCGGTGATAGCCATCAGTAGGCGATCAATGCCCATACCCATGCCACCGGTGGGTGGCATCCCGTGTTCAAGCGCGCGCAGAAACTCCTCGTCGAGACGCATTGCCTCAGCGTCACCCTTGCTCGCCAGCAGTGCCTGCTCGACAAATCGTTCACGCTGAACCACCGGATCGATGAGCTCGGAATATCCCGTCGCCAGCTCGAAACCACGCACGTACAAATCCCATTTTTCGACGACGCCTGCAATTGAGCGATGGTCGCGCACCAATGGGCTGGTGTCAACAGGAAAGTCCATGACGAACGTCGGGCGCACGAGGCCACCCTTCACGTAGTGCTCCCACAGTTCCTCAACAAGCTTGCCGTGAGTGGGCAGCTGCACGTCGATGCCCACCTTCCCGGATTCGCGCAGCAGCGCTTCGACGGACGTCTGCGGTGTTATCGAGAGACCGGATGCCGCATTCAGCGACTCGTACATCGACACGCGGTCCCACTCACCGCCCAGTTCGTACTCCGTGCCATCCGCCCAGGTCACCGTTGTCGACCCGGCGACCGCGAGCGCCACGTTCTGCACAAGCTCTTGAGTGAGGTCAGCCATCTGGTAGTAGTCGCCGTATGCCTGGTACGCCTCGAGCATCGCGAACTCCGGTGAATGCGTCGAATCAGCACCCTCGTTGCGAAAGTTGCGATTGATCTCGAACACACGATCGATGCCGCCCACGACGGCCCGCTTGAGGAACAACTCGGGGGCGATGCGCAGGAAGAGTTCGGTGTCGAACGCGTTGCTGTGGGTCGCGAACGGCCGAGCCGACGCCCCACCGTGGAGGGTCTGCAGCATCGGCGTCTCGACCTCGAGATACTCGTGGCTCGCGAACGTCGCCCGCAGTGACGCGTTCACGTGTGCCCTGGCCCGTACCGTGACGCGCGCCTGCTCGCGCACAATCAGGTCGAGGTAACGACTGCGCACACGCGCCTCATCGCTCAACTCGGTGTGCAGGTTGGGCAGTGGGCGGATCGCCTTCGACGCCATCGCCCATTCCTTTGCGAGAATGGAGAGTTCGCCGCGCCGGCTCGAGATGATTTCACCGCTGACAAAAACATGGTCGCCGAGATCGACGAGATCCTTCCAACGCTCAAGCGATTCCGCGCCCACGTCGGCGAGCGACACCATCGCCTGGATGCGTTGACCATCGCCCGATTGCAAGCTCGCGAAACACAGCTTGCCGGTGTTGCGGAGGTGCACAACGCGACCAGCAAGACCGACAATGTCGCCCGTGGCGGCATCAACCTCCAGCGCCGGATAGGTGACGCGTACGGCCGGGATGGTGGTCGTGATCGCGACCCCAACCGGGTACGCACCGGCGCCAGATTCAATCAGTCGCTCGCGCTTACCGAGACGCACAGCCTTCTGTTCCGACATCTCTTCGTCGGTCAGGTCTGGGGTCTCAGTCTCGTCACTCACGAGGGTTCATTGTAGTGCGAGTGCTGACGCACCTCGCTGGGCCGTTCGAGTGCCAGCGGGGGCGCCACTCGTGATCAGCCGCCCAGGTGAATCTTCTCGTTGTCAATGAGCCGCGTTGAGCCGACCCGTGCCGCGACAAGAACGCGGGCCGGGCCACGGTACGCATCATCCACCGGCAAGAACGTGGTCGGGTTCACTACCGCAAGGTAGTCGAGCGCCACAAGGTTCTCGCCCATCAACACCGACTGCGCGGCGGCGAGCACCGAGTCGATGCCGCGGTCGCCGGAGGATGCGGCCGCCTCGAGCGCCGCCGA
Organism: Salinibacterium sp.; assembly: GCA_025351795.1. Lineage (GTDB taxonomy): Bacteria > Actinomycetota > Actinomycetes > Actinomycetales > Microbacteriaceae > Rhodoglobus. The sequence goes on along the minus strand of JANXVG010000093.1, from coordinate 38,500 downwards.
AAGTGCGCGAGCCGCACGGTGTTCCTTAGCGTCAAGAAAGCGGTTGCGACTGGAAAGCGCTAGTCCGGTGTCTTCGCGCACGGTCTCGACCACCACCACAGTGGTCGCAAAGCTGAGGTCTCGAACCATGCGCTGCACGAGAAACACCTGTTGTGCGTCTTTCTGGCCAAATAGCACCGCCGTCGGGTCGACGATGTTGAGCAGTTTCGCGACCACGGTGAGCACGCCATCGAAGTGGCCGGCACGCGTGCGGCCCTCGAAGAGCGAGCCGATGGTGCCAGAGGTAACCTTCGTCGCGAGCACGCCATCCGGGTACATCTGCTCGACGGATGGGGCGAATACGACGGCAACGCCCGCCGCCTCAAGCTTCGCCAGATCGTCATCCATGGTGCGGGGATACTTGTCGAGGTCTTCCCCGGGACCGAACTGTAGAGGGTTCACAAAAATGGAGGCGACGATCGTATCTGCCGTTGCCGCGGTGACCAACTCGCGGGCGCGCGCAATGAGCGCGAGATGGCCGTCGTGCAGCGCTCCCATAGTCGGCACGAGGGCGACAGTTCGACCCTGAACGAGGCCGCGTAACTCGGAAACGGTCTCTGCGACGACGACGGACACGGTACTCCTCGGTGCGGTGGGTCGACCAGCCACGACTCGGGTGGGGTCCAGTCGATAGTACCGGCGATAGGCGGCCCCCTCAGTCGAGCAGGGCGGCGGCCGAGTCTCCCGTGATGTTTCCCAGGGCCGTCTCGACCGATGACCGCACGAGTGGACCGAGCACACGTCCCGGTGATTCCACCCCCAGCCCAGCGAGAATGCCCACAGCCTGGTTCACGATCGCGGCCGAGAAACTCGTGGCAGTAGAAACCGCCTCCGCCCATGCGGCGCGGTCTGCCTCCGCCACCACAATGGGCTCTGCACCCATTTCTACGACGAGCGCTTGGCCAATCGGCTGCACGGGCGTGGGTGCAGTAACGGCCGCGTAACTTTCCCGCAGACGCAAGAGGTCGACACTCGTACCCGTGAATACCATCGCCGGGTGCACGGCCAGCGGGATCGCCCCCGCAGCCATGGCCGGGGCGAGCACAGCCGTGCCCAGCCCGGGAGCCGTGTGCATGACGAGCTGGCCCGGCTGCCACGCGCCGATGGCGGCCAGCCCGGCCACGAGGGACTCAATCTCGCCCTCTGGCACCGCGAGAATCACCAGTTCGCTGCGTTCGATGAGTTCGGGGATCTCGAGAATCGGCACTCGCGGAAGCATCGCGTTCGCGCGCTCCCGACTCGCAGCTGAGACGGCCGAGATGCCGACTATCGCGTGCCCAGCTCCCGCGAGGGCAGCGCCGAGCACCGGCCCGACGTGCCCGGCTCCCACGATTCCCACGCCGAGCCGCCCCGAGCGTTCGCTCACGTTGTGACCTCTGGAGCGATGCGGGGAACGCTGCGCCAACGGTGGCTGGTGTCGCGACCGCTTGAACGCGCTGCGGTGTGCGCGAGATCGGTGAAGAACGCGATGGCGGCATCCCGGTCGACGGCCCCCAGACGCGCGTGGATCGGACCGTGAACGGTGTGCACCACGATCGCGGCGAGCCGCAGCCGACGCAGCAGCGGCCCTTGGTGCATGGCAACACTTTGCATGCGGGCGTGCGGCACGACCACCAGCCTGCGCCAGATTGCGCCGCTGCGCAGCAGCACGGCATCCGGCTCGATAGCGAAGCCGTTGCGTCGCCACGAGAACCAGCGAATGATCACGGCACGTCGAGGTGAGTTGATGAAGCCGTCATCGCCGCCCTGGGAGATCAACCCGCGCTCAAGAAGCGCGATGGATCGATCGTCGACGAGCCCGGGGAGCATGAGCTCGAGAACCTTTTTTACATCGGCCAGATTGCCGACCGGCAGGATCGTCGTGTTGGCCTGCGCAGCCGAGCCTCTCGTTGATGAATTGGCTGCTCGGTTGACCTTGATCTCCCACCATCCAGCTGGTCGCCAGAGGAGCGGTTGACTCACTTCGATCGAATGGATGCGGCCGGGCGGTAACGTCTCATTGCTCGTCGACAGCAATCCGAAACCGACTCGAATTCCATCGGGCGTGCCCGCGATGGTGTACCGCAGCGACTTCGCAAACTTGCGCAGGTAGTAGCTGCCGACACCGAGGATCGGAGCGGCGAGTGTCACGAGAAAGAAAACCTGGTGCGTGGTCGACGTCACCCAGATCATGGTGCCGGCGACGACGAGCGCGAACACCGTGAAGCCGCTCAAGATGATCGAGCCGAGTAGCCGGCCAAGATGCAGGTTGACGATCGAGGCCGGGGTTGCCGCTGCCGGGTCCAGCTCGGGAGCGAGCAGTTCGGCAATGCGACGCTCGATGAGCGCACCGGCAACGACCGGGGTAGTGGATGCCGCCTCGTGCGTTCCCGAGGCGAGCCGCAGGATCTCTCGGCGCAGCGCATCCGCGTTCGCTGACGACAAATAGGCGAGCTGAATGTTGGCGTCCTGGCCGGCAACATTAACTTCGAGCTTGGCTGATCCGAAGAGTCGTGCAAAGAACGGACGAACGATGTTGATGCCCTGGATACGATCCAGACGGCCTTTACGGTTCGTGCGAAACAGGATGCCACTGCGCACTTCGACGAGTTCGTCTGTGATGCGAAACGTATGCATACGCCATGAGAAGTAGAACGCGATCATAAACACGATGAGTCCGGTCGACACCACCAGAAGCACGATGCCGGTGAGCCCCCGCGAGTAGATCAGGTCAAGCGGATCTTCCGGTGCACGCGGGCCACCCACGATCAGCTGGATCACCGTGTCGCGCAGATTGCCGAGCACGAAGCCCAGAATCACGATCAACGCGATTGCCCCGCGCAGGAGCGGGGTGGCCGGATGCAGCCGGTGCCACTGGCCGTCCGTGAGTTGTGTGGGCTCCAGATTCACAACCCCGCCCGCCTGCTCTCCGCCAGCGCCACGAGCCGGTCACGCAACTCATCGGCCTCCGCCGCGGGCAACCCGGGAATGGTCACGCCGCTCGACGCGGCCGCCGTCACGAATTTGAGTTCGCTCAGGCCGAGGGCACGAGCGACTGGGCCACGATTGATATCAACGAGCTGCATGCGCCCGTACGGCACTGCGACGAAGCGCTGGAACAGGAGTCCACGCCGAAACAGCAGGTCGTCTGCGCGCAGAATGTAGCCGATCGAGCGCACCCGGCGCGGCGTGAGGAACAGAACCACGATGAATCCGATCGCGACCACAACGGGTGCGGACCATAGCCAGACGAGTTTCGTCGTGAACGCGGGAACGGCCGTGGCCACACAGGCAACGAGGCCGGAGACAACAAGCCCCACGATGTCGACGATGACGTATTTGGGCGATACCCGACGCCAGTCGAGCTCGTCTAGCTCTAGTGGCCGCGTCACGTGGTTCCGTGGTTTCCGGGTCGGGCATCGTGGTTGCTCGCCGTGTCGTCTGGCGGGAGCGCACACATGCTTTCGGCTACCAGACCGCCGCCGAGCAGTACGAGTGCACCCACGGCCATCGCGATCGCAGCAAACACCGTGGTGGCCCCTGGCACAACAGACCTGGTGAGCAGGAAAACCGATATTCCGACTCCGCCGCCCGCGAGCACTGCACCGCTCAGGCTCGACGCCTTAGCGAGCACGACGACTCGCGTCGCGTAGAACGGGTCGATGCGACCGTGCGTGCCGCGCGCGACGCGCCGTACCGGAAGTGCCATGATCACGACGGTCACGCCAATCAACACCAACGCGATCGCAAGAGTGAACGGTGGGGTCAACACCGGCTGGCTAGACGTGACGAGAGCCGTTTCTAGAAACCAGGCGACTACGGTACCGAGCACCGCAAGCAGGATGAGGGTGAGCGGCTTCGTGCGGTTCACAGGAGCGGCTCCGCTGGGTACGGTTGCACGGAGTCGCTGAGGGTGAGCTGATCGATGCGCCCGACCCCGGGCACGGCCGCCGTTGGCTCAATCTCGAGCCACGGGATGACCACGAAAGCGCGGTCTGCTGCTCGCGGATGCGGAATCTCCAGTCGGTCGCTCGAATGCCGCAGCGCGCCCATCGCGACGATATCAATGTCGAGAGTGCGATCACCCCACCGTTCGTCACGCATCCGACCGTTCTCGACCTCGATCGCATTGAGGGCAGTGAGCAGATCTTCTGGAGCCAGTGCCGTGCGAATCGCAACGGTCGCATTGAGGTAGGCGGGAGCGGTGTCGTCTACACCGCGCAGCGTGAGCGCAGCAGACTCCACGAGACCGGATGCCCGCAGCATTGTCACTTCAGGGATTGCGGCTATCGCAGCCACCGCGCTACGAATGGTGGCCTCGCGGTCACCCAGATTGCTCCCGAGCGAGAGCACGAATGGCAGCTCGACGCGCATCCGTTGTTGCCGGATCATGACCGGCCACGTTGGATTGTGATGGAGACATCGTCGAACGGCACCGTGATCGGCGCACTCGGCTTGTGCAACGTCACCTGCACGAGGTGAACGGACTCATGGGCAAGCACGACCTGCGCTATTCGCTCGGCAACCGTCTCGATGAGATCAACCGGATCGCGCTCGACGGCGGCGACAATTTCCTCGGCAAGTTCGCCGTAGTGCACCGTAAGCGTGAGGTCATCGGCGGCGGCGGCCGCTCGGGTCGCGATATGCGCGATCACGTCGATCACAAATTCCTGCCCATCTCGCCGCTCGTGGTCGAACACGCCGTGGAAGCCGGTTGCCCGTAACCCCGTGAGCGTGAGCAGATCAGGCGGGCTCACCCGGTTGCTCCCGCGTGCCACGAACTCCACACCGCGAGTGCAACTCTCGTGGATGCCACGTCGTGCACTCGCACGCCCCATACGCCAGCCTGAGCGGCGAGGGTCGTGATCATGGCTGTGGGTTCATCTCGGGCAACCGTTGGCGCGCCGTTTGGCATGACGTCGGCGAGAAACCTCTTGCGAGATGCTCCAACCAGCACCGGATAGCCTAGCGACCGCAGCTCGCTCAAATGGCCCAACAGCTTCCAGTTATGCTCGGCCGTCTTGGCGAAGCCGAGTCCCGGGTCGAGAATCACTTTAGCGGGATCGACTCCCCACACAAGGAGCTCCGCGACGCGCGTCTTGAGCTCGCTTCGTACATCGATCACCACATCATCGTAGGTCGCGAGCGCCTGCATATCGTGGCTATGGCCGCGCCAATGCATGGCAATGTAATACAGCCCGGCTTCCGCTACCACTCGGTACATCTCGGGGTCGGCTAGTCCACCCGAGACATCGTTGATGATGCTCACACCGGCCGCAGCGGCCGCGCGCGCGGTCTCGGCGTTCATCGTGTCAATGCTTACCGAGATGCCCCGCGCGGTGAGCTCAGAAATCACCGGGATGACACGGGCCTGTTCCTGCGCGGTGTGCACCCGATCTGCGCCCGGCCTGGTTGACTCCCCGCCCACGTCGATGACGTCTGCGCCAGCGTCGTGGAGCTCAATCCCGCGTTCGATCGCCGAGTCGGTGTCTGCCCATTTGCCGCCATCGCTGAAGGAGTCCGGAGTGACGTTGAGGATAGCCATGATTGCCGGCGCTGCGGATACCGTCGACGGCACCCGGGCTACCGCCTTACCCACGGCTGCCCGCGCCAATGAGAGAGAGCACTCCCGCGCGCTGCACCGGGTCGCCGAGCGAACCGCGGGCGGCCATTGTCACGGTTGAGCTTCTCGCCTGACGGGTGCCGCGGGCCCACACACAGCCGTGCATCGCATCGAGCACGACGAGAACTCCCTGAGCATCGAGCCCCGACTGAAGCGCGTCGGCGATCTGCTCCGTGAGCCGTTCCTGAAGTTGTGGCCGCGAGGCGAGCGTTTCGACAACGCGCGGCAGCGCGCTAAGCCCAACGATCCTCGACCCTGGCACGTACGCGACGTGCGCGACCCCGAGAAACGGAAGCAGGTGGTGCTCGCACACCGACCGAAACTCGATGTCGCGCATCACAACGAGCTCACTCAACTCGTCGCCACCACCCGCGAGTTCCACAGAGTCCGCGAGGTGCCCAAGAGGGTCATTATTAATTCCCGAGAAGAACTCCTGATAGGCCTGCGCAACCCGTTGCGGAGTAAACGCGAGACCTGCGCGACCGACGTCCTCACCGATGGCGGCGAGGATTTCGGCGACCGCCGCTTCGATGCGTTCGGTGTCGATTGCCATTGATGCCTAGGCGGTAGCGACGCCGGGGGTTTTGCGCGGCCGAGGGGCGCGCTTCGGCTTCTGTGGGGTGCCTGACTCGATTCCGCCTTCTGAAAGCCCGGCGTCAATCGGAAGCCGCACTGGCATCTTCACGGGGGGAAGGTTCGAGATCGGGCGCGCGTCGCTCGAAAGCCATTGTGGGCGCTCGGGCAACTTCTTGACGTCGGTAAAGATCTCGGCCAGTTGGTTGTGGTCGAGGGTCTCTTTCTCAAGCAGCTCGGTCGCTAGGCGGTCGAGTACGGCGCGGTTGGTGTTGAGCACCTGCCACGCCTCATCGTGCGCCTGCTCAATGAGCTTGCGTATCTCTTCATCGATCGTTTCGGCGATGGTGTCTGAGTAGTCTCGACTCGCGCCCATGTCGCGACCCAGGAAGGGCTCGCCCGCGGTGAGGCCGAGCTTGACGGAACCGACCTTCGCGCTCATCCCGTATTCGGTCACCATTTTACGAGCGATCGATGTCGCCTTCTCAATGTCGTTCGATGCACCCGTCGTTGGGTCGTGGAAAACGATCTCCTCGGCGACCCGACCGCCCATTGCGTAGGCGAGCTGGTCGAGGAGTTCGTTGCGCGTGATCGAGTATTTGTCTTCGAGCGGCAAAACCATGGTGTACCCGAGGGCGCGACCGCGCGGCAGGATCGTCACCTTGGTCACCGGGTCGGTGTTGCGCATCGAGGCGGCGGCGAGCGCGTGCCCGCCTTCGTGGTACGCCGTGATGAGCTTCTCTTTGTCGTTCATCAGGCGAGTGCGGCGCTGCGGACCGGCCATCACCCGGTCGACCGCCTCATCGAGGGCGCGGTTATCGATGAGCTGGGCATTGGAGCGCGCCGTGAGCAGTGCCGCCTCGTTGAGCACGTTGGCCAAGTCGGCGCCGGTGAATCCCGGCGTCTTTCGCGCGAGCACTTCGAGGTCAACGCCCTTGGCCAGCGGCTTGCCCTTTCCGTGCACCTCGAGGATGCGCTTGCGACCCTGAAGGTCGGGGGAGTCGACACCGATCTGGCGATCGAATCGACCGGGACGCAGCAAAGCAGGATCGAGCACATCCGGGCGGTTTGTGGCCGCGATCAGGATAACGTTCGTCTTCACGTCGAAGCCGTCCATCTCAACGAGGAGCTGGTTGAGCGTCTGCTCGCGCTCATCGTTGCCGCCGCCGATGCCCGCGCCGCGGTGACGACCAACGGCGTCGATCTCGTCAATGAAAATGATGGCAGGCGAGTTCTGCTTGGCTTGGTCGAACAGGTCGCGCACGCGGCTCGCACCGACGCCCACAAACATCTCGACGAAGTCTGAGCCCGAGATTGTGTAGAACGGAACGCCAGCCTCACCGGCGACGGCGCGAGCGAGCAGCGTCTTGCCAGTTCCGGGAGGGCCGTAGAGCAGCACACCTTTCGGGATGCGGGCACCAACAGCAAGAAATTTGGCAGGCTCCTTGAGGAAGTCTTTGATCTCCTCGAGCTCCTCGATGGCCTCGTCGGCTCCGGCAACATCCGCGAAGGTCACCTTCGGCGCCTCCTTACCGACAAGCTTCGCCTTGGACTTGCCGAACTGCATCACCCGGTTACCGCCGCCCTGCATGCTCCGCAGAAGGAAGTAGAACACGACCCCGATGAGCAAAAACGGGACAATCACCCCGAGGAGTGACACGAATACGTTGGACTGCGGCACCTCATCGTTGAAGCTTTTCAGCTTGGCCGCGTTGATCGCGGCGACAATCTCGGCACCTCGAGGAGCGACGTAATAGAACTGCACCTGTCTGCCGTTAGCGCCATCAGCCTGCGTGAGCTTGAGGTCGACACGTTGTTCACCGTCGACGATCTTCGCTGAATCGACGGTGTCCCCTTTGAGGAGCTGAAGCCCCTGCTGGGTGGTTACTTCCTTAAATCCGCTGCCGGTGAGCAGGGTGGCCCCGAAAGCCACTGCGGCGATGGCGAGGACAATGTAGATGACCGGCCCGCGAAAAATGCGCTTGAAATCCATGATGTTCAGGGCAAAACGCCCATCGCCTTTCCTGCTCAGAAACGTATCGCTAGGCTACCGGTACTGCGCTGCAAGCCGACTGGATGTTTGCCCTAGGCGTAATACCATCCAGACCGCTCACTCATATACGTGCGGAGCCAGCACCGCCACCCCGCGCAGGTTGCGGTACTTTTCCGCAAAGTCCAGGCCGTAGCCAACGACGAAGGCATTGGGAATGTCGAAGCCGATGTACTTGACGTCCACTGCGACCTTGACGGCATCCGGTTTGCGTAAAAGCGCGAGAATTTCGAGGGATGCCGGTCCGCGACTTGCGAGGTTTGCCCGCAGCCACGACAGGGTGAGCCCCGAGTCGATGATGTCTTCAACGATGAGAACATGGCGACCGGTGAGGTCGGAGTCGAGGTCTTTGAGGATGCGCACAACGCCGCTCGACTCCGTGCTCATGCCGTACGACGAGACGGCCATCCAGTCCATGTCGACGTGAATCTTCAGTTCGCGAGCAACATCTGCCATGACCATCACCGCGCCCTTGAGTACGCCAACCAGAAGTAGCCGCTCACCCGCGTAGTCGTGCTCGACTCGACGCGCGAGTTCCGCAATCTTGTCGTGGATCTGCACCTCGGTGAGGAGCACCTCGGTGAGATCATCGGCAACGTCGGCGAGTTCCATGGTGTCCTTAGGGTCTGGCGGAGAAGACGAGCAGTGCGCCCAAGCGTTCCACCCTAACGCCCGGCAGATCGACGGCCGTCTGGCCGCGCCAGTCGGTCACGAGCCGTGCAACCTCAAGCGTCTGCGTGCGACTGAGCGATACCTGAAACTCGTTCCAGACGGCCCACCGGATGAGCCGTTGGCGCAGGGCTGCGGGGTTTGCCGCGAGCGCCAGTACGGGCAACGAGATGCCGGCATGCGAGTGCTCGGCCAGATCTTCGGCGATCTCCTCGGCGAAGTAGTCGAGGGCCTCCGCGTCTTCTCGCAGCTGCCCTGCTGTGCGCGCGAGAGCCTCGGCGACCCCGGGGCCGAGCTCGCTTTCGAGCACAGGGAGCACGGTCGACCGCACACGAACTCGGGTGAATCGGTGCTCGATGTTCTGCGGATCCAGCCATGCATCGAGCCCGGACTCTGTGCAGAACGCCACGGTGGTCGAACGACGGATGCCGAGCAGCGGTCTGCGGTAGAGCCCACTCGCCTGCTGCATGCCCCACAAACTCGCCGCGCCACTGCCGCGTGCGAGGCCGAGCAGCACCGTCTCGGCCTGATCGTCGAGGGTGTGGCCGAGCAATACGGCGGTGGCCCCCGTTTCTGCCGCAGCGGCGTCGAGCGCCGCGTAGCGCGCCGCGCGCGCCGCTGCCTCTGGCCCCCCATCCGAGCCGACCGTGACCGCGCGGATGAGCACGGGGGCGAGGCCGAGCTCGATGGCCTGCGTGGCCGCTCGCGCTGCGACATCCGCCGACCCGGCCTGAAGACCGTGGTCAACGATCACCACACCTGCCAGCACCCCCGCGCGCGGCGCTTCAAAAGCCGTGGCGGCGGCGAGCGCGAGGGAGTCGGGGCCGCCGCTGAGCGCGACGAGAACCAGCGGCTGCTCGGTCTGTCGAGAGTGGCCTGTGCCAAATGAAGGAGAAGGTGGAGTCGAGTCACACGATTGCGGGACACCAGGGCCATCGGCAGCAGTATCTCCTTCATTTGGCATGAGACGACGAGCAACGACGGGCAGAGCAACGCGCACGGCCCTCCGCACGTCCGCGATAGCGGGCGTGAGTCTCGGGCGATGTGTTGGCATCCACTAACGTTATTCCAGCAATAGCGTGTGAACCGAGGAGTACAGCAATGACCGCATACGACGTCGTTATCGAGATTCCTCGAGGGAGCCGTAACAAGTACGAGGTCGACCACGAGACCGGCCGGGTCTTTCTCGACCGCTACCTGTTCACCACCTTTGCTTACCCGACCGACTACGGCTACTTCGAGAACACCCTTGGTCTCGACGGTGACCCCGTCGATGCACTCGTACTGCTCGATGCGCCAACTTTTCCTGGTGTCGGTATCTCGGTTCGGCCGGTTGCGGTGTTCAATATGACGGACGACGGCGGCATCGATTCCAAGGTAATCTGCGTGCAGGCGAAGGACCCGCGATGGTCACACATTCAGGACATCGATGACATCCCGGAGTTCACTCGCCAGGAGATCCAGCATTTCTTTGAGCACTATAAAGACCTGGAGCCGGGCAAGTGGGTCAAGGTCGAGGGCTGGGGCAACGCCGCAGAAGCGGAAGCCGTCGTGCAGGCTGGCATCGACAAGCTCAGGGCAGACGTCGCGCACTAGTGAGACCGACCGCCCGGGTGCGTTGCAGTAATGGCGATCGCACGACCCGACGCTGGCCTGATCTGCGAGACGCCGTAACGGACCACAACTACGGCGTCGGCCGCCCGGCATATGGTACGAGGTCGCCATAACGCACGGCACGAATGCGCACCGGCTGACCTTCGTAGGGCGCCTCGATCATTTGGCCGCCGCCGATATACAGCGTCACGTGGTACTTGTCGCCATTCGGGTCGCCGCCGTCTGAGTACCACAGCAGGTCACCCGCAACCATCTGGCTGAGCGGAATGAGTCGACCCTGATCGGCCATCACGTTGTATTGGTTATTCGAGGAATGCGTACCGATGTACACGCCAGCAGCCGCGTACGCCTGCTTGGTGAGACCTGAGCAGTCGTATCCGTCGGGGCCAGACCCACCGAAGACGTATGGCTTCCCGAGCTGGGCGTATGCGTAGGCGATCGCGGTGTTGACCGCAGAGCCGTTAGGGGCTGGTGGCGTCGGGTTGACCGGCGGCGCATCCGGTGGCGGATTCTTCACTGCCGCCTGCGCGGCTTCCCACGCCACTCCGGCGAGATAGCCGGATTCGACCTGCGCGGTCGTTCCCTTGAGAGTGGCGAGTTGCGCATACATCTGGTCTTCAGCAGCCTTCTGGGAGGCCACCTTGGCTAGGGCACCCACGGAGGCCGCCTTGGCCGCAACGAGCGCCACCTGGGCCGCTAGTTCGAGCGCAGTGCGCTTCTGTTGGGCAACCTTGGCTTGGTCGGTGAGCGACTGCGACAGGTTCTTGTCGATCGTGGCTTGGCGGTAGACGAGCGCAGCTTGCTCGCTGACTTTGCTCATAGTGCCGAGTCGGCTGAGCAGGTTACCCGCGTTGTTAGACGTGAGCAGCCCGAGGGTGAGGTCGCCACCGCCGGCGCGGGCCAGTTGGGCAACGAGCTGGCCGGCCTTTCTGCTCGACTCCTGTGCACGCAGGGTTGCTGCATCCGCTTGGTCCTGGAGTTTTTGCGCCGTAGCCGTAGCGGCGTCGAGCGCATCCCGAGCGACGTTGTATTCCTCGTCCTTGACGAGGGCCACCTTGCCGAGCGCTGCGGACTGCGCCTCAAGGTCGACAAGGATCCCTTGAATCTGCGTGATGGTCGCTTGGGTGTCTGCCTCACTCTGCCGAGCAGCGAGCACGTCGCCCCAGCTGGGGTAACTGGGGTCGGCAATCGCCGCGCCGCTGGTCGCCACCGAAATCACGACGATTGCGGCAACAACGATGCACAGCGCCCCCCTGGCGCGCGATCTGGTGTTCACTATCCTTTTCCCACCCCCGGGCTAGCCAATCGTGATTCCCTGGCCGGCCATAAACGGAACCGCGTCAACGGCGACTCCATTTTCACGAACTTCGAAGTGCAAATGGCATCCGGTAGAGGCCCCCGTGGTGCCCACGTGCGCGATATTCGTGCCCACCTCGACCGACTGTCCGACATCCACGAGTATGCCCCCGTCGACGATGTGTGCATAGCCGGTGCTGATTCCGTCACCATCGTCGATCAGTATCCAGTTGCCGTACGTGCCGTTGCGACCGGCGTAGACGACCGTGCCGCTGTGGGCTGCATAGATGTTGTCGCCACAGGAGGCACCGATGTCTGTGCCGGAGTGGAAGCGCCATCCGCCATATACCGGGTGAATGCGGTAGCCGAACGAGTCGGTGATTCTTCCGGATGCTGGCAGCGCGTATCCACTGAGGCTGATCTCACCGGCGGCGAGGTTAGCGCCCGATCCCGTGCGCGCGATGATGCCGGCGAGGAAGTCTGCCTCGGTCGCTTCACGGTTTTGGGTGAGCACGATCAGTTGTTGCTGCAGGATTGCGGCGTGAGTTTGTTGCGCCGTGAACGCGGTTGCTGCGGCGGTCGCAGCGGTCTGTGCTTCGGCCAGGGCCTTTTCTGCGGCGACCTTGAGTGTCTCAAGAATCTTCTTTTGCTGGTTGGCCAGATCGGTGAGGGACTGTGCGGTGTTCGAGTCCTGGATCGCCTGGTCGTAGATCGCCTGCGCCTGAGCAGAGATCTTGCTGGCCATGCCCAGGCCATAGAGCAGGCCATCCGCTTGCTTCGCATTGACCAGAAGGTGCGCAGTGACGTCGCTTGAGTTAGTGCGGGCGAGCTGCGCGTACATCTGCCCGGCGCGCTGCTTAGACGAGTCAGCCTTGGACTGGGCGGCATCCGCCTGACCCTGCAATTGAGAGGCCCGGGCGGCAGCCTCCTGAAACTTTTGGTCGGCTTCGCGGTAGACAATCCCCTTGGCGTCTGAGTCGGCGGCCGTGCGTTCAGCATCGGCTTTCAACCCAGCGAGCAGTGACTGGATCTGCGCAATTTGATCTTTGGCGTTCGCCTCGTTGGTTCGGGCGGCCGCGACGTCGTGCCACGACGGGTAGTCAGTCGCGTACGCAGGGGAGGCACTCGCACCCACGATCGTGCCGGAAACGAGCACGCCCAGGACCGCAAGAATGGCGAGCGCTCGCGACCGCGCACCGACGCGCACCGACGTCGTTCGTCGCATAAGCCTGATGTTCATGATTCCCCGGCCCGTGCTTGGCGCGCATTAGTCACGCGGGTCACACTAGTAACATTGATAACAGTAACAACAGGATGCTGAATTGCCCAGCATCCGTCCGTTGCGGCCCGTGGTACAAAGCTTCAACAGTGACTTGAAAGTACCCGCGGACGACCCGGATACCGCGCACATCCGCGCGCTTTGTCAGAAACGGCCTCGTTTGGCATTTCGCGAGGTGCCCCTTATGCTTATCCCTCGGTAGCTAAGACGTTCTGTGACGTCGCGGCCCCATCGTTTAGTGGCCTAGGACACCGCCCTTTCACGGCGGCAGCACGGGTTCGAATCCCGTTGGGGTCACCAAACACACCACAGAAAAAAATAGCTAGGCCCTGTAGCGCAGTTGGTTAGCGCGCCGCCCTGTCACGGCGGAGGTCGCCGGTTCAAGTCCGGTCAGGGTCGCAACGCGTAAGGCCTCTTCAGATGGAGGGGCCTTTTGCGCAGGAGGGCCTCGGCCCTTCGGCTCTGTAGCTCAGTTGGTAGAGCGTTCGACTGAAAATCGAAAGGTCACCGGATCGACGCCGGTCGGAGCCACCTTTAGGCATAATCGCCATCCAGGCCGTCGCCACGAACGCGCTCACCGCGGCCGATCGAGCCCCACCAGCTGCGTGCGGATTGCCCAGGAAAGCAATCCGGATGGTCATGGGACTTTCGGCCCTATGACCGCGCCTCGATTCGCGCGAGTCTGGCTTCGAGCCCGATTCAGGCTTGAACCGCTCGACCCGCTGAGGAAGGCTGTCCCGCCGTGGATCCCGTCGACATCGCCCGCTGGCAATTCGGAATCACTACCGTCTACCATTTCTTGCTCGTACCGCTGACCCTCGGACTCGGTCCGACTATCGCGATCATGCAAACCCTCTGGGTGCGCACCGGTAATGAGCGATACCTGCGGATGACAAAGTTCTGGGGCAAGCTCTACCTGATCAACTTCATCATGGGTGTCGCGACCGGCATCGTGCAGGAGTTTCAGTTCGGGATGGCCTGGAGCCAATACTCCCGTTTCGTCGGGGATGTCTTCGGGGCGCCGCTCGCTATGGAAGGCTTGCTCGCGTTCTTCTTCGAATCGACGTTCCTCGGAATCTGGATCTTCGGTTGGGGCCGCTTGCCCAAGCGCATCCATCTGGCCGCATTGTGGATCGCGGTTGCCGGATCCATCGCATCCGCGTACTTCATCATCGTTGCGAACTCGTGGATGCAGCACCCCGTGGGCGTACAACTCATCGACGGTCGCCCGGTACTCGTCGACATCTGGGCGGTTCTCACCAACAACACGGCCGTTGCCGCCTACTCTCACACGCTCTTCGGCTCGCTCGGCGTCGGCGGCGGATTTTTGCTCGGCATCGCCTGGTACCAGCTCTGGCAGCGACGCCGGGATGGCATTGATACTGTCGATATCACCGGTCGCGTCGTGCCGGGCGAAGCCCTCACCATCCCCGGCCGTGATCGGGCTGACCACGGTGTCTGGATCATTTCACTTCGACTCGGAGCGATCATTGCGATCGTCGGGTTTGCCGGAGTTGCATTCACCGGCGACCAGCAGGCGAAACTGATGTTCGATCAGCAACCCATGAAGATGGCCGCCGCTGAGGCGGCCTGCCAAACCGGAACAGGATTCTCGGTGCTCGCCATCGGTGACCTGAGCGCACAGAACTGCAATCAGGTCGTGAATATCATCGAGATCCCCGGGCTGCTGTCGTTTCTCGCCAAGGGCGACCTGACAACCAAGGTCACCGGGGTCAACGACCTCGTTCCGAGCTACCAGACCACGTACGGAACGACCCTGCCCAACAACCCGATCTACGGCGCCAGGGCAGGCCAGACCATCAACTACGTTCCACTCATGGCCGTCACCTACTGGGGTTTTCGACTCATGATCGGCTTCGGCGCCCTCGCAGCGTTCGCCGCAATAGTCGCTCTCTGGATAACCCGCAAGGGAACCGTGCCGCGCTCGAAGTGGATCATGCGCCTCGCCGTGCTCGGTATCTTCGCACCGTTTGCGGCAAACGCCGCCGGCTGGGTA
The DNA here is from genome assembly GCA_025351795.1 of Salinibacterium sp. GTDB lineage: Bacteria > Actinomycetota > Actinomycetes > Actinomycetales > Microbacteriaceae > Rhodoglobus. Next base: position 23,361 of record JANXVG010000093.1, on the reverse strand, counting down.
TTCACCGAGATGGGTAGGCAGCCGTTCGTGGTCGCGCCCAATCCGAACCCGAGCGGCGTCGACGGTGTGTTCATGTTCACCGCGGCTGCCGTGTCGCCGGGGGTGAGTTCAGGAGAATTGCTGTTCTCGGTCATCACGCTCACGCTGCTCTACGCCGCGCTCATGGTCGTCGAGGTGACCCTGCTCGTCAAGTACATACGAGCGGGGGTTGCCGGAGCGATGCCAGAGCTCGCCGAGATGCCTCCCGACGACGACTCTGACCACCGCGACGACGTTCTCGCCTTCGCTTACTAGACAACCGGAAATAGGAAAAGTCATGGATGCACTCCACATCGTCTGGTTCGTCGCCATCGCCGCACTCTGGATCGGATTCCTCATCCTCGAGGGCTTCGACCTTGGGGTCGGAATGCACATGCTGTTCACCGCGCGCAATGACACCCACCGCCGCGTCATGCTCAACACCATCGGACCGGTATGGGACGGCAACGAGGTCTGGCTGCTCGTTGCCGGTGCCGCCACTTTTGCCGCATTCCCGTTCTGGTACGCATCGCTCTTCTCAACGCTGTACGTGCCGTTGACGCTTGTGCTCGTTGCTCTCATCGTGCGCGCAGTGGCGATCGAGTTCCGCGGAAAGGGCGCATCCGACCGATGGCGTCGACTGTGGGATCTCGCGATCGGGTTGGGCTCGCTGGTCGCAGCGTTCGGCATCGGAGCCGCACTCGCGCTGACCACGACCGGGCTGCCGATCAACGCCAACGGCGATCGTGTCGGCGGACCGTTCGCGTGGTTCAACGGTTATGCAGTTCTCGGCGGGCTGGCAGTCGTTGGCTTCTGCCTCGTTCACGGTGCTGCGTTTCTCGCCCTCAAAACGGATGGTCCGGTCAGGGAACGGGCAGGAACAATTGTTCGAAGCTGGGCGCCCATCGCGCTGCTTCCGATCGTCGCGTGGGTTCTGGTTATCCAGTTCCAGCACGGCAAGGTGTACACGCTCATCCTTATCGTTGGAGCGGTCGCCGCAGTGACCTGGGCGTGGATCAGCGCGAGGGCCGTGCGTGAAGGCCGCGCGTTCGCCGGGATGGCGGTTTTCCTGCTTCTCGGTGCGGCATCCATCTTCGCGTCTGTCTTCCCGACCGTGCTGCCCTCGACCATTGATCCCTCATTCAGCCTCACGGTCGACAATGCGTCCAGTGGCGACTACACGCTCGGCGTGATGTCGGTCGTCACGGCGTTCGGACTCCCGCTCGTGCTCGTCTACCAGACGTGGTCATACTGGGTGTTCCGCAAGCGGGTGAGTGAATCCCACATTCCTGCCGCCCACTTTGTGGTTCCCGCCGTCAGGAAATGACGCGCGTACCACGACGATCTGGGTTGATTGACGGTCTCGTACCCCGGCGAGCCGTGTACGTGCTCGGCGTACTCAGCGGTGCCAAGGCTCTCGGGCTCGTGCTTCTTGCCGAAGCAATTGCCCGCGGCGTATCGTCCCTCGCCCGCGGCGATGCCCAGTGGCAGTCGGCGCTGATAGTGGGGGTTGGCGCCGGACTGCTGCGTGCGGCCGCGAGTTGGGCAACGACTGTCGTGGCAGCTCGCGCAGCGATTGGCACCAAAGAGGCCGTTCGCCGACAACTCGCCGACGCGATGCTGGCCGGTGGCGGGAAGGTCGGATCCGCGACCGCCCTCGCCACGCGCGGTCTCGACGAACTCGACGAATATTTTACCAGCGTGCTGCCCGCCATCACCGGGCTGGCCGTCATTCCCCTACTCATCGGCGCGCGGATTCTCTTTGCGGACTGGGTGAGCGCAGTTGTTGTGGTGGTCACCGTTCCGCTCATCCCGCTGTTCATGGTCTTGGTGGGAAAGCACACCAGCGAGAGAACGGCGCGAGCGGCGAGCGCCCTGGATCGGCTGTCCGACAACGTCGTCGAGCTCGCCAGAGGTCTGCCGGTACTGGTCGGGCTTGGCCGGGTGAAGGATCAGGCCGCAGCGCTGGAGCGCATCTCGGACGACTACCGGATCACCACGATGGTGACGTTGCGAACCGCTTTCCTGTCGTCGATGGTGCTCGAGCTGATTGCCATGATCTCGGTGGCCATCGTCGCAGTCTTCGTGGGCATCCGATTGCTGGCCGGTGACCTTGGCCTGCAGACCGGGCTGCTCGTGCTCATTCTCGTGCCCGAATGCTACGCGCCGTTGCGCGAATTTGGCGCGGCGTATCACGCGTCGCGAGCGGGCACGCTCGCCCTCGATCGCGCGCGCACTCTCGTGAACGTCGCCAGGCGTCGCATTTCACGTGACACCAGCGCATCGATCCGCGTGCGTGCCCTATGCGTGAGTTTTCCCGGCTCCGGTGCACATCCGGTCGTGAATCTCTCGTTCAGTCTGCCCCGCATCGGCATCACGGCCGTCGTAGGGCACAGCGGCAGCGGCAAATCCACCCTGATCAGGGCCCTCGCCGGGCGTCTTGACGATGACGCGGAGTTCAGTGGATCGATCGGGGGTGTCGACGAGACACGCATAGCATGGGTGCCCCAGCATCCGCACACGGTGTCGGACACTGTGCGGGCGGAGCTTGAGTTGTATGCGGAAGGAGTTGAGAACGCCAGCGCCGAGATTGCTCGCCTGTCTTCGATACTGGGCATCGCCTCGCTCAGTGCCGCAGATCCGGCCCAACTCAGTGCGGGCGAGCTACGGCGGATAGCCGTGGCGCGCGCGATGCTTCGCGTCTACGCAGGCGCGACCCTCCTGCTGCTCGACGAGCCGACCGCACACCTCGATGACGCGAGCGCGCGGGCCGTCATCGAACTCATTCAGGAAGCCGGGCAGCGTGCCAGTGTGCTCGTCGCCTCGCATGACCAAACGATTATCGCGCTCGCGACCCACTCGATCAGGGTAGGCACGACGTCAACGCGGGTAGATCGAGAGGCGATCGTCCGCCTTCCCGACGTGACGACCGCGGCCGATCCGTTTACTCCGGTGTCTCTTGGTGCCGCCCACCGTCATTCCATGCGCGCGTTAATCATGTTCCTCAGGCCCGCCGCCGGGAGATATATCGCTGCTGCGCTGGCCGGGACTCTGGCGGCCGGATTCGCGATCGCACTCACCGCCGTCTCGGCGTGGCTCATCGTGCGAGCAAGCGATCACGCGGCAATGATGTACCTCTTGGTGGCAATCGTCGGAGTGCGGTTCTTCGGGCTCGGTCGCGCCGCACTGAGATACTGTGAGCGCCTTCTCACGCATGACGCCGTACTCGGCTCGACGGCGAGACTTCGCATGCGCCTCTGGGCAGGACTCGCGTCGCTCGGGGCCAACTCGAGAGTGCTCCAGCGCGGCGGCACGGCGCTCGACTACCTGGTCGCTGGTACCGACAACGTGAGAGACCTGGTGCCCAGGGTCGTCCTGCCGGCCTTCGTCGGAGTGGCTGTTTCATCGGCAGTCGTGCTGACAGTCGGCATGCTCTACCCGCCAGCCGTGCTCGCCCTGATAGGGATGCTGCTGGGAGCACTGGTTATCGCCCCGCTCACCGCAGTTCTCGCCGATCGCGCCTCAGGAATCGGGCGGCAGGACATCCGTTCCGGTTTCCTCAGGAAGTTCTCGGCCATGCTTGGGGCGGCCGATGACCTCACCGGCAACGGCGTCAACGGTCACGTGCAAGCCGATCTCGATGCGGTCGATCGCCTGGCGGGAGTCGCGAGTCGCCGCAGCGCGCTCGCACGTGGGGTCGGGTCGGCGATCGTGATCGTTGCGTCGTCCGCTGGTGCCATGGCCATGCTTGCGGTGAGTGCCGGTGGCATCATCGCGGGGAGGATAGATAGTGAAACCGCGGCTGTTCTGGTGTTGCTTCCGGTAGCCCTCATCGATCCACTCATCGGTTTCGTGGTCGCGGCGCAGCAGTGGCCGGTCCTTGCGGCCGCCCTTGCCCACACGAGCGAATTGGACGCGCCAGCAAACTCGGCACGACGCAGGCCCGTCACTGTGCTGCCAGCAGTGCGCTCGGTGTCGATCACGGATGTCGCTGCGACCTGGCCGCACTCGCCAGTTCCCGCATTCTCGGGGTTAAATACTCACGTCGACTCCGGTGAATGGCTCGTGGTGGAGGGGCCATCGGGGTCGGGCAAGTCGACCCTGTTGTCGGTGCTGCTCGGGTACCTCGAGCCATCGAGCGGAATCGTGCACGTTGAAGGGATCGACCTCGAATCCGTCCATCGCGCCGAACTCCTGCGACACGTGGCGTGGTGCCCGCAGGAGGCGCACCTCTTCGATTCGACCCTTCGCGCTAACCTGCTGCTCGGGCGTCGACGTGACGACCCGCCCACAGAAGACGAAATGAGCGGAGCACTCCGCGCTGCCGGACTCGAAAACGTTGTCGCGAAGTTGTTCAACGGGCTCGATACGCGGATCGGTTCAGAAGGATCACACCTGTCGGGTGGCGAACGCCAGCGCCTGGCAATCGCACGAACCCTACTATCGCGTGCCGAGCTCGTGCTTCTGGACGAACCGACCGCCCATCTCGACGATGACACGGCCGAGGAACTGATGCGCGACCTCCGCGTCACGATGCGAGATCGAATCGTCGTGCTCGTCACCCACCGAGCGGATGACGTGCTCGCGACCGACCACGTGGTGGTTCTGGGTCGTCACGCCGCGCCGCGCGTCGCTGTTCAGGTATAGCGCACGACACCGGGGTCGCTTTGTCCAGCGACGTTTTAGTCTCGACGGGTACAATTCGCACGGTGCGCCGTCAGCCGAGCGCATTCGGGGTTTCATGGCGAACGATCAGCACGGGCGAGTTGATGTTCAACAACACATCGTGCGCCACGGATCCGACGAATGACGGATGCAGCGAATCGCGGGAATCGCGGGAATCGCGGGAATCGCCAAGGATGAGAATACTCGCCAGTCGACTCGCGTCGAGCAGTGTGTCCGCGATTCCACGCTGGGACACTCGGCTCTGTATCTCGAGTTTCGACGCGACACTGGCGGCGACGTGCGCTGCCGCAGCCAACAGCGCGCGCCCCGCGGCGAGCCGACCCGACTCGCCTGCGTCGTTATGCCCACCAACGGCGTGGATGAGGCGCAGTTCCTGCGACAGCCTCTGGGCCTCGAGGGCACCGGCGACGACCGCCGAACGCCAACCGACGGTGCCCACTCCAACAACTACCCCTGATCTGGTCGAGAAACGGGATTCGGGGACGACCATGACATTGCACGCGGCGGCGGAGGCAATAGCCACGCTCAGACTGCCGAGAACGCGACCGCGAAGGTACCCGGTCTTGTGAGTTCCGACCACGATCAGATCCTGGGGGCGCGCGAGCAATGCGAGAGCGGTCGCGGGTCGCCCGAGAACGACAGTGGTCGACAGGTTCAGCTCGGGCGCTGCGACCCTCTCCCGCGCCGCAACGGTGTCAAGCAGCTGGGTGGCAACTGCTTCTTCTGCGCCCAGCAGCTCGGCGGCTTCTGCCCCCCACTCGTCGTTCACGACGTAGGCGACAACCACCGCACACTCGCGCAGGCGCGCGCGCGACACGGCCCAGTCGAGCGCTGCTCGGCTCGGTGCCGATCCGTCGAATCCAACGATCACGTGGGCACCCGGCTCTGTCCCCTGCATCGGATACTCCTCACCGTCACCCTCTAGACTCGCAAATTGGGCGGTGGCGGGTCAGGGTCGAAAGTCCCAGTGGATACACTTCAGATATTCGGCACATTGCTTCGGAGGTGAGCGCGTGACGACCGAGACGCTCTCGCTGAGCTTTCCCGACGGCCCACGGTCGGAGTTGGATCGAAACCTCTCTGAACTGGTGGAGAATGCCCAGAAGGTGCTCGCAACCCAGGGGCGGCTTCGCAGCTTGCTGAGAGCGAGCCAAGCGGTCGTCGAGGAACTCGACCTTGCGACGGTGCTGCATCGCATCATCACGGCCGCGGTGGACCTCGTCGGGGCCCGCTATGGAGCGATCGGCGTTATCTCTCCCGACGGAACCCTCGAGCAGTTCATCCACGTGGGCCTGCCGGATGAGCTGGTCGCCCAGATCGGACACCTTCCCGAGGGCCACGGACTGCTCGGTGCCCTCATCGATGAACAGATCCCGATCCGTCTTGAGCACCTCCGCGAGGATCCGAGATCCAGCGGCTTTCCTACCGGCCACCCACCCATGGAGAGTTTTCTGGGCGTTCCCGTGCAAGTTCGTGGCGAGGTCTACGGAAACCTGTACATGTCTGAGCAGCGCGACGGCTCGTTCACAGCGGAGGACCAAGAGTTGTTGGTCGCGCTTGCTGCGACCGCCGGGGTCGCGATCGACAATGCCCGATTATTCGACGAGACGATCCGCAGGCAGCGGTGGGCGGCCGCCTCTGCCGAAATCAGCTCTGCGCTGCTTTCTGGTGAGGGAGAAGATTCGCTGACTATCCTCGCGGACCGCGTTGCGCAACTCGCGGAGGCCGACCTCGTTTCCGTGTTGGTTCCGGTTGATGACACCGGATTCTTAGTGGAAGTCGCCCGCGGCGCTCTAGCCGACCGATTTCGCGGGGTGACATTCGCGATGGCTGAAACCCTTCCTGGCCGCGCATACGAGAGTCGACAACCGATTCTGTCTGAAGCGGATGTGCGGCGCAGCGTCGATTCAGACGTCACCTTCGGCCCAACCATGGTCGTACCGCTCACGTCGGCACGCGGGCCAACTGGCGTGCTCAGCGTGGCCCGGATGCCGGGTGGTGCACGATTCACCAACGCCGATTTGGAAATGGCGGCGGACTTCGCGGCGCAGGCGACTGTGGCGCTCGAACTTGCCCGGGGTCGATTTGATCGCCAGCGGCTCGCCATGCTCGAAGACAGAAGTCGAATCGCTCGCGACCTCCATGACAACGTGATCCAGCGACTCTTCGGCGCGGGACTCGGCCTCCAGGCGCTCGCTGGCACCATTTCCGACCAGGCCGTTCGGTCGAAATTGACTGCCGAGATCACCACCCTCGATGCAGCGATCGTCGACATTCGCACGGCGATCTTCACGATGACGACGGAAGTCGACGTGGACAGCCCGTCTCTGCGTCATCGCCTTATCGACCTTCTCGGCGAGACGGCTCAGCTATTCGACGAGGCTCCGCGCCTCAGCTTCTCCGGTCCCATCGATCTTCTGGTTCCGCCAGAGATGGTTGAGGATCTCATCGCGGTCGTGCGCGAGGCGCTGAGCAACGTCGCTCGCCACGCCCAAGCACGATCGACGGCGGTCACCGCTTCCGTGGTAGACGACGTCGTCACCATCGAGATCATCGATGACGGCATCGGCGTCGGCACATCGAAGTCTGACCGTCGCAGCGGTACCAAAAACCTGGAGGAACGCGCGCGCGCCTGGGGCGGAACCTTCGAGCTTCGACCGGGGGAAACCAACGGTTCGGTTCTGACCTGGACCGCCCCCCTCCAGTCGCGATCGGAGGCTCGCTGAAATGACCAGAGTGTTTCTGGTAGATGACCACGAGATCGTCAGGCGGGGGGTCGTCGACCTCATCAACATGGAGCATGACCTTGAGGTCGTGGGAGAGGCTGCGAGCGTGCGCCAGGCTATTGGTCGGATTGCCGCCACGGTGCCAGACGTGGCGGTTCTCGACGTACGCCTGCCCGATGGCAGCGGCATCGACCTCTGCCGCGACATCCGCTCGAAATTCCCGGATGTGCAGTGCCTCATCCTGACCGCATACGACGACGACGAGGCGAGCTACTCGGCGGTGTTGGCCGGTGCATCCGGGTATGTATTGAAAGACATCAGGGGCCAGGGTCTCCTCGACAGCATTCGTCGGGTGGCACAGGGAGAAAATCTGATCGACAAGTCGGTGTCCCGACGGGTCGTCGAAGAACTCAACAATGCCAAGAGCCCGACGATGGAGCTCAGTCTGCGCGAACGACAGGTGCTCGATCTCATCGCCGACGGGCTCACCAACCGACAGATCGGCGAACGACTCGAACTGGCCGAGAAGACCGTGAAAAACTACGTTTCGGGATTGCTCGCCAAGCTCGGAATGGAGCACCGCACGCAAGCGGCCGTGTACAGAACCATGCTCAAGCGCCACTGACATCGTCTGGGTGCCGGTTCGAGCTGAGACCCAAAGCACAGGGCACGCATAACACCTGATCGGCGGACAAGCTGCGATGCTAGGAAAGTGATCGATGCAACGGTGGTTGGAAGTGGGCCGAATGGCCTCGCGGCTGCCGTGGTGTTTGCGAGGGCCGGACTCACCGTGCGGGTTGTCGAGCGTGAGTCCACCGTGGGTGGCGGCATGCGCACCAAAGAACTCACCCTCCCGGGCTTCCGCCATGACGTGTGCTCGGCGGTGCACCCGGCCGCGCTCGCGTCACCATTCTTCCGGGCGTTCGGGCTCACCGAGCGCGTACCGTTTGTTATTCCGGATGCCTCATACGCGCATCCGTTCGACGGCGGAACGGCTGGCATTGTCTGGCGTGACCTCGATCGCACCGCGGAGGGCCTCGGCCGCGATGGCCGCGCCTGGAAGTCGCTGTTCGAACCACTCGTCGACCGTATTGCCGGGGTCATCGCCTTCACCGACGACCAGCTCATCCGCGTTCCACGCGATCCGATCGCAGCGGTGGCATTCGGGCTCCGTGCGCTCGAGCAGGGCACTGCGCTGTGGAACGCGCGATTCCGCGGCACGGTCGCGCCCGCCCTCATCACCGGTATCGCGGCGCACGCCGTGAGCTCTCTCCCGTCACTCGCGTCGGCGGGCGCAGGCCTCCTGCTCGGAGCGCACGCGCATGCGGCCGGCTGGGGTTTCCCCATCGGCGGTTCACAGGCGATAGCGGATGCCCTCGCCGCCGATCTCGAGGCGCACGGTGGCAGAATCCACTGTGACACCGAGGTGTTGAGCCCAGCCGACCTCGAGCCGAGCACGGTCACCCTGCTCGATACCTCGGCCGATTTCCTGGCGTCGTTCGGCGGCGAGCGATTACCCGCAGGTTACCGCCGCGCGCTCACCCGCTATCGCCACGGTAACGCCGTCGCTAAGGTCGACTTCGCCCTCTCCGCTGCCGTGCCGTGGGCGGATCCCGCGGTCGCGAACGCCCCGACGGTGCACCTCGGCGGCACGCGGGAGCAGATCGTTGAAGCCGAAAACGCGGTCGCGAAAGGTCGGGTGCCCGACAGCCCTTACGTGCTCGTGACCCAGCCCACCATCCTCGACCCGTCGCGCGCGCCGACCGGCAAGCACGTGCTGTGGGCCTATATCCACGTGCCGAGCAACTCGGCCCTCGACCCGACCGAACTGGTCACCGCCCAACTCGAGCGCTTTGCGCCGGGCTTCCGAGACATCGTGCTCGCCAGCGCGGCAATGACCGCCCGTGATGTCGAGGCCTACAACCCGAACTACGTCGGCGGCGACATGTCTGCTGGGGCCGTCACCATCGGCCAGCTCATCAAGCGGCCGGTCGTATCGACACGGCCGTGGCAGACCCCGATCGACGGACTCTACCTGTGCTCGGCCGCGACCCCGCCCGGTCCGGCAGTGCAGGGCATGAACGGCTGGCACGCGGCGACGCTCGCGCTCGCAACGCATTTCGGCATCCGCGATGTCCCACTGAGATAATTCGCAGCGTTGTAGCGCAATATTGGTAGCGTAAAAGGATACGTCGAGCACCACAACGAGGGGCTTTCCATGCGAGAGACACGAGACATCGTGCGGCAGGTTGTCGTCGCGGCCAGCGCTGTGATCGCGATAGCCGGATCATTCGTGGGGTCAGGTGCCGCAGGGGGAACGCCCATCCAGAATGCCGCCGGCGGTGCGCTCAGCGCCACGGCGACACCGATTGCGCCCGCCGGCCCCGCGTTCGCGATCTGGAGCGTCATCTACCTGGGACTCGTTGCGTACGCGGTGTGGCAGCTTCTGCCGAAACAGTCCGGCGTCGAGCGGCATCGACGCCTCGGGTACTGGATAGCCGCATCCCTCATTCTGAACGCCGGGTGGATTTTGAGCGTGCAATTCAATCTTCTCGCGTTGAGTGTTCCGGTGATCGCACTTCTTCTTGCCGTTCTCGGCGTCGCTTTCGGGCTGTGCCTCACGTTTCGGCCGACCAGCGCCGTCGACACAATCGTGACGGACGGTACGGTGGGCCTGTACCTTGGTTGGGTGAGCATCGCCACTGCCGCCAATATCGCGGCCGTCCTGACCGCAAGCGGGTTCACCGGCTACGGAATAAGCTCAAACGTCTGGGGCGTCGGTGTTGTCGCCGTCGCCGGCCTCGTGGGTGTGGCTGTTGCCATCGTCGGTCACGGGCGCATCGCCCCCGCCGTCGCGCTCAGTTGGGGGCTTGGCTGGGTCGCTGTCGGGCGCCTGACGGGAGAGCTCGTCTCGATTTCCGTGGGAATCGCCGCGGTTGCCGCAGCGGTTATCGTACTGGCGGCGACTGCAGCCATCCGGGCACGTAGCGGAAGGGTCGGCGTGGCGTGAACGAGTCCCGTAGGCGCTGGACGGGCCTTGTTTTCATCAGTGTGGCTGTGGCCCTCATCATCGTGGACTCGACGATCGTCAACGTTGCGATCCCCTCGGTGGTGAGAGACCTCGCAATCACGTCGACCCAAGTGCAGTGGGTGCAGGAGAGCTACACTCTGGTCTTCGCATCGCTACTGCTCGTCTTCGGCACGCTCGCGGATCGCTTCGGTCGTCGCCACCTGCTGATCATCGGGGTCACGGTGTTCGCACTCGCCTCAATCTCTGCGGCTCTTGCTCAGTCGGGTGAGCTACTCATCCTGTCGCGGCTCGTTCAGGGCGTGGGCGGAGCGATGATCCTGCCCACCTCCCTTTCTATTATCAACGCAACCTTCCGCGGCAAAGAGCGCGGCATCGCGTTCGCGATTTGGGGCTCGACCATCGGCGGCATGGCGGCCGTCGGGCCGCTACTGGGTGGCTGGCTCACCACCTACTTCTCCTGGCGTTGGGCGTTCGGCATCAACGTGCCGCTCGGCGCGATCATCATCATCGGCATTCTGGTTTTCGTCAACGAGTCAAGCGAGACAGGAAAGGCACAACGAGTGGATGTCGTCGGAGCGCTGCTCTCGGTGGTGCTGTTCGCGTCGCTCGTCTTCGCTCTCATCGAGGGCCGCAGCTACGGCTGGTTTCTCACCAATAAGGCCCCGACGTTCTTTGGTTGGACCTGGCCTTGGGGTGTTTCACTGATCCCATTCGCTTTCGCTCTCGCCCTGCTCGCCGCAATCGCCTTCATTGGCTGGGGCCTTGCGCGCCAGAGGGCTAAGAAGAGCACCATGCTCGCTTTCGAGCTACTGCGCATTGCCTCGTTTCGCAACGGTAACATCGCAGCGATGATCGTGTCGCTCGGCGAATTTGGGCTGATCCTGTCGCTCCCGCTGTGGCTGCAGAATGTACTCGGCTACAACGCCCTGCAAACCGGGTTCGTCATTCTGTCACTGGCGATCGGCTCATTCGTGGCGAGTGGATTTGCGGCGACGGCCGGCAACAAACTCACCCCGGTGTTCATCGTGCGCGTCGGCCTCCTCGCAGAAGTCGTCGGACTCGTGGCTATCGGCATCGTGATCAGTTCGAGCACACCGTGGTGGGCGATCGTTCCCTACCTGTTCGTCTACGGATTCGGCGTCGGACTCGCGACTGCCCAACTGACCGGCGTGGTACTGAAAGATGTTCCCGTCGAGCAGAGCGGGCAGGGCTCCGGCACGCAGAGTACCTCGCGTCAGGTCGGCTCCGCGCTCGGCATCGCCATCCTCGGAACGGTGCTCTTCACGAGCGTGGGTTCGATCCTCGACGCGAAACTCGCCGAACGCAGCGAGATTCCTGGCGCTGTGCGATCGCAGATCGTCGACCTCGTCGTCGATTCGGCGGGCACAGCGATCCCCTCCCTCGCCGCGAAGTCGCCCGCAGCAGCAGCCGACGCTCGCGAGGCCTTCAGCGACGGCACCCGCTACTCTGCATTCTCAGCCGCCGGATTCCTGGCACTCGGTTTTCTCGCGACGCTGAGACTCGATGGGACTCGTCGCAATGACGATGACACCGCGGTGACTGGCTCGCAGCAGAATCCGCGAAACAACGGCTGAGGGCGACACGCCGACCCTGCTGCCCGTTCTAGTGACGGCCGCGCCGCCGGAATACCCGGCGCACGCGCTCGCCCACCGTCGCGGGGGGTGGCTCGTTGTATTCGCCAGCGAACTCCTGGCCACTCATCCGTTGGATGGCTTCCATAATGTCGTCAGTAGCGTTGCGTCTGGCCTTGCCCGAGTCGGCTGCCCCGCGGCGGGAAACGTCGACGGGAGCGCCGAACTCCACTGTCACTCGCGCGATCCTGATGCCCTTCGAGCCGACCGGCTGCAGGTTCTGGGTGCCGGTGAGAGCCACTGGAATAACTGTCGCGGCCGAGGTGAGCGCGAGCCAGGCTACCCCTGTGCGGCCACGATACAGGCGTCCGTCTCGCGAGCGGGTTCCTTCGGGGTAGATCGCGAATGCTCCGCCGGCGTCGAGTACCGCGAGTCCGCTGTTGAGCGCCTCTTGCGCGGCGAGCCCAGCACCCCGCTCGACGGGGATGGCGCCGATTCCCTCGAAGAACGCCCGCGAGATCCAGCCCTTCAGACCTCGGCCGGTGAAGTACTCGGACTTCGCAAGAAACGAGATCGATCGCGGGGCAACGAGTGTGGTGACGACGCTGTCGATGAACGAGAGGTGGTTGCTCGCGATCAGCACCGCGCCGCGCCGCGGAACGTTCTCTTTGCCGAGGATCCTCGGGCGAAAAACCAGTCGAGCGACGGGGGCAAAAAAGGCCCTAGCGAGAAACTTAAGCATCGGAAGCCAAGCCTAAACGGTCAGCGCTTCTTCGCCTTAAGGTCTTTCTCCTCGATGGGAAGTTTGCCACTGGCACGAAGGTTCTCGTAGTAGTCGCGCGCTTCGTTCTGGCGAACCCGCTCGATGCCGGTAGCGATCGGCGCGCGCACGTGCTCCGCCGTCAATCCGAAGGCGGCGACCAAATCGAGGACCTGCGGGCGAAGGCGCGGCAGAAGTCGGTCATCGATGTAATCGGTGATCGCTTGCGCGCGGTTCGCCGAGAGGCGACCGTTCATGAGGTACCACGCCAGGTTGCGCTCGATCAACGTGAACCCGAACAGGTCACGAAGCCAGGTCATCACCTGCCGGGTCTGGTCGTCTTGCACACCCTCGAGGGCGTCAGTAAAGGCCTCCCACTGCAGCAGTTCGCCGTGCGCCTGAGCAGTCTGGATGAGCAGATTCTGATGCCGATTGAAGAGAGCGGCAGCCCCAGCCCGCGCGAGTTTCGAGGCCGGGCGCAGCTTGCCCGCGACCTCCGCCACCATCGTCTGAACACGATCGGTGAGCAACTGGCGCTGGGAAGCCGTGTCACGCACGTAGCCGATCGAGCGAGCGGTGGACCCAAAGTCCACCACATTCTGCGCGAGGCGCCTCAAACCGGTGCGGTTTACCGCAACATCTCCGACCAGCTCAGCGGCATAGTGGGCCATCGCCCCGGCATCCGCTTTCGCGAACGTGCGCGAATAGTCGGTAAGTAGCCGTTTGGCGACGAGTTGCAAGAGCACATTGTTGTCGCCCTCAAACGTCGCGTAGACGTCGAGGTCGGCCCGCAACTGGGTGAGCCGATTCTCCATGAGGAAGCCCTGGCCGCCGCAGGCTTCACGCGCTTCCTGCAGGATGGCGAGCGCGTTCCAGGTGCTCAGCGGCTTGAGCGCTGCGGCCAGAGTCTCAAGGTCCTGTCGGTCGTCGTCGGTGTCGTGTGCTCCCGAGAAAACCCCGTCGAAAGTGCTGAGAAACTTTTCGTGCGCGAACGACATCGCGTAGGTCTCGGCGAGTCGGGGCAGCAATCGGCGCTGGTGGCGCTGGTAGTCGAGGATCACCTCTTCGTCCGTTGCACTCGACGCCGTGAACTGGCGGCGCTCCGACCCGTAGATGAGTGCGATAGTCAGCGCGAGCTTGCTCGCGATCACCGCAGCGCCGTCGAGGGACACGCGTCCCTGAACGAGCGTGCCGAGCATCGTGAAGAACCTGCGGCCTGGGCTCTCGATCGGGGAGGTGTACTCGCCGTGCTCGTTCACGTCGCCATATCGGTTGAGCAGGTTGGTGCGTGGCACTCGAACGTGGTCGAAGAACAGCCGGCCATTATCGAGGCCGTTGAGCCCGCCCTTGAGTCCGTCGTCTTCGCTGCCGATGCCGGGAAGCAGACCGCTATCGTCGCGGATCGGGAGGTAGAGGGCATGCACACCGTGGTTGACGCCGTGCGTGATGAGCTGGGCGAACACGACGGCCGCGCGGCCGTGCACTGCAGCATTGCCGAGGTAGTCCTTATAGGCGGCGCGGAAGGGGGTGGTGATCACGAACTCATCGGTCTTCGGGTCGAAGGTGGCCGTCGTCGCAATGCTCGCAACATCCGAACCGTGCCCGGTCTCGGTCATCGCGAACGCACCCGGAATCTCGAGGCTCATGATGCCGGGCAGCCACTTCTCGTGGTGCAGTTTCGTGCCAAGGTGCAGCACCGCGGCGCCGAATAGCCCCCACTGAACCCCCGACTTGATCTGGAGCGACGGATCGGCAGTGACGATCTCCTCGAATGCCGCAACATTTCCGCCGTGGTTGTTTGCGCCGCCGAGGGAGGTGGGAAACGCTCGATGAACCGCGCCATCGCCGACGAGCAGCTTGAGCTGGCCAAATACCCGCTCGCGATGCTCGTCGAGAGTCAATCCATCGATGCGGTGAAACTCAGGCCGCGCCATCAGTGCGCGCGACTGCTTACGTTCGGCTGCCCAGGTTCCCAAAAGATATTCGCCCAGCCACGCGACATCAATCTGCGCCGTTTTGGTAGCCGCGGTCGACGCTGGTGCTGGTGACGTCGGTGTCGTCGGTGACGCACTCAAGCGATCGGTGACCTGGGTCATAAGTTTCTCGTTTCGTGGCTGGAACCGTGATTCCACCGTACGAGCCGCACCCCAGTGTACAAAGCGGGTCGTGCAAGTCAGACGAAAGCATCACACGGAGGGCGGCATCCATTGGCTGTTTCCACAGGGAGGCCGCTAAACAGTTGTGGAAACTATGAAAGGCCTACTGAACCGACCAACCGCCGTCCGACGGCAGGATCGCTCCATTGATGTTCACCGAGTCGTCACTCAACAGAAACGTGATCGATGCGGCGAGTGCGTTCGGGTCCACGATCGTCGGAATCGTCTCAAGCAGGCCGCCCACGCGATCCGAGCCAAGCTCAGAGTCGAAGCTCGCCTCAATATTCGTGGCCACGCCACCGGGGGCGACCGCATTCACCCGGATGCCGCTCGGGCCGTACATGAAGGCAGAGCTCTTCGTCATGCCGACCACCGCGTGCTTGGAGGTCGTGTACGCGAAGCCTGCCGCGGATCCGCGCAGCGACGCTTCGGACGCCGTATTGACGATCGTGCCGCTACCGGCGGCAAGCATGAGCGGGATGACCGCACGGCTCAGTTTGAACGTGCCGTCGACGTTGATACGCATCACGCGTTCCCAGACCTGATCGGTCACTTCGTGCAGCGGCGTCATGTTGTCAGCAACTCCCGCAATGTTAGCGAGGCCATCGACCGTGCCGTTCGCCGCCTTCACCACCGCCACGATGTCTTTCTCCACACTGATGTCACCGACCACGGTGACGACATCGAATCCCATGAGCTCCTTCGCGAGGTCAGCGAGGCGATCCTTCGAGACGTCGGCCGCGACCACTCGGCCGCCCTCGCGGGCAATCCGGGATGCCGTAGCTCGACCGATGCCGGATCCCGCGCCTGTCACGATCACGGTCTTTCTCGCGAAGCGGCCGGGAGTGATTCGCTCGACCCACTGCTCGGCGGCGGATTCCCTCAGCCCCGAAGCAGCGGGCTCGTCGTCGGGTGTGTGGTAGGAGGCGCCGCCCGCGGCCGCCTCGGCGGCCCGCACCTTCGCGACAAGCTCGTTGACGGCATCCGCGGTGAGCGCACCTCGGCTGAGCGTCACGAGCCGCGCGAGAGCAAAGCGTCGGACGGGCTTGAACACCGAAACATCCATGCCGCCCGCGGCGACGAGGTCGGTGAGGATGGGTCCGCCGATCGGATCGGCCAGCCAGTCGGCGATGGACGATTTAGCGGTCAACGGACCAGCCATGATGATTCTCCTTCTTGGCAAGCGGACAACGGTGTCCGGTTAGGAGACCAGTATGTACCCTCGCGACCGGCGCGGCCAGAGAACTTAGTTCAGGCGGATGCCCAGCAGCAGCCAGCCCCGTTCGACCAGTTGCGTACGCTCGGCGGGAACCGATCCCGCGAGCGCGCCCGCCAGCAGACGGATGGCCAGAAGCAGATCGTCTACTTCGAACGTCGCAGGCACCGTGCCCGCCATGCGTCCGTCATCGATGGTAGCGGCGACGACGCCGCGAATCCGGCTACCGAGTTCTGCCACCTGCGGGTCGTCGGGATGACGAACGATCAACTGAAGGAACGCCGACGACCTGGCGGCCTGGTCGGAAACCATCCTCAGCACGTCGTCGAGAGTGCCGCCTGCCGCCACGACACCTTCGATCTGTGCAAGGTTGGCCTCGAAAGCCACGATGGCGAGGGACTCGCGAGTGCGGAAGTGCCGATAGAGACTGCCCTGGCCGACGCCAGCACGTTTCGCGATCGCATTGAGCGGGGCATCCAGCCCTTGCTCGGCGAATACCTCACCGGCAGCCCGGATGATCGCAGCGCGGTTCTCGACTGCCGCCGCCGGTCCACGGTTGCTGCGCTGGCTCGCACTCACCCCGCGACCACGGCGAGCAGCGCCTCGCCCCAGTTCTCAAGCTTTTTCTCACCGACACCGCTGATACCGCCGAGTTCGGCGAGGGTTGTCGGCTTCGAGATCGCGATGCCGCGCAGGGTGGCATCACCGAAAACGATGTATGCGGGAACTGCCTGCTGCTTCGCCACCGCGGCGCGCCACTCGCGGAGCCTCTCGAACAACGGCATCGCCTCGGCCGGCAGCGTACCGATGGCAGCTGCCTTGCGCGCCGCCTTGGATGGGCGTGCGACCTCGCGGCGCATCTTCACACGACGAGAGTTGTCGAGAACGCTCGCGCTCGCGTCGGTGATCACGAGTGTGCCGAAGCCGTCACTGTTCACGGCGAGGAGGGACTGCGCAAGCAGTTGCCGCACCACCCCGCGCCACTCCTGCTCGGTGAGGTCCTGGCCGATGCCCCACGTGGAGATCGCATCGTGGCCGTGCTGGGTGGTGCGCGGCGTCGTCTTAGCCATGAGGATGTCGATGATGTGACCGGCACCGAATCGCTGGTTGCGCTCGCGCTGCAATCGCACCACCGTGGACAACAGTTTCTGGGCGGGCACCGTTCCGTCCCACGACTCTGGCGGCGAGAGACAGGTGTCGCAGTTGCCGCAGGCCGTCGACTCCTCGCCGAAGTAGGCGAGCAGCTGCACCCGGCGACACTCCACGGTCTCGCACAGGGCGAGCATCGCGTTTAGATGCGCGCTGAGATTGCGACGGTGCGTCTCGGTGCCCTCTGACTGGTCGATCATCCGGCGCTGCTGCACGACATCCTGCAGTCCGTAGACGAGCCATGCGGTAGCCGGAAGGCCATCACGCCCGGCCCGGCCCGTCTCCTGGTAGTAGCCCTCAACCGACTTCGGTAGGTCGAGGTGAGCGACAAAGCGCACGTCGGGCTTATCAATGCCCATGCCGAAGGCGATTGTCGCGACCATGATCACACCGTCTTCACGAAGAAAGCGCTTTTGGTTCGCTGCGCGCACCCGGGCATCCAGGCCCGCGTGGTAGGGCAGGGCCACAATTCCCTGCTCGACGAGAAACTCAGCGGTCTTCTCCACGGATGCCCGTGACAGGCAATAGACGATCCCCGCGTCGCCCGCGTGCTCACTGCGGATCAGCTGCAGGAGTTGCTGCCCTGGCGAGTTCTTCGACTCGATTCGATACTGGATGTTGGGCCGGTCGAAGCTCGATACGAACTGCCTCGCAGAACCCAGATCGAGCCGCTCCACAATCTCTTGGCGAGTGCGATCGGTGGCGGTGGCGGTCAGGGCGATGCGCGGCACGCTCGGCCAGCGCTCGTGGAGCACGGAGAGCTGCAAGTAGTCTGGGCGAAAGTCGTGGCCCCACTGCGAGACACAATGCGCTTCGTCGATCGCGAACAGAGCAATCGTGCCACGGCTGAGAAGCTCGGCGGTTGACGGAACACGCAGCCGCTCGGGCGCGAGATACAGCAGGTCCAGTTCGCCAGCAACGTAGGCGGCCTCGACCCGTGCCCGCTCGTCCGCTGACTGCGTCGAGTTGAGGAACGCCGCACGCGCCCCGACGGCGGACAGAGCATCTACCTGGTCTTGCATGAGAGCGATGAGCGGAGAGATCACCACACCCGTACCCTCGCGCACGAGTGCCGGCACTTGGTAGCACAGAGACTTGCCACCACCCGTGGGCATGAGAACGAGAGCGTCACCCCCGGCGATGACCTGCTGGATAATCTCTTCCTGGTCGCCGCGGAAGCTCGAATACCCGAAGGTCTTTTCGAGTACTGCGAGCGCGGGGGTCATGCTGTGATTCTAAGAGTCGCTTACGACTCCCGTGGGCGTCAGGCGAACCGACGTCTGTACACGAGCGCGAAACCGCCCAGCACGAGTAGAGCGGCGAACGAGAGCGGGGCACCCACGTCGGTGCCGGTCGCGGCGAGAGCTGGTTGCCACCGAGCGAACACGGTGATATCGGCGGTGATTGGCGAGGTTGTCGTGAACGGGGTTCCGCCGGTCGACTGGGTATACCAGCCGTCGAAGACGAGTGCACCGTTTGTCGGGTTGGCTGCAAACGCACGTTCGCCGTACGCGAAGGTCGACGCGTAGACCCGCACCGTTGGACCGCCGGTGTTAAAAGTCACCAGAAAATTGTGTACCTGTACGTGGGTCGCCGACACCGTAGCGAGGCCGATGCTGCCGTTGTTGGTGACCGTGGCGGCACCCCTGAGCTCGCCCGTTCCCGTAATGCGGCCGGCCGACCCAACCGTGAGGCTGCCAGTCGTCGGCGCCAAGAGGTATGTCTCCGGGATGCGGAGGATACCGTTGACCACGATCGTCGCCGTGCCGTTCGAACCACCCATGACTGTCGACTGCTGGTTGTGGTCCACGGAAACGTCTGCGTTCGTGTCGATCGTAATTGTGCCGCCAGAGCCACCACCGATGCCGCTGCCGATAACCGGAGCGAACGTATCGGTCACTGCGACAACCACTCCCCCGGAGATCGTCGTTGTGGCTGCCGCTCCGAGCAAGCCCCCTCCGATGGCCGCACCGCCGCCCGTCGAGTGCGCATGCACCGTGCCGCCGGCTATGCCAATAGTGGTCGACGCCCCCTGCAGCCCACCACCGATGCCGGCGCCTGAATTCGACGTCGCCGTAACGTTCGCAGACCCCGAAATGGCAATACTGCCCGCGGAACCATTCGATCCACCACCGACCGCTGCACCGCTTGTCGCGGTCGCCGTGACGGTGCCACCAGAGATGGTGATCGCTGGAGACGCTCCGTTCGACCCACCGCCAATGCCCGCGCTGACGGTGTCGCCAGTTGCGTTGACCGTGCCGCCGGAGACAGCTATTGAGCCGGTGAACCCCGAGTCGGAGCCGGTTCCGATGCCCGCGCCACCGCTCGCGCCCGTTGCCGTGACGGTACCTGCTGAAATTGTGATCGCACCTGAACCGTTGCTGGATAAGCCGCTGCCGATGCCCGCACTCCCCGTCGCTGTGACGATACCGCCCGAAATCGTGATTGCATCGATGTTGCTCAAGAACCCACCACCAATGCCCGCGCCCGACCCATCGCCCGTTGCGGTCACTGTGCCGCCGGTAATGATCACCGTGCCGCCAGACATCACGGCAGCGCCCCCGATGCCTGCGGCTGCCAGCGGAGCGGATGCCGCGACCACGGTGCCGCCATCGATTTCGATCGTGCCGAGCGTCGCCGCGATGCCGCCGTGGCCTTGGGCACCAATACCCGAACCGCCCTGGCCGCCACCCTTCGCGTGAATGGTACCGCTGCTGATGACGAGTTTCGCTGTCGTCGGCACCATAATTCCGGCGCGCGCGTCCGCGTACGCACTGTTCTGATCGATGTCGCTCGCGTCCGCTGTCAGCACACCGGTGTGACCGGCGCTCGAGTCGCTGATCGTGAGCTGCGAGCCGGCACCCAACTGGATGCTGTGAAGATCGAGCGTGTTGCCGGCCAGGTCGAGCGTGACCGTGGCGTTTGAGGAGAGCGCAAGTTCGCTGGCTGGCGATGAGATAGCGGCACTCAGCTGCGCAGTGCCGGTGCTGGTAAACGCCGTTGCCAACTCTGCGTAGGTGGCTACTGTTGCGGCTGAGGCGGCGGTAGCCGAGACCAGAGTGAGCCCAACGGCGAGCGTGATTGCGGCGATGGCTGCCGCGGCGCGCCGGGCGGTAGAGAGTGCAGGCATGGCATCCGCTCAAGAGAAAGTGATCTGTGGGCATGCCACTAGGTGGTAAAAGTGTATTGGACTGGCCAACCGCCGCACGACACGAGAAGACCCCCCATTCGGGTGCCGTCATTCACCGCGGTGCGTCTGCGAGAGTGGGGCAATGCTTAGCGCGTTGTTTGGACTATTAGGCTCACTCATTTACGGCGCAAGTGACTTCTTCGGTGGGCTCGCCGCTGGCCGAATGCGCGCGGTAAAGGTCACCGCGGTCAACTCGATCGCAGGCGTCACGTTGCTCTCCGGCGTCTCGCTGTTCCTCGGTGCGCGGTGGAGCGCCGACGCGATCATCTGGGGTGGCATCGCCGGTGCCGTTGGGGCCGTGTCGCTTGCCCTGCTGTACGGATGCCTCGCGATCGGGCCGATGAGCATCCTCGCCCCGATCATGGCGCTCCTCTCGGCCGTCGTGCCGGTGACTGTCGCCTTCATCCGAGGCGAGCGCCTCAGCTCGATCGGCTATCTCGGACTCGCCGTCGGCCTACTTGCCGTGGTGCTCATCTGCTTCGTGCCGGGCGCTCGAACGGTTCGGCCTCGAGTGCGCGGCATCGTCATGGCAGTGGGTGCGGGGCTCGGCGTAGGCCTATATCTCGTATTCATCGACCTCTCGCCGTCCGACAGCGGGCTCGCTCCACTGCTGGTCGTGTTCTCGGTCGCCGGAGGGATTTCCTGGGGTGCCGTGCTGGTGTTGCGGATCGTTCGCGGCCCATCGCCGATGCCCGCGGCAGACCACCGTTGGTCGTCGGCAACCGCTCTTGCCATCTACTCGGGGTTGACTGACTCTGCCGCAAGCATCTTTTTCATCCTCGCGCTGCGCGTCGGGAATCTATCGGTGGTCTCGGTGCTCAACGCGCTCTCACCGGCCGGCACCATTGTGCTCGCTGCGATCGTGCTCAAGGAACGTGTCGCTATCGTGCAGTGGGTCGGGCTGGCCACGGCGCTCCTGGCCGCGGCACTGCTCGCGCTGGCCTGACCGCGAACGCCGTCGACCCACGGCTGCGTCCGCGCTCGAACCGATACCGTTAAGGTTCCTCCTCGCGCGATTGGCTCCAGCATGCTCACTGTTCTCGTCGGACTCTCGAGCGCGATTATTTTCGGTTCAGCAGACTTCCTCGGCGGGATGGCGTCAAAGCGCATTAGTCCGTTGCGGGTCACTGCCATCGCCGCCGCAGTCGGCCTTGTGGTGCTACTCATCGCGATGCCGTTCGTCGGCGCCACCTGGTCGTGGACCGCTATCTGGCTCGGAGCGCTATCTGGCGTGAGCGGTGCGATCGCGATCGCACTGCTCTACGCCTGTCTCGCAATCGGACCGATGAGCATCCTCTCGCCGCTCACCGCCGTGGTCTCGGCGCTCGTCCCACTCGCCGTGGGGCTGGTTGGCGGCGAGCGCATGCACCTGGTCGGCTACCTGGCTCTCGCGATAGCGCTCATCGCGATCGTCCTCGTCGGTTTCGTGCCGGAGAAACACGCCGTGCGGCCATCCCCCAAGGGGGTATTCATGGCGATCGGATCCGGCATCGCGATCGGCGTCTTCCTCATCGTGATCGACAAGACACCGCGCGACTCAGGGCTCATTCCACTCGTCATCAATCGCGCTGTAAACAGTTCACTCATGTTCACGGTCATTGGCGTCGTCGCGCTTCTCGCCCTGCGCCGGTCGCGCGCATCGGGCCTTCCCGTCGTGACCACCGGCTGGCGCGCGGGCCTCCCACTGGCCATTGCTAGTGGGGTGATCGACGCCATCGCAAACACCGGCCTCCTCCTCGGAGTGCGGCTCGGTGAACTCTCGGTGATCGCCGTACTCACGGCGCTTTACCCGGTCGGCACGATCATTCTCGCCGCGATCGTGCTCAAGGAACGCATCGCTTGGCTGCAGTACGTGGGTCTGGTTCTCGCCGTTGCCGCCGGAGCAATGCTTGCACTCGGCTGAACGACTCGGTCATTCGCCTAGATATAGAGCCCGGGGTCGTCGTAGAGCACGGTACGCTCACGCCCCGCTCTCGGTCGCGCGACGGCCGGGATGCCGGTGAGCACTGAGTGTTCCGGGGCGTCAGCGAGCACGACCGCATGCGCGCCCACCAGCGAGTGCGATCCGATCGTCACAGGGCCTAGGACGCTCGCGCCTGCGCCCACCACCACATCGTTTCCGATCGTGGGATGCCGCTTCTCGTGGGTTGTCGTCGTGCCGCCTAGTGTCACGCCGTGGTAGATCAGCACGTCATCGCCGATCTCGGTCGTCTCGCCGATCACCACGCCCATGCCGTGATCGATGAAGAAGCGCCGGCCGATCGTCGCGCCGGGGTGGATCTCCACACCGGTCAGAAACCGGGTGAATTGCGACACCATCCGCGCGAGCAGAAACCAGTGCCACGACCACAGTCGATGCGCCGCACGATATGCCCACACCGCGTGTAGTCCGGAGTACGTGAGCAACACCTCCGCCCCGCTGCGTGCAGCCGGATCACGGCGTCGAGCAGTGGCGATGTCCTCCCTGATCTGGGCAAACCGCACGCTCAGTCCACCAGATCCTCGTACAGCACCGTCGAGAGATAGCGCTCACCAAAGCTCGCCAGTATCACGACAATCGTCTTGCCAGCGTTTTCCGAACGCGCCGCAAGCTGCACCGCTGCCTCGACGGCCGCGCCGGACGAGATTCCGCCGAGGATGCCCTCCTCCGCGGCAAGGCGCCGTGCCATCACCACCGATTGCATGATGTTCACATCGATGACCTCGTCATAGACCTCGCGGTCAAGAACCTCGGGCACGAAGTTCGCGCCGATGCCCTGAATCTTATGTGGGCCTGGAGCTCCACCGTTGAGGATGGGAGACTCGGCAGGCTCCACGGCGACCACCTTCAAGCCCGG
>JANXVG010000015.1 GCA_025351795.1 Salinibacterium sp. | reverse complement strand
TTTCTGCACTCTCGCGGGCGCGGGCGTGCACTCTCGCGGCGCGGGCGTGCCCTCTCGCGGGCGTGGGCGCGGGCGCGGGCGTGCACTCTCGCGGGCACGGGCGTGCACTCTCGCGGCGGGCGTCGGCGTCGGCGCGCACAGTGGATGCGCCGAAGGGCGGGCGGCGGCGGGTGAGGCGTCATCGCTCAGACCACGCCGGTTGTCACGCTGCGCGGTTTACGGCCGCCCGAGTTCACGGGCGGCTTTCGCACCGGCTTCGCGCAGCCACCTGGTTGGGTCGGCTAGCGAGGCCTCGGTGGAACCAGCGAGCTCGGTCAGGGAGGCGGTCCAAGCGTCCGTCTCGGCCGTAACCTGCCCGGCGATTACCCCGACCGTCGCGCCGGTCGTTCGCGCGAGCGAGAGCACCTGACCCACAATTTTGCCTCGGGTGGATTGTTCGTCGAATCGTCCCTCGCCGGTAAGCAGGATGTCGGCACGGGTCGCCGCCTCGGTCAACCCGGTGAGGTCGGAAACATAGTCGGCGCCAGACTGGATGTTTGCACCCCACGCCGAGGCGAAGCCGAAGCCGCTCCCGCCAGCGGCACCCGATCCTGGCGCGGTAGGGTCGCCGCCGAGCACTTCGGCAAATCGCCCGAGTGCCGTGTCGAGTAGCGCAACCTGGTGAGCGTCTGCACCCTTCTGCGGCCCGAAGACGGCTGCCGCCCCGCGTACACCGAGCAGCGGCGAGGTGACGTCGGACAGCATTGTTACCCCGCCGGGTGGGGGAGCGAGGAGATTCGAGCGGTCGATACGAGCGAGGCTGGCGAGCGCACCTCCGCCATCAGCGAGCTGAACGTTGCGGTCATCAGTGAGTGCGACACCGAGTGCCGCTAGCGCGCCCGCGCCGCCATCCGTTGATGCGGATCCACCCAGCGCGATGACGAGTTGTCGGCAGCCACTGGCGAGAGCCGCGGCAACAACCTCGCCGAGGCCGCGCGTCGTTGCGCCGAGTGGGTCGAGCGTGGTCATGAGCGGAAGTCCTGAACATTGGGCAAGTTCGACGACGGCGGTGCCGCTCGGCAACTCGAGCCACTCGCCGGGCGTGGGGTGGCCATCTGGCCCCGTGACGTTCCCGGCACTGCGGCGCAGCGAACCGGGTACGGCGGTCTCGAGGGCGTCTAGAGTGCCCTCGCCGCCATCCGCTTGCGGCAACAGGATTAGTTCGTCTTCTGGCCGCACCGAGCGCCAACCTTCGGCGATGCAGGTCGCGACGTCGCGAGCCGAGACGGTGCCCTTAAATGAGTCCGGGGCGACAACGACCCGCAGTACACGACGATCATGGCGAGGGCTCGTTGTCACCGCGACAGCGTATCAGCGCGCGGTATGCCTTGCCGGGCGGTCCGGGGTTACACTCGGAGCCACGTGGCCAGTGCACATAGCGATGGAGAAAAAATGGGCAAGCTGCTCTATGGGGCACTAGCGGAGATCGAGATCGACGATCGCATGCTGTCCCACTTGCAAATTGTGATCGGTGCGAAGCTCCGGCGTCGCGAGGGCTTCTACTTCTCCTGGCCAGATGACGCCGCGGTTGGCGAGGGGCACAGCAGTGTCTGGCTCGACTGCGCACTTCCCCTGTATTTCAGGTACGCGAGCAGCGGGCCTCTCATCATTAATCGTGCATGGCTCGAAATACTGACCATGTCGGCTAACAGCACCCAAGGCCTGCAGTGGATCGATGAGCCTGGGGCACGCGACTGACCCGTGCGCGGTCGGCCGTGGGCGTCGGCGATCCGCAGCTGTGGCGTGGCCCGTGCTGTTCATGCCTTGACTTTCCGCACCGACGATGACCAGCTTCACGAGCGAGAGTGGATGGATGCGAGTAGAGATCCTCCACATTGACGAGTGCCCGAACTGGCAAGAGGCCGGTGTCAGAGTCAGGGCAGCGTTGGATGCGACCGGGCACTCTGAGGCAGCGATCGAGTATCGACTGCTGACATCGAGTGCGGATGCGGCGACGGTTGCCTTTGCCGGGTCGCCGACGATTTTGGTCGACGGCACAGACGCGTTTCCTAGTGACGGGCGCACTTCAGATCTAGCGTGCCGGGTGTATCAAACGGAAACGGGGTTAGCTGGCATGCCGACGATCGGGCAGCTCACCGTCGCGATCGGTAAACGTACCGCACGCTAGCCGAGCGAGCTGATCTGTTGTCCGTGCAACGAACGGTTGACTCGAATCCCATGCTGTGAGAGCGACGTGGAGAATCCACGAGTTGGTCCTGAATGCACTTCGGGTCCGCGCTGGATCGTGGTCCGTGACGCAGACAAAGCCCGGCGGATTCGCTTGCGTGGCTTCGGCGGGTTCCGCGTGGTGATCGAGGAGAGCGGACCTCGGGTCAGTAGTGCTCACGGCTGTGCAGGATGACGATGTGCTCATCCGTGACGTAGTAGACCAGGCGGTTCGCATCGTCGATGCGGCGGGACCACGAGCCCGAGAGGATGTGTCTGAGGGGCTCGGCTTTGCCGATACCGGCGAACGGATCGCGCAGCGCGTCGGTGATCAGTTGGTTGATGCGCCCCCGAGTCTTGCGGTCCTGGGTCTGCCAGCAGACGTAGTCCTCCCACCCATTCGGGTCGAAGGCGATCGTCCGCGTCACGCGTCCAAGAGGTCGTGCTGCTCGAACTCGCCGCGCCGGGCCCGTTCGATCGCGGTGAGCAACCGCTCGGCGTTTGCGGGGTTGCGCAGCAGGTAGGCCGTCTCGGTCATCGCGTCGTAGTCCTCTTTCGACAGGATGACCGCGTTTCCGTGCCGGGACACGACCCCGATAGCGGTGTGGTCATCGTTGACCTGCTGGATGAGCCCAAACAGGCTCTTGCGTGCTTCGGTCGCGGTGGTCGCGGACATGATCACCTCCGGTGAGTAGTACTCGATAGCGTGCCACTTAAGGGTGCCGCGGAGCACGCGCTTTGCACGGGTACGAGTGAGGACGTGTTCGGTAAAACACCTCGTGCTCTCCGCAGGCATTGTCTTCCTGCCGGTTACATGGTGAGCGCCGCCGGCAGGAGGGCAGCCGCGCCGGCTGGCAACCACCGCGGCGCAAGCCGGGCGGCTTGCGGGGTGCACCCCGCGCATTATGTACGTTTTGCCCTATAATGTCGATATGACTGAGATTGCAATTACGGATGCGCGCGGGCGTCTCGCGTCGATCATCGACACGGCAAAGCGCGAGCCGGTGTACCTGACTCGTAGGAACCGTCCTGTCGCGGCGATCATCGACACCGACCAGCTGAACAAGCTCATCGAGGACTCCGAGGAGCTCGCGGATATCCGGGCAGTCGATGCGGCTTGGGAGGAAACAGAGCGACTTGGGGAGACGCCCATTCCCTGGGAGGACGTAAAGCGTGACCTCGGGCTGTCGTGACGTACACGGTTCAGATTCTTCCCGTCGCAATCAGAGCAATCCGCACGCTTCCGCCGGAGGCAAAACGTCGAGTACAAGCGATGATCGAGCTCCTTGCTGATGACGCCCGCCCGCCGGCTGCAAAGAAACTCACCGCCCGTGCCGAATGGCGTGTGCGCAGCGGCGACTACCGTGTTCTCTACCGGACCGAGGACGCAGTACTCACGGTCATCATCGTCGATGCCGGCCGCCGCCGCGAGATCTACCGGTGACGAAAAGGACGAGTTGCGCACAGGGATGCCCGTAAATCAAACTTCAGCGGGTCGGGATGTCGTCCATGGCAGCCGGTTCGGTGTCGCCGATGAGAAGAACATCTGGTCGCCCGTCTCGACGTCGTGGGTCGCGTGCTGTGCGACACAGATGCCGGCTGGCGTTGCTCGAAGTGCTCGAGCTCGACCGTCGCTAGGATGGTAATCCCGACGGATTAGCTCCTTGGTCTGCAATGCTCGAAGCACTTGCGACGTCATCATTCGATCAGTAATGGCGAACTCCGCAAGTTCTGCCTGGGTGATGATCAGGTCCGTGTTGTGTTTTTAGCGCGAGCCGCATGACTGCTTGCCATCGGTTTGTTACTTGCCAGAAGGCTAAACTTGGACTTTGGGCAGCGGAGTCGAAATTGCTGCCTGAAGCGGGTTCAGTCGAGTCCTGTTCAGGCACGCACGCCGCTTTCTGCGCTGGCAATGAGTTCTGCCATGGCAATGGGGAAGTTACCGCTGATTTGTGGTCCGAGTTCGGGGCCGACTCGGTCAGAATCTGTACGGATTCGAACTGGCGCCCCTGCCTCCGGAGGGCAAAAACGAGGTGTGCTGGGAGTCGATTTCGGCCCAACTTCGGCCTGTTTGCTGGGTTCTACGCTGACCACGGATGCGCTCGCTGACCCCGTGCGTGCCTCAGTTGTTGCCATTCTGTTGC
>JANXVG010000075.1 GCA_025351795.1 Salinibacterium sp. | reverse complement strand
GCCGCCTTGCGCCACGCCAACGATCTCGTCGCCAGACTTGAGCGAGATGACCTCAAAGTCGGGTTTGCTCGGCCAACTGCCGGGGGAGACCCGCTTGACAACTCCGAGGCGGGTGCCGATAGCGATGGGCTCCTCAGAACGAAGCGACACAAAACCGAGCACGCGCTCCTCGCTGCCGATTGCGAGGTACTCGCTGATCTTCGCGCCAGCCGCGAGTTGGATCGAGTTGGCGGGAACGCTCGGTAGGTCCACTGCGCTGAAACGAATGACGCGACCGAGATTCGTGATCGCCCCAATTTCGGCGCGACTCGTTGTCGTGATGCGTGAGCGGATTGCGTCGTGCTTCGTGCGGCGGCGCGCCGGTGCGTCCGGTGCGCCGTCGCTGACGTCGACCCGAATCGCGCGGCCGGTCGTAGACAGCAGCACCTCGCACGGCGCATCTGCTATCTCGAGGATCGGTGCGGTCTTGCGCGCGGCGGCGCCGACCACCGCAACCGAGGTGCGCGCCTCGGTGAGCAGCGTGCGGCGCGGGGTACCGAATCTCTCGGAGACTTCGTCGAGCTCATCCGACACGAGCTTGCGGATCCGCGCCGAGTCAGCAAGGAGAGCCTCCAGAACGTCAATCTCGGCGCGGAGCCGCTGGGCCTCGGTCTCAAGTTCGATACGGCTAAACCGAGTGAGCCGGCGCAGACGTAGTTCGAGAATGTACTCGGCCTGCAGCGCGCTCAGGTCGAAGACGTCGACGAGTCGCGCGCGAGCCTGCTCGCCGTCATCGCTCTGCCGGATCACCTGGATCACCTCGTCGATGTCGAGAATCGCGATGAGGAGACCTTCGACGAGGTGCAGCCGCTCTCGGCGGCGCGCGAGCCGAAACTCACTGCGGCGACGGATCACGAGCAGTCGGTGGTCGAGGTAGACCTGCAAGAGTTCGCGTAGACCGAGCGTCTTCGGCCCCCCTCCCACGAGTGCGACGTTGTTGATGCTGAAGCTGTCTTCGAGCGGGGTCAGTCGATACAGCTGCTCGAGCACGGCATCCGGACTAAACCCGGTTTTGATACCAATAACAAGTCGCATGCCGTGTGTGCGATCGGTGAGATCGGTGACATCCGAGATGCCGCTGATCTTCTTCGCGTTAACGCCGTCTTTGATCTTCTCGATCACGCGCTCCGTGCCGATGAGGTACGGCAACTCGGTCACCACGAGCCCAGTTTTGCGGGCCGTCAGTGCCTCAACAGTGACCTTCGCACGAGTTTTGAACGCACCTCGCCCGGTCGCGTATGCCTCCTTGATGCCGTCGAGTCCGATGATGGTGCCGCCGGTTGGCAGATCAGGCCCGGGCACAAACGCCATCAGATCTTCGAGTGAGGCCAACGGGTTGTCGAGTAGGTAGCGTGCAGCCGCAATGACCTCGATGAGGTTGTGCGGAGCCATATTCGTGGCCATGCCAACGGCAATGCCGCTCGCTCCGTTTACGAGGAGGTTGGGGAACGCGGCGGGGAGCACTTCTGGCTGGGTAAGCGAGTTGTCATAGTTGGGCACAAAGTCGACGACGTCTTCGTCGAGCCCATCGGTCATTGCGAGAGCGGCGGCCTCGAGGCGCGCTTCGGTGTACCGCGGGGCGGCGGGTCCGTCATCGAGTGTGCCGAAGTTGCCATGACCATCGATGAGCGGCACGCGCAGCACGAAGTCCTGGGTGAGTCGGACCATCGCATCGTAGATCGATGCATCGCCGTGCGGGTGGAGCTTGCCCATCACGTCACCGACCACGCGCGATGACTTCACATGCCCACGATCTGGCCGCAGGCCCATTTCCGTCATCTGATACAGGATGCGGCGCTGTACGGGCTTGAGCCCGTCACGCGCGTCTGGGAGCGCTCGCGAGTAGATGACGGAGTAGGCGTATTCCAAGAACGAGTCCTGCATTTCAGCAGACACATCGACGTCTTCGATGCGCTCGCCGGTGCCGTGCGGAGCGGTCGGTGATTCGGGAGTAGTCATAGGATTGCCCCCATGTTACCGGCGCCCAAAAGAGACCGGCCCCACCTTGCCGACGTGTTGCCCAGTTGTCTCGCCGCGATCCTCGGTCAGCAGAACCGACTGCACCTTCCGCCGGTTTCGAAGGCGATCATACTTCTCGTCGACGGACTTGGGGCCGCCGCGCTCAGGGCGCGCGCAGGTCACGCTCGCGCACTCGCATCGCTGATGACGAGCACCTCGATCATTGATTCCGGCTTCCCAACCACGACGGCGGCCGCTCTGGCAACTCTCACGACCGGCACTCTGCCTGGGCAACACGGGCTCGTGGGATACACCGTGCTCGATGGTGACAATGATCGTTTGCTGAACCAGCTTTCTGGCTGGGACGACCGCATCGACCCGCTCACCTGGCAACTCGAGCGCACGGTCTTCGAGCGTGCAGCAGATGTCGGCGTCCGACCCGTCGCGATCGGTCCTGCTCGTTACGCACGGTCGGGCTTCACCGCCGCGGTGTTGCGCGGTGCCGAGTATCTGGCTGCAGGGTCGATCGGCGAGAGGCTGGAGCGTGCCGCGCAGGTTGATGCGCCTCTCGTCTACGTGTACGTTCCTGAACTTGACGTAGCGGCCCATGCATTCGGCTGGGAGTCTGTCGAATGGACAGCTGCACTAGAAACTCTCGACTCCGCCGTCGCGCAAGTGGTGAGCTCGCTGGGCCCGACGGTGGGTCTTCTGGTCACAGCCGACCACGGAGTCGTTGACGTTCCCGCCCACGCCCAGGTTCTCATCGACACGGCGCCGCAACTTATCGACGGGGTGCGATTTGTTGCTGGCGACCCTCGATGCCTTCAACTGCACTTCCACGCAGACCTGCCTAGTGGCGCGCGTGACCGCGTGATAGCGGCCTGGCGCGACTCGGAAGCGACGAGGTCATGGGTAGCGACGAGAAAGGAGGCGATCGCCGCAGACTGGTTTGGGCCAGTGCGACCCGAAGTTGCGCCGCGCATTGGTGACGTGCTTATCGCGGCTCGCAAGAACATTGCATATTACGACTCGAGAACCGCCACAGCTCATGGACGGGCGATGGTTGGTCAGCATGGTTCGTGGTCGCCCGATGAGGTACGGGTACCTCTACTGCGAGTCGGAGCATTCACGCGTTGACCCGACTAGCGCACCGCAGTGAGACGGCGGCTCAGGCTAGGTCGTCGTCGGGTCGTGCGCCGAATACAATCTCGTCCCAGCTGGGCATAGCCACGCGACCCTTGCGAGCCTTCGAGAGTGGTTGCGGTTGAGTTGAACGCCCGTCGTCCGGCGTATCGTCCGGCTGCCGTTGCGTTGGTCGGTCGACGAGACGGATGCCGCTTGTGGGCTGTATCGACGACATCAGGTCGTTTTCGCCGAAGGTCGCCGCTTCGCGTTCGCCTCGTCGGCGACGGAGCGCTTCGAGCAGGTCAGCGGTGTGATTGCCGGTTGCCGGCTGGTCGTGCTGCGGCGCGGTGTGCGGAGCTGGTTCGTGCGGTGGCCGGCCGGAGGGAGCGCCAGCCAGGTCGAATGCACCGCTGTCGAAGCGCGAGGCGTCCGCCCCATGGTCATCAACGCTGACCGCACGCAAGCGCGGCAGGAGGGCTCCGGCAGCCTCGCCCTGCTGGGACATCGTGATGGCCTCGTTGTTCATCGGGACGAGCGAGAGTTTTTTGGGATCAAACTGCCAGCGAGCATCGTGCTCGACCTGGTCTGCCGTGAAGGAAAGTTTGACGATCCAGCCGCTCGTGAGGTCTTTCCAGCTCGCCCACCGCTCGCCCATTGCCCCCAAGCCGTGCATCCGTTCGCGGATAGCGGAACCAAACGTCATACCCTGACTCATCGGGTCGGTGTCCAGGGCAGTGTGCACGGCTACGTTGAGGGCAGTCTCCACTACAAACTCACGTTCGGCGAGCACCGGACCCTCGAACTTCTGGATGTAGTCGAGCGGCACCCCGGTAATGTTGGCGACGTCCTGACCAGACATCCCGGCGCGAATGTGGGCCTGAATGTCGCGCGGAGCGAGCTTTCGACCCACTCCGGGTTCAACCGGGTTCTGTCGCAGCTTGGCCTGGAGAACTTCGTCAATGGGTATGCGAAATCGCTCCCCGTCGTCTGAGGCGACGAGAAGAGCCCCGTTTTCGACTCCGATTACTCGTAGGTCCTGCATGTCGACAAACCTCCAGCCCTCGCTGATCCGCCTAAGAATGACACGGATTATGCGGTATTCCGGGGAATACCCCGGGCGTGCCGGAAGTTGATCCGGGCGGGTAGAGAAGAATGCGTCTCAACGGTTTGCTATTCCCCTCCGATTGATGCACACTGTCCCCGCCGTTTGGTTACGACAGACGGAAAAATACGACGCACACAGAACTGGATGGGCATGGCAACCGACTACGACGCACCGCGCAAGACCGATGACGACTCCGAGTCGATTGAGGCCCTCAAGGAACGCGTCCCAGACAAGATGTCGGGCTCGGTCGATGTCGATGACTCAGACAACCCGGGGAGTTTTGAACTCGCCGGTGCCGACTTGTCTGAGCTAGATCTCGACGTGGTGGTATTGCCGCCTCAGGCCGATGAGTTCACCTGCGTCAATTGCTTTCTCGTGAAGCACCGCTCGCAGATCGACCACGAGTCAAAACTCGGACCTATCTGCCTGGAGTGCTCTGCCTAGAGCGCGCAATGGCAGCGACAACCCTCTCGGGGTGACGCGTTGAAACGACCCAGTAGGGCACGGGATCCCGATTGTCGATGACGTGAACGGTGACGACCGGTGACACCCAGCCACGAATCATCAACCACGCCCGCGCGTCGAGCCGGGGACCGCGCTCGGCGGTAGCTTCGGCACCGGTGAACGGCGTGACGACACCGATATTCGCGATCGGCAGGCGCGCGCGCCCGGCATGAAATTCTGTATCGGTCACCTCGACAAGTGGGGATCCGAGCAGAAGCATTCCGACGCATCCCGCATACAAAACGAGTGCGGCGACAACGCCTACCGTCTGATTGATCGGGAAGAATACGAGCAGGGTCGCCGGGATCACCAGAGCAGTGCCGATGAACAGCCAGGGCGCTGGCCACAAGCGCTCACGATAAATGGTCATGATGCTATTCGACCAGACTTTCTGGCGGTCCGTTGTTCTGCACTACCCTCGTGACGTGACTGATCACGTCGATGTCTTGATTTCGGGCGACCAACGTCCAGAATATTCGCATCCAGGAGATGCTGGAGCCGACCTTACGGCGAGCGAAGCGATCGAACTTGCCCCCGGTCAGCGTGCGACCGTCGGCACCGGTGTGTCGATCGCGCTGCCAGACGGATACGTCGCGTTCGTGGTTCCGCGCAGTGGTCTGGCAGCACGGCACGGCATCACCATCGTCAACAGCCCCGGCACGGTTGATGCGGGTTATCGAGGAGAAATCCGAGTTACTCTCCTCAACACAGACATCTCCGTGACGTATTCTGTGGCGATCGGTGATCGCATTGCCCAACTCATCGTCATGCCGATAACGAGAGCTCGATTCGTACCGGTTGAGAAACTACCGGGTAGCCACCGTGGAGACGCGGGTTTCGGATCCACGGGATATCGAGCCACAGGAATAGGACAACAGTGATGAGCGATACCTCCGCTCCAGGATCTTCCGGCAGCGACGACGATCACCTCGTCGAGCAGCCGAAATCAGCACCGGTCAATCGTGCGGAAGCCGGTCCGCTCGACGAAAACGAAGCGAACGCCGTGCGGCCGTACGTTGACCTCGGCGGCGTAAAAATCGTTCCACGCCCCGATCTGCATTTGCGTCTTGAGGTGGAGGAAGGCACCAATCGAGTGGTTGCCGTCGGCCTCGACTACTCCGGGTCCACTCTGCAGGTACAGCCGTTCGCGGCCCCACGTTCGAGCGGTTTGTGGCACGAGATTCGGCAGCAGATTGTCGACCAAATCCACAAGCAGGGTGGCACGACGCGCATTGTGAACGGACCGTTCGGTCCTGAAGTCGTCGCTGAGGTTCCCGTCGTCGCGCCCGAGCAGCCGGGCTCCACCCGAATCGCACGGTTTATCGGCGTCGATGGCCCGCGCTGGTTTTTGCGCGGGGTAATCGCGGGCGAGGCGGCTGTCGCGGGTGAAGCGGCGACTCGCATTGAAGACTTGTTCCGCAGCATCGTGGTTGTGCGTGGCACGAGCCCGATGCCGCCGCGGGACTTGATTCCCCTGCACATGCCGGCCACCGGGGGCGCTGACGCGTCTCCCACCGCGGTCTAATGGCTGAGAAACACGATAAGCCGCTCTCCCTCTCGGAGAGCATTGCTGCCGCCATTCGGGGTGCCGGTATCGGTCACGTGACGCCGGGAGAGGCGCCGACTGCTCGGGCGCTCGTGGGGGCGATCGGCGGCGTGCGTGGTCTTATCGAGTCGATCTTGCCTGGCCTCGGATTCCTCATTGTCTACACCATTTCGCAGCAAATCCTGCCGTCGGTGCTGGCTCCACTCGCTGTGGCGCTGAGCTTCGTCGTCATCCGAATTGCCACTAAGTCTTCTGCAACGTCGGCGATTGCCGGGGTGCTCGGCATCGGCCTGTCGGCCGTGCTTGCGCTCATCACCGGCCGCGCTCAAGATAACTTCGTGCTTGGGTTCGTTATCAACGGCACCAGCGTTGTGGTGCTCCTGACCAGCCTCGCAGTGCGTTGGCCCCTCATTGGGGCGATCGTTGGAGTTCTCACGAGCGAACCGACGGAATGGCGTGACGACACAGCGAAGTTTCGTGTCATGAGCGTCGCCACGATTCTGTGGGTAGCGCTCTTCGGCGCGCGGCTCGCTGTGGAACTGCCGCTCTATTTCGCTGGTCAGGCGCAGTGGCTCGCGGGCACAAAACTGATCATGGGCGTGCCGCTCTACGCGGGAATGCTCTGGGTGACCTGGTTGCTCGTGCGAACGGTCTATGCGCGGCCTCAGCCAGAGTGAGGTAGCCGAGCGCGTCGCTCGCGGTGAAACTAACGCCACGAAGCAGACGACGTCCCGGCCACTCTGGCACATCATCCGCGACAACGTCTTCACTCTGTTCAACGGAATTCTCACGCTGTGTTTCGTGGCGGTCGCCGTGTTCGGCGATTTACGTGACGGGTTTTTCTTCGGCGTCGTGATCGTCAACGGCGGCATTGGAATCGTGCAGGAGTTGCGGGCTAAGCTCGCGCTCGACCGCCTCGCCCTGCTGGCTGCTCCCGTAGTCGCAGTGCGCCGGGACGACGAGACGGTGTTGCTCGCTCCTGCTGCTCTCGTTCTGGGAGACATCGTGGTGTTGCGCCCCGGCGACCAGATCGTTGCGGATGCCACGGTTCTTGAGTCGATGGATCTCACTCTCGACGAGTCCCTCCTCACTGGCGAATCCGACCCGATGGCCAAACACTCGGGTGATCTCGTGTTATCAGGAGCGCTTGTTTCCACCGGAACAGGGTTTGTTCTGGTCACCGCCGTCGGGGCGGCCTCGTACGCGAACAGGCTCACGGCTGAGATTCGACGGCATTCACTCGCGCAGTCGGAGCTACGCGCAGCAACAAATCGAATTCTGGTGTACATCTCCTGGGTGCTCGGTCCCATCGTGGTGCTCGTGCTGGTGACGCGCTCGGTCGCCTACAGCGGACTCAACGGCGGTCGCTTGCACGCGGCGATCATCGACGTGGTCGCGAGCATCGTCGGGATGATCCCAGAGGGGTTGGTGCTGCTGATTAGCCTCGCTTTTGGGGTGGCGGCTCTTCGCCTCGCGGGGAAGCAGGTCTTAGTGCAGGAACTCGCTGCCGTGGAGATCTTGGCCCGTGTCGACGTGCTCTGCCTCGACAAGACAGGAACGCTCACCAGCGGGCACGTGTCGTTTCGTGAGATGGTGCCCATCGTGGCAGACCCCATTCACGCGATTGCGCTCTCGGTATTTGCCCGCGACGATGCCGCGAATGCGACTGCGCGAGCTCTTGCAGCCGACTTTCCGGATGTCGGCGCCGTTCCCATTCGCCGCCTACCGTTTAGCAGTGCCCGCGCCTTCAGCGGCGTCGAGCTTGAGCACGATGGCGTGATGAGCTCGTGGCTTCTCGGAGCCCCGGAGCGACTGTTCGAGGGATTCGTGACGCACTACATGCGTGCGGCGCAGTACGCCCTCACCGGGCAGCGCACGCTCGCGCTCGTGCGGTTGGGAGAGCCGTTGCCCGCCGGTGTGGACTTTGAGCTGCATGAGCTGGAGATCGAGCCGGTTGCGATCCTGCTGTTCGGTGAGGAAATCCGCCCGGACGCCGCCGAGACGCTCCGCTATTTCGCCGAGCAGAACGTGCGTTGCATCATCATGTCAGGTGACAACCCGGCCACCGTCGCAGCCCTCGCGGTCGGCTTGGGCTTCGGTAACTCATCCATCGATGCCAGCGAGCTACACGGCGATGATGACCTGCGAGCGGCTCTCGCCGAATACTCGATTTTCGGTCGAGTGGCACCCGAGCAGAAGCGTGCAATGGTGCGTGTGCTTCAAGCAGACGGCCATACCGTGGCCATGACCGGCGATGGTGTCAATGATGCCATGGCGATCAAGGAAGCGGATCTCGGCATTGCGATGGGTTCGGGAACGTCGGCCTCAAAGGCGGTCGCCCGGGTCGTGCTCCTCGACAACAAGTTCGAGCGCTTGCCCGATGTGCTCGCCTACGGCCGACGCGTCATCGCGAACGTCGAGCGGGTAGCGAACCTCTTTCTTGCCAAGACCGTCTACGGCGTTATCTTTGCGATCGTGTTCTCGGCGCTGCTGTGGGAGTTTCCTTTTCTTCCGCGGCAACTCTCGCTCATCTCAGTTCTCACCATAGGCATTCCGTCGTTCGTTCTTGCGCTCGCGCCCAACAGTCGCATCTATCGCTCGGGCATCCTGCAACGGTTACTGCGCTACGCGGCGACCACGGGCATCGTTGCGGCGGTCATCGTATTCGTGACCTACGCGATTGTGCGCACCTTGGTGCCACGCGATGAGGCTCGAACAATCGCGACGATCACCCTGTTTCTTGTCGCGTTCTGGATTCTCTGTGTGCTCGCCCGCCCACTCAATGGGGTGCGTGGGCTATTGCTGGGTGCGATGGCCTCGCTCTTTGTTCTGACCGTGACGCTACCGATTGGTCGGGATTTCTTCGCCCTTCGCGTGGTCGTAGGCCCTCCGATGCTCATCGGCATCGGGTGTGGATTGCTCGGCGCGGTGACCATTGAGATCGTTTACCGGGTTGCTCGCCGACGCGCACTTATCTTCGACCGTGAGTGATATATTTATCTCGACGTCGAGATACTTTCGCCCGCGGTCAGCGGCACGGTTAGAGTTCAGCGGTCATAGGCTTGCTGTGCTGGCACGCCACGTGGCCGACAGCGAAGATTGACGCATAGTCAGCAAGGGAGACGACAGTGTCTGCAGTAAACAGCTTCGGGTCGAAAGACACGCTCACCGTCGGTTCGATCAGCTACGAGGTATTTCGAGTCGATGCGGTTGCCGGGTACGACACGCTTCCATTCAGCCTTAAGGTGCTACTCGAGAACCTATTGCGCACTGAAGATGGCAAGAATGTCACGAGATCGCAGATCCAGTCGCTCGGATCCTGGGTGCCCACCGCAGAGCCAGATACCGAAATCCAGTTCACTCCCGCGCGCGTCATCATGCAGGACTTCACCGGAGTGCCCTGCATCGTTGACCTTGCCACGATGCGCGAGGCTGTCGGCGCGCTCGGCGGTGACCCGACCAAGATTAACCCGCTCGCTCCCGCAGAGCTGGTCATCGACCACTCGGTCATCGCAGACGTGTCTGGTACGGCCGATGCCCTCGAGCGCAACGTGGAGATCGAGTATCAGCGCAATGGCGAGCGTTACCAGTTCCTACGCTGGGGCCAGACCGCTTTTGAAGACTTCAAGGTGGTACCGCCCGGCACCGGGATCGTGCACCAGGTCAACATCGAGTATCTCGCGCGCGTTACCTACACCCGGATGGTGGGCGGGGTGCTACAGGCATACCCAGACACCTGCGTCGGCACTGACTCCCACACCACCATGGTCAACGGACTTGGAGTGCTCGGCTGGGGTGTTGGCGGCATTGAGGCCGAGGCAGCAATGCTCGGTCAGCCGGTATCGATGCTCATCCCCAAGGTGGTCGGCTTTAAACTCACCGGTGCCATTCCCACCGGCGTGACAGCAACGGATGTCGTGCTCACGATCACCCAAATGTTGCGCAAGCATGGTGTGGTAGGCAAGTTCGTGGAATTCTACGGGGCAGGCGTTGCGGCGGTGCCGCTGGCTAACCGTGCCACCATCGGCAATATGAGTCCCGAGTTCGGCTCTACGGCCGCGATGTTCCCGATCGACGATGTCACCCTCGATTACCTGCGGCTCACCGGCCGCAGCACGGAGCAGGTTGAGCTTGTCGAGGCGTACGCAAAGTTGCAGCACCTCTGGCACGATGCCACGAGCGAGCCCGCGTACAGCGAGTACCTCGAACTTGACCTCGCCACGGTGGTCCCCTCGATCGCCGGTCCGAAGCGACCGCAAGACCGGGTGGAGCTCAGTCGCGCGAAGGAACAGTTCGAACACGATCTGACTGACTACGCGTCGGTCGACCGTTCCAAGATAGACGCGTCGCTCGAGGGAACGTTTCCAGCATCCGACCCACTCGGTTTCACGCCGCAAGATGAAGAGACCGCGCACGAGCTTTCGCATACGCATGTGAGCAGTGCGCCACAGACCGCATCGAAACCCACCGTTGTCACCCTTGAGGACGGCTCGGGCTTCACCCTCGATCATGGCGCGGTAGCGATTGCGGCGATCACCTCGTGCACCAACACGTCTAACCCGAGCGTTATGCTCGCGGCCGGCCTTCTCGCGCGCAACGCGAGCAAGAAGGGCCTGACGTCGAAGCCATGGGTGAAGACCACCCTCGCGCCTGGCTCCAAGGTGGTAACCGACTACTACGAGAAGGCCGGGCTAAGCGGCTATCTTGAAGACCTCGGGTTCTACACGGTCGGCTACGGCTGCACGACGTGCATCGGCAACTCAGGGCCGCTACTCGATGAAATTTCCGCGGCAGTTAATCAGAACGACCTCGCCGTCACCGCTGTACTCTCCGGCAACCGTAACTTTGAGGGCCGCATCAATCCAGACGTCAAGATGAATTATCTCGCCAGCCCACCTCTGGTGATTGCGTACGCCCTCGCGGGGTCGATGAACTTTGACTTCGAGACGGACGCTCTTGGCCAAGACCAGGCAGGCAATGACGTGTTCCTCAAAGACATCTGGCCGGATGCGGCTGAGGTGCAGTCCACGATCGACTCGTCTATCGACACCGAAATGTTTACCCACGAATATGCCGGCGTCTTCGACGGTGATGAGCACTGGAACAACTTGCCAACACCAACGGGCGCGATGTTTGCGTGGGATGACGAGTCCACGTACGTGCGCAAGCCCCCGTACTTCGACGGCATGACGATCGAGACCACGCCGGTCTCATCGATCAGTGGTGCGCGCGTTCTTGCGAAGCTCGGTGACTCGGTAACGACCGACCACATTAGCCCGGCAGGGTCCATCAAGGCAGACAGCCCGGCCGGCAAGTACCTTGACGCGCACGGTGTCGCTCGCAACGACTACAACTCGTATGGCTCACGTCGCGGAAACCATGAGGTAATGATTCGTGGGACCTTCGCGAACATCCGCTTAAAGAATCAGCTCTTAGACAATGTCGAGGGTGGCTATACCCGCGACTTTACGCAACCGGATGCTCCGCAGGCGTTCATCTATGACGCAGCCCAGAACTACGCGGCATCGAACACCCCGCTGGTGATTCTGGGTGGCAAAGAGTACGGCTCAGGGTCAAGCCGTGACTGGGCGGCGAAGGGCACCTCGCTGCTCGGGGTCAAGGCCGTTATTGCCGAAAGCTTCGAACGCATTCACCGCTCGAACTTGATCGGCATGGGTGTTCTTCCGCTGCAGTTCCCCGTTGGCGAGTCGTGGGCGTCACTGGGGCTTGATGGCACCGAGATCATCTCGATCAGCGGGGTGGAAGAGCTCAACGACGGTCGCACACCGAGAACGCTTCACGTCGTAGCTGTTGCGAGTGATAGCTCGCGAGCGGGCAAGGCGACCATCCAGTTCGACGCGGTACTGCGTATCGACACCCCAGGTGAGGCCGACTATTACCGCAACGGAGGCATTCTGCAGTACGTGCTGCGGTCACTCGTTTAGGTCGCGTGTAGTGAAGGCCGGTCGCACGAGAGCCTAAATCCTGACCGAATGCAAGGGGCACTCCGTGCGCGTTCCTCGGCTTAGAATCGAATAATGAGCCTGCTCGAGAACATCCACGGTCCCAGAGATCTCGATGCGTTCAGCCAGAAGGAACTCGTCGAGTTGGCCGCTGAGGTTCGCGAATTTCTGATCAGACAGGTGTCGAAGACTGGCGGACACCTCGGGCCGAACCTAGGCGTTGTCGAACTCACCATTGCCATTCACCGCGTGTTTGACTCGCCTAGC
This sequence comes from Salinibacterium sp., assembly GCA_025351795.1. GTDB lineage: Bacteria > Actinomycetota > Actinomycetes > Actinomycetales > Microbacteriaceae > Rhodoglobus. The sequence goes on along the minus strand of JANXVG010000075.1, from coordinate 17,913 downwards.
GACGCCATAGTTTTCGACACCGGTCATCAGACCTACGTGCACAAGCTTCTGACTGGCCGCCAAAACTTTTCACGCCTTCGTCAGGAGGGCGGGCTTGCGGGCTACCCGCAACGGTCTGAATCCGTTCATGACATCGTCGAGAGTTCGCACGCGTCCAGTTCCTTGTCGTGGGCCGATGGAATCTCGCGGGCGTTTACGATGACCGGGCAGGCCGACCGGCACGTCGTTGCCGTCGTTGGCGACGGCGCACTCACCGGTGGAATGACCTGGGAAGCGCTCAACAACATCAGCGACGACAACAGCCGCAGTCTGATCATCGTCGTCAACGACAACGGGCGCTCGTATGCGCCAACCATCGGTGGAATGGCGCACTTTCTCAATGATGTGCGAACGCGCCGGTCCTATCGCAACCTGTACTCGACGACGCGGCAGATCTTTGAAAAATTCGGGGCACCTGGACGTGCGCTGTACCGCGGCATCCGTGGCGGCACTCATGGATTCCTCTCTCGGCTGACAAACAATGAGGCGCTCTACTCAAATCTCGACATTAAGTACCTCGGCCCGATTGACGGCCACGACATTAAAGCGGTCACCGAAGCACTCGAACAGGCCAAGAACTATGGCGCCCCCGTGATCGTGCACGCGATCACCGAGAAGGGGCGCGGCTATCGGCCCGCGCTCGAAGATGCCGCCGACCAGTTCCATGCCGTCGGCCAGATCGACCCCGAGACCGGGGAGCCCATCGAGGTCGCCAGCATGCCGTCGTGGACCGCGGTGTTCGCCGACGAGATTGTGCACTTAGCGGATGCGAACCCGCGAATCGTGGGAATCACGGCAGCGATGCTGCGTCCAACCGGGCTCCACAAGTTCGCTGAGAAGTACCCGCAGCGGGTGCTCGACGTGGGCATCGCCGAGCAGCACGCCGTGACATCCGCCGCCGGGTTGGCATACGGTGGGCTGCACCCCGTCGTCGCGCTATACGCGACCTTTGTGAATCGCGCGTTCGACCAAGTGCTCATGGATGTTGCGCTGCACAAGGCCGGCGTCACATTCGTGCTCGACCGCGCCGGTGTCACCGGTCCCGATGGACCGAGCCACCATGGCATGTGGGATCTTGCGATTCTGCAGGTGGTGCCCAACATTCGCATTGCGGCGCCACGAGACGCTACCCGCCTGCGTGAAGAGCTTGGCGAGGCTGTCGTAGTGGAAGATGCTCCTACGGTGCTTCGCTACTCCAAGGGAACCGTCGGCACCGAGTATGGAGCGGTTCGGCGAACCGCCGACGGTGTTGATGTGTTGCGCGAGGCACCACATAAAGACGTGCTCATCGTTACCGTCGGCCCGATGGCGAAGCTCGGGCTGGAGGTTGCGGAGCGGCTGGCTGCTCAGGGGATAGGCGCAACCGTCATCGACCCGCGTTGGGTAGTTCCGGTGCCGAAGAGTGTGATCTCGCTCGCCGCCGACCACAGAATCGTGGTGACCATCGAGGACGGCGTGCGCGTGGGCGGAATCGGCACTCGCATTCGCCAAGACTTGCGTGCCGCAAATGTTGACACCGCGGTCACCGAGCTTGGACTGCCTGATCAGTTTCTGGAGCACGGCTCTCGGGAGCACATCATGGAGCAAATCGGGCTCACGCCGCAGGCCGTTACCCGCGATCTGGTTGCACAGGTGCTCGGGAGTAAGGTTCCGGTGGCTCGTCCACTGCCCGACGAGTCACGCGTGCAGACGGGCCGGAGTCGTCGGTAACGCGCCGGGCTCATGCTGGCGACGGTCGATCGGACTTCGTTCGTTGATCAAAGATACTCGTCAACGGAGTTGATCTGGGTGCACTTCCTTACACAACCGTGCTCGACCGGGATGCCGCTGAGCTTGAGTCCACGAGCCGCTGATCGATTTCACGAACGCGTCATACAACAAGAGAGTGAATAGCTAAAAATGAAGAAAATTGTATTGGGCACAAATGGACCCGAGATCGGTCGGCTGGGCCTCGGCCTGATGGGCATGAGCGCGTTCTACACGGGTGCCGCACAAGACGATGAAAGCTCCATCAAGACGATTCACCGCGCCATCGAACTCGGGGTCACCTTTCTCGATACGGCGGAGATTTACGGGCCGTATCTCAACGAAGAGCTGCTCGCGAAGGCTATCCTCGGTAAGCGGGATCAGGTCGTCATCGCGACGAAATTCGGTACAATCCTGCACCGTTCTGACAACACGCGCGGCCTCGACGGCAGCGCCGAGAACGTGCGCATCTCGGTCGAGGGGTCGTTAGCACGTCTCGGCACCGACTACATCGACCTGTACTACCAGCACCGCATGGATCCCCACACGCCAATTGAGGAGACGGTCGGCGCACTCGCCGAGCTCATCCACGAAGGAAAAATTCGCCACTACGGGCTGTCCGAGGCCGCGCCAGCAACGATCCGTCGCGCGCACGCCGTGCATCCGGTTACCGCCCTGCAGACCGAATACTCGCTGTGGACCCGCGATCCTGAGGCCGAGATCCTGCCCTTGGTGCGGGAACTCGGTATCGGATTCGTGCCGTACTCGCCACTCGGACGCGGGTTTCTGACCGGAACGATTCGCTCGCTTGATCAGCTGGATGCGACCGATTTCCGCAGGAGTAACCCGCGCTTCGAGGGCGAGAACCTCCAGGCGAACATCCGAATCGTCGAGCAGGTCGATGCGGTCGCGGCGGAAATCGGCGCGAAGCCCGGTCAGGTGGCCATCGCCTGGCTGCTTGCTCAGGGTGACGACATCGCTCCTATTCCGGGAACCAAGCGCATTGCCTATGTGGAGGAGAACGTCGCTGCGGAGGGGATGATGTTGACCACAGAACAACTGACGACACTCGGCGCCATAGCCGCACCGATGGGCGCCCGTTACGCAGACATGTCACCGCTCAACAGGTAGCAACCGGTCACGTGGCCGCCAACGTCTCGGGTGAGGGCCCGGGGAGAGTCAGTGTTGGTGTGCCACCCGGCCGGAATGGCCAACGCCCCCGCGACGAGACCACAGCGGGTCTGGGTCGCACTGCGCAAGCCGTGTGACCAATGCGTGGGTTGTGCATGGGTCGCGACGTGCACTAACCAGCTCGAGCCCGTCGAACAATCGACGGGCGCGAGCTGAGGCGTTACTGCGCCCTACTGCACGCCGCGAATCACCGGGTGGTGGAAGGTGTCGCCGAAGGCGCGCTCTGACGCCCCAACGCGGTCAAGATACGGAGTCGCACCGCCCATCTGGAACGGGTATCCGGCTCCGAGAATGAGGCACAGGTCGACATCTTCGGCCGCCTCGACTACTTTATCTTCGAGCATGCGGTGGATCTCATCCGCGAGGCCGTCTTCGATTCGGGTCTGCAATTGTTTCGCCGTCATCGGCGCACTGCCTCCCGTGACGATCTCACGTGCTTTCTTGTCGATGCCCTTGATCTTGCCCTTGCTGTCGCGCTCGAAAATGTGGCCCAGATCGGCGAGCTTGTGCAGGTTTGCGCTCTCGAAGAAACGGTCGGGAAACGCCGTGTGGTGGGTGTCAAGTACGTGCGCGCCGACCTTGAGGCCAACGAGCTCGAGCAGTTCGAACGGTGTCATGGGAAGCCCAAATGGTCGGGTCGATTCTTCTACCACCTCAAACGGCGTGCCGGTGTCAACTGCATGCATTGCCTCACCGAGAACCTTGGCGAGGATGCGGTTGACCACGAACCCCGGCGTGTCTTTCGTGATGACCGCGTTCTTGCGCAACTGTGCCGCGGTAACCATTGCAGTAGACAGCGCCTCGTCGGTGGTCTTCGACGTCTTCACTACCTCGATGAGCGGCATGATCGCTACCGGGTTGAAGAAGTGGAAACCGACCACACGTTCCGGGTGTTTCAGTTTGGCCGCAATCTGCTCGACCGACAGCGACGACGTGTTCGTAGCCAGAATCGCTTTGGGCGAGATGTACTGCTCGACATCTGCGAAGACGTTCTGCTTGGCCTCCAGCTCTTCAAAGATCGCTTCAATCACCCAATCGCAGTCGGCAAAGTCCGCCTTGTTCGTCGTGCCGGAAACAAGCGCCCGCAATCGGTTGGATTCGTCGGCCGAGATGCGACCCTTCTTCAGCAGCGACGCGATTTCGAGCTGGATGTAGGCGACGCCTTCGTCCACGCGCCCTTGATCGAGGTCGGTGATAATGACCGGCACCCGCAGTCGTCGAACGAACAGCAGCGCGAACTGGCGTGCCATCAGGCCCGCTCCTATCACGCCGACCTTCGTCACGGGTTTGGCGAGCGCCTTGTCTGGCGCGCCAGCCGGACGTTTTGCCCGCTTCTGCACGAGGGTGAATGCGTAGATACTCGCGCGGAACTGATCTCCTGATATCAAATCGGCGAGCGCGTTGTCTTCTGCTTCGAACCCGGTTTTCTTGTCCGTATTACGCGCAGCCTTGAGCAGTTCGAGTGCGCGATAGGGTGAGAGTGCGATCTTTCCGATGCGGTCGCTCACCATCTTCTCGGCCAAATCGATCGCGATCGGCCACTTGACGGTGCGCTCGATCTTGCCTGGTTCATGGGGCCGCTTGACCTTGATAGTGCCGGTGATAACGCCGTCTGCCCACTTCAGGGAATCTTCGAGAAAGTTCGCTGGCTCGAAAATCGCATCGGCAATGCCTAGCTCAAACGCCTCTTGGCCACCCAGCATTCTGTTGTTCTTGAGCGGGTTCTCGATGATGACCTTGAGAGCATTTTCAATGCCGATGAGGTTCGGAAGCAGCCACGCTCCGCCCCATCCCGGAATAATGCCGAGGAATACCTCGGGAAGCGCGAGAGCCGGCACCGAACGATCGATCGTGCGGTAGTCGGCGTTGAGGGGGATCTCGACGCCGCCGCCGAGCGCGAGTCCATTGATGAATACAAAAGTCGGAACCGAGAATTCGCCTAGCTTACCGAGCGCATAGTGCCCGAGTTGGGCCATCTCCTTGCCCGTCGCGCGGTCGGGAATTTCGCTGACTTTGCTGAGATCAGCGCCCGCGGCAAGAATGAATGGCTTGCCGGTGACGGCGAGACCTTGGATCTCGCCGGCCTTCGCACGAGTCATCTGCTCGTCGAGCACGCTCGCGAATTGCAGCAGACTGGTCGGCCCTAACGTGTTCGGTCTGGTGTGATCTTTTCCATTGTCGAGCGTGACTAGAGCGAGCGTCTTGCCGCTCTTCAGCGGAATGTCACGCACGTACGAGTGAGTGACAACCTCGTCGGTTGCTGGTTGCCTGAGCGTATCGAATTGCGCCATGGTTACTTGGCTCCCGTGAAGTTGGGGTTCTCCCAGATAACGGATCCACCCTGACCGAGGCCGATACACATCGCCGTCAGTCCGTAGCGCACCTCGGGATGCTCCGCGAATTGCGCGGCGAGCTGGATCATCAGGCGCACGCCAGACGAGGCGAGTGGATGCCCCATCGCGATCGCCCCACCCCACAAGTTGACGCGAGTGTCTTCATCGTCCAGCCCGAAGTGGTCGAGGAACGAGAGCACTTGCACGGCAAATGCTTCGTTGAGTTCGAACAGTCCGATATCGGTGATCGACAGGCCGGCCTTCCGCAACGCCTTCTCGGTGGACGGTACCGGACCGATTCCCATGATCTCCGGTTCGACTCCGGCGAAAGCGAAGCTCACCATGCGCATCTTGGTCGTGAGACCGAACTCTTTCGCGGCATCGGCGCTGGCGATGATCGAGGCGGTCGCACCGTCGTTGAGGCCAGAAGAGTTGCCTGCCGTGACCCGACCATGTGAGCGAAACGGGGTTTTGAGCGCTGCCAAGCCCTCGAGAGTGGTCTCGGGGCGCAGCGCCTCGTCACGAGTGGCGAGCCCCCAGCCATTCTCGTTGCGGGTCGCAACCGAGATGAGATCCGGCTGGATCTTTCCTGCCTCGTATGCGGCGAATGCCTTTTGCTGGCTGTGCATTGCGTAGCGGTCGGCGCGCTCTTTCGTGAGGTGGGGAAAGCGATCGTGAATACGCTCCGCCGTGTCGCCCATGTTGAGCGCTTCGGCGCTCACGAGCTTTTCGGCCAGAAAACGAGGGTTGGGGTCTGCGCCGAAACCCATCGGGTGGCGCCCCATGTGCTCAACACCGCCAGCGATGCCCACATCATAGGCGCCGAATGCGATACCACCGGCGATGGTCGTTACCGATGTCATGGCGCCTGCGCACATTCGGTCGATGGCGTAACCAGGCACCGACGTAGGCAGGCCCGCGAGAAGCGCAGCCGTACGACCAAGCGTGAGGCCCTGGTCGCCCTGTTGGGTGGTTGCGGCGATAGCGACGTCGTCGATGCGGTCTTTCGGCAGCGACGTATTGCGTTCGAGCAATCCGATCATTGCCTTGACGACCAGATCGTCAGCTCGGGTATTCCAAAACATGCCCTTTTCGCCAGCTCGCCCGTATGGGGTGCGCACCCCGTCAACGAATACGACGTCAGTTCTCTCGGCCACTATGCCTCCAACAGCAAATTGCGTACTAGCTTGATCCTAGGCTCGTCAATTAAACCGAGAGAATCCGTTGATTCTTCCTACGAAGGCTCGTCGGACGGCGTCGCGGCAACTTGGCTGGCATCGACAAAGGCTTGGGCAATTACCTGTGCGATTGCGTCAATCTGCCAGTGACGGGCGCCGAGTGACTCCAGGACCGCTGCGACGGATGCAGCGGTGGCAGGCTCGGGTGGAGTCCACGCCACTCGGCGCAGCAGTTCGGGTGTCAGCAGATTCTCGATTGGGATGGCGAGAGCATCACCCACCACCGCCACCGCAGCACGAGCGGCCTTCAGCCGCTTGTCTGCCTGTGGGTTCTTGTCTGCCCACACTCGCGGAGGGGGAATGGACTCGCCTGGGGCGCGCAACTGGGGCATTTCGGTCGAGGCGACTCCGACTTCGATCGCAGACCACCACCGATCGATCTGTGAACGGCTCGCCCGTCCGGTGAATTCCTTGATTGCGGCCAGAGCGCGTTTCGTGGCCGGAAGGGTGCGCGCTGCCGCGACGAGCGCGGTGTCGGGAACGAGCCGACCGGGCGCCGTGTCAATCTCGCGCGCGTAGTCGTCGCGCGCGTGCCAGAGTTCGCGCGCCACTGCGAGATTGCGAGCGCTCCTGATGGAGTGGAGTCCGCTGAGGCGACGCCACGGCTCTTGGCGCACGATCACGAGATCCCTGTGGAGCACCGCGTCGAATTCTTCGGCCGCAATCGCACTCTTACCCGCATCGTCGAGCAGCCTGCCCATCGCATCGCGCAAGTCGACGAGCAACTCCACGTCGAGCGCCGCGTAGACCAGCCACGACTGCGGGAGCGGCCGTGTCGACCAGTCTGCAGCCGAATGCTCTTTCGCCAGATGCACGCCCAAGAGTTCCTCGACAACCGTGCCGAGGCCGACACGGGGGAGTCCAGCGAGTCGCGCACCGAGCTCGGTATCGAAAATGCGTCGGGGGTCGAGGCCAACCTCGCGCAGGCACAACAGGTCTTGACTAGCGGCGTGCAGAATCCACTCGTCGTCGGCGAGCACCTCATTGAGCTCTGCGAAGGAGCCGATTGCCGGCGGGTCGAACAGAAACGTGCCGGCTCCGCGGCGAAAGATTTGGATGAGGTAGGCGCGCTGTGAGTACCGGAAACCGGATGCCCGCTCCGCGTCGATCGCGATCGGTCCGTTGCCGCTCGCGATGGCATCCACCGCCGCGAGGTACCCTTCGCGCGAGTCGATGACATCGACCACCACATGCTCCGCCTGCACTACGGTGGCGGGCACGTCAACTACGGGCACCGACTGTGGCTCGCCGGCTTCACTCACAATCGTGCTACTCACGTTCCAGTCGGCGCGCAGATAACATGCTCACTCCTTCGATGGCGGGCGGCAGGCCTGCCAGCATGCACAACAGTTCGCCCCAGCCTTCCACATGTGCCGTGATGTCATTATCGGTCGGCGTCCAAGATGCGCGGAGTTCAATTTGCGCGCCGTCGCCTTGTGACTTCAATTCACCGAAACCGGAGGACAAAATCCTGGTGGCGGTACCGGAGGCCGCCGTGTAGTGCGCGCCGCGAACCTCGAGCGCGTCGATGAGCCAGGACCATGCGACATCCGCCAGGAATGGGTCGACACCGATGTCGGTCTCGAGTGGGGCTTGGGCGTAGCACACGACACGGAATGTTCCGCCCCAGGCATCTGGAGCTGCCGGGTCGTGCAGCAGCACAAAGCGGCCAGTACCGAGTTCGGAGTCTGAGCCATGGCGAGCCGGGGTGACGTCTGCGGCGAGGGCGATGGAGTATGGAGCGAGGTTGCCGGGCGCAGCGATTTCGCTCACTACCAGTTCTGGCCGGGTCGCTGCGCTGCGCACAGCGTCTATGGCTGCCGAGAAAGCGGCCGGAACTGGCTGTCCTGTGAGTGTGTCGGGCACGACTGAAGATTAGGCTTCATTGGGATCGAGCGGAGTGAGGCACGCCGGTGCCCTGAGTGCATCGACAGGAGCCGTTTATGGTCAGACGCTATGCGGCGAGTCGGATTGCGGCGATAGCCGGTATCGGCATGGGTGGAGCTCTGGTCGCGACAGTGATTGCCGCCGCAGTGGTGGTGGTGGTTTTTGCGCGAACGGTGATCATTCCGCCGCGTGTGCGCGAGCAAGATGTGAAAATCTTGTCGGTTGGCGCCGGCACCATCACGTTGTCTGCGACCCTCGACTCCCTAACCCCTGGCCGGTACAGCCTCTGGTTCGACAACGAAGCCGGTCATGCGCGAGTGGGTGAAATTATGTCATTCACGGCGACACGGGTGAGTCGTGTGCTTCTTGACGTGGACTTTGGCGACCTGACTAAGGCCACTCGAGGCCGCTTCGGCGGGTGGTTCTACTTGCGCCCACGCGAGTTGGGCTACCCGTTTGAGGATGTCGATATTGACACTCCGCTTGGGCCGGCTCCGGCGTGGCTCGTGCCGGCAGCCGAGGGCACAGACAATTGGGTGATCCAGGTGCATGGCAGAGCCGTGCGCAGATCGGAAGCACTGCGTGCCGTTCCCCTATTTCGAGAAGCTGGTTACACCTCGCTACTTATCTCGTATCGCAATGATGGTGATGCACCGCGCAGTATCGACCACCGCTACGCCCTCGGTGACACCGAGTGGCACGACGTGGATGCAGCGGTGTCGTGGGCACTCACCCGTGGAGCGAAGAAGATCGTCCTCATGGGCTGGTCGATGGGCGGAGCCACGGTGCTACAGGAGGCCACCAGGTCGGCGCAGGCGGGGGTAATTCGTGGGATTGTGCTCGACTCTCCCGTGGTCAATTGGATCACCGCCCTCGAATATCAGGGGAAAGCGAACCGGCTCCCCGGTGCGCTCAGCCGCGCGGTCATCGCGACCATCAGTAGCGATTGGGGGCGTGTGGTGACCGGCCAGTCTCAGTCGATCGACCTCGCGCGACTCAACTTCGTTGAGCGGGCGAGTGAACTGACCCAGCCGATTTTGCTGATGCACAGCCTTGATGACGGGTTCGTCCCCGTCACGGCATCACGCGCTCTGGCTAGCGCGCGACCAGACATCGTGACATACGAAGAATTCACGACCGCGCGCCACACCAAGCTCTGGAACTACGACGCCACACGGTGGAATGCGACGATTTCAACCTGGCTCGCGCGACTGCCCTAGTCGCTACGCGGCAGACTTCTCGCGAACCTGGCGTTTCACTCGAGCGAGCATGCCGGTCATTCCGCGGATGCGGAGCGGACTCACCGCTTCGGTGAGGCCGAGGTCTGACGGGTAGTCATCAGGAACGGCGAGTATCTCATCCACCGTCAGCCCCCCTAGCCCCTGCGCGAGAATGGATGCGAACCCGCGCGTCGTCGGCGCTTCCCTCGGGGCTGTTGCGAAGACGTGCACCACTTTGTCGACATCCACTTCGACGACAATGAACACCGGGGACTGACACTCTTCCACGCGTTCGAATAAGCCAGGATGCTCGGCGTAGCGCGGTGGTAACTTCGGCAGTTCATTGGAGAACTCGAGAAGCAACTGCAGCCGATCATGAAGCTCGAGTGCCCGAAAGTCGTCCTTGGTTTGCTGCAGCGCGAACGGGAGCTGGTAGGTCATCGTGCTGCCTGTTTCCGACCGCAACCCTTAGCGAACCGGAAGTGCTCCAGGCTGTGCACCCTTGACGATCGGAACGCGCACCGCGCTGCCCCACTCGGTCCATGAGCCGTCATAGTTGCGAACCCCTTCGAAGCCCAGCAGGTGAGTAAGCACGAACCACGTGTGGCTGGAGCGCTCACCGATCCTGCAGTATGCAATCACGCTATCACCGTCTTTCAGGCCGGCTTCAGTGCGATAGATGGTATTGAGAGCGTCGAGTGGTTTGAAGCCTCCGTCTTCCGCAACGGCCTTCGCCCACGGAACGCTCTGGGCGGTCGGGATGTGACCGGCACGCAGCGTTCCCTCTTCTGGATAGGCCGGAGCTGTTGTGCGCTCACCGCTGTACTCCTCGGGCGAGCGAACGTCGATGAGTGGGTTTCCGAGGTGCGCGATCACGTCGTCTTTGTATGCTCGGATCGGGGCGTCGTTGCGCTCCACGACCGGGTAGTCCACGGTCGGCGCTGACTCGCGGTCGGTCGTGTATGTTCGACCTTCCGCCTCCCATTTTGCGCGGCCGCCGTCGAGCAGGCGGACATCTTTGTGACCGAACAAGCTGAACACCCAGAGTGCGTACGCCGCCCACCAGTTGTTCTTGTCGCCGTAGATCACGACAGTGGTGTCGCGGGTGATGCCCTTCGAACCCACCAATTTCGCGAAGCCGCTCCCGTTGATGTAGTCGCGCTCGACCGGGTCATTGAGGTCGGTGTGCCAGTCGATTTTGACCGCGTCGGTGATATGGCCGGTCTCATAGAGCAGAACATCTTCATCTGACTCGACGACGACCAAGCCGGGTGTGCCCAGGTGCGCTTCCAGCCACTCGCCCGACACGAGTCGTTCCGGATGGGCATACTCCGCGAATCGCGTTGCGGTGTCGAGTTCGACGGCCATGGAATCCTCCAGTGTGCGCCCGATTGGGGCGGCGTGGGTTATCTTTCGAGCCGGATAGGCTTAATACCAATCCTCTCCCGTCCACGCTACGCATCGGTCGCACGCTTGCACAGGGAGCCCGTAAGACTTCGACACAAACTAGGGCCGAATCATGAGTCCAGATCCGCGCGCAACGGCTGGCCGCCTCACCGACAGGATGCCGACCCTGTCGGGTGAAGAGATCATCGCGCACCTGGTTCCGCCACGGCAGTTCGAGAGCGCCACACTCGACTCCTATCGACCGGATCGGGACTACCCTTCGCAAGGCGCTGCCGTGGCGGCTATTCGCAACTTTGTTGCCGAGTGGACGAGCTCGCGCGGTCTCTTTGGGCGCAAGAAGGGGCAGGCGGCCCGGCCGGGCATCTACCTGGACGGGGGTTTTGGCGTCGGTAAGACCCACCTGCTGGCGTCTCTGTGGCATGCGGCGCCAGGACGCAAATACTTTGGCACGTTTATCGAGTACACGGCACTGGTTGGCGCGATCGGGTATGCCGATACGGTGAAACTGCTGACCGGTGCATCCATCGTCTGCATCGACGAGTTTGAACTCGATGACCCGGGCGATACGCGTCTCATGTCACGACTACTCACCGATTTGGTGGCCAAGGGTTCGCGCATCGCGGCCACCTCGAACACACCACCGCATGCATTGGGGGAGGGGCGCTTCGCCGCTCAGGACTTTCTCCGTGAGATCGATGCCCTCGCGGCGCAGTTCACTACCGTGCGCATCGATGGGGTGGACTACCGTCGGCGCGACGTAGAAGGGCACGCGATCGCGCTCGACGCCTCCGATCTCGACGCTGGTCTCGCCACCGCCGGGGTGGTGACCGTTGATAGCTTCGACGAAGTGCTCGCGCACCTCGGTTCGGTACACCCGTCGCGCTACGTCAAGCTCATTGACGGCCTCGACGCCGTCGCTGTGCAGAACGTACACGTGCTGCATAACCAAACGGATGCTCTGCGCCTGGTCGCATTCATCGACCGGCTCTATGACGCCCAGGTCGTAATCCTGGCGACCGGCACCCCCTTCGATCAGGTGTTTCCCGACGACATGCTCGCTGGCGGATATCGGAAGAAATATCTGCGGGCGACCTCGCGATTGATTGCCCTCACGACAGGTCAGCCGGCGTAGTTGTGCGGTAGTGGCGCCGGCGCTGGAGAACGAGCACCGCTCCGATCGCCGCGGCAATGAGCGATGCGATCATCACGGCCAGGGTTGCCTCATGGGCGACCTCGGGATCTCCCTCAAACGCGAGTTCGTTCATCAGGAGCGATACCGTGAACCCGATTCCGCCGAGCGCCGCCACGGCGATGATGTCAGCGAGCGGTGCGCGGGGTGACCCGCGGCCGATGCTGGATGCGATGAGCGCCCCGCCCGTGATACCGGCGAGCTTGCCGACCGGCAGTGCCACGATGATCGCCCAGAAAGCCGGGCTCAGGTGGGCAACTCCGCTCGAGGGCAGCGGCACAAGAGCGGCAGCGAACGCGAACAGTGGCAGGATCAAGCCGTTCGACCACGGTTCGATGGTGTGCCGAGCGGCACCCCCGCTTGACCCGGCCATGGCGAGCCCCAGAGCCACTCCCGCAACTGTCGGGTGGATGCCAGAGCGGTAGACGAGCGCCCAGGCCAGAATTCCGAGCACGATGAGCGCTGCGATCACCCAACCGCTGCGGCGCGCGCGGTAACTCAGCCAGCCGAATACGAGAATCACCGGCACCGCGAGGATGAGGGCAAGTGGTTGCAGATCTTTCGTGAAGAATACGGCAATGATCAGGATCGCAATGAGGTCGTCGATGACCGCGAGGGCGAGGAGCAGCACCCGGATGCGCGAGGGGAGTCCCTTGCCGATGATGGCGAGCACACCGAGCGCGAACGCGATGTCTGTCGCGGTCGGGATAGGCCATCCGCGTGCAAGTTCGCCCGAGCCCGCGATGAGCAGGTAAAGAAGTGCTGGCATCACCACGCCGCCGAATGCTGCCAACACCGGCACGAGTGCTTTGCGGGGGGAGTCTAACTCTCCGTGAGTCAGTTCGTGCTTGAGCTCTATTGCCGCGATGAAAAAGAAGATCGCGAGGAGACCATCCGTAATCCAGCGGCCGACTGAAAGGTCAATTCCGATTGCCCGCGCACCGATCTGGAACTCCTTGATCGTGGTGAACGTGCTGGCCAATGGGCTATTCGCAAGCACGAGACCGAGTATTGCGGCTCCGATTAGTAGGAATGCGGCGTAGCGCTCGGAGCGGAATAGGGCCATAAGTCGAGTCTAGGAGCCGAATTCAGCGCATCGCGGGTAGGTCGCGAAACGCGATGTTTACATGCAAGAGCAGTGCGTAACAGAACAGAAACACGCTGACACTCGCACCGAAATAACTGCGCAGCAAACTTGCGTCACGTCTCGGGATTCGTGCGTTGGCCCGCGTGCCTCGCTCCAATTCGGACCGTACCCCCTGTGTACCAAATAGAGAGGCAAGCCCTTACTCATGGTCGATTTGTCGGTCCTCACCGATGCCACCACAGACGGCATCACCAATAACCTAAATTCGCTGTGGCTGATGGTGGCCGCAGCACTCGTTCTCATCATGACCCCGGGCGTCGCGTTTTTCTACGGCGGCATGGTCAAGGCCAAGAGCGTCATCAGTATGATGATGATGAGTTTCGGCGCCATGGGCCTCGTCGGCGTGCTGTGGGTCATCTACGGCTACTCGATGTCGTTCGGTGCGGGAAGTGACTGGCTCATCAAGGGCTGGCTACTGAACCCATTCCATGACTTCCTGCTCAAAAATGAGTTGAACTTTACGGGCGGCACCGCCAACCAGACGTTGAATCTCGACGCACACGGTCTCGCCTTCGCGGGATTCCAAGCGACCTTCGCGATCATCACTGTGGCTCTCATCTCGGGTGCGATTGCGGACCGTGCAAAGTTCGGCGCGTGGATGGTCTTCGCCGGTGTCTGGGCGACTCTCGTGTACTTCCCCGTAGCGAGTTGGGTGTTCAACTTCACCTACAGCGCTACCGCGAATGGTGGCGCTGGTGGTCTGACCGACGGCGGATGGTCCGTGTTCGGGTTGGGTGTGAACGACTTCGCCGGTGGTACCGCGGTGCATATCAATGCGGGAGCTGCTGGACTCGCCCTCGCACTGGTACTCGGCAAACGTGTCGGATTCAAGAAGGGCTTGTCTGCACCGCACAACGTGCCACTCACGCTCATCGGCGCATCGCTCCTGTGGTTCGGCTGGTTCGGCTTCAACGCAGGGTCGGAGGGTGCTGTAGACGGCATCTCGGCTCTCGCCTGGATCAACACCCTCGTGGCTCCCGCCGCCGGTATTCTCGGTTGGCTCATCGTGGAGAAGTTCAAGGATGGCAAGCCAACATCGATCGGTGCGGCGTCTGGTGCGGTGGCCGGACTCGTCGCAATTACGCCAGCATGTAACATTCTGACCCCGGGCTGGGCGATCGTTCTGGGCATCCTCGTCGGAGTTGTATGTGCATTCGCGATCGACCTCAAGTACAAGCTGGGCTTCGATGACTCGCTCGATGTCGTCGGCATCCATCTCGTCGGCGGTCTGGTCGGAACGCTGTACATCGGGTTCTTTGGTGTGGGCATCGGCCTGATTGACAGCGGAAACTTCAAGCAGCTGGGGGCCCAGGCTCTCGGTGCCTTCGGCGTTCTGATCTACTCATTTATCATGGCGTTCGCCATCGGCTGGGTCATTCAGAAGACGATGGGCTTCCGGATCACAACCGAAGACGAGGTTGCTGGCGTCGACACCGTCGTTCACGGTGAAGAAGGCTACGCACTTGCCGAATAGTCAGTAACAGATTCACGGCGGGACGGGGTGCAACTCGAGAAAGCTGCACCCCGTACTGTTGCTGTGGGAGGCTAGATGAACGCGGGAGCAGCCTTCGCGACGATCATTGCGCCGATGGGGCTCGCCATCGTCGCGACCGGGCTTGCCGTGCTCTATCGGGATATCCCCCACACCGGTGCTACCCGCCGGGCGATGCTGCTGTCGCTGGCGATTGCACTACTCGGAGCAGCCGTGTGGCTCGCCGTAGGCCTGCCACTCGGGGTGGGAGTGACACCTGGCCTCATGCCCTCGATTACCGTGCTGGCTGGCGTGGCTACCACGCTCGCCACCTACGCAGTGCGCGAACGAGTCGCCAGCACGTCCACAGCCGTTGTCTTCGCGCTCGTGTGGTGTGCCACAGTGTTTGTTCCGGTGGCTATTGCCGACTTTTCACCCAACGGATTTTTCGAATCGCTCGGTCTAACCCCACTCGACCATGGCGGCGCTCTTGCCGCATTCATCGCGCCAGCGTCAGCGGCCGTTTCGGTTCTGGCCATTGAGCGCAGGCGTGTCCAACGCATCGAGATTGCCACCTACCCCACATCGCCGCGATGGACCACCGTGGCGATGTGGGCCGGTTGGATGCTCGCGCTGGTCTGTATGGAACTCGCCATTGACGATGTCACCCCTCGCATCGTTGTCAACGCGCTCCTAGCGCCCCTATTCGGCGTGCTCGGCTGGCTAGTGATCCAGCGCATCCATCACCAGGTTTCTACAGTCTCCGGGGCGGCGGCCGGCCTCGTCACGGGTCTTGCCGGCATCACGGCAGGCGCTGCATTTCTCGACCCGTTATGGGCTAGCGTCACCGGATTCGCGGCGGCGGCGTTCAGTGCCTCGTTCGTGCACAGGAGGGTTCGACGTTCGCGCCTCGAGTCGTGGTTCATCGTGGGCGCTCACCTCGTAGCACCGGTGACCGGGCTCGTGCTGCTCGCCCTGTTCGCGAGCGGTCTCGGGTTCGTGTTCACTGGCCAAATCGGCCTCGCGCTAGCCGAGTTCACGTCGATCATCCTGACCATCGTCTATTCGGTCGTCGTCTCCGCACTCTTGTGGATGCTGTTGCGACTCACCCTCGCACGACGCCTGGTTATGGTGAGCGGATGATCGTGCCGGGGCACATCAACCCAGAGCCGATCAGCAGCATCGCACCACCCTTGCTCGGTCGCGCCATTGCCTCCCAGCGCTGGTCCGACCTTGCCTTCGTGCATTGGAGGGTCGACTCGGCAATCGTTGCACCGCTGTTGCCGGTCGGCCTCGCACCAGACCAGTTCAACGGAAGCGCCTGGGTCGGACTGATTCCGTTCGTACTCGACCGTGCGACGCTGTTCGGCAGCCCACCGGTGCCCTACTTCGGAACCTTCGTTGAGGTGAACGTGCGACTGTACGCGGTCGATGATCGTGGGCGTAGGGGAGTGGTGTTCTTGTCGCTGGAGGCGTCCAGGCTCGCTGCCGTCGTGGCGGCCCGGGCTGTTTTCGCACTACCGTACGTATGGTCGCGCACCTCGCTGAGTCGAGCCGATGGCGTCTTTCGCTACCGGTCAACGCGGCATTTCGCGCCAGCGAAGCACAGCTCCTTGGCGATCCGGCCGTCTTCGAAGCAGGTGATCGGCGACCCGCTTGCGGACTTTTTGAGTGCACGCTGGGGACTGTTCACGAGCATTCGCGGTAAGACGATCTTCTTGCCCAACCGCCACGAACCATGGACACTGTTTGAGGCCACACTCGAGTCGCTCGACGACACGCTCCTGGCCGCGGCCGGGCTGCCCGGAATCGCGGGCCGCCGTCCGGACTCGGTGCTGTACTCGCCGGGTGTGACCACGTGGTTTGGGGCAGCACGCTGAGTTCCCGCCACGGGCGCACCGTGTCGACACGACCTCGCCGATGCCCTCAGCTGGCGGCCGACGTGAATTGTCTTGCGGGGTGGTGGGCGATACCGGACTCGAACCGATGACCTCTTCCGTGTGAAGGAAGCGCGCTACCAACTGCGCCAATCGCCCGCAGCCACAATCCTGCCACAGGATCGCGACCCGCCCGTAACACGATTGGCTCCGCTCATGCTTCATCGGCTACAGTCATCTAGCACGCAGAAATGCGAGCAGTGCGGATGTGGCGCAGTGGTAGCGCATCACCTTGCCAAGGTGAGGGTCGCGAGTTCGAATCTCGTCATCCGCTCGAGTGGGAAGTGTCAGCCTCGCTGGCGCTTTTCGCACGCGGTGGCGTGGCCGAGAGGCGAGGCAACGGCCTGCAAAGCCGTGTACACGGGTTCAAATCCCGTCGTCACCTCGGAACGCATCTCTCGGGATGCCTCCAGAAGCAACATAAACACGGGCGGTTGGCGCAGCGGTAGCGCGCTTCCCTGACACGGAAGAGGTCGCTGGTTCGATCCCAGTACCGCCCACCAGAAAACCCCCGGAATCATCAGGATTCCGGGGGTATTTTCTTGCCCGGGCGGCATACGGGCAATATCTCTTGCCCGGGTGGGCGCACAAAACATCCAATTTATGGACGAATGTCTGGACCTGCTCGACACACCCGTGCGATGGTGGTGCGCCCGGACGGGCCAGTGAGAGGAGTACTAAATGGCACAGACTCTCAAAGAATTACGCTCCGCAACGGCCGACCAATTAATGGAATGGCACGACGAAGTAGTTACGACTCGCGCAACGGCGCATGATTACTATCTTCAAGAGCTAAGAGCGCGGGAACTTCAGCGGGCGACTGACACTACAAACTTGCTGGCTCGACGCGCCTACAAGCTCACCGTCGTAAATATGGTGTTAGCTGCCGTCGCTGCCGTGGTGGCGATCATCGCACTCGTCGTTTCCAGAGCACCATGACGCAGCCCGCCCGGGCTGTAAACAATGCTTAGACCCTCATGCGTGCAGGGCCGTTTGCTCCGAATGATCGAGAACTCACAGTGCCAGCCGCAAACTGGCAATGCGTGTCAGGGGGAGAGACCTAAAGCAATCCGAGCAATTAGTCGCTTGTGTCGGCGGGCAGGATTAA
>JANXVG010000068.1 GCA_025351795.1 Salinibacterium sp. | reverse complement strand
CCGCGACCGTCACCGTCTGCGTTGAGCCATTCTGCCGTCCAGTAAAGGTGCAGTTCGCTCCCGGAACGCAGTCCGTACGCGAGTCGGTGCTGGGACCACCGGCAATTTGGACTGTGTAGCCGGTGATCGTCGCACCATTGCTGCTCGATGGTGGTTGAAACACGACGCTCACGGTCTGACTACCCGGATTGCTGACCGCGAATGACGTCACCGGCTCGGGCGCACTTGCTACAACCACCGTGATGCGGCCTTGCACTTGGCGAGCAGCTGTGTCTGTCGCATCCCGAATCGCGTAGATCACGCTGATCGTTCCCGACTTGGTCGAACTCGTGTGCACCGTGACTGAACTCGGGGTGAACGCGAGTGTCGCACCGAGGTTGACGCCCTCGAAGTCAGCGCTGACGATCTTCAGATCCTTGTTCTCCGCAGCGAACGGGTTGAAGTCGTTCGCCAGTGGAAGGAGAACATAGGTCGAACTCGGACGACCTTCGGGCTCAACGTCATCGACCGCTTGTGGAAGCGGTCTGGTGGAGGCGACGACTTTGACGTCAACCTGGGCTGGTACGTGGAAGTCCTTGTAGTTCACGGTGAAGTGCAGCGTGGCCGTCGCGCCGGGCTGAGTTCCGAACGGCGCCGCAACGGACAGCGTCGATCCGCTGAGATTCGCGGTTACCCCCGGAGTGGTTCCGGTGAGTCCCGCGTAGGTGAGCTGCGAGAGGATGCTCGGGTTCGGCTGCGAACTCGCGGCGAGCAGATCGACCGTGGTTGCCGCTTCACCGGCCTGGATGGACACGGTGCGGTTGGAGAAGGTCGGCGCGACGTCCTCGAAGTTCGGATCGCCGACAGTAATCGGCAGGGTGATCAAGGCTTGATTGCCGCTCGTGTCGGTCGCCGAATCACCATCGGTCACCTGGAAGGTGAGCTGCACCTGTCCACGGAAACCCTTCTCAGGCGTGTACCGCAGCGTGAACTGATCCTTGACGATGGGGTCGCCGTTGCTTCGACCCGCGGTCGCGGCCTCCGGGTTGATGATCCGCACCTGACGCCCAGACGGCACATCCAAGAGGTCGGTGAGCTTCCACTCCCGAGTCTCGTTCTGGCTCAGCACTGGCGGGTTCTGCACGACCGACGGCTTTACTACCGGTGGCAGGTTGGGCGTGTAGGCCGGAACGATAATGAATGCCATGGCACTCAGGCTGTCCACCGGGTTCGTGAGGCGGTATGCGACAGCCTCGCGCGAGGTCCCGAGCGTGACTTGAACGATGCCACCGGGTTGCAGGGCAGCCACGTTGGCGTTCGGTCCTTCAACTGTCGCAACCAGGTCGGAAATCAGTCCGCCCGGGTTCTGAGCACCATCGAGCACCTTCACGTCGACAGTCTTCTGGCCGACGATGTCCTTCACCTCGACGACGTGGTCTATGGCGACAGGTGGTTGAAGCAGTGCGTCCTTGGCAACGTGCACTATGACAAACGCGTCGCTTGTGCCACCCTTGCCGTTCGTGATCTGGTAGCGAAGCGCGAAACTGCCCTCCGCCGTGCCGGCCTCAACTACAACGGCTTCGTTGTCGACCTTCGCAGTGATGCCGGCCTGCACCTCCAACAGTTTCGGCACGATCGAGATCGGATATCCATTGGGGTCGGAGTCGTTCGCCATTACGGCAATCGATGCGGTGCGTCCGGGCCGAATGCTGACCGCGTCATCAACTGCCTTGGGCGGCAGCACCGTCTCTGCACGGGGAAGTACGCCAATCTGAATCCGCCCGGTCGCGGTCTTTCCGAGAGCGTCCCGCACTTGGTAGGTAAACGCGTCCGTGCCAACACTTGCGGCGTCTGCATACGCCTTGTAGGTGAAGGCTGTGCTGGATTGACCAGAAATCTCGCCCTTGCTCGCGCCCGATGCACTAACAAACACCACGGAGTCACCGTCAGGGTCGATTCCTGTGAGGGGGACCTCGACGGTGACAGACCCGCCCAGGAAAACGCGCGCCGTGAGCGGCCGCGGTAGTGGGGCCGCATTATTTTCGGCGTCTTTGGCAAGCACGGTGAAGACAACGCGAGCCACGGCCGACTCATTGAATGCGTCATAGATCCGGTAGGTGATCGAGTACTGCCCAGGCGCCGTCGGTGCCTGGATACGCACTTGATCACCCGTGACGAAAGCCAGCCCGTCGGTGCCGACATTGGACTGCACGAGCGTCGAGTCGAGAAACATACGTGCGCCGTCGGGATGGTAGTCATTCTGGAGCACCGCGACTGAGGCGACATCGCCCACGCGCACCTTGATCAGGTCGTCAACCGCGATAGGCGCCTGGTGTTTGGTCAGCTCCGGCACCGGAACAACAGTCACCCCAGCAGTCGACGAACTGAGCCCGTCGGAAATCGTATAAGTGAAGTGCACGGCCTTCGTCATGCCGGATGGAGCAGTGATGCGAAGCACTGAACTGTTGAGTATCGCAATAGAAAGTCGCTCAGCCTCCGCCGGCACGGTGATGCTCTGGATGCCGATCACACGCCCGCTTGGCGACTGGTCATTGGCGAGAGCCGATAGGCTCGTCGGCTCATTGGGCCGAACGTAGGCGGTGTCTGTAACTGCGACCGGAGGCAGTGGTTGTGACGGGTTCTCGAGCACGTCGACTCTGACGATTCCTACGCTCGTCTTCGGGCCAGCGGCGAGCGTGTATTCAAGGTAGTACGTCGCCGCAATTCCCGCATTCGCAGTGATGGTACCCCGGTCAAGGTTCAGCGTTGGGGTGACTCCAACAGTCAGCGTTTTGACGGACACGAGGGTGAGCGGAGCGCCAGACGGTGAACGGTCATTTGCAAGTGGCGAGATCTCTACCGGCTTGCCCATGAACGTGCTCGCATAGTCTGGAGTACCAACCGGGTTCAGCTCGCCTGCAGCCTTAACATCGACGATCAGCTGGCCCTCAACGCCCGCGCCAGTGCCGTCGGAGACCGAAAAGGTGACGGTCTTTTGCCCCAGCTCGGAACTCGTATTGGTGAACGTGATTTGCCCGTCAGGCCGGAAGCGGACGATATCGGATGTAGACGGGGATGCGGCGGTGACGATCAGGTCATCGCCGTCGGGATCAATCCAGTCGGTCAGCACGTTGTAGTTGACGGTCTGGCCGGTCTCGACTGTGACGCCGCTCGAACGCGTCGCGACGGGAGGAAGATTCTGGTCCAGTGGCCTGATGGCAACATTTACTTGGGCCTCAGCGACGCCGCCTGGCCGGCCGTCCGACACGGTGTAGCGGAAGGAAACCGTGCCTGAGGCACCAGGCGCGGGCACGAATTGGAGGGCTCGGCCGCTGTCGACGAGCTGCACAACACCAGAAGCTGCTGAGACATCGCTGACCTTGGTAATCGTCAGCACGTCACCGTCTGGGTCGGTGTCATTGTCGAGTACAGGAAGAATCGTTGTCTTGCCCGGCCTCACGCCGAAATTATCGTCCCGCGCGATCGGTGGGTGATTCTGATCCGTGCGCTGGGCAATCGTGTCTTCGAAGGTCTGCTTCACAGTCTTCGAGTCGGTCTTGTTGCCGTTGTTAGCGGGGGGAGGCGTAACTTCACTCCAGTTGTCCGCAAGCTTCATGTCTTGGGTCACGAGCCACGCGTTGCCGGTCGTGATGTTGTTCAGAACGATCGAACCTAGGTTTACCCGAAACTCAAGCGAATCGCTCGAACCCACCTTGGGGATGTCAACGACAACCGGGTCCGTGCCGCTGCATGCTTCGAGGTACCGTTTTCCGGAAGCCCAAGCACCATGAATACAAGCACCAAGCATGACGGGAGCGGAAACCTGCGTATCGTTCGTGGCGGGAATCGATACGTGACCGTCAATTACCTGAACTTGCCCCGCGAAGCTCACCTTGAGCAAGGAGTTGCCCGTCGCAACGACCACGAAGTCTTGAGCCGGCCCGGTCTGCTGAATGCGCAGTGCGGCTGCCGGCAGGTTCTGCACCGTGCCGCCGTCATCTTTGATGATGATGTTCTTGGTGCGGTCCAGGATCACTGCGTGGTCACCAACCGCAGAGAGCGAATAGTCGGATAAGTCGACAGAAGCTGCTTTGACTGGCGCCGCACCGGGCGCATCAATCCGGAACAGTGCCTTTTTCTCTGGTGCGACGGCAAATACCACTCCCCCAAGAGTTGCCACGGCGTGAGCGTTCTTGCCTAAAGAAATCAGCGGCTTGACCGCGTGAAAATCGAAATGGAGTTGGCCCTCGGCTGGCACAATCCAGAGTGACCCATCGGAGGGATCGAGCACGGTCATGAGCGAACCGCCGTAGGTCACCTCGGCTCCCTGGGGAACCGAGATCGTCTCGCCGGTTTTGAGGTAGGCAGGATCTACGCGCTCGACATTGGAATTCTGTTGGTCGAACACGAAGACGTTTCGGCCGCTCTGAAGCACATCGAACTTTGCCGACGGCAGCGTTGTCGCCCCATTCAACTCGGCAATCTGCATGTTGACTCGGCCAGCCGTCGCAGTGTGGGAGTTCGTGACCCAGACATCCTTCGACGTCAAGTCGACGGCGGAAATAGGGAATCCGGGGTGCAACACGGCGATCGTCACCGGGGTGGCAATGAGCAGCGCGAGGATCGTGGCCGACGCAATCTTCTTGCGACCGCGCAGCCAGTTCAGTGGCGACAACTTCGCATCACTCCTCAACTCGTGAGCACGCCTCGACACAGACGCAGCCCGACATTAGCACCTGGCTATTTCTTAGAAGTTTCAAGCCAGGACGATACTCGAACCACGGCTACCCCACTTAGGGGGCAGACCGGTGCGCCTATCGGTTCCTGCTCTTTGCTCATCATGTCGGGTAGTCCGCAGGAATGCGATGGGGAGTGGTACCCATCTCAATCTCTAGTTAGGGTCAGCTGCAACGGGCAGGAGTGCGAGATCATCGACGCCCACTAGACGGGTCGATACGGCGTACTCCACGAGTCGAGCTCGACGATTGGTCGCGAGTTTACCGCGGCCACCGCGAAGGCCTGCAACGCCGACTTTGTCAAGCTTCTCGCACACATTGTCGAGCTTTCGGTTGAAGGCCGTGATCGTCCAGCCCAGTCGCGACGCCGCCTGCACCGAGGTCGGGATCTCCCCGCGACCGGGAACACGCTGCCGAAGAACGTTCTCCGCGAGCGCGACAATCAGAAGCCTCTGGCTCGACGTGAGGGGAATCGGCTCCATCGTTGTAGCACCCGCAGCGCTGGCAAGAGCTGACGATGAACTGTAAAAATCGTCATCGGAATAGATAGTGAAGTCATAGGTGGTTGCTCCCGCGCTGAAGAGTACGTGCAGCCGCTCGAACACGATCGGGAGCCGCGCGCCCGGGGAAAGCCAAGCCTGAACATGTCCGGTGGCATCGGTCACGGTGGCCGACAGTAGGTTACCTACGTTGCCGAGCCACCACATCCCAAACTCAGGATAGATCTGCAGAAATCGGCGGTGAAGGTAGGGGTTGTCGTCGATCATGAGATTGGACTCACGTCCGATCGAGAATCCGTCTGGCTCAGTGACGTCGTACCACTCACCGCAGAATTCGAGTCGCAGCGGCTTCACGGGTAGCACGTTTTGAGCGGCTCCGGCGAAAGTTCCCCACCCCGGAGCACGTAGACATCGACGCAGACCTTGGTCCCGGCGTCAACAGCGGTCACCGTCGCCGACGGTTTGTCCGTAGGAATCTTCTGCGGATCTCCTGCACCGTCGGTGCGCTGCCAGACGTATGTGTCGGTTGACTTTCCGCGGGGATCAGACCATACAAACTGGACCGAGTTAGCTTCGACACCCGCGCCTGCTGAAACAAGCACGGGAGTTGGAACTGTGCTTGAAATTACAGCGCCCAAGTCCGGCACGACCGTCGCCTGAGCAAAGCTCACTCCCCCGACGTTGGCAGTCGTGCGAGTAACGGAACCTATACCGATGATTGCAGCCACCACCGCAAGCACCACTCCCGCGGCCATGCCAACGATCACCCCGGAACGAGGCTTCCTCCGTGGCTCAACGTGCGCCTCGGGCACAGAGACGGGCTTCGTGCGGATTACAGTCTGTTCGGCTGGCGAAGGTGCGGCGGATCGCACAACGGTCTGTTCCGCGGCTACAGAAACTGCGGTGCCAGTTGATGAGGCCACCGGGTGCGACTCGATGAGGTTGGCGGCTGGCGAAGCGACCGGCTGCGGCTGCGGCTGCGCAACGATGGAAGTGACCCCCCGCGCGCGCGTCGCATCTGCATGGTTATCGTCGACCCGCTCCTCCGGTTCGGGAACCACCAAGTTAGGCACATCGATCGGGGTCGGCGCATACGACAATTCGAGCTCAACCCGCTGCAGAGCTCGCGCGAAATCGAGCGCACTCGCAAAGCGCTGCTCTCTGTTAGTTGCCATCCCTTTGCGAAGCACCGCCAGCAGTGACGACGGCACGTCTTGGCGCTGCATCGGCGTGATCGCGCCGCGCTCGATACGGCTGATGAGATCAAGCGTCTGATTCGATCGCCCGCTGATCTCAAATGGAGTACGCCCCGCGAGCAGCGTGTAGATGGTCGCTGCAAGCGAGAAGACGTCCGACCGAACGTCGGGTTTCGGGTCATCGTCGAACATCTCGGGAGGAGACCACGGGATCGACATCCCCACCGATTGACTACCGGTAGTGGCTCCTGACTCTGCGAGTGCCGCCCGAGTTGTCGTCATGCTCGGCAGATCCTCTTCGAGCGCCGATGAGATTCCGAAGTCGGTGAGGGCCGGCCAACCGTAGTCATTAGTAAGCACGTTCGCGGGTTTGATGTCGCGATGAAGAATTCCCGCGGCATGGGCAGTTGCAACAGCGCCCGACAGTCGCACACCCGTGCGTAGCGCCTCGACGACGCTCAGGGGTTGCCGCTTGTACTGATCAGAAAGGTTCTGGCCCGAGCAGTACTCCATGATGAGATACGGACGACCGTCGTCTGAGACATCCGCATGGTAGATCTTGACGATGTACGGATGCGATAGCTGAGCCATCACGTTGGCTTCCGCGATGAAGGCAGCTCGGCTAGCCGGCGTCACTCCCTCGCTGAGGAGAACCTTGACTGCGACCCTGCGCTTGGGTAATTGCTGGTCATAAAGAAAGACGTCCGAGAATCCACCCGAACCGAGGACTTTCGAGAACGTGAAGCCCTTGAGCGCTGGTGGGTCACTCATACGGCGGCTCACGACGACTCACAAACGGTGAGCGTCGCGCCGTCACCTAGATCGATCACAGTACCCACGATGACGGCTGATGGCTCCCCCGGCCTCAACTTCTGGGCCGGCTTGCCCGGAAGCGTGATCGTTGTTCCGTTACTGGAATGCAGGTCGGTAACAACCACAGTTCCGCCTTCGGCAGTAATCTGCGCGTGAGTTCGTGAGATGTCCTGGTTCGGAGTATTCATGCTTACCAAGCGCGGAACATTCCCACCGGGCACACGCGACGCGCTCGGCGCGCGGCCAATGATCAGCGGTTGATCGAGCTGCTCACGACCGCCGGTGGACAGCTCGAGATACAAGGTCGGCAACTGAGGCAACGGTACCGGAGCTGTAGCGCGAGCCGCCTTCCTCTTGGCCCGCAGAGCGGCGAGGTCGGACACCATGACGGTGTGTCCATCGTGGTCCCCACCGTCGTCGTCCTGTGGTGGCGCAGGCGGCGAACCGATGAGTGGGCCAATCTCTGCACCCTCGGGCTCGCGCACAGCAGCGTCTTCGACCTTTCGAAACACTGTCTCACCGAAAAGGTGGTCATAGCTTGAACCGTCACCGGTGTTGCGTGGCGGCGCAGGGGGCGCAAGTGGAGTCGGCGACACTGTCATGGTTTGAGCAGCGAGAGTGGCTTCGAGGTCACCCGCTAGCTCGGTAGCTGGCTGCGCGTGCGACTCTTTGGTATGCAGCAAGACTGGGGCATGCGGCTTTGGCGGTTGCACCGGCACAGACTCAGGAATGGGTGCCTCGGCAATACCATGACCGCAATAGTTGCTACTTTGCAGGGCATCGGCGCGAACGACTCCGCTCGCCAGCGGAAGCAAGGCGGACGATGCAGACCTCGAGCCAATCTGGAATTCATATCCGCTGCTCGCATCAACAACCTGCTCGACCCAACTTGATACGCCCGCACCGCTAATCTCACGATCCCCGGCTTGTCCAGCGATTCGAATAACCACACTGCCACGTACAAGAACCGTCGTAATTGTCTCACTGGAGCTGCTAACCAGAACGAAATGAGGCGCTGAAGCCAAGCCCGCGCGCACGACCTCGTCGAGGATTGCGCTCGAGAGCGCCTCCGAGCGCACGAGCTCCCACAGCGGGCCGATACGGTCCGACTCGCCGGGCAGATCAATCGCGAGCATCGTTCTGCCGTGGGACAGCACCAACCACCCGTCGGCCGCGGGTGCGTAACGGATCTCAGACAGGGTAACTCCTATGGTCGGGGCAGGGTTTCTTCGAGGTGGGTGGGAAGCTTGTTGGCCGACGATGCCTCACCGGCAGACAAAATCGACAACGTTGATTCGACAACGACGACCGTGACGTTGTCTGCGCCCCCTGATGCGAGCGCGGCAGCAACGAGGCGGTCTGCCGGGGATGCGTCCAAAGCAGTCGTAGCGAGTACGACCTCAATTGCGCGGTCATCAAGCTCCTTAGTGAGCCCGTCCGAACAAATTACGAAACTTTGGGTGCCGCCGGCAGGGAGTAGCCACACATCCGGTTCGAGTTCCCCATCGATTCCAATCGCACGCGTGATGATATTTCGGTCCGGATGCACTGCCGCCTCAGCGGCCGTTATCGCCCCACTATCGACCAGTTCCTGAACTGCAGAATGATCGACACTCACCTGCCGTAGCACCCTGCCATCCCAACTGTAGACGCGCGAGTCGCCGATGTTGAAAGCCATCCAGTGACAGGCCTGCGTTGAATCCGTCTGCACAAGTGCGACTCCGGCGAGGGTTGTCCCGGCAAAGTCATCCGCAGAGATCGCTTGTACAGCTAAGTTCGCCGCGGCCACGGCCGCGAGGATCGCGGTCGCAGTGGCGGGCTCATGGGAGGGCAGCAGCGAACTCAGCACTCTGGCCGTCTCCTGGCTCGCCCGATCGCCGAACGCGTGCCCGCCCATTCCGTCTGCGACAAGAAACAAAGGCGGCACATCCACAAAACTGTCTTCATTGACCCGACGCACAAGTCCCTTGTCGCTTGCAGCGCTAACATTAAAAGTCACTCGCGCGTGCGGGAGGTTCCACGTGTATTCGCGGCTCGCTCCCATTAGACCCCCTCGTGAGTGTGGCTGCGCGTAATTTCGGAGTTTGCTGAAGCACACACGCTTCGTCATAACGTAGCAATGTTCGACTTAGTTCGCGTGCACGTTCGTGGGGAGAACTGCCCACGGTCATTGGCGCCGAACATCCATCCGGATCTGATGGGGTCGGCAATCGACGCGAGTGCCGTCGACGCGATGATCACGACCAGCGAGATCCAGCCCACAATTTGTGACGTGCACTCCACGCTCTGACCGCCGTTGATGAAGGGCAGTCCGTTGATGTGAAGCACGGAAATCGCGACCTCAGGCTGGCTGAGGACGACAGCGCGGATAGCGGTCACGTGATCACAGCGCACGGCCGGCGTCCCATAGACGATGCGCCGGTCAGCTGCTTCGTCCAACTGGCGAGTCGACGAATCGGTTCGCACTCTATCCGTGTGCAGGGTCATGAACACGCCGATACCTTGCGGGAGACCCTACTTGCCTCTCGACTTCGGGCAGATCCGCTTAGCAGATCGCCGGGTCAGCTGTCGAGGGTCGCCGCGTATACCGGCGTCTCGCCCCGGGAAGCATCATCGGGCGACGTGATCCGGCATCGCCTCTCCCGGGCGGGGACCGGCAACTGAACTATGCCCTACACGTCGTGGCCCTCACCCAGATCAGCCTGCGAACAAGCTTAGGATCAACTCATCTCGGTGTCACAAGCTGGTGTTGCTACGACCTCTTGAACGTCAGCTGCACACGATCATTCGACGACGAAGATATCGGAAATTTCTGCAATCTCATCGCGACTCGGGGTCCACTTCACAGATGCCGCGGCATTCTGTTCGAGCTGTGCGGGTCGCGTTGCGCCGGCGATCACGCTCGAGAGCCCGGGCTGGGCCAGGAGCCACCCGAACGTCGCCTCAAGAATGGTTACTCCATGCGCGGCAGCCCACCGCTCGAACTGCTCGATGCGATCCCACGGCGCGCCCTCGAGAAGGTGGGGGCGCTGGCGCATGATGCGGGAATCCGCCGGGCCCCCTGATCGCGAGAACTTGCCACTGAACAGTCCGTTGTAGAGCGGAAAGAACGGGAGGAACCCGAGGCCGAACGCGTTAACCGCAGGAAGCACCTCGGTTTCTGCACTACGCATGAGGAGGTTGAACTCGTTTTGAGCGGAGATGAAATGCCGCTTACCCTCCCGCTCGGCGACGAGGTCGGCCTCGGCAATCTGCCATCCGGCGAGATTGGAGTGCCCAAAGTAGAGAATTTTTCCGTCGGTGACGAGATCATCGAGGGCATCGATCGTCTCGGCGATCGGAGTGATCGGGTCTCCGACGTGCAACTGATACAGGTCGATGTGGTCGGTCTTCAGCCGGCGCAGTGATTCATCGATCGCCCGGCGGATGTAGCGCCGCGACCCCTTCGCGCCCCACGACGGGATTCCCATCTCGACGCCGGGGTGCCCGAACTTCGACGCAAGCACGACCTGGTCGCGCCGGCCGACGAGCGCGTTGCCGATCAGCGTTTCGCTCAGCCCAGGAGTACGACCATAGATGTCTGCCGTGTCGATGAGAGTCACCCCGAGTTCGATGGCGGTATCAATCACGGCGTTCGTGCCCTCCTGCGTCTCGGTAGCCGTGTCAGGTCGCCCAAAGTTGTTGCCGCCTAAGCCCACCGTCGAGACCATTAGCCCCGATCGACCGAGGGGGTTGTACTCGATGTCCGCCATGCTCCTATCCTCCACCCCACGGATCGGGCTGCCGTTCCTCTCCATGTCCGAAAAGCGCTAGAGGCGTGCGGGATGCCGCGGCTACAGTCGAGGAATGCGCACCGGTTTACCCACTCCCCCCGACTATCTCCGTTGCATTGACAGCCCGATTGGGCGCATCGCGATCGGGAGCGACGGAACGTGCGTCACATCCCTCGCGATCGCAAGAGCCGGCAGCCTCCCTTGGAAGAAACTCGATGAGCACTCGGCGCCTGTGCTCGATAGAGCCGCGACGCAGCTGCATGAATACTTTGCTGGCACCCGAAGGTCGTTCGACCTTCCGGTGGCCCTCGCCGGAACCGAGTTCCAGAACGCCGTGTGGGCCGGTCTCATGGCTCTCGAGTTTGGCGAGGTAACCTCCTACGGCGCACTCGGCCAGGCCACTGGGCGACCTACCGCCGGGCGCGCGGTCGGCGGGGCGGTCGGGGCCAATCCCGTGCCGATCATTGTTCCCTGTCATCGTGTGCTTGCAGCGAACAGCACGATCACGGGGTACAGCGGCGGCAACGGAATCCCGACCAAGGTGTGGCTGCTTGATCACGAGGGAATCGATCACCGAGCGTGATTACCGACACGATCGTGGGTGACGACGCGCGCGCCCGATGCCGCTGGGTTGGCACCGATGCAGAATACCTGCGTTACCACGATGAGGAATGGGGTCGTGCGCTTCACGGCGACCAACCGTTGTTCGAGAAGATGAGTCTCGAAGGATTCCAAGCCGGGTTGTCGTGGATCACGATCCTGCGTCGGCGTCCGCACTTCCGTGAAGTCTTTCATGGTTTCGATATTGCCCGAGTTGCTACCATGACGCCGGACGAAGCCGACACCCTCATGCACGACACCGGGATCATTCGCAACCGCGCGAAGATCGAAGCGACAATCTCAAACGCCGCGATCGCCGCCGACCTCACGCGAGACGCACCGGGAGCACTCGATGAGCTCCTGTGGAGCTTCGCGCCCACCGCGCGCGGCAGAGCGCTCTCGAGGGCGGGTCACATCCCCGCCGTCACCGCTGAATCAACGGCCATGAGCGTAGCGCTGAAAAAACTGGGTTTCCGGTTCGTAGGCCCCACCACGATGTACGCCCTCATGCAGTCCGGCGGAATGGTCGACGACCACGCGCACGGCTGCTGGCGCGCACCGTAAGCGGTTGGGGCGGGTATCCAGCTACCGTGACGAGCTCAGGTCGGTACACCTTGTTCTTGCCACCGAAAATGCTGCATGCGAGTCACCGTGCTACCTCTCCGCATGTTGCAGCTCATTGGCTCGATCGTCGTCAGACGTAGAGCAACAGTTCGCCCGGCGCGGTGAACTCGAGGCGGATTTCCGACCCACGTGCCCAGTCAACGAACGATTCAGCAGAGTCATGATCCACGCCCGATTCGAGAACGGCGCGAACGAACTCGCCCTTGCCCTTCTTGTTGAAGTGATTAAGCGCGCGCACCGAACCGGCCGCTCCCTCGGTTACCACGCGCACGAACACGCCCCGCTCCGGGATCGGCCCGAGATTAACGTACGACTCGGATCGCAGGTCGAGAATAAAGCCATGCTGGGCTTCAAGGACCGCCGCAATCGATGCACGCCACAATTCACCCAGTCGCAGGTGCGGTAGCCGCGAGTCGTGCGAGAGGCGGTAGGCAGGGATCAGATCGTGCGCTGCGACGAGCCCGAACAGTGCAGAGTGGATGGCGACCCGCCCACGCGCGAACTCGATGGCATCCGCCGTGAGAGTTGCACCGTCGAGCGCTTCATACAACACCCCCGTGTACCGTTCGAGCGCAGGCATGACCGCTGATATCGTGATCGCGCGGTTGCGGTCGATCTCAAACTGTTGAGTTGAACCGAGCTTCAAGGCTCGGGCCGCGGCCTGCCGGTTACGGCTCAGCGCTCGAAGCGCGGCGAGCGCCGTCGTGCGCAATGGCGTGAGCTCAGTAAAGCTGAGCGTCGCCAAATCGAGATGCGATCGCTCGTCACCTCCGTCTCGTTTGGTCTCGGAGGGCGGCAGAAGCATCAACACCGGCGCGCGCGGCTCACGCGCTCAAGAACGCGATCGCTCGTTCAACGTTCGCGCCAAGCGGCTCGACCGAGTCGAGCGTTATTCGTGCCACCATGCCACTCAGGCCAGCCCACTCTGCATAGTCATCAAAACTCTGCTCGACTGCGTTCCACGATAATTGGTGGTGCGGCATGCTCTTTTGCCAGCTGTCGATTCTCGAACGATGCAACTCTGGGTCGGAGCAGACAACCTCGATGAACGTGATCGGCTCTGACAGCTTGGTGGCGAGATTCACCCATTGCTCGCGCGCTGGCGACGCGGCGTTCACGGCATCGACCATTGCCCCCGAGCCTGCCTTGAGCACGCGCTCGACGAGAGTCTCAGCGACCAAGTACGCCGCAAGCCCAGTTGGTTGGTTGGAGTCGATGCCCGCTTGGAGGATAGCAGTCTCGATCGGGTCGACAGACACCACAGGCATTCCGAGCCTCGACGCGACGACCTGCCCGATCGTCGACTTTCCCGTGCCGGGGAGACCGGCCATCGCGATCAGCATGGTCTGCTCCTCGTGGTAGTCGTGCGGCGAATCAGGGGTGAGTGATCAGCTCGGCGGTGCGAGCCACCACAGTCACGGTATCGTGCTCGACTGACAGGAACCCATCATCAGCCTGAGCCGTGATCACCGCCCCATCGATTGTGGTCACACGCACTTCGCCAGCGGCCAGTATCGCCAGTATCGGCTCATGGCCAGGCAAAATGCCGATCTCACCTTCGGTGGTGCGCGCGATGAGTTGGGTCGCCTTACCCGACCACACCTCGTGATCGGCCGCCACGACACTTACTCGAAGCTCGGCCATGGTTAGCCGTTCTCCTTCTGGATACGGGCCCATGCTTCTTCGACATCACTGATCGAGCCGACGTTAAAGAACGCCTGCTCGGCGACGTTGTCGAACTCGCCCTTCACAATCGCATCAAATGACTCGATCGTGTCCTTGAGCGGAACCGTAGAGCCCTCAACGCCGGTGAACTTCTTGGCCATGTAGGTGTTCTGCGAGAGGAACTGCTGGATGCGACGCGCTCGCGATACGGTGATCTTGTCTTCTTCAGACAGCTCGTCGACGCCGAGGATCGCGATGATCTCCTGAAGCTCCTTGTTCTTCTGCAGGATCGCCTTCACGTTCGTGGCAACGCGGTAATGGTCTTGACCCAGATAACGCGGGTCGAGAATGCGGCTGGTCGAGGTCAACGGGTCGACGGCCGGGTACAGGCCGCGCGACGCGATCTCACGGCTGAGTTCGGTCGTGGCGTCGAGGTGCGCGAACGTGGTGGCAGGAGCCGGGTCGGTGTAGTCATCAGCAGGCACGTAGATCGCCTGCAGGGAGGTGATGGAGTGTCCACGCGTTGACGTGATGCGCTCCTGGAGAACACCCATCTCATCCGCGAGCGTCGGCTGGTAGCCGACCGCGCTCGGCATCCGACCGAGCAGCGTTGAGACCTCAGAGCCGGCCTGCGTGAAGCGGAAGATGTTATCGATGAAGAGCAGCACATCCTGCTTCTGCACGTCACGAAAGTACTCCGCCATCGTGAGCGCTGAGAGGGCGACGCGCAGTCGAGTTCCCGGCGGTTCGTCCATCTGGCCGAAGACTAGGGCGGTCTTGTCGAAAACCCCCGCCTCCTCCATCTCGGCGATGAGGTCGTTACCTTCACGCGTGCGCTCGCCCACACCGGCGAACACCGAAACGCCACCGTGGTTCTGCGCAACTCGCTGGATCATCTCCTGGATGAGCACGGTCTTTCCGACGCCAGCGCCACCGAACAGCCCGATCTTTCCACCCTGCACGTATGGCGTGAGAAGATCAATGACCTTGATGCCCGTCTCGAAGAGTTCTGTCTTCGACTCGAGTTGGTCGAATGCCGGTGGCTTGCGGTGGATCGGCCAACGCTCGGTGAACTCGAACTTCTCGCCGGGCGCTCCGTTGAGCACCTCGCCGATCACGTTGAAGACCTTGCCCTTGGTGGCGTCGCCGACCGGCACGGTGATGGGTCCGCCGGTGTCGCGA
>JANXVG010000032.1 GCA_025351795.1 Salinibacterium sp. | reverse complement strand
TGAGGAAGTCGTTGCGCCGGCAGCGCTGGCAGCAGATTCACACGCCAGGCTTTGATCAGAAACGCTGGAACCTGCTTGATGAGTTCCAGGAACGAATAGCGTCGCTGCGCAGATATCCGATAGAGCCACCCCACCTGCCGCGAGTAGCGCACTTAGCGCGTCGCTGTCCAGACTCGAGTTGAGGTCGCTGACCGTAAAGGTCGCAACCGTAGGAACGAGAGAAGGTTGGGGAGAGGACACGCCCACAGACCCCGCCGATCGACCGTTGAAACTACCCGCCGTGGTGAACGACACTTGAGACCCGTTACGAACATCTTGTGCAACTGCTCGATAGTCCTGACCGGTGCCTTCAATCCAAACCTTGTACTCCACATTCGCGGCGGGTGACCAGCCCTGCGCCTGGAGTTGAGCGGCAGTCACGCCTTCGTAGGAGCCAGTGGATCCGAAATAGCTGTAATAAGTCATCGCGTCGACCATATTGCGCAAACTGGAAACGGTCGCCGCGTCATATATTGACGACGCTTGACCCGCTGTGACTGGGCCGAACAATGCAACAGCGGTAATTATCGCCGCAAGAAATGCGACAACCTTTTTCATGAAGATCCCCGGTTCATTTGGAAGCTGATGGACCTCAGTATGGTGACTACCACCCTGGTTGTTCTACCCCGCGAACGTGGGCCACGCAGACCGTGGCGCTAATGGGTAACACAACGTGGTCATGACACACTCGCTTCCGCCATCTCGATAGACGATCCCCTTGCGGACAACCGCGGGATGGCAGCATGATTGCCACCTCTGCGACAATCATCGTCAATAGTTCCTGCGCTCGGAGCGAACCCGGCATCGATTCATCTCGGTGGTGCTATTGACTGGCGCTATGACGCGCACACTCATTCTCGGAGGAACCGGCTGGCTTGGTCGAGAAATAGCCGAGCAGTTGGCGGTTCACGGCCAGGACGTGACGTGCCTTGCTCGGGGTGAATCTGGAGTAGTCCCACCCGGCGTGAGATTCGTCCGCTCTGACCGGCGATCACCCGGGGCATACGACCTCGTCGCTGGAGAATCCTGGGACGACATCATCGAGCTCAGCTATGACGCGAACCTCGTCGCCGGAGCACTTGAGGCTTTGGCTGTCAACACGGCGCACTGGACCCTGGTCTCCTCCGTCTCCGTATACGCAAGCAACTCTGAACCGGGAGCCGACGAGGACACCATCCTCGTAGAGCCCTCCAACCTCGACGACTACGCGCACGCGAAAGTCGCAGCCGAACGCGCCACGGCGGAGGCGATGGGTGATCGACTTCTTATTGCGAGACCAGGCCTGATCGCGGGGCCAGGTGACAGGAGCGATCGGTTCAGCTATTGGGTATCCAGGCTCGCCGCGGCTCCCAAGGAACCCGTTCTCGTGCCGAATGCCGAGAATCGGTACGTGCAGTTCATCGACGTTCGGGACCTTGCCGGATGGCTGATCAGTGCGGGACAGCGCGGCCTGACCGGAATCTACAACACCGTCGGGAGCGAGCGTGAACTCTCCACGGTTCTGCTGGCCGCCGCCCGGGTTGCAGGCCATACGGGCGAACTCGTCTCGGCCGAGGACGACTGGCCAACCGCGCACGGCGTCAATTACTGGGCCGGTCCCCGGTCTCTCCCTCTCTGGCTTCCCCGAAGCGACTCCGCCTTCGCCCGGCGCAGCCGCAGCCGCTTTGTCGCAGCGGGCGGAACCGAGCGAACCCTGCATGTCACGCTTGAGGACGTCCTGGCGGACGAACGGGCCTGTGGGCTCGACCGGAAACGCCGATCCGGCCTCACCCAGCAAGAGCAACGCCTTCTCCTCACTGAGGTCGACTCGTAAAAACTCGCGGCGCAGAACTCGTCAATCGTGCCCTAGATGCCACGGTCGATAACCCCGTATGGGTTCCCAAGTGACACGAGGCCGGTGACGTCGGCCAGCTCTCGGACTAGCTCCAATTCCGTCCCGCTTGAGGACGCTCATGTAGGTCAGATTGCGGTGAGTGCGTCGAGGTTAGCGAGCGGCACGACGTCTTTGGCCTTCATGGCCAATGCGGAGTCGATCGTGATCAGGGCGTCGGCTTGAAGTTGGGTGACGGCCAGATATTCCGCATCGTACGTTGTCTCCCAACCATGCGCGCGCGCGATCCTCCAGGCCCTACGGCGTGACACACGATCACCGAGCAGCCGCATCTTCAGTTCGGTGAGGCGCTGGTGATACTGAAGCGCCAGCTCCTCGGTGAGGTAACCAGTGCTTACTGCCTCAAATAGTAAGGAAAGGGCCTGCGAGCGGATGAGGTTCGGAGCGACGAGCTGACGTTGCGGGCCGGGAACGATGCCGTCGGCGACGATGTGAAGGAGGGTGGGCGCGTCAACAACGTAACGGGTCATGGCTGCACCCTACCCGCGCCAGATCCGACCCGCCATGCCTTGCTCGACGAGAATCCACGCCCGTCCTGCCTGTAAGGCGCTTCGTGCTTGATCACAAGCACGACCGCAACGCCCCCCTGACGACGACGGCCCGCTGAGGGTTCCTAAATGACACGGCGCGGGAGCGCTTGGTGCAGAGCTGGACTGGCCCATGAGCCGTCCCGTTCACCGTCCGGCTTACAGGCATCCGCTCAGCAGTTTCGTCAAGCGGCCATCGGTATTCGGTATTGACCTCACAGATGCTGCACGTGTAGGGTTTCTATGACAGGTGGAGGTGATGAATGGTCGTGCTGAGTCAATGCCTGGCCGCCATCGCCAGCCCGCAACGTATGCGAATCATCGCAGAGTTGATGACCGGTCAAACGCATGTGAGTGAACTGGCTCGCCGCGTGGGAATGTCTCGCGCCCTGCTCTATATGCACCTCACCAAGCTTCAAGAAGCCGGTTTCGTTCACGGACATCTCGCGCTGTCCGAAGACGGCAAAGCGCTCAAGCTTTTCGAACTCAGCGACTTCAGCATTGTATTCATTGTTAGTTCTCCTCAGGGAGGGCCGCCGCGATCGACGCTGGTGTGATGGTGATACTGAAGTC
>JANXVG010000090.1 GCA_025351795.1 Salinibacterium sp. | reverse complement strand
ATCTACGTGTCGATCTACGCGACGGGTGACTCGAAGGTCGGAACCGGTTTCGAACTCCAGGCCATCGCTGCCGCCGTGGTCGGTGGTGTTGCCGTGGTTGGTGGCTCCGGCCGCATCTGGGGCGTGGCACTCGGCGCGTTCTTCCTGGCAACCCTCACCACGGCCCTGCCCGTGCTGAGCATCCCCAGCCTCTGGCAGCAGGCCGTCGTTGGCGTTCTTATCGTGGGTGCGATCACGCTCGACCGGGTGTTCTTCCTCATCCGGCAGCGACAGGCGAGAAAGGAATTGAGCGCATGAGCGTCGAATTGACCTACCTTCGCCACGATCGACCCGTCTGGCGCCGGCTGCTGCTACGGCCAGAAGCCGTGCTGCTTCTTGCGACGGTCGTCATCATTGTGGCCTCGATCATTGCGGTGCCGCACTATCTGATGCCAAACCCGAACTACACCTTCTCCACGCTGCTGCTGAATGCCGCGCCGATCCTCATATTGCTGCTGCCGCTCACGCTGATCATCATCACTGGCGATATCGACGTGTCGATCGGTTCCGTGCTGGGCATCTCGAGCGCGACCTTCAGCAGCAGCGTGGAGAAGGTGTAGTTCGGGTTCGGCATCAGATAGTGCGGCACCGCAATGATCGATGCCACGATGATGAAGACCGTCGCAAGAAACAGCACGGCTTCTGGCCGCAGCAGCAGCCGGCGCCAGACTGGTCGATCGTGGCGAAGGTAGGTCAGTTCGACGCTCATGCGCTCAATTCCTTTCTCGCCCGTCGCTGCCGAATGAGGAAGAACACCCGGTCGAGCGTGATCGCACCCACGATAAGAACGCCAACGACGGCCTGCTGCCAGAGGCTGGGGATGCTCAGCACAGGAAGGGCCGTGGTGAGGGTTGCTAGGAAGAACGCGCCGAGCGCCACTCCCCCGATGCGGCCGGAGCCACCGATGACGGCCACACCGCCGACTACGGCGGCGGCGATGGCCTGGAGTTCGAAACCGGTTCCCACCTTCGAGTCACCCGTCGCGTAGATCGACACGTAGATAACTCCCGCCAGGCCGGCGAGGGTTCCCGAGATCACGAAGGGGATCAGAGCCAGCCACTTCGTGCGCATCCCGTAGAGCACAGCAGCTTCCGGGTTGGACCCGATCGCGTACAGGTCGCGGCCGGTGCGGCGGCTGCTCATGAACCACGCGGCAATCAGCACGACAATGAGCGCGACGATCAGCAGTTTGGGAACGCCGAGGAACGTCGTCAGCGAGAACTCCTTGAACTCCTTCGGCACCCAATCCGGACGGATGAAGTTTCCTCCGATCCACAGCACGGAGATCCCGCGATAGGAGTACAGCGTGCCGAGAGTGATGACGAGCGCCGGAACCCGCAGGAATGCGACGAGCAGCCCGTTGACCGAACCCAGAATGGCGCCGAAGATGAGGCTGAGCAGCACCACGACGGGGATCGGAACAGCCGGCATCGTATGAAACATGTTTCCGCAGAAGTACGCGGTGAGGCCGAGCACGCTTCCCACCGACAGGTCGATGTTGCGGGAGATGATGACTATCGCCTCACCCACCGCCAGCGCAATGTAGAGCGCTGGCGTACGCAAGAGGTCGCGCACCCCGCCATCGCTAAACAGGTACTGCGGTTGGGTCACTGTCGTCACGACGATGAGCGCAACGATCACGACGATGAGGCTCAACTCGCGGGCCTGGAAGATCCACTCCCAGACCGAACGCTTGCGCCCGCTCACGGTGGGCGCTGCGACAGCAGCATCTGTGGCCTGTCGAATTGTCACTTGGCCACCTCCTCTCCTGCTGCATGGGTAGCGGCGTACATGACCCGCTCCGCTGTCGCGTCTGCGCGGGAGATGTTCGCGGTGAGGCGCCCCTCGCGCACGATGAGCACGCGGTCGGCCATCCCGAGAACTTCGGGCAGCTCGGACGAGATCATCAGCACGGCGACGCCAGTTCCGGCGAGCTCCGAAATGAGCCGATGGACCTCGGACTTGGTACCGACGTCGATCCCCCGGGTGGGTTCATCGATAATCAACAGCTTTGGGTTGGTGGCCAGCCACTTCGCCAGGACAACCTTTTGCTGGTTGCCCCCGGAGAGCATCCCGGCGTGGGTGTCGAGGGCTCGCGTCTTCACCTGCAGTCGCCGAGCCCAGTGCTCCGCCGGGCCCTGCTCGAGTTTCGAGGTGAGGAAGCCGTACTTGGCGACCTGATTGCGGATGGCCAGCGTGATATTCGACTGCACACCGGCCGTCATTGCCAGGCCCTGCTTACGGCGATCCTCGGGCACGAAGCCCATACCGAGCGCCATGGCGGCCGACGGGCGATGACGGGGAACCGCTACCCCGCCGAGAGTGACAGCGCCGGATTCGTAGCTGTCGACACCGAACACAGCGCGAGCAATCTCACTACGCCCGGCTCCGACGAGTCCGGCGAGACAGACGATCTCACCGGCGCGCACCTGGAACGACACATCCTCGAACACGCCAGCGCGGGTCAGGTGCTCGACATCGAGGACGACGTCGCCGATCGCGACCTCTTCTTTCGGGAACAGGTTCTCGACGCTCCGGCCGACCATCTGGCGGATGATAACGTCGACAGTCACGTCGGCGATCAAACTCGTGGCGATGTGTTGGCCATCTCGCATGACGGTGATGGTGCTGCACAGGGCGAATACCTCGTCGAAACGATGGGAGATGAAGATGATCCCCTTGCCCTCATCTCGCAACTGGCGGGCAATGCCCATCAGCCGCTCGACCTCGACACCGCTCAGCGCGGCCGTCGGCTCGTCCATGATGAGCACCTTGGCGTTGAGCGAAATGGCCTTCGCAATCTCGATCACCTGCTGATCAGCGATCGACAGTCCGCGGGCATCCCGGTCGGGATCGATCACGATGCCCAGCCGCTCGGTGAGTTCGCGGGTTGCGCGACGCATCTCGGCGCGGTCGATGGTGCCGAACCGCGTGTAGGGCTGGCGGCCCGCGAAGATGTTCTCAGCGACAGTGAAGTCTGGGAACAGCGTCGGCTCCTGGTAGATGACGGCAATTCCGTGGTGCTTGGCATCCGCTGTCGAGCGGAAGTCGACGCTCTCGCCGTCGAGCAGGAAATCACCCCCGTCGCGGCCGTGCAGACCGCCGATAATCTTGACCAGCGTTGATTTGCCTGCGCCGTTTTCACCGACGAGCGCATGGATAGTGCCGGAGTCGAGAACGATCTCGGCGCCGGCCAGGGCGGCGACAGCCCCAAAGGTCTTCGTGACGTCGTGCAGTTCGAGCAAGTGGCTCATATTCGTCCCACCTCGACGCTGATCTGATAGCTGATGCTTTCGCTTGGCTCCAACCGGGGAAGCCGGCCGTTCGCGCGAGCCGCGGCGCGCCCGTTGATTTCCGGCGTGTTCGCCGGCTCCAAACCCAGCACGTAGTGCTTGGTCGCCGTCATCTTCCACTCGAAATGTGCTGGCAGAGTCTCGGAGTAACGCAGCGTCAACTCCAGTCCACGCGCACGGTTGGTGACCCGCGCGTAGCGCTCTGCTGCGGCCTCGTGGATGTACACCTGCTCGCGGAATCCAGCGACTGGCGCACCGATCTCGTGCTTGCTGCCAAAGCCGGCCTCGGCATCCGCATCGCGGGCGGTGACGGATGTGGCGGGAATCTCGAGCGTCGTGCCGTCGTCGAGGAGCGGCCATCCGAGATTCACGTGGTACAGCACCATGAGCGGGCTTGGACTCGCACCCTCGTTGGTCACCGTGTCAGAGATCGTGAGGGTGCTGGAGCCAACCTCGCTGCCGATTTCTCGACGCATAACCAGATTCTCGGCGAACACCGATGACTGGCGGATGGTGCCTGCGATCAAAATCCGCTCGGGCGTTGCCTCGGCGGCCGTGACCCTGGCCGGGATGTGACCGACGCGTCCGTGCATGCCGACGACGCCGACTTCATCATCAGCGGGCGGGCCGAAGTTATCGAGGCCACAGGTAGTGACCAGGCCGCCACCGAAGGTTCGGAGCCAGCCGCGACCCTCCGGTTCATAGAAGCCGGGGGCGGCGATGCCGGTCGAGCTCAGCCATGCCAACGACAACCCCTGGAAGCTCGCCGCGCCGATATCGAGGCCGCGATCGGGGTGTACATCGAACTCGAGGCCACCGCCGTTCACTACCCGCAACAAGCGGGCACCGCGCGCGACACCCTCGGTCTCAACGAAAGAGTCGACGCGCGCAATCTGGTCGAGGGAGCCGACGCGCTGCAGCGCATCGGCGACCGGGAGTCCAAGGATGTCAGCCAACGAGACCGAGCTCCGCGTTACCCGGTCCGAAGTGCTTGAGGATCACCAGGTCGTCGGTGGGGCTCGTGTTGACGATCTTCACTCCCGCGCGAGCTGCCGATTCCGAGACGAAGAACTCGTCCTGGCTGAGCTGGCCGAAGCGGATGACGGTGGCCGCGGCGATTTCGTGGTTTCCCATCGACCCGTGGCCCTGCACGACGATCGTGCCGTAGGCGTCCCTGTCGGTGATGGTGACCGTCTGGCCGGGCTTGACGGTGAGTTCCTTGGCGCTGAAGTGCGGGGAGCGGAAGACTATCCACTTGTCGACGTATGCGGTCTCGCCATCCGCCTTCGACTGCTCGGTGGAGTACGGCACCATGAAACGGTTTGCGACAAAGTGCGGGTCGACGTTCAGCTCCCACTCAAGCAGGCTGATGATGTAGTCCAGGTCGCCGTGCTTGTCAGCCGGGACGTCTTTCCAGAGCAGCTCCTCGGGCACCTCACGGTTGTTGCTCCACGACTCGCACATGCAGAAGACGTCACACGCGGCCTGCGGCTCGTAGGTCGCGATGCTGGCCGGGGCGTGCAGCACGCCCGACGGGATGTCCCAGCCGGTACCGAGCTGCGTGCGGTAACCGAGAGCGAGGTCGGTGATGCGGTTGTCGCCACCCTGCGAGAATCGGGCGAGTCGCTCGCGCACCTGCTCTTTCGTCACATCCGGCTGGAACCCGAAGAACGAGATCGGCTGATCGCCGAGGTGGTTGTTCATATGCGGCGAGTAGTAGTACGCCTCTGGCTTGCCGGGCTTGTCGACCAGCGCCGCCTTCTCATCGGTGTGATGCACGTGGAAGGGAAGCGCCTGCTGGTTGTCGAAGAACTTCGAATACATCGGCCACTTGGCGTGCTTGTCGAACAACCGGTCACCGATGAGGGCGCCCTTATGCTGGGCCACGAAGTCGTCGAACGGGAGCACGGACTTGCCGTCGGGATCGACGACCAGGCTGAGGCCCTCGTGCGGACCAGTCAGCGGGCCATTGTCGGCGCGCACCGCGGAGGCAAGCCAGCGCTCGTCGATTCCGCCGCGGGTCTGGGCGAAGGGGAAGTAGTCGTCGGGGTGCAGGCGGATGCGACGGCCGGGCGTGCAGAAAGCGCGCGGCACCCAGGCCGGTGCGAAACGGACAATTCCGGCGCCGGCGTCCAGCGCCCGGTCGATGCCGGATGCTGCGGAAGTGATATTGGAATACGCCTCGGAAGACATCGGCCGTGCTCCTTTGCTGGTGCACCGCGACAAATCCGGGCGGCGCTGCCTGTGAATGGGTTCAATGAACCGGTGATCTGAGGACGTTAGCATCCGCTGCATTATGTGTCAATAATTTGGATCGCGACATGTGGAAGTCAGATCAATTCGGGCATTTGACCCCACTTAGTGTTACATTTTGTTAAAATCTCACACGAAACACCACACTCGATCGGACCCAATGGCAACAACAAGCACAGCAGAGTCCGAAGTACGGCGAGCTCGCCTGCTGGCAACTCTCGCTACTGACAACGTGATCGGGCTCACTGCGGCTGCAACCGAATTCGATGTCTCCACCATGACAATCCGCCGCGACCTGGAATCCCTCGAAGGTGAGGGGCTTCTGCGCCGGGTGCGCGGCGGGGCTGTCTCGATCATCGGTCCTCGCCCGTTCAGCGATCGCCGGGCCGTGCGACTGCGGGCGAAGGAGACAATCGCCGAGAAGGCGCTCAGCCTGGTGCCGCGCGCCGGTTCGATCGCGCTCGACGCATCGACAACCATCGCCACCCTCGCCGCGCGTTTCGGCGTGCGGTCGGGTCTGACGGTCGCCACCAACTCGTACCAGACCTATGGCACGATCCGCTCCGCCCACGGGGTGAACGCCATCCTGATCGGTGGCGAGACCGAAGAGATCACCGATAGCTTCGTAGGCCCCATCGCGGTGCACGCCGCTGAATCCCTGCGGTACACCAGGTTCTTCGCGTCCGCGAGCGCCGTCGACACCGACTACGGAACATCCGAAGTCTCCCTGCGCGAAGCGGAGATGAAGCGCACGTTCTTCAGGATGTCCAAGGAACTCGTGCTGTGCGTCGACTCGTCCAAACTCCGCCAGCAATCCACCGCAGCATGCCTGCCGCTGGCGAATGTGACGATGCTGGTCACCGAACTGGCGCCGTCCGACTCGAGGCTCGACGATTTCCGCGACCTCGTGGAATTGCTGTAGTAATTGCACGTGTTGCATTGTGAAAACAATGTTGTTACGTTTCACACGTTAGAACAGCTGTCGATCGAAGAAGGAGAGGTCTTTCATGCCTGAATTTGCTGATATCGCCGCACGCTTGGGCGAGCAGGCAATCGAACTCCCCTCCTGGGCCTTCGGCAACTCCGGCACCCGTTTCAAGGTCTTCGGCACCCCAGGCACTCCGCGCACCCCGCAGGAGAAGATCGCGGATGCCGCCCAGGTGCACAAATACACCGGGCTTTCCCCGTCGGTCGCCCTGCACATCCCGTGGGACAAAGTCGACGACTACGCAGCCCTCGGTGCGTTCGCCCAGGATCACGGGCTCACGCTCGGCACGGTGAATTCCAACACCTTCCAGGATGACGACTACAGGTTCGGCAGCCTCACCCACACCGACCCGACAATCCGCCGAAAGGCGATCGACCACCACCTCGAGTGCATCGACATCATGAACGAGACCGGGTCGCGCGACCTGAAGATCTGGCTGGCGGACGGAACGAACTACCCGGGACAAGCCGACATCCGCGGCCGCCAGGACCGGCTCGCCGACTCCCTTGGGAAGATCTACGCCCGCATCGGTGAGACCCAGCGCCTGGTGCTGGAATACAAGTTCTTCGAGCCGGCTTTTTACCACACCGACGTTCCCGATTGGGGAACCAGCTACGCCCAGGTCAGCGCGCTCGGCGACCGCGCGATGGTCTGCCTCGACACGGGACACCACGCACCCGGCACGAACATCGAGTTCATCGTCATGCAGTTGCTGCGTCTCGGCAAGCTCGGCTCATTCGACTTCAACTCGCGCTTCTACGCAGACGATGACCTCATCGTCGGTGCCGCAGACCCGTTCCAACTGTTCCGCATCCTCTTCGAGGTCGTGCGCGGCGGCGGCTACGGCATCGATGGCGACGTGGCATTCATGCTCGACCAGTGCCACAACGTCGAAGACAAGATTCCCGGCCAGATCCGCTCAGTGCTGAACGTGCAGGAAATGACGGCGCGCGCGCTGCTCGTCGACGGTGACGCGCTGACCACAGCGCAGGGTGCCGGCGACGTGCTGGGTGCCAACGGCATCCTGATGGATGCGTTCTACACCGACGTGCGGGCAGACCTTGCAGCGTGGCGCGAGTCGCGGGGGCTCGCTGGCGACCCGATGGTGGCGTACGCGGCATCCGGTTACCAGGCCAAAATCGAGGTCGACCGGGTCGGCGGTACCCAGGCAGGATGGGGAGCGTGAGTAGGGACATCGCTGCGCTGCTACCGCCCAAAGCTCGTCGCAGGACACGGATCGGCCTCGTGGCCGGCGGCCTCGGCGCCTACTGGCCGCAGTTTCCCCAGTTGCTGCCGCAGCTGAAGGAGTCGACCCGTTACGTGGTCGAACGCTTCGAAAAGATGGATGGCGAGGTCACCGACGTCGGATTCGTCTCCGACGCGCAGGAGGCGGCTGTCGCTGCCGAGAAGCTGCGGCAGGCTGACTGCGATCTGATCGTCATGTTCATCACGACCTACCTGACCTCGTCGATGGTGCTGCCCATAGCGCAGCGCGCAGGCGTGCCGGTGCTCGTGATCGACCTGCAGCCCACAATCAAGATGGACCACGCGAACTTCGGTACCGGTGAGTGGCTCGCGTACTGCGGCCAGTGCTCTATCCCCGAAATCGGCAACGTGTTCCGGCGGGCGGGTATCGA
This sequence comes from Salinibacterium sp., assembly GCA_025351795.1. Classification (GTDB taxonomy): domain Bacteria; phylum Actinomycetota; class Actinomycetes; order Actinomycetales; family Microbacteriaceae; genus Rhodoglobus. The sequence continues at coordinate 2,655 of JANXVG010000090.1, read as the reverse complement.
GTTCCGTTCGGTGTCCGGCTACCTTGAGCAAGGCTCCGCATGGGAGCGCATCGGCCGCTGGATTCGCGCCGCCGACGTGCGCGCCGCACTGCGTCATGCGCGGCACGGCCTCATGGGCCACGTCTACCCCGGCATGTTGGATGTATCGACCGACCTCACCCTGCTGCCGGCGACCTTCGGTTCGCACGTGGAGGTGCTCGAGTTCGACGACCTCCGCGTGCGTGTTGACACGGTCACCGAGAAGGAGACCGCCGACCGCGTCGCCCTCGCCAGCAAGATCTTCACCATCGATGACTCCGTCGTCGACGATGACTTTGCTTGGGGCGCGAAAGTCTCTGTCGGACTCGACCGGCTTGTCGAGGACTTCGACCTCGACAGCCTCGCCTACTACCACCGCGGACTCGAGGGCGAACAGCACGAGCGTCTCGGCGCTGGCATGATTCTCGGTGCTTCACTGCTGACGGCTCGCGGCATCCCCACCACGGGCGAGTATGAGTTGCGCGCCACGGTCGCTCAGCTTGTAACCCAGGTGGTGGGCGCAGGCGGATCGTTCTGCGAAATTCAGGCGCTCAATTTCCTCGACAACGTGGTGGAGATGGGCCATGACGGCCCCGCTCACCTCGCGATCAGTGCCGATAACCCGCTGCTTCGCGGCCTCGGCATCTACCACGGCAAGCGCGGCTACGGCGTGAGCGTCGAATTCGACGTGCAGCACGGCCTGGTGACCCTGCTCGGCCTCGGACAGGATCGCGACGGCTCGCTGGCCTTTGTGGCATCAGAGGGAATGGCGGTGCCAGGTCCGCTGCTGGCCATCGGCAACACGACCTCGCGAGTGGACTTCGACCGTGACCCTGGTGAATGGGTCGACCAGTGGAGCGCGACGGGTATCGGCCACCACTGGCCACTGTCCATCGGACACCGCGCCGCCGACTACAAGACCGCCGCGAACCTTCTCGGCATCGACTTTAGGCAGGTCTAATGTCGTTCGTAGTCGTCGCGCTCCTCACCCCCCAACCGGGTAAGGGCCAACAGGTCATCGAGTCGTTTCGGGAAGTCGCGCCGCTCGTGCACCAGGAACCCGGTTGCGAGTTGTACTCAGCTCACCTCCAACAGGAGGGCGACATCGTCATCATCATCGAGCGCTGGACCACTCGCAAGGATCTCGATGCGCACGCAGCTGGCGCCCCGCTCGCCCGACTTAATGAACTGAATGCAGACCTTTTGGTCAGGCCGTACGACGTATGGTTCCTCGACAACGTACAGCTCGGTGACCCCACCAAGGGCTCAATCCCTGCCGGCTTCACACCGGCCGACAAGGAAGCTTAATAGTGCCTCTCTCGACCCCGGCGAAACTGATCGCACGCTCCAACCGACTCGGCGCAGACCCTAGGGTCACCAACTACGCGGGCGGCAACACCTCGGCGAAGGGCACAGAGATCGACCCGGTGACGGGCGAGCCCGTCGAACTGATGTGGGTCAAGGGCTCCGGTGGAGACCTCGGCACCCTCACCGAGTCAGGCCTCGCCGTGCTGCGCATGGACAGGCTGCGCGCGCTCGTGGCTGTCTACCCCGGGCTCGAACGCGAAGACGAAATGGTCGCCGCGTTCGACTACACGCTGCACGGTAAGGGCGGTGCTGCGCCCTCCATCGACACCGCGATGCACGGCCTCGTCGATGCCGTGCATGTTGACCATCTACACCCCGACTCCGGCATTGCATTCGCGACGTCTAAAGACGGCGAGATGCTCACCCGGAAGGCATTCGGTGACCGAGTGGTCTGGGTACCGTGGCGTCGGCCCGGTTTTCAACTCGGGCTCGACATCGCTGCGATCAAAACCGCGAACCCACAGGCGATCGGCTGCATTCTCGGCGGGCACGGCATCACCGCATGGGGTGAGACCAGCGACGAAACCGAGAAAAACAGTCTCTGGATCATCGAGACAGCTGAAGCCTACATCGCCGCCAAGGGCAGGAAGGCGCCGTTCGGTCGGCCAAAGAAGGGCTACGCGCCCTTGCCCGCGACGGAGCGTCGCGCGCGGGCCGCGGCCCTCGCGCCGCACATCCGCGGGCTCGCATCGACCGACAAGACGCAGGTCGGCCACTTCACCGACTCGGACGTCGTGCTCGACTTCCTGGCCGCAACCGAGCATGTGCGACTGGGTGCGCTTGGCACCAGCTGCCCCGACCACTTCTTGCGCACGAAGGTCAAGCCGCTCGTTCTCGACCTTCCGGCCAACGCCAGCATCGCGGCATCCATCGCCAGGCTCGATGAACTGCACGCCGAGTACCGCACGGACTACGCGAAGTACTACATCACGCACGCGACCGCTGAGAGCCCCGCGATGCGCGGCGCCGATCCCGCGATTGTGCTCATCCCAGGCGTCGGCATGTTCAGCTACGGCGCGAACAAGCAGACGGCGCGCGTTGCTGGCCAATTTTATGTCAACGCGATCAACGTCATGCGTGGTGCTGAGTCAATCTCCACCTACGCCCCCATCTCCGACGCCGAAAAATTCCGCATCGAGTACTGGGCACTTGAAGAAGCCAAGCTGACCCGGATGCCGAAGCCGAAGCCCCTCGCCGGGCGCGTCGCTCTCGTGACCGGAGCGGCATCCGGTATTGGCAAAGCCATCGCCACTCGCCTCGCGGCAGAGG
>JANXVG010000039.1 GCA_025351795.1 Salinibacterium sp. | reverse complement strand
CATTAAAGCGGTACGCGAGCTGGGTTTAGAACGTCGTGAGACAGTTCGGTCCCTATCCTCTGCGCGCGCAGGAAATTTGAGAAGATCTATCCCTAGTACGAGAGGACCGGGATGGACGAACCTCTGGTGTGTCAGTTGTTCCGCCAGGAGCACCGCTGATTAGCTACGTTCGGAACGGATAACCGCTGAAAGCATCTAAGCGGGAAGCCGGCTTCAAGATGAGATTTCCATGACTTCGGTCGAGAGGCTCCCAGCTAGACTACTGGGTTGATAGGCGGGATGTGGAAGCGAGGACTAAAGACTCGTGAAGCTGACCCGTACTAATAAGCCGATAAATTGATAACACCTTCTGTCCTCGTAACCGTGCCGTAAAAAGCATGGAAACGGGATGATGAGTATGCTTGCGTCCACTTTGTGGTTCCTGATCTACGGTCGGGAACTGCGCCCAGCTAGGGCGAAGACTCGATATCCTTGGGATAACTTGGCTTCGTGTGAACTGGCCCGCGAACTGATTGATAAATCAATAGTGTTTCGGCGGCCATAGCGAGAGGGAAACGCCCGGTCACATTCCGAACCCGGAAGCTAAGACTCTCTGCGCCGATGGTACTGCAAGGGTGACCTTGTGGGAGAGTAGGACACCGCCGGACTTCTTTGTGAAATGGTCACCCGTCAAGGGTGGCCATTTTGCGTTAACTATCCGTCGATCTCAGGAGATCCGAGGAAGAAGAGCGAACATGAGCGACACCCCAGATGACGCACAGACCGATGACGGGCAGTCCGATGGTGGGCAGCCCGATTATGGAACGCACGACGCAGGGAAGCGCGGCGACTCGCAGCCTGACGGCGCGAGTCGTGGCGCAGACAGGCGTCCAGCCGCGATGCCGAATGGGCGACGCCCAGATGCTGGCCGACCTACTACCGGCGCTCCGGAACGTGGCCATGGCCCGCGCCGTGACGGTCACCGCACAGGTCGTCCGTCGACTGGGGGAGTGGCGCGCTCAGCCGTAGGCCGCCCGGAACGGCCCCACAGTGGGGGCGACCGGGTACCAGGAACCTCGCGTGGCGCTGGCGACTCAGTTGAGCGGTTGTGGACCAAAGGCGGTGCGCCCGCGCGCGGCGATCGTGATGCTCGAGAACGAGAGCTGCCTGAGGATCGCGACCCGTTCGGCATCCGCTCGGTGCGCCCGCGTCATGATGATCCAATGATCCCCGATGACGTCAAGCCTGCTGACCTTGACCGTATTGCACGCAACGAACTGAAGACGCTGAGTAAAGAGAACGCCGAAGGGGTTGCGTGCCACCTGGTGATGGCCGCGCGTCTCATTGACGAAAATCCAGCTCTGGCCCACGAGCACGCCATTTCGGCGGCTCGACGTGCTGGCCGCATCGGCGTGGTTCGCGAGACTCTCGCGATCACCGCTTACGCGACCGGTGATTTCGGGCTCGCGCTACGCGAGCTGCGCACCTACCGGCGCATCAGCGGTAGAGACGATCAGCTACCGATGATGGTCGACAGCGAGCGGGGGTTAGGCCGCCCCGAGAAGGCGCTCGAGCTTGCCCGATCGGTGCCTAGAGCGTCATTGCCGGTGCCCGTGCAGGTCGAGCTCGCTATCGCGATGTCTGGCGCACGCCTCGACCTTGGTCAGCTGGATGCCGCGCTGGCGGAGCTGGAGATTCCCCAGCTAGACGCGGCTACCGCTTTTTCCTACAGTCCCGCGCTGTTCGACGCGTATGCAACGGTGCTCGAAGAACTCGGTCGCATCGCGGAGGCCGAACAGTGGTACGAGCGATCCGAAATCGCCACCGACGCTCTAGCCGGGGGCGAGAGCGCTGACGAGGACGATGTTGTCGAGATCATCGAAGAGCAGCGGGGCGGCGACGATGTCGACTAGCACTCCCCTCGAGGGAGTTGATCTGCTGCTGGCAGATCTCGACGGAGTGGTCTACGCGGGTGCCGGCGCTATCCCCTATGCCGTCGAAAGCATAAACACCGCATCGGCTCGTGTGCGGGTCGGGTACATCACCAATAATGCCTCGCGTACGGATGCAGCAGTGGCCGATCTCCTCACGAGACTGGGGCTCAAGCAAGTATCCCCGGAAGACATCGTCACGTCGCCGCAAGCCGCGATCACGGTGCTCGCCAGGTTAGTGCCGGCTGGGTCGACGATTCTGGTCGTCGGTGGTGACGGGCTCACGACGGTTGTTGAGGCAGCCGGGTTTACTGTCACACGTTCGGCGCTCGACTCGCCGGCCGCCGTTATTCAGGGGTTTGCACCCGAGGTGGGCTGGACTGAGCTCGCGGAGGCCTCGTATGCCCTGAAGCTTGACGCGTCGGGAAATGGCATCCCGTGGGTCGCGACCAACACAGACTGGACGATTCCGCAGGAACGCGGCACGGCGCCTGGTAACGGCACGCTGGTTTCGGCGGTACACACAGCGGTTGGTCGCCTGCCGGTGGTCGCAGGAAAACCGGAGGTGGCCATTTTCGAGACAGCCATGCAGCGATTCGGGGCAACGGCGGCACTAATGATTGGCGATCGTCTTGATACCGATATTTTGGGCGCGAATCGTGCGGGCATCCGGTCGATCCTCGTGTTGACGGGCATCGATCAAGCCAAGCAAGTGCTCGCGGCGGTGCCAGACCAACGTCCGACATTCATCCTCGACGACCTTCGCGGGTTGCACGAGCCGTATCCGCAGACGGTGACCCACGAGACCTCCGATGGCACGCTCACCACAGTAGGCACTGCGGTCGTGCGCAGGGCTGAACAGGTGATCACCATCGAAGAACCCGGTTTGGCGATCGACCGGCTGCGTGCCGGTGCGGCGGCGATTTGGAACTCGGGCGCTGCAATTTACGGTCTCGACGTGCCGACCGAACTATATTCGTGATCATGGCCGATGACGATTCGATGAGCGAGACGGATGCTCTGGTGTCACGACTGCGGGTGATCGAAGACCAGCCGCTCGACACTAGGGCCGCCGCATATCTGCACGTTCATGACGAATTGCAGTCGACACTCGAAGGTGGCGACGCTGTCCGGCCCGATGCCTGAACAGCGCCTCGACAGTGCGCTCACCCAGCGCGGCCTCGCGCGGTCGAGAACTCACGCGGCTCGACTCATCGCCGAGGGCCTGGTCACGGTAGACGGAAAGCCAGTGGTCAAGGCGTCCATGCAGATTGTGGAGAGCCAACTGATCGAGGTGGCTGCGACCGACCACTATGTAAGCCGCGCAGCACACAAGCTGGTGGCAGCGCTCGATGCGTTCGACCTGCGGGTAGAAGGCCGGTTGGCGCTGGATGTCGGTGCGTCGACGGGTGGGTTCACCCAGGTTTTGCTCGAACGCGGTGTACTCCAGGTCATTGCGCTAGACGTTGGGCATGACCAGCTCGATCCCACGATCAGGCGCGATCCGCGGGTTGTCACGGTCGAGGGGTTCAACGCCAGATCGATGACCGCGGTATCGCTCGCCGCAGCATCCGGTCTCGCGCAGTCGCCAACCATCGTGGTTGCCGATATCTCGTTCATTTCGCTCGGCATGATCCTGCCCGCCCTCGTCGAGACGATCGGAACGCGCGCAGACTTTGTGGTACTCATCAAGCCGCAGTTCGAGGTCGGTCGCACGGGTATCCGTGAGGGCATTGTGCGCGATGCGGGCCTTCGAACGGATGCCGTGACAAACGTTCTGTGGACCGCGTGGGATCTTGGCCTACCGACTGCTGGCGTCATCCCCTCCCCGATCGCCGGAAACTCGGGAAATCGGGAGTATGTCGCCTGGTTGAGCACGGCGGTCGGCAGCAATCCGACAGAATGGTTACAGCAGGTCTACGCCATGGCCTGATGCCGATTGTCGATTCAGCGAAGGAGTGCGATTCGTGACGTCAGACCGCCACATTCTGGTCGTTGCACACACCGGCAGGGCCGACTCGATCGCCGCCGCGCTCGATGTCTGTCGACGCCTTATTGCGGGCGGGCTCATTCCCGTCGTGCCCGAAGAAGAACATCGTCGCATTCTGCAGCTCGCACCCGACCTTGCCCCCACCACCGTGCTCGGTGCCGGCGTGCAGATCGCGGATCTCGAACTCGTGATCGTGCTCGGCGGTGATGGAACGATTCTTCGGGCCGCCGAACTAGTGCGCGGCTGCTTGGCACCGCTGCTCGGTGTCAACCTCGGCCACGTCGGTTTTCTTGCCGAGAGCGAACGTGAAGATCTCGCTCAGACGGTGACCCGGGCCCTCGCGCGCGACTACTTGGTTGAAGAGCGCATGACGCTCTCCGTGCGGGTCAAGGTCGACTCCGAAGTTATTTACGAAACCTGGGCGCTCAACGAAGCAACCGTCGAGAAAGCATCTCGTGAGCGGATGCTCGAAGTCGTCATTGAGGTTGATGGCCGGCCACTCTCGTCGTTCGGGTGCGACGGTGTGGTCATGTCCACGCCGACGGGATCGACCGCTTACGCGTTTTCGGCCGGCGGCCCCGTGGTCTGGCCCAGCCTCGACGCGCTATTGCTGATTCCGCTGAGCCCGCACGCACTCTTCGGCCGGGCACTCGTGGTCAGCCCTGACTCCGCCCTTGCGGTGGAGGTTCTGCACCGCACGCAAGGCATCGGTGTGCTCTGGTGCGATGGGCGCCGTACCCACGACCTCCCGACCGGTGCACGCGTTGTCGTGCGACGGTCACCTGTCCCGGTGCGCCTCGCGCGCCTCTCGCACGGCTCATTCACCGACCGATTGGTGGGCAAATTCAACCTTCCAGTCTCCGGATGGCGTGGCCCGGCCGACGACGAAAGCCACCCCGCATGATCGAAGAGATCTTCATCCGTGATCTCGGGGTGATTGGCGAGGCGAGGCTGCCACTCGGACCGGGATTCACCGCGCTCACCGGTGAGACGGGCGCTGGCAAGACGATGGTGGTGACGGCGCTTGGGCTGCTACTGGGGGAGCGTGCAGACTCGGCAGCCATCCGCTCGGGCAGTCAGCACACCGTGGTCGAAGGTCATTGGCAGGTAGATCCGCAGGGCGCAGTCGCGGCCCGAGTACGCGACGCTGGGGGAGACCTCGACGGCTCTGAGCTCATTCTTGGCCGGTCGGTGTCTCAGGAAGGCCGAAGCCGTGCGGTGGTCGGCGGCCGCGCTGCTCCGATTGGTGTGCTCAACGAAATCGGCGCTCAACTGGTGGTCGTGCACGGTCAGGCCGACCAACTGCGTCTGCGCTCGGCCACAGCTCAGCGCGAGGCGCTTGATCGCTTTGCCGGACCGGAGCTCGTCACGCTGCTCGGTACCTACCAAGACGTCTACCGGCGCTGGCAAGGCAACCAGGGCGAGCTGGACGTACTTGTTGCCGAGCGTGATCGGCGCACCCGCGAGGCGGCCGAGTTGCGTGTCGCGATGGCCGACATCGAGTCGGCATCGCCGAAGCGCGGCGAGGACGCCGAGTTGTCTGAGCGCTCCGATCGGCTCACGAACCGCGAAGATCTTCGGCTCGCAGCAGCGCAGGCCCACGATCTGGTCTCGGCGGAGGCGACTGACGAGTCGGCGGATGTCATCGGCTTGCTCGAGACGGCTCGACGGCTGGTCGAACGTGTCGCCGACCACGATCCGGCACTGGTTCCGATCACCGAGTCGCTCGTGAACGTTTCCGTACTCGCGAGCGAAGTGGCAGGCCAGCTAGCCAGCTACCTCAGCGGTTTGGATGCAGACGGTGGCCGAGAACTTGAGGCGGTGCAGCAACGTCGAGCTGAGCTGGGCGCCCTTGTGCGCAAATATGGCCCGACCCTTGACGATGCGATCGACTACCTCGACACGGGCAGCACCCGCCTGCTCGAACTCGACAACGATACAGACCGCATCGAGTCGCTCGGTTGCGAGGTGGAGGCAGACCGGGCGAGCGTCGTCGATCTCGGCGGCAGAGTATCCGCGGTTCGGCGTTCGCACGCCGCCCGGTTGTCTGAACGGGTCACCGCTGAGTTGGGATCGCTCGCGATGCCGAACGCGCAGCTCACGGTCGACGTCGAGGACCGCTCCGACTACTCACTCACCGGCAAAGATCAGGTCGCCATCCTGTTGCAGCCACACGCTGGCGCCGAGCCGCGGCCGATCGGCAAGGGCGCGTCCGGCGGCGAGTTGTCTCGCGTCATGTTGGCAATCGAGGTAGTCATTGCGGGTAGTGACCCGGTACCGACGTTCATCTTCGATGAGGTAGATGCCGGCGTGGGCGGGGCATCAGCCATAGAAATTGGTCGCCGACTCGCACTGCTCAGCCGCACGGCGCAAGTGATTGTGGTGACCCACCTCGCGCAAGTGGCCGCATTCGCCACCAATCATCTGCGGGTACTCAAAGATGGTGATGGTGCGGTTACCGCGTCGAGCGTGCACCAGTTGCACGGTGACGAGCGGGTGGCCGAGATGGCGCGACTGCTCAGCGGACTGCCAGACTCCGAGAGTGGACTCGCTCACGCGCGCGAACTGATCGAGATGGCGCGTGAGAGCACGGGCCGAGGCTCAGACGACCCGCTCACTCGGCAGAGCTAGCCGAGCGACAGCGTGTACTGGTACTTCTGCTCGAAGTCGTAGGTAATGTGCAGGGTGACCGGCGAGCCGGAATCCACGCCCTTCGGTACGACGAACTCGTGCGTGACCGCTGCTTGGTCTGCACTGCATGCGCCGCTCGGCGCCTTCACAAAAGTAACCTCAACGACATGAGCGTTTGGCGACGAAATGGTCGTTGGAATCGGCGTGCAGGTTGAGCTGCCGTAGGTGACAATCGCGAAAGCCGAGCGGTCGTTGCTGATCCAGATTGCGCCCGGCTTGCCGTTCATGAGGTTGGTGGCGGTGTCAAAGCCCGCGGGCATTCCCGGGTGGGTTGCGCGCGCGATGCTGACGGCGGCACCGGCGCATCCGGCCAGCAGCAGTACGACCACGAACCCGCCAAGAACCAGTAAGCGCAGCTTCATGCACTGAGAGTACCGATCAGTGGGAGTTTTCGCTGTTGGCGCACCGCGAGTCCGGGCGAGTTATCGTACGAGTGGGATACGATGAAACCCCGTGGTGGATAAATCAGAGCGGCCGATAACCAAGCATATTTTCGTTACGGGTGGTGTCGTTTCTAGTCTCGGTAAGGGACTTACGGCCGCAAGTCTCGGAAATCTTCTGACTGCCCGAGGTCTGCATGTGGTCATGCAGAAGCTCGACCCCTACCTCAACGTCGACCCCGGCACGATGAATCCGTTCCAGCACGGTGAAGTCTTCGTGACCGACGATGGCGCCGAGACCGACCTCGACATCGGTCACTACGAACGTTTTCTCGACATCAACCTCAGCCAGGCAGCCAACGTCACGACCGGTCAGATCTACTCGACGGTGATCGCGCGAGAGCGCCGCGGTGAGTACCTCGGTGACACCGTGCAGGTCATCCCGCACATCACAGACGAAATTAAGCGACGGATGCGCTTGCAAGCGACACCGGTTAACGAGCAGCGTGCCCCCGATGTGATCATTACCGAAATCGGCGGTACGGTCGGCGACATTGAAAGCCAGCCGTTCATCGAGTCAGCGCGCCAAGTGCGTCACGAGCTTGGTCGCAAGAACGTATTTTTTGTGCACGTGTCGCTCGTGCCGTTCATGAACGCTTCCGGTGAGCAGAAGACCAAACCCACCCAGCACTCGGTCGCTGCACTGCGATCGATCGGCATCCAGCCGGATGCTTTGGTGCTTCGCAGCGATCGTCCTGTCTCCGAGAGCAATAAGCGCAAGATCGCCCTCATGTGTGACGTCGATGAGGCGGCCGTCGTTAACGCGGTAGACGTTCCGTCGATCTATGACATCCCGACGATGCTGCACTCACAGGGCCTCGATTCGTACATCATCGAGCAACTGGGCCTCACGGCCGGTGAGGTTAACTGGGACGGCTGGCGCGAACTTCTCGAGACCGTGCACGACCCGAAGTTCGAGGTGACCATAGGGCTCGTCGGCAAATACATTGACCTCCCTGACGCGTACCTGTCGGTGACCGAAGCGTTGAAAGCCGGAGGTTTCGCCCACACGACAAAGGTCTCGATTCGCTGGGTGGCTTCAGATGAGTGCGAGACGCCGGAAGGTGCGGCACGGTATCTCGCCGATCTCGACGGCATGTGTATCCCTGGTGGATTCGGCGTTCGCGGCATCGAGGGCAAGCTCGGCGCGCTCACGTTCGCGCGCGAGAATAAGATCCCCGTGCTCGGGCTATGCCTGGGCCTACAGTGCATGGTCATCGAGTATGCGCGTAACGTGGTCGGGCTCGGCGGAGCGTCATCGTCGGAGTTCGACCCAGACACCCCGTTTCCGGTCATCGCGACGATGGCCGAGCAAGTCGCGATCATCGCTGGGGGGGATATGGGCGGCACGATGCGCTTGGGACTTTACGAGGCGAACCTCGCGCCGGACTCGATTGTTGAAGAGCTGTATGGCGCCCCGACTATCGCCGAGAGACATCGTCACCGCTACGAGGTGAACAACGCGTATCGTGAGCAACTGCTGGATGCCGGCCTACTGTTCTCGGGAGTGTCTCCCGACCACAGCCTGGTCGAGTTCGTCGAGCTCGCGCGTGACGTGCATCCGTTCTACGTCGGAACGCAAGCACACCCGGAGCTGCGCTCGCGACCGAACCACCCGCATCCGCTGTTCCGTGGGCTTATCGCTGCCGCACTTGAGCGCCAGCAGGCCTCTCGGCTGTTCGAGGTACCCGTCCCAGCTGATGACTGACCACGTACCGCCGCAGCCGCTCTCAGACGAGCTGGTATCGCCGCGGATTCTGTCGAGCGAGATCGCATTTGGGGGCATCGTCTGGGATGTGCGCCGCGAGACATTCGTGCACGGCGACGGTGAGATCACCCGTGAATTCGTGGCGCACACCGGAGCTGTCGCGGTGCTGGTTATGGACGCAGCTGACAATGTGTTGCTGATTCGTCAATACCGTCACCCGATCCGCGCTCGTGAGTGGGAACTGCCGGCAGGCCTCCTCGATCAACCGACCGAGTCCGCGCTACTCGCGGCGCAGCGCGAACTGGCCGAGGAGGCAGATCTGGCTGCAGCCGAGTGGGCGGTACTCACCGATTTTTCGACCAGCCCGGGCGGTAGCAACGAGCAGCTTCGCATCTACCTCGCTCGTGGGCTCACCGAAACGGTGCCTTTCGTGCGCACCGAGGAGGAAGCCGACATCGAGAAACGCTGGGCGACCCTCGACGAGATTGTGGACGCCGTGCTGGCACGCGATGTGCAGAACTCAATACTCGTGATCGCGGCTCTCGCGGCCCAGGCGTCGCGCTCGCGAGGGTGGGCGACACTCGCACCGGCGGATGAACCGTGGCTCCGGCATCCGTCGTCCCGATGACGTCAGCTGTTGCGCCGCTCGCTGTCGCCGCCGATAAGTACCTGAGGCACGTCTCGATTGAGCGCGGGCTATCCGACAACACCGTTGCGGCGTATCGCCGGGATCTTGCGGCGTATCTGACATTCCTCGACGCCCAGCAGATCGTGACGCCCGAACGCATCGCGCCGGCAGACGTCTCCGCGTTCGTGCAGGCCCTGCGGATGCGGCCGGATGGCGCACTCACCGCGTCGTCCGTCGCGCGCATGCTGTCTTCGGTGCGAGGATTTCACCGGTTTTTGATCGATGAGGGGCTCACCGAAACGGATGCCGCCATCGACACCAAGCCGCCGAAACTCGCCATGCGCTTGCCGAAAGCGATTTCGATTGAGCAGATGGCGTCCGTGCTGGCCGCCACTGACGGGGACGACCTTGCCGCGCTGCGCGATAAAGCGCTGCTCGAGCTGCTCTACGCTACGGGTGCGCGCATCTCAGAGGCGGTTGCGCTGAACGTCGATGACATCGTGGAGGGCGACGAGATTCGGCTATTCGGTAAGGGAAATAAGCAGCGCATTGTGCCCCTCGGAAGCTATGCGCGAGCCGCAATCGACGCGTACCTGGTGCGCGCGCGACCACTATTTTCGACGAAGGGCACGGCAACTCCCGCGCTCTTTCTCGGGGTGCGCGGGCAGCGAGTCTCACGTCAGAATGCGTGGCTCATCATTCGTGCGGCGGCTGCGCGGGCGCACCTCGCAATTGAGATCTCGCCGCACACGTTTCGCCACTCCTTTGCGACTCACTTACTCGCCGGGGGAGCGGATGTTCGGGTGGTGCAAGAATTGCTCGGTCACTCCTCCGTCGCGACGACTCAGATCTACACCCTCGTCACCGCCGACACCCTGCGAGATATGTACACGCTCGCCCATCCGAGGGCACGCTAAACCTTCAACCTTTGGTCGAGGCGAGACGGTTGCGAGAGCGCGTGTGCTGAAAGGTGACGCGGGTGCGCCGCGTAAACTCACAGCATGACAGCTCAGCGAGATGATGAGGCCGTACTTCCCGGCTTCGAGAATCCGCCGGGACCCACTGGCCGCCCGCAACGGGTTTTCCCGCCGCCACCGCCGCTCAAAAGCCACGGCCCCGCTCGGGTGATTGCGCTCTGCAACCAGAAGGGCGGCGTCGGTAAGACGACGAGCACGATCAATCTCGGCGCGACCCTGGCAGAAGCCGGCCGCCGGGTGCTTGCCGTGGATTTCGATCCGCAGGGTGCGCTCTCGGCCGGTCTCGGCGTGCCGACCCACGACGTGCCGACCATCTACGATCTTCTGCTCGGTACGGTGAAAAATCCACATGAGGCGATTATTCACACGGCAGTGCCGAATCTTGACATAATTCCGGCAAATATCGACCTCTCTGCGGCGGAGGTGCACCTCGTCAATGAGGTCGCTCGCGAGACGATTTTGGCGCGCGTACTGCGCAAGGTGAGCGATCAGTACGATGTGATTCTGATTGACTGCCAGCCGTCACTCGGGCTGCTCACGGTGAATGCCCTCACGGCGGCGCACGGTGTGCTCATCCCTCTCGAGTGCGAATTCTTCGCGTTGCGCGGCGTCGCACTGTTGGTCGAAACGATCGATAAGGTGCGCGACCGGTTGAACCCCGCGATCGAACTCGATGGCATCCTCGCGACGATGTACGACTCGCGCACGCTGCACAGCCGCGAAGTGCTTGAACGAGTCGTCGAGACCTTCGGTGATCGTGTGCTTGAGACCGTGATTACGCGTACCGTGAAATTTCCGGACGCCAGCGTTGCCGGTGCACCCATTACGACGTTCGCTCCCGAGCACTCGGCGGCCGAGGCCTATCGGCAGTTGGCCCGAGAATTGATTTTCCGTGGCGCAGTCGCCTAGCGGCGCGGCGAACCTCGCAGAGACGGCAGTTGCGGGGTTTTCCGTCAGCTTGAGCAATTTCAGTGGTCCGTTCGACTTGCTGCTCACGCTCATCGCCAGGCACGAGATGGATATCACCGAGGTATCCCTGTCGAGAATCACCGACGAATTCATCTCCTACCTTCGTGGTCTCGACTCGGAGGAAGAACTCGATCAGGCCAGCGAGTTCCTGGTGGTTGCGGCCACCCTGCTCGATCTCAAGGTCGCCGGACTTCTACCCCAAGGCGAACTTGTGGATGCCGAAGATGTCGCTCTTCTTGAGGCGCGCGACCTGCTTTTCGCACGCCTGCTGCAGTACCGTGCGTTCAAGGAAGCCGCGCAATGGTTCTCGGCGGGGCTCGACGCCGAGTCGACGCGACATTTCCGCTCGGTGCGACTCGAGGAGAAGTACCGTCAGCAGACGCCCGAACTTGTCTGGACGCTCGACGCCGAAGACTTCGCCGCGCTCGCAGCACTTGCCATGGCGCCTCGAGAGATTGCCATGGTCGGCCTCGATCACCTGCACGCGCCGCTCGTCAGCATTCGGGAACAGGCCGCGCACGTCGTCGCGCTGCTTCGCCGCGGAGAACCGATGACCTTTCGCCAGTTGATCGCCGGTGCCGACCAGAAGGGCGTGATTATCGCGCGCTTCCTCGCCGTGCTCGAGCTCTATCGAGGGGCGAGCATCTCGTTCGACCAACTCGAACCGCTCGGTGAGCTCACGATCCGGTGGACTGCAGAGCACTGGACTGATGAGAGTCTCGCGAATTTGGGAGCCGACTATGGAAACTAGCGCAACCGAAACACGCGCAGCCGACACCGACACGGTGACAGAACGGGGTGCGAAGACGATCGGGGTGCTCGAGCGGCGTCTGGAGGCGATCTTCATGATCGCCGATGAGCCGCAGAGCCTGGTCTCGCTCGCCACCGCGCTCGGGGTTCCGGTGCCAGCAATTCGGCAGTCCATCGAGCGACTGGTCGCCGACTACGATGGCACGGCTGAAGACGGCAGCGGGGTAAATGGCGCCGGCAGGGGCGTGCGGCGCGGTTTCGAGTTACGCGAAGTGGGCGGCGGCTGGCGCATCTACGTACGCGTGGAATTCGACGATGACGTGCGCGATTTTGTACTCACCCAGAACCCGACGCGACTCTCGCAGGCCGCGCTCGAGACACTCGCGGTGATTGCATACAAGCAACCGATCAGCCGTGGAGCGATCGCGTCGATTCGCGCTGTGAACGTGGATTCGGTCGTGCGCACTCTGCTCGGCCGCGGCCTCATCACGGAAGCATTCACTGACAGCGAGACGGGAGCGATCCACTATGGAACGACTGACCTGCTCATGACCCAACTCGGCATTAACTCGATCGACGAACTGCCGCACATCTCACCGCTTCTGACCGATGGCTCGGAGGGCTTCGATGACCACCGTTGAACCATGGGGTACCGCCGGTTCTGGCCCCGAGAACACCGAGGGCGAACGACTGCAAAAGGTTATGGCGGCATCGGGGGTCGCCAGTCGTCGAGTCTGTGAAGATCTCATTGCAGCGGCCCGGGTGACCGTGAACGGCGAGTTCGTGACCGAGCCGGGGCGTCGCGTGCTGCCGACCGACCGCATCGAGGTCGACGGGATCGCCATTCAGACCGACCTCACCAAGCGCTACGTCATGCTCAATAAGCCCGTGGGTATCGTCAGCTCGCTTGCCGACGATCGAGGTCGTCCCGACCTGAGCGGCTACGCTTCGCAGTTCGACGAGCGACTATTCAACGTGGGTCGCCTCGACGCGCAGACGTCTGGGCTGTTGCTGCTCACCAATGACGGTGACCTCGCTCACGTGCTCGCGCATCCGTCCTTCGGGGTAATGAAGACCTACATCGCCAAGGTGGATGGCGCGGTGAGCGCTCAGACGATCGGCAAGCTCACCACCGGCATCGACCTTGAAGATGGGCCGATCGCGGCCGATAAGGCGCGCATTCTCGGAGCCCCGTCGCGTGGCGAGTCGATCGTGGAGGTCACGCTGCACTCCGGTCGCAATCGCATCGTGCGGCGGATGCTCGAAGCGGTTGGTCACCCGGTGATCGACCTCGTGCGCCGGCAGTTCGGGCCACTTCATCTCGGCACGCTGGGCGTCGGCCAATTTCGCGACCTGACGACGGCCGAACTCGGCGAGATCCTCACGATTTCTAGGAACTCGGTCGACGCTGGTGGCTCTGAAGCCGACTACTCTGAAGCCGACTACTCCGAGGCCATCCACACCGAGGACACCGAGTGAGCGAGAGCCGAATCGCTGGGCAAGTGCGTGTCGTCGGCACCGGCTTGCTGGGCGCGAGCATCGCCCACGCCCTCGTGGCGCGTGGGGTCGACGTCATTCTGCACGATTCCTCACGCGCTAACCTCACCCTGGCTCTCGACTACGGAGCAGGCCGGCGGGCCACACACGAGGACGCGCCTGTTCTCGTGGTCGTCGCCGTTCCGCCTGACGTCACGGCAGACGTGGTCGCTGCCGAACTCGCAGCCTGGCCGAACGCGATCGTGACGGATGTCGCGAGCGTGAAGCGCGGCATCCTCGACGAACTGATGGCCGCCCATGCCGACCTGACCAGGTACGTGGGCGGTCATCCGCTTGCCGGCCGAGAGCGCGGGGGAGCGATCTCCGCACGTGCTGATCTGTTTATCGGTCGCCCCTGGGTAATCGCGGCGAGTACCTCGACGGCCACGGCCGCAGCCCGCCTCGTCGAAGATCTCGTGATCGACCTCGGTGCGGTGCCCGTGCGGATGTCGGCGGCACAGCACGACGACAGCGTGGCACTCGTCTCGCACGTGCCCCAGGTGGTGGCGACCCTGCTCGCCCGTCGGCTTGCGGGAGCACCGGAGCCCGCCGTCGCGCTCGCCGGTCAGGGGTTGCGCGACACCACCCGCATTGCCGCGAGCGACCCGGAGCTGTGGGTACAGATTCTGGGGGCGAACGCGATACCTGTGGTCGAAATTCTGCGTGCATACCGAGACGACCTCGACGCGCTGCTTGCGGCACTTCAGGAACCAGATGCACCCGGCGCGCGTCGGGCGATCGCCGAGACGCTCGCTGGCGGAAACGCCGGGGTGTCGCGAATTCCCGGCAAGCACGGCCAGTCTAGCCACTTCAGTCAGCTGGTGATTGTGGTCGACGACACACCCGGTCAACTCGCGCGGCTTCTCAGCGAGATCGGCGAAGCCGGTATCAACATGGAAGACCTAAGCCTCGAACATTCGCCGGGAGCGCAGTTCGGCCTTGTCGAGATTTCTGTTCTGCCCGAGGTCGAACAGCAGCTGATGGCTGAACTGGAGTCACGTGGCTGGAAGATCGCGGGAGCGTTTGCGTGAGCGCCGCTGCTGAGCAGATTGTGGTCGCGATCGATGGGCCGGCAGGCAGCGGCAAGTCCAGTGTGAGTCGAGAGGCCGCGCGACAACTCGGATTCGACTACCAAGACACCGGTGCCGCCTACCGGGCACTGGCCTGGCGGTGCATCCACGAGGGCATCGACACGCTTGAGCCGTCTGACGTCATCGACTCGCTCGACAGCTTCGAGTGGTCGATCGGCATCAATCCGGCCGACTACTTCGTGCGCGTCGGTTCGCACGATGTGACCGAGGCGATTCGTGAACCTCACGTGACGTCTGTGGTGAGCAGTGTGGCACGCATTCCCGAGGTACGGGGGTACCTGGTTGAACAGTTCCGCGCCATCATCGCTCAGAGCACTCAGCGCGGAATCATCGTCGAGGGGCGAGACATCACGACCGTGGTCGCGCCGCAGGCTCGGGTGCGAATTCTGCTCACGGCATCCGAAGAAGCTAGAATAAGCAGGCGTTCGGCCGAACTCACCGGAGTTTCGGCCCAGGCGACGGCGACGGAGCTCAGCTTCCGTGACACGCAAGACTTGCGTGTGGTCGACTTTATGAACGCCGCGGATGGTGTCACCACCATCGATTCCACCGATCTTGACTTCGAGCAGACCGTTCACGCGGTCGTTGACCTCGTGCAGGCGAGCACCCCAGACTGAGGAAACACCATGGCAGACACCACGCCTCCAGAAGATGACGACTTTCCCGAACTCGACTCCGGGCTTGCCGACCGCATCAATGCGATCGACGACGATGCCGCTGCCCAGCGTGCGAATGCCCTACGGGTGGGCCTCGAGCAGTATGAACTTGACGACGAAGACCTCGGCATTCTGGATGCCGCCACCGAGAACCCCGATGCGATCGTGTTTCTCCCCGCTCTACCGGTTATCGCGATCGTCGGTCGGCCGAACGTGGGTAAGTCCGCGCTCGTCAATCGCATCATCGGGCGACGCGAAGCTGTGGTCGAGGACACTCCCGGAGTCACGCGCGACCGCGTCAACTACACGGGCGAGTGGGCGAACAAGAAGTTCACCATCGTCGATACCGGCGGCTGGGAGCCCGACGCGAAGGGCATCAACGCCTCGGTGGCGGCGCAGGCCGAGGTCGCGATCGATCTGGCCGATGCGGTGCTCTTCGTCGTTGATGCAACGGTGGGGGCGACGTCCACCGACGAACATGTCGTTCGCATGCTTCGTGCCACCAAGAAGCCCGTGATTCTGGTGGCTAACAAGGTCGACGATGTGCGCCAGGAAGCGGATGCCGCAGCCCTCTGGTCGCTCGGACTCGGGCAGCCTTGGCCGGTGTCGGCCGTGCACGGCCGTGGTGTTGCCGATCTGCTCGATGAGGTGCTCACCATCCTCCCGGAGATCTCAGCCGTGGCCAAGGAAGAGGTCGGCGGCCCCCGTCGGGTCGCGATTCTGGGGCGCCCCAACGTGGGCAAGTCGAGCCTGCTCAACAAGACTGCGGGGGAGGAGCGGGTCGTTGTCAACGAGATGGCCGGCACCACTCGTGACCCCGTCGATGAGCAGGTTGAGCTCGGCGGAAAGTTTTGGCGCTTCGTCGACACCGCGGGCATTCGTCGCCGGGTCAACCTCGCTCAGGGCGCGGATTTCTACGCAACACTGCGCACGTCGGCGGCTCTGGAGAAGGCGGAGGTTGCGATTGTCATGCTCGACGTCAGCCAGCCGATCAGCGTGCAGGACCTCAAGATCGTCGACCTCGTACTCGAGTCCGGGCGTGCTCTCGTGCTCGCATACAACAAGTGGGATCTGCTCGATGACGAGCGCCGCACCTACCTCGAACGTGAGATCGAACAGGACCTCAGCCACGTTGCGTGGGCTCCGCGCGTGAACATCTCGGCCAAGACCGGGCGCCACATGGAGAAGCTCGTTCCGGCGCTCGAGCTCGCGCTCGAATCCTGGGACACCCGAATCCCGACCGGCAAGTTCAACGCACTGCTCGCCGAACTCACGGCCGAACATCCGCACCCGGTGCGCGGGGGCAAGCAACCGCGCATTCTGTTCGGAACCCAGGCGGCATCGCGCCCGCCGACATTCGTGCTCTTCACCACCGGTTTCCTCGACCCGCAGTATCGACGGTTCATCACGCGTCGACTGCGTGAGATTTTCGGCTTCGAGGGCAGCCCGATCAACGTGAACATGCGCGTGCGCGAAAAGCGGAAGCGCTAGTCGCATGTTTGAGTTCCTGCGACCGCTTGACCGATTTGCGGCCGGTCGTAGTGTGCACTACCGGGTAGGTGATCATTTGCGTGACCACCCGAGCACCCGGCGAACTTTTCGTGGAATCCGGTGGATTCTTGCGGCGGAGATCGTTGTCGGGCTCACGGCAGTGGTGATCGCCGTCGTGCTGAGCGTGAACCAGGTCGAGGTGCAGTGGGCCGTCTGGTTTCGCAGCGTTGCCGTTCTCGGCATCACCGTCACGCTTTACTATTTCGCTACCCGCGCCGCAGAAGGCTACTACTGGGCATACTCGCGACTGCGGCTGTTCAGCCGCATCTTTCCGATCGTCACCCTCGTCATCGCCACGATCCCCGGCCTGTATCCGTTCTGGATGACAATCGAACAGATCATCTTCAGCCTCCTGATGATCGGCATCGGCGACCTGCTCACGACCGATCACATGCGCGACGCGTTTCCGAAGCCCGGGCGTGCAGCGCCGCCCGAAGTGACTGAGGCACACTAGGACCGTGACCATTCCGCCCAACAATCTGCCTCGCCGCCCGCACGAACTGGGCGACGAGTGGGTGTACGGACCAGACGGGCAGCAATTCTGGGGTCGGTTCGGTGCGGCGGGGCTACTGGCCTGGCATCCTTCGCTCGGTGTTCTTCTGCAGCACCGGGTGGCATGGAGCCACTTTGGTGGAACCTGGGGTCTGCCCGGCGGGGCGCGCAAGCTCAACGAGTCCGCGGTTGCGGCAGCGCTGCGTGAGGCCGCCGAGGAGGCGACCGTTCCCGGCGAGCTCATGCGCATCATGCACGAGTCGGTTCTTGATCTCGGTTTTTGGTCGTACACCACCGTGATCGCTGAGGCGCTCGAGGAGTTCGAGCCGGTAATAGCGGATGCCGAGAGCGCGGCCCTGCGCTGGGTGGCCCTCGATGAGGTCGAGTTGCTTCCCCTGCACCCGGGGTTCGCTGCGAGCTGGGCCGCACTGCGCGGCTGGCTCACGGCCTAGGATTCTGGCATGCCCACTCTGCTTGCCGCCTGCGTTGTCGCCGGTCTTCGCCCAGACGCCGGTACCGTCGGCGTCACCGCTATCGACAAGCGAGCGGTCGAGACGCCGGTGAAGGTCGGCCGATACGGGCTCTACGCCGACGTGCAGGCGGATCGCCGCAACCACGGCGGCGAAGATAAGGCGCTATACGCCTATGCGCAGGAGGATGCCGATTACTGGTCTGCGCAGCTCGGCCGCGAGTTGCCGCCCGGCTGGTTTGGCGAGAATCTGCGGGTGAGCGGCCTCGAGGTCAGTCGCGCGCGCGTGGGTGAACGCTGGAGAATCGGCGGCGAGGTCGAGGTAGAAGTGACCCTGCCGCGCTCGCCGTGTGCAACCTTTGCACGCTGGGTGGGTGGTGCGGATGAACGCGGCTGGGTCAAGCGCTTCGCCGCGGCCGGGCGATTGGGCGCCTATCTTCGCGTTGTGCACTTCGGGCACGTGCGGGCCGGGGACTCTGTCGAGATACTTTCCGCGCCGGTGGGTGCACCGACCGTGCTCGACCTGTTCCATCCGGCGCGATGATGAGCGTTGAGCCCCGCCCGAAACGGTAAGCTTTCTGTTCGTGCCCCGTACTGCGGTGCACATGCCACGGGCTGTGGCGCAGCTTGGTAGCGCACCTGACTGGGGGTCAGGGGGTCGCAGGTTCAAATCCTGTCAGCCCGACCATTGTGATGTCTCGGGTCACCGTTCATAGATGACTCGGGACATCGTTCACATTTCGCTCTCCTTCGGGAGGGCGTTTTGTGGTTTTTGGGGTTGGTAGTCGCGGGTGGGGTCCAGTGTCAGTTCGCGCAGTAGCTCTCCGGTGTCAGTGTTGATGACGCGGATGTCATGGTTGTGGATGAGCACTCGGACTCGTTCGTGTTTGTGTGCTCGGCCGATGCCGATGTGGTGCATTCGGGAGTTGACGCGCAGGGTGATGGAGCCGGCGTCGTCGACGCGGTCCTCTCGGATGCGCCAGTGGCCGTCGGTTCCGGCTGGGGCGCTTCATTCAGCCGTATATTCGCTGCGGGAAGTGCGCCGCTTGCGTAGCGGGCGACTATCATTTTTGTGCGGAAGGGCTGGTGTATGGGGTCACAATCCCTAGTTCGCGCCCGCCGCATCTGTGGGGCGCATACTCACAGTTCATGCACGGCGCGCTGGGCTCACGTGTTCATCACATCGATAAGGCAGTTCCCGCCAGAGCCGCAGCATTGACGTCAGTGGTAGCAAACGCCGTACGGTGGGTTCGCCGACGCGGCAAGTTTCAAATCGGTGAGGGGGTGCTTATCACCGGATTGGGTGTACAGGCGCTTAGCTCCATCATCGTTGCGAAACTCAGTGGCGCTTTTCCGATCGTGGTCGCTGGAATCGACGTCTCCGCAGAGCGAGAGGCACTCGCACGCGAGTATGGGGCCGACTTCGTATACGACATGAATGTCGCAGCGAATAATTTCGCTGCCGAGCTTCAGAATTACAATATTCGGGCGGTTATGGAATGTACGGGCGGTGCGAACATGTACCGGCTCGCAACCGATGCGCTGCTGCCCTTAGGGCGG
The DNA here is from genome assembly GCA_025351795.1 of Salinibacterium sp. Lineage (GTDB taxonomy): Bacteria > Actinomycetota > Actinomycetes > Actinomycetales > Microbacteriaceae > Rhodoglobus. The sequence goes on along the minus strand of JANXVG010000039.1, from coordinate 800 downwards.
CTCGTAGCAGTGGGTACTCGCGGCGGCCAACAACTCGAACTCGACCTTGATGCAGTTGTATTCAAAGAGCTTCAGATATTCGGAGGACTCGGCCAGGCAGGCGATACGGAATTCGCCGCAGAGATCGTGAACTCTCAACAATTCGCCATTGAGAAGATAACCAGCCACGTTCTCCCGCTCGCAGAGGCTGATGCCGGAATTCACCTCTACCTCGACTCTGCGAAGGATGTTATCCACGTGGCGCTCGATCCGTGGTTGGGCTAGGAGCGTGGGTCAGTAACGGGAATGCTTAAAATCCGGCTCTCCTGACTCTTCGGTGGGTTAAATCCGGCCGGGGAGCACCGTTTTATGGCCGCCGAGGCTGAGCATCGCGAGGGCGATGAGGGCGTCTTGGGATGTGAAACCAAAGGCGATGCGGGTGATGAGTCGGATCTTGGTGTTCATGGATTCGATGCCGCCGTTGGAGAGCCCGTGCTCGATCGAGGCGAGGATCGCGCCGGTGTTTCACGATGCTGCGTTGGAGTTTCACGAACGCGGGGATGCGGCAGCGTCGGGCCTAGGCCACCCATTTGTTCAGGGCTTCGCCGGCTTCATCGATCGGGAGTTTGAAGATGACGCGGAGGCCTTTTTTCAAGTAGTAGGCCCGGCCGAGGGTGGGGTCTGTCTGCACGATCCAGGCGAGCTTCACCTTCTGCTTCTCGGTCAGGTTCTTGCGGGTTCTTCCAAAGCGCATAGCGGGAGTTCTTCACCCCGGCGGCGCGGGCGCTATCTGGGCGGGCCGGAGCATCGCCTGCCGGCCG
>JANXVG010000062.1 GCA_025351795.1 Salinibacterium sp. | reverse complement strand
TGCGTCTCCTCGGCGCACGCTCCCTCGCGGAGCTCGAGCCGGGCCACGTCACACGGTTGCAGCGCCTCGTGCCGCGCTCGTGCTGAGGCTGCGTCGGCTAGTTCAGGAAGCCCTGGGTCACGAGTTCGACGGAGAGCCGGGAAACCTTCTCGACGTCGCGCCCCGCTGCAACCTGCTTGACGCCCGCGTCGACGACGCCCTGGATGAGTTCGACGCGCACCTCGGGGTGGCTCAGCCCGAGTTCGGCGATCACGTCGCGCAGCGGCTGCACGAGTTCGGTGTGCTGCTCCTCGAACCGCGCGATCTTCTCGGGTGAGAAGACCGCGCCGTGCAGGGCGTGCACGATGTCATACTTTCCCTCCGCCACGAGGCGCAGGGTCGTCGTGATGTAGGCGGCCAGACGCTCGATCCCGCTCGGCGCGCCGGCCATCGCCGCGGAGAGCTCCTCGCCCCACTGCTGGAACGAGCGCAGGGCGACCTCCGCGACGAGGTCACTCGCGGAGGGGAAGTACTCATAGATGGTGCTGCGCGCGAGCCCGGCGCGCTTGCCGACGGATGCCGGCGTGACCGCGGCGAGCCCGTTCTCCAGGAGTTCATCCGACGCCGCGACGACAAGGGCCTCGCGCTGGAGGGCGCGGTGCTCGACGACGGTGGGCGCAGAAATCCGGGGCATAGGGCAATTATGCCGGATGGCAATCTTACCGACACGTTGTCGGTTAGGATTCCGGCATGGATATTCTCGAACACTCCCTCCTCGTCCTGCATTTCGTGGGACTCGCCTCCATCCTCGGCGGCGTTCTCGTGCAGATCACTGCCTTCAAGACGGGCACCGCACGCGTACTCCCGGCGATCCTCCACGGTGCCTGGCTGCAGCTCGCCACGGGCCTTGGCCTCGTTCTCGTGCTCGAATTCGGCACCGACGAAACGGTCAACAACGCCAAGATCGGCGTCAAGCTGCTCGTGCTCGTCGTGATCACGGTGCTCGCGCTCATCAACCGCAAGAAGGAGAAGGTCGCGGCCTGGCTCGTGCCGATGATCGGTGCGCTCACGCTCGTCAACATCATCATCGCGGTCTTCTGGAAGTAGAACGCTCGTGACGACTCCTCGCTCCCGCTGGTTCGCGCTGCTCTTCATCAGCATCGCGATCTCCCTGATCATCGTCGACGCGACGATCGTCAACGTCGCGATCCCGTCGATCGTCAACGACCTGGGGATCACCTCCTCGCAGGTGCAGTGGGTGCAGGAGTCGTACACACTCGTCTTCGCCGCGCTGCTCGTGCTGTTCGGCACGGCCGCTGACCGGTTCGGGCGCCGGCGAGTCCTCGTCATCGGTGTCGCGGTCTTCACCATCGCCTCGATCCTCGCCGGCCTCGCCCCCACCGGCGACCTGCTCATCGCGGCCCGAGTGCTGCAGGGCGTCGGTGGCGCCATGGTGCTCCCCACCACGCTCTCGATCATCAACGCGACCTTCCGCGGCAGAGAACGCGCGATCGCGTTCGCGATCTGGGGTTCGATCATCGGCGGCATGGCCGCCGCCGGCCCGCTCCTCGGCGGCTGGCTCACGACCGACTTCTCGTGGCGCTGGGCCTTCGGGGTCAACGTGCCGTTCGGCATCATCGTGATCATCGGACTGCTCGTGACCGCGACCGAGTCGCGCGCGGGTGCGGACCGTGGTTTCGACGTCGTCGGCGCGCTCTTCTCGATCGTCACGACCGCATCCCTCGTCTTCGCACTCATCGAGGGCCGCAGCTACGGCTGGTGGCTCGCGAAGGACGGGCTCACGATCGGATCGTGGGAGTGGCCAGTCGCGGTCTCGCCCATCCCGTTCTTCTTCGCGCTCTCGATCGCCGCCGCCCTGGTCTTCGTGTGGTGGTCGCGGCGCCGTCGCACCCGCGGACTCTCGACGATGATCGCGCTCGATCTCTTCACCATCCCGTCGTTCCGCAACGGCAACCTCGTGGGCCTCGTCGTGAACCTCGGCGAGCTCGGCGTGCTCTTCGTGCTCCCGATGTGGGTGCAGAACGTGCTCGGCTTCGACGCGTTCGGGGCCGGGCTGCTGCTGCTCTCGCTCGCGATCGGCTCCTTCCTCGCGAGCGGGATGGTGAGCGCGCTCTCCAGGCGGATGACTCCGGTCGCCATCGTGCGCGCCGGCCTCGTGCTCGAGATCGTCTCGATCACCGCGCTTGCCCTCGTACTCTCGCCGGACGCAACCTGGCAGCTGCTCGCCCCGCTCCTCTTCTTCTACGGCATGGGCATCGGCCTCACGAGCGCGCAGCTACCCAACGTCGTGCTCTCGCACGTGCCGGTCGAGCAGAGCGGTCAGGCCTCGGGCACGCAGAGCACCTCGCGCCAGGTCGGGGCCGCGCTCGGCATCGCGATCCTCGGTACCGTGCTGTTCTCGACCCTCGGCACCGAGCTCGATGCGCACCTGGCCGCGCTCGGCATTCCGCAGGAACCCCGCGCAGGCCTCGTCGCAGCCGTGGTCGACAGCGCGGGCGCTGCGATTCCGGGACTCGGCAACGACCCGGAGACCGCCCCGATCGCGGAGCAGGCCCGCCTCGCGTTCTCGGACGCCGCACGCTACTCCTCGCTAGGAGCGGCCGGCTTCCTCGCCCTCGGCCTCATCGCGAGCGTGTCACTCGGGAGTGGGCGGCGGGAGGACGAGGTGGCGGCGGCAGCCAAAGCAATCGCGGGTTAGCCTCGATCACAACGCGCTCCTGACGTGCATAGCGACAATAAGTGGCCCTTATTAAAGCCTGGTCAGAGCCGCAATTCGGGCCTATGTTGTTCACCTGCAGACGCTACCCATTTCCAAGGTCAAGGACAAGCTCAACGAGTTCGTCGACGCCGTGTCACTGACCCACGAGCAGGTGACGATCACGAGGAACGGATCGCCAGCCGCCGTCCTCATCGGCGCCGACGAGTGGGAGTCGCTGCAAGAGACCCTCTTCTGGCTCTCTCGACCGGAAATTCTCGAGGATGTCACCCAGGCGCGGCAGGAACTCACGGAGCGAGCGACGTCAAGTGAGGAGCAGATCCGTGCGGAGTTCGGCGTTCCATGTCGACCGGTGCGGTGAACGACGGTCACGACCACGCCTACCGGGTGGGGTTCGCCGGCACCGCTCGGCGCGACCTGCACGGCGTTCCGCCACGCATAGTGCCAGCGATCATCGAGTTTGTCTACGGCGACCTCGCGCGCAACCCGCGCCGCGTCGGTAAGCCGCTACAGCGCGAACTCGAGGGCATGTGGGGGGCGCGCCGGGGGCCCTACCGCACCATCTACGAGATCGTCGGCGATCACCTGCTCGTGCTTGTGCTCCACGTCGACCACCGCGCCGACGTCTACCGTACCCGCTGACCTGCACGGCATTCGCTGAGGCAAGGCCAAACGCTACGCGTTCCTCATGGCTCCAGCGCGCCCAGCAAGTTCGTCGCGACGGTCGAGTGCGCCGACTCGGGGTCGGCCGGGTGGAGGAGCCCGGCGAGCGCGTCGCGGTACAGCCGCGAGAGCTCGTTGGCCGAGGAGTAGGCGCTGCCGCCAGACACTCGAATGGCCGTCTCGACGACCGAGCGCGACACGTCGACGGCGCGCGTCTTGGTTCCTGCGAGCTGCCGAAACCATGCGCTGCCACGATCCGCGAGCTCGTCCAGGTCGCGGGCGAGCCCCTCGATCTGCGGCGCGAGCGAGTCGAGGGCGATCGCGGCATCCGCGAGCTGCCACCGCATGTCCGGGTCCTGCGAGTACGCCGCACCGCTCTTCATCGACTTCCGCTCCTTCACCGCCGCGACGCCGAGTTCGAGCGCGCGGTCGGCGATCCCGGCATAAACGCTCGAGATGAGCAGCAGGAAGTTGCCGAAGAGGCCAAAGATGTAGAGATCGGCGCTCGGGCCCACCGGGAGCACGCGCGCAATGCGGTCGGCGGGCACGACGGCGCCCTCGAGCCGCGTCGCGAAGCTCTGGGTGGCCCGCATGCCGAGCACGTCCCAGTCACCCACGGCCTCGTGGCCGCCCGCCGCCCGGTCGAGGAAGCCGTGCACGAGCCGTGGGTTGCCGGGGTCGCTGTCGTCGCGGCCGAAGATGCCGAGGCGCGTCCAGGCCGGAGATAGGGACGTGAAGATCTTGGTGCCCGTGAAGGCGTAGGAGCCGTCCGCACGCGGCACGGCCGCGGTGCACGAGTCGAACATGACGAGGTCGTTGCCGGCCTCGCTGTTGCCGAAGCCGAAGAGCTCGCCGGCCTCAGCATCCGCGAGGAGCCAGGCCAGGCTGTCGTCGCCGCGATCGCGCAGCACGCGCGCGATACCGACAGTCACCAGGTGCATGTTGATGCCGAGCGCGGTCGCCGGGGCGTGCGCGGCGAGCAGCCGCTGGTCGCGCACGGTCTCACGCAGCGAGCGGGGGGCGAGGTAGCCCACCGCCCGCAACTCGTCGAGGTCCTCGGCGAAGAAGGCGTTATCCCGGTCGTAGCCGGGAGCACGCGAGCGGATGCGGTCGAGCAGTTCGGGGGTCAGTACGGTCACCCAGCAAGGCTACGCTCGCCGCGCGGGCGGGAGCGGCCCGAGTCGCACGACTGTGGTTGCGGTGCGGCGCGCTGCGCTACGGCGACAGCGTGCGGAACCCGAACTCGCTCGCGGCCTGCAGGAGGCGCTTGTCGTAGGCGACCACGACATCCGCGTCGAGGAGGGTCGCAGAAGCGAGGTGGATCGCGTCGAGGCTGCGCAGCGTGGTCGGGCCGAGCCGACGCGCGATACCGATCACCTGGTCGGTGATCGGGCATTCGAGCACACCGGAGAGGGCGTCGTCCACGAGTTCGGCGACGTCAGCGGACGGCTCGGCATCGAGTCGGTTGCGAACCGTCCTCGAGACCTCGACCCAGGCGAGCGTGGACGAGTACACCGGGAATCCCGCGTGAGCGAAGCCCTCGAGGGCGAGCTCGACGAGGTCGGACTCCGCCTCATCGAGCGCGCGCTTCGCAAGCGCGCTGCTGTCGACGTAGACGCGCACTCAGAACCGGTCTTCGCGGTCGAGGAGGTCGATCGACGTGACACCTTCGGGCAGCTTCAGCCTCCGGCGCGCCCGACGGAACGGCTCCCGCGCCGGGCGCAGCATGCCGCGTGCGATGAGGTCTTCGATGCTGTCTCGCGAGCGCGGCGACGGCACGGGTCGCTCGGCTAGCCCGAGGAACTGGTCGACGGCCTCGCGCAGGAGCTCCTGCTGCGAGCGCCCGGTGCGCTCGGACTCCTCCCGCAGCGCGGTCTCGGCTTCGGGGCGCAGTCGCAGGTTCGTAGCCATGCACCTACGGTACCAGCGGTGGTACCAGCTGCGGTACCGTTCGCCGCGCGGCGACCGGGCCGAGCGATCAGCGGAGCGCCGCCGCGATCGCTCGCACTCCCATCTCCACCTCGGCGAAGCTCGTCGAGAGCGGCGAGAGCCCCAGACGAATGCCGTTGGGCGTGCGGAAGTCGGGGATGATCCCCTGCTTCCACAGCGTCGACATGATCGACGTGAACCGGTCGTCGTTCACGGTGACGTGGGAGCCGCGAACCGCGCAGTCACGCGGTGAGGCAAGCGTGGCATCCGGCAGCAGTTCGTCGGTGAGCGCGATCGCGAACTCGGTGAGCGCGACCGACTTGGCGCGGATCGCGGCCATGCCCGCCTCCTCGATGAGGGCGATCATGTCCTGCATCGCAAGCATCCCGATCAAGGGAGGCGTGCCGCTGAGCACCGAGCGGATGCCCGGCGCTGGCTCGAACCCGTGCGCCATCGTGAACGGATGGCGGCTGCCGAGCCACCCCTGGATCGGCTGGCGGAAGATACCCTGCATGGCGGTACTCACGTACGCGAACGCGGGGGACCCTGGCCCGCCGTTGAGGTACTTGTAGGTGCAGCCAACCGCGAGGTCGACGCCCCACGCATCGAGCCAGGTGGGTACAGCACCGACCGAGTGGCAGAGGTCCCAGAGCACGAGTGCGCCGGCCCGGTGGGCGAGGGCGGTAATCGCGGGGGCGTCCAGCATGTGCGCCGAGCGGTAGTCGACGTGGCTGAGCACGAGCAGCGCGGTGGTCGCGCCGACGACGGCCGCGACATCCGCCACCGTCACGGGGGCAGCCTCGATCCAGCGCACGGTAAGGCCGCGCTCGGCGGCGACCCCCTCGACGGTGTAGCGGTCGGTGGGGAAGTTGCCGCGATCGATTACGACCTCGGTGCGACCCGGGCGCGCGTCAACTGCCGCGCGGATGAGCTTGTAGAGCAGCACCGTCGTCGAGTCGCCGATGGTGGTCTGGCCGGGGGCGGCGCCGATGCACACGCGGCCGAGGTCGTCGCCGATCGCCTGGCCGCGCGTCATCCAGCCCTCGTCCCAGCCGCGGATGAGGCGGGAACCCCACTGGTCGCGCATGAACTCCGCAACCCGGTCGACGGATGCCGCGAGCGGTCGCCCGAGGGAGTTGCCGTCGAGGTAGGCGATGACATCCGGCGACTGCAGAAACTTCCTGCGGTGGGAAGCCAGGGGGTCTGCGGTGTCGAGGGTTGCCGCGTCGTTCACCTGGGGAATGGGTTCTGCGTCGGGCTGCGGTGCAATCCACCCCGCAACTGTACGAGCACCTCCGCGAGCCGGTCGACCACGGTCTCGAGGTCTTCCGGCGTGATGACGATCGGCGGGGCGAAGCGAATGGTGGAGCCGTGCGTGTCCTTCGCGAGCACGCCCCGATCCATGAGCAGTTCGCACACTCGACGGCCGGTCGCGAGTGCGGGGTCAATGTCGACACCGGCCCAGAGTCCGGCGCCGCGCACCGCGAGCACGCCATTGCCGATGAGGCCGTCGAGCCGCTCACGCAGTCGCGAACCGAGCACCCGAGCGCGCTCCTGCATCTCGCCGGTGGCGAGCAATTCCACGACCGCTAGGCCGACCGCGGCGGCGAGCGGGTTGCCGCCGAAGGTCGAGCCATGCTGGCCAGGCTTGAGCACCCCCAGAATGTCACGGTTGCCGACGACGGCGCTCACGGGAACGATGCCGCCGCCGAGCGCCTTGCCGAGCAGATACAGGTCGGGCACGACGCCGACGTTGTCGCACTGGAACGTCGCGCCGGTGCGGCCGAGGCCGGACTGGATCTCGTCGGCGATGAAGAGCACGTTGTGGCGCGTCGTGATCTCGCGCACGGCGGGCAGGTAGTCGGCCGGGGGCACGATGATCCCCGCCTCGCCCTGGATCGGCTCGATGAGCACGGCGACGACTTCTGTTCCGGTCAGCGCAGCCTCGTCGATCGCCGCCTCGATGGCAGCGGCATCCCCGTAGGGAACGCTCACGAAACCGGGAGTGAACGGTCCGAAGTCGGAACGGGCATCCGGATCGTTGGAGAAACTGATGATCGTGGTCGTGCGCCCGTGGAAGTTGCCATCGAGCACGATGATTTTCGCGAGGTTCTCTGGCACGCCCTTCACGCGGTAGCCCCAGGCGCGTGCGACCTTGATGCCGGACTCGACGGCCTCGGCACCCGTGTTCATCGGCAGAACCATGTCTTTGCCGGCGAGCGCGGCGAGCGCCGTCACGAAGGGGCCGAGCTGGTCGTTGTGGAACGCGCGGCTCGTGAGCGTGACGCGGTCGAGCTGCTTCTTCGCCGCGGCGATGAGGCGCGGATGCCCGTGCCCGAAGTTCACCGCGGAGTACGCCGCGAGGCAGTCGATGTAGCGCCGCCCGTCGACGTCGGTCACCCAGGCGCCCTCGGCCGTCGCGACGACGACGGGCAACGGGTGGTAGTTGTGCGCGGCGTGCTCGTCCTCCATCGCGAGGAAGGCCGCGGCCTCCCCCGTCATCGCCGCAGCTCCAAGGTGCAGCACTTCACTCCACCACCACCCAACAACAGTTCGCTCAAGTCCACGCCAATCGGGTTGTACCCGCGCTCGCGCAGCTGCCGCTCGAAGTCCTTGGCGCGGCTCGCGATCACGACGTTGTAGCCGTCGCTGAAGGAGTTGAGCCCGAGAACGGCGGCATCGTCTTCCGTAACGAGCACGGCATCCGGGAACATTTCGCGCAGCTTGCCGAGTGACAGCTCGTCGAACGCGCTGGGAAGGTAGGCGATATTTGCGACCGTGCCGGGCGCAGGGTCGGGGTCGAGTACGGCGATCGCGGTATCGAGGTGGTAGAAACTCGGGTTGATGAGGCTGAGCGAAACGACGTCGCGGCCGTAGATCTCGTGAAGCTCCTCGTGGCTCTTCGATTCGGTGCGGAAGCCGGTCCCGGCGAGAATCACGTCGCCCACGAGGAGAAAGTCGCCCTCTCCTTCGTTGACGTTCTCGGGAACCCGCACATCGAATCCGTTGTCGCGAAACCACTCCATGTAAGCGGGGCCTTCTGGCTGGCGTTCTGCATAGGTAAAGCGCGCGCCGTAGGCAATGTTGTCGATGATGAATCCGCCGTTGGCTGCATAGACCATGTCTGGTAGGCCGTCGACGGGGTCGATGAGATGAACGTCGAAGCCGAGGGAAAGATACGTCTGGTAGAGCGCATCCCACTGTGTGACGGCGAGGATGGTGTCGGTGGGCCGCTCCGGATGCATCCACGGATTGATCCGGTAGCTCACGGTGAAGTACTCGGGGCGGCACATCAGCACGGAGCGCCGGGATGCGGTGCGCCGGTGGGCAGCAATCGAAGTGTCAGCCATCGTCATGGCTCCAGTTTCACACGCAGATATGAGCAACGTGGGGGCATTGAGCGCACTTTATCTGCGTATTGGAGTACCACTGCGCAGGTTTTCACCGTATGCTCCGTGCATGGACAGCCTCGACTACGGAATCATTGATCGACTACGCCAGAATGCTCGAGCCGGCTACGGTGACATCGGTGAGGTCATTGGGCTATCGGCCTCGGCCGTCAAGCGTCGGGTTGACCGGCTCGTCGCCGACGGGGTCATCCGCGGTTTCACGATCCAGGTCGACCCGGCGGTCGACGGCCTCGCCACCGAGGCGTATGTCGAACTATTCTGTCGAGGCACGGTGGCGCCGGAAGAGCTGCGGCGCATCCTCTCCGGAATACCCGAGGTCGTGGATGCCGGCACCGTGACCGGTTCGGCGGATGCGATCGTGCACATGCGCTCGCGTGACATTCCGAGCCTTGAGGTCGCACTCGAGCGCGTGCGGGTTGCTCCAAACGTCGATCACACCCGCAGCGCGATCGTGCTCTCGCGCCTCATTCACCGCGCGCACGACTAGCTGCATTTCCCACTTCTCCGGAGGTTTCGGCCGCTGAAACGATTTTGTGCGTAACGCATGAGATCCACGACCCAAACCTCCGGAATAGCGCTCGATCTACGCCGCCACCGACACAACCTGCTCGGGCGCCTCCGTTAGGAAGTTGGCGTACGCCGTCAGCGTCAGGAATGTGGGGAATTCTTCCTGCAGCGCCACCGTGCGGAATACCTCGATCGCATCGTCGAATCGGTCGCCAGCCGATCGTTCGAAGGGGGTATCGGAAATCACCCGCTCGACCAGGTCGCGGGTAATCTGATTGCCCTCGGCCGTGACCGTGTCCTGATGAATCCACTGCCAGATCTGTGAGCGGCTGATCTCTGCCGTCGCTGCATCCTCCATGAGGTTATCGAGCGCCACGGCGCCCACCCCGCGTAGCCACGACTCGATGTAGCCAACAGTGACACGCACATTGTCGCGAAGCCCCGCATCCGTCACCTGTCCGCCGGCAGAACGGATGTCGAGCAGCTGTGCCGCAGTCACGTGCACATCGGGTCGCTGGCGGTCAACTTGATTCGGCTTACCGCCCAGCACGGCATCAAACTCGGCTCGCGCCGTCTCGATCAGGTCGGGATGAGCGACCCAGGTTCCATCGAAACCGTCAGTCGCCTCACGCTTCTTGTCTGACGACACCTGCTCAAGAGCGCGGCGAGTGACCTCGGGGTCGCGCCGATTTGGAATGAACGCGCTCATGCCGCCAATGGCGTGCGCACCGCGCTTGTGACACGTCGCAACCAGTAGTTCGGTGTACGCCCGCATGAATGGCACGGTCATGGTGATCTGGCCGCGATCGGGCAACACAAACCATTCGCCCCGACCACGGTAGTTCTTGATGATGGAGAAAATGTAGTCCCAGCGACCCGCGTTGAGCCCGGCACAGTGATCGCGCAGTTCGAACAGGATCTCGTCCATCTCGAACGCCGCCGGGAATGTTTCGATCAGCACTGTCGCACGAATAGTGCCATGCGGCAGCCCGATAGCCTCCTCGGAGTACGTGAATATGTCGTCCCAGAGGCGCGCCTCGAGATGTGACTCGATCTTCGGCAGGTAGAAGTACGGACCGCGCCCCTGTTCAACGAGAGCGCGCGCGTTGTGGAAGAAATACAACCCGAAGTCGACGAGCGAACCCGATGCCGGCATCGACGAGCCCGACCGATCGGTGAAGCGGATGTGCTTCTCGGCCAGGTGCCAGCCACGCGGTCGCATGACGATGGTCGGTGTCTCGCCAACCACCGAATAGTTGCGACCGTCTGCTGCCAGGTAGTGCAATCGGTTTCGAACGGCATCCACCAGTGTGAGCTGCCCACCGACCACATTCGCCCAGGTCGGGCTGGTGGCGTCCTCTTGGTCGGCCAGCCAGACATTCGCACCCGAGTTGAGGGCGTTGATCGCCATCTTTGGATCGGTCGGTCCGGTGATCTCTACCCTGCGATCGTCGAGGCCGGGGCCTGCACCCGCTACCCGCCAGGTGGCGTCGTCACGAATGTGTGCCGTTTCCGGCAGAAACCGCAGATTCTGGCCGTTTCCCAGGTCGTATCGCACTTGCATGCGCGCAGCCAATTGATCGTGCCGGCGACCGGCAAACCGCGCGTGCAGCTCGGCCAGGAACGCTATTGCCTCTTGGGTGAAAATTTCTCCGTAGCGTTCCCGCATGGGGCCGCTGATGTCGATGGTGTTCATGGTCATGTCCTCTGGTCTCAGTAAATTTGTTCCTAGTGAAACTGCGCAGTTTCAGTGCTGCCAACGAGGGCGAGGGTTTCGCTCTGCGGGTTGAGGGCGGTCGCGATGCGATCGAAGTACCCCGTGCCGACCTCGCGCTGATGGCGCGTTGCCGTATAGCCGTCCTTCTCAGACGCGAACTCTGCCTCCTGCAACTCCACGTACGCACTCATGTGACGCTGCGAGTAGTCCTTCGCGAGCATGTACATCGAGTGGTTGAGGGCGTGGAATCCGGCGAGCGTGATGAACTGGAACGCGTAGCCCATGGCGGCGAGTTCGCTCTGGAACGTCGCAATCTGTGCGTCGTCGAGGTGGCTCTTCCAGTTGAATGAGGGCGAACAGTTGTAGGCGAGCTTTTTTCCCGGAAACTCTCGGTGGATGCTCTCGGCGAAGGTGCGTGCAAGCGTCAGATCCGGTTCAGCACTCTCGACCCACAACAGGTCGGCGTACGGTGCGTAGGCGTGGCCGCGGGCGAGCACGGTCTGGATGCCGGGCGTCGTGCGAAAAAACCCTTCGCTCGTGCGGTCTCCGGTCAGAAACGGGCGATCGCGCTCATCGATGTCACTCGTGATCAGATCGGCAGCCAGGGAGTCGGTGCGTGCGATCACGATAGTGGGCACCCCAGCGACATCCGCTGCGAGTCTCGCGGCATTGAGGGTGCGGATGTGCTGGCCGGTCGGCACAAGCACCTTGCCTCCCATGTGCCCACACTTCTTTTCGGACGCGAGCTGATCTTCCCAGTGCACGCCTGCCGCACCGGCTTCGATCATCGATTGCATAAGCTCGTAGGCATTGAGCGGCCCTCCGAAGCCAGCCTCTGCATCGGCGACAATCGGAGCCAGCCAGTCGGTGCCGCTATCGCTTGAGCTTCTCGAAACACCCTCGGCCACCTCTATCTGGTCAGCCCGCAACAGTGCGTTGTTGATGCGCCGCACGACGGCGGGCACCGAGTTGGCCGGATACAGGCTCTGGTCTGGATAGGTCTGACCGGAAAGGTTCGCGTCTGCCGCTACTTGCCAGCCGCTCAGGTAGATCGCTCTGAGCCCGGCGCGTACTTGCTGCACAGCTTGATTACCCGTGAGTGCGCCGAGGGCAGGCACCCACTCTTCGCTGTGGATGAGGTTCCACAGGTTCTCGGCGCCGCGTTTGGCGAGAGTACGCTCCTCCCTCACACTGCCGCGCAGGGCGATGACATCCTCCGCGCTGTAGTCGCGAACGATGCCGTTCCACCGCGCATCTGTCTTCCACTCGGTCTCGAGTTGTGATGCCGTCTGCGTGTGGTCGCCGGGCCTGTTGGTACTCATCAAAAACTCCCTCGGTTGTGCTCGTGATGTGACTCTGTGCCCCGAATCGCTGTTCTTTGCGGGATTGGTGTCCAGAAGATTTGCCATTCTTCTATTTCGCGCAAGAACCAGCCGTGTCATCCTTAGCGAATGGATACCGAGCACACTGGCCCGATCGAGGATGAGAGCATGCTCGATTCACTGACGATCGGCCGACGCATCCGCCAGCTCCGCTCTGCCCGCGGCCTGACCTTGGGTGATCTTGGGGCGGCAATTGGGCGAGCACCGTCACAAGTCTCGGTAATCGAGAATGGCAAACGTGAACTGAAGCTCGGTGAACTGCAGAAGCTGGCGCGAGCGCTTGAGGTAACGCTTGACGATCTGCTCAGCACAGAGGCACCGTCCAAGCGCGCCGCCCTCGAAATCGCCTTAGCTCGGGCGCAGCGCGGGCCGCTATACGCGAGCCTGCCACTGCCAGCCCTTCCTCTTCGTAAGACACTGAGCGATGAGGCAATCGAGACGATCCTTCGCTTGCACGACGAATTGCAACGCCTGCACACCGAGCGCGCCGCGACCCCCGAAGAGGCGCGCCGCGCCAACACCCAACTGCGTCGCGAGATGCGCAAACGCAACAACTATTTCGCCGACCTCGAGCGCACCGCGAAGGAACTGCTGCATGCCGTCGGGCACGCGGGTGGTCCGCTCTCGCAGCGCGTAGCGGCCGATATCGCGACGCACCTGGGCTTCACCCTGCACTACGTGCCCGACCTACCGACATCGACTCGCAGCGTCACCGACCTGCGCAATGGTCGCATCTACCTGCCTGTTGGTCAGGCCACGAATTCTGACCCGCGCTCGACTTTGCTCCAGGCGCTCGCGAGCCATGTGCTCAGAGTGAGCGAGCCCGCCGACTATGCCGACTTCCTGCGCCAACGCGTCGAGACCAACTACCTTGCTGCCGCCCTGATGGTGCCCGAGCACTCCGCCGTCGCTTTCCTCACAGCCGCGAAGGGCAAGCGCGAACTTTCCGTCGAAGACCTCAGAGACGCCTTCGCCGTAACCTACGAGACAGCAGCCCACCGCTTCACTAACCTCGCCACGCACCACCTCGGCATCCCGCTGCACTTCCTCAAGGTGCACGAGAGCGGCACAATCTCGAAGGCCTACGAGAACGACAGTGCCGCATTTCCCACCGATGTCCTCGGTGCGGTCGAGGGCCAGCTCGTCTGCCGCAAGTGGAGCGCACGGCAAGTGTTCGACGTGGCCGATCGTTTCAGTCCCTACCACCAGTACACCGACAAGCCGGCCGGCACCTACTGGTGCACCTCGCGCATCCAGCCGACTCCTCGCGGAGATTTTTCGGTGAGCGTCGGCACACCGTTCGCGCAGGTCAAATGGTTCCGCGGTCGTGACACTTCTCACCGCCAGGTATCGACCTGCCCAGACGAGGCGTGTTGCCGCCGCCCACCCGCCGATCTTGCCAGACAGTGGGAGCACTACGCCCTGCCGAGCGCGCGGCTGAACAGCTCGCTTCTCGCGGCGATGCCTGCAGGCATTTTCCCTGGCGTCGACAGCACCGAGGTCTACGAGTTTCTCGAACAGCATGCGCCCGTCGATGCGTCCTGATCGGCCACACGCGCGGTTCAGACTGCCCGCCTCGGCGGGCGAGAGGAGCAGAGTGACGACCAACTACCACGGGCGCGATGGCGCATTCCGCGACGCTGCGGCACCGAACACGGTGTGCCGCCAATGCTGACAATCGATCCGCACTCAGCAACACCACCATTCGAACAACTGCGCGTACAGCTGCTTGAGCAGATCTTGAGCGGAACGCTCGTCGCTGGTGCCCAGTTACCGACCGTTCGTGGCCTTGCCGAGACACTGGGAATCGCCCCAAACACTGTTGCTCGCGCCTACCGCGAACTCGAGTCAGACGACGTAATCGAAACGCGCGGCCGCAACGGGTCGTTCGTGAGTACGCATGGCAGCCCGACTGAGCAGCAAGCGCAAGTTGCCGCGCGAGCGTACGCCGACCGTATCCGGCAACTGGGTATCCCTGCTCACGTGGGGCTGACACTTGTGACAGCTGCGCTTCGCCAGTGAGCCTCCCGCTCGGGCCGATCGGCGAGCATCCGCTTGGGGGCCGCGCAGTTCGAGTAGACCACCGCCGTTTAGGGGATTCGTTCGATGCTGCTCGTCAGCGGCCGACTTCCCAGCATGCGGGCTTAAGGTCATCGGGGCGAAGGTGAAGGGCTGTCATGGGTGAACGAGTGGATGTGCCGACCGGTCTTCCGGTGGACGGCTCGCGCGCCGCCATCATGCTTCGCAAGGTCGTCGCCCATTTTCGCTCCACCGGCAGCGTCGACATCTCCCTGCGGCAGCTTGCAGCCGAGATCGGCACGAGCCACCGCATGCTCCAGTACTACTTCGGCGGTCGCGAGAACCTGCTCAGCGTAGTGATGCTGCAGCTCAGCAAGGAATATATCGCTCATTTTGACGGCAATCGGCCTGTCTCGCGCGCGGCGACTATGCAGGCAGCATGGGATCGGTTTCTTGACCCCAGCAACCGCTTGCAAACGCAGATCCTTTTTGCTCTCGCATCGGCGAGCGCCGAGAAACCCGATCGTGAGGTTCCCGGGTTGACCTCCGACCTCGATGCGTTCGCGGCAGCGCTCGGCACATTCGGTCGTGCCGAAGGTCTCGACCCCGAGCGCGCCGACCACGAGGCTCGAACGATAGTCTCGAGCCTGCTCGGCCTCTACCTCGACTTCTTCGTGATCAAAGACATCGACCGCATCGGTGCAAGCTTTCGCACGCTCAAGAGCTGGGTGGAGCGCAGCACTGCGGATGCCGCCCGCTGAAGCGCGGCCCGCGCCGGCCCGAAGGCGGCCCCACCACGTGCGCTTTTCAGGCTGAGCCGGCCGGTGACTGGATTATCCAGTTACACCCCGGCTCAGCCTGAAAAGGGGATCGGCCCGGCTGTGCTCAGATGGCCAGGGCTGCCATGGCGATGTCCAGGTTGCCGAAGCGATGCGCTGTAACAGTCACGGCCTGCTCCTGCAAGAAAGGCAGCAGTTCGATGCGACCGGCCGTCGTCACCGGCCCATCATAAATCGCGACATCCAGGTCGCCCTCGAGGGCAGCAGCGAGGGCTGATCCGCCGCCGCCGGCGAGTCGAACTCGGGTCGCTGCAAGCTCGCCAGCGTGTGCGCGAGCCAGCCAGCGGGCATCCGTTTCAATAAGCACCCTCGACACGAGCACGGGGGCGACAGGGTCGCTGAACGATTCAACAAGTGCCGTTGGCAGCGGCAGTGCGCTCGAAACGTCCACCGGGGATTCGGCAATACTCGCAGCAACGAGAAGGCGGATGAGGTCGGCCATCGGTGCGCCCTCTGCGAGGCGAAGGGTCACCGCGACGGGGCGGTACCGAAAGACGTTGCGTTCGACACCGAGCTTCGAGACATCGCGACGCGTGCCAAATTCGGCCTGCCACGCCGCCTCGTCGTTCATGGCGGCCCGCCGCACGCGATCGAACTCCGGAAAGTCCATCGCCGGCTGCGCGCGCTTGATCACGCTCGCCACCCGACGCGACAGCCCGTCGAGCCGCAGTCCGCTGTCTGCTGCAACCTCCACCGGTTGCCACCGACCGAGCGTCATTACATAGTTGGGGCCACCCGCTTTCGCGCCGGTACCCACGGTTGACCGCTTCCATCCACCGAACGGTTGGCGCTGCACGATTGCCCCCGTGATACCCCGATTCACGTACAGGTTGCCCGCCTTTACCGTCTCCAGCCACGTCGACACCTCGTCAGTATCGAGAGAGTGGATGCCAGCGGTGAGCCCATAGGCAACCGCGTTCTGCAACGCGACAGCCTCATTGAGCGTGTGCGCGGTCATCACGCCCAGCACGGGACCGAAGTATTCGGTCAGATGAAATTCGCTGCCTGGCGCAACGCCCGACTTCACCCCGGGTGACCACAGGCGACCGGTCGCGTCAAGGGCGCGCGGCTTGACGAGCCATTCCTCACCCTCGCCGAGGGTGGTCAGCGCGCCGAGCAGCTTGCCGCTGGCCTTCTCAATGATCGGGCCCATTTGCGAGGTGGGGTCATCGGGGTAACCCACTCGGAGGGTAGTGACGGCGTCGACGAGTTGCCAACGGAATCGTTCGCTGGTGGCAACGGATCCGACCAGAATCACAAGCGACGCCGCGGAGCACTTCTGGCCGGCGTGGCCGAACGCGCTGCGCACGACATCCGCAACGGCGAGGTCGAGGTCTGCGCTCGGCGTGACGATGATGGCGTTCTTGCCGCTGGTCTCCGCCACGAGCGGAAGATCGGTGCGCCACGAGCGGAAGAGTGCTGCCGTATCCCAGCTACCGGTAAGAATGACTCGATCGACCGCGGGATGCGTAATGAGCGCCTGGCCGAGTTCGCTCTCGTCGATATCGACCAGAGTCAGAAGCTCTCGTGGTACGCCTGCATCCCACAGCGCTTCGACCAACACGGCCGCACTGCGTCGCGCTTGCGGTGCAGGCTTGATGATGACCCCGGCTCCTGCCGCAAGCGCCGACAGCACCGATCCGGCCGGAATCGCTACCGGAAAGTTCCACGGCGGGGTAACCACGATGAGCCGCGGCGCGATGAAGCGCGCACCCACAACGGAGTCGAGTTCGAGCGCGCGATCGGCGTAGTAGCGGGCAAAGTCGACGGCTTCGCTCACCTCGACGTCGCCTTCGGCGATGGTCTTGCCGGTCTCGTTGGCCATCACCTCGATGAGCCGTGCACGAAACGCAGCCAGAACGTCGGCCGCATCACGAAGGGTGGTGGCACGGGAGATCGGGGTCTGAGCGGCCCAGACGTCCGCCGCCTGCGAGGTAGACGCGATGCGATGCATCAGCAGGTCGTGAGAGTCGACCCGGGCGAGGGCGATCGTTTCTGCGCCGAGGTGCGACTCGGCGCTTCGCTCAAGAATGTGGCGGCCCCACTCCCGATTAACCGCAATCGACGGATCCGTGTCTGGTTCGTTGCGAAAACCGGTCAGTGCGGAGAATGACCCGCGCGCAGTTCGATCCTGCACGCGATGCGGCGTGGGCACGCTGTGGTCGAGGGCGGCGAGCGAGGCCTCGAACCGGGTGCATTCGCGATCGAATACAACGGGGTCTGTCGCGAGGTCGAACACGCCTGACATGAAGTTCTGGTGGCTCGAGTTTTCTTCCAGCCGACGGATCAGATAGCTGATCGCCGAGTCGAACTCACCCGGGTGCACCACAGGTGTGTAGAGCAGCAGGCCACCCACGTCGCGCTTAACGGCATCCGCTTGACCGGTGGCCATGCCGAGCAGCATCTCCACCTCGACGCGGTTCTCGACATGCCTCTGCTTCGCGAGTGCCCAGGCGAAGGCGATGTCGAAGAGGTTGTGGCCGGCAACCCCAATGCGCACAGCGTCGGTGTGCTCGGGCGTAAACGACCAGTCGAGCACGCGCTTGTAATTGGTGTCGGTCTCACGTTTCGAATTCCAGGTGGCGAGCGGCCAGCCGTGCACGGTGGCGTCGACCTCCTCCATGGCGAGGTTGGCCCCTTTCACGATGCGCACTTTAATGCCAGCACCGCCAGCCGTTCGCCGGACGATGGCCCAGCGTGTGAGGCCCTGCATCGCGGCGAGCGCGTCTGGCAGATAGGCCTGCAGCACGATCCCTGCCTCGAGGTGGTGCAACTCTGGTCGCTCCAGCAGTCGCTCGAAGACCGCGACCGTGAGGTCGAGATCTTTGTACTCCTCCATGTCGAGGTTGATGAACTTGGTGGTGGCGGATGCTGCCGCGAGTTCGTATAGCGGCGACAGCCGCTTGACCACCCGTTCCACGGTCTCGTCGAACGCCCACATCGAGAGCTGGCTCGCTACCGACGACACCTTGATCGACACATAGTCGACGTCGGGGCGCTCGAGCAGCGTGCGCGTTCCGGCAAGCCTGCGATCGGCTTCCTGTTCGCCCAGCACCGCCTCGCCCAGAAGGTTCAGATTTAAGCGGATGCCCCGCTCTCGCAGCTTCGCAAGCGTCGCGTCGAGCTTCTTCGGCGTGGCGTCAATCACCAGATGGCCGACCATTCGGCGCAGGACCCACCGGGCAAGGGGAATGACGACCCACGGCAGCAGTGGAGCAAACCCGCCGCCGACCACAATCGCGGCACGAAGGTACCACGGCAAAAATTGCGGGATGCGACGGCTGAGCTTCTCGAAGTTGCGAGCGGCAACGTGCAGGTCTTCTGGTCGCACCACGCGATCGACGAACCCGATCGTGAAGTCGAGCCCGCGGGGGTCTTTCAGTACGCCGGCAAGACGTTCGGCACTGGCGTCTGGGGCGACATCTGCGCTCTCGATGAGCCAGCGATGTACGGTCGCGATTGTCTCGGAGGCGAGGTCATCGGCGTGCACCTGCGGGTCAGACTCGGGCTGGGGCATAAATTGAGCCTAGCCGGGGGTTTCTGCCGAGTCTCGCAGTTTCACGCACCGTCGCTGCGCGGTTTTCACCGACGCGCACCTCACGTGCGCTGGTGAGGCATCGGGTTCCCTCACCGCGAGTGCCGGCCGAACGTGCGGAAGATTCACGTCGATGAGATCGACGTCCGCATCTCGGCGAACGTTCTCGGCGGCCGAGTTTCCCACACCCCTTCTTAGACAGTTCGGAACCCATCCGCGTAAAGAAGAGGGTGTAGGCGACGAAAGCCACCGGCTCAAGGTTGACTGCAAGCGAAACCGACAACAGCAGTTCACCGCTCCCGGCCGCACCGCGAGAATCTCAAGTGACCCCGGGTTGGGTTCGGTTGGTCGATAGTGCTCGTGACGATGTGAACGGCCAGTAGCGCAACGCGAAAATCGCACCCGCAATAGGGCCGCCGGCGACGCCAACATCGCTACGCGGGTTGACGTTCGTGGTAACTGTGGGGCAATCTATTGCTCGTGGATGGGGGCGTCAGCCGCTACCCCTCCAGCCGCCTTCTGCCACGGCCACCGCCCGGTGATCTCCAGCTCGAGGGAGAAACTCAGCACGGTGCGAATGAGCACGATAGCCGCGAGCACCGCCACGCTCTCGAGAGTGGGCGTGATGGCGACGGTGCGAATGATGTCTGCTGCGACGAGAATCTCTAGGCCCACCAGAATCGACCGGCCCAGGAAACGTCGAAATGGGGCGTAGACGGGTCCACTGCGACGCACGAGCACCAGAAGAGCAGACCACGTGGCCGCAACCACACCGATGACAATGACCACAACACCGGCGGCATCCAACACCATGCCGACGATCTCAATGATTGCCGTGAAGTCCATGCGGCAAGCATTCCATGCGCACCACCCACCGCATAGGCTCGGATCATGCTAGGCACCTACGACGTCGTGATTGCGGGCGGCGGCCATAACGGTCTCACTGCCGCTGCCTACCTTGCCTCAGCGGGCAAGAGTGTGCTCGTGCTCGAGCGACTCGAGCAGGTGGGCGGCGCGGCGGTCTCGGCACAGGCGTTTGAGGGTATCGAGGCGCGACTGTCGCGGTACTCGTACCTGGTTTCTCTGTTGCCGGCAAAAATTGTCGCCGACCTGGGCCTCGACATCCGCGTGAAGCGTCGTCGGTATTCCTCGTACACGCCTCGACCCGGTACCGACACCGGAGTGTTGATCGACGCCGGGCTTGGCCTTGACGACGCGGATGCCGCCACCACACGCCTCGCGCTCGCAGCCGACGCGGCCGCCTGGGGTTCGTTCTACGGCGGAACGGCCTCGTTGGCGCGCTCGCTCTTCCCCACCGTGACCGAACCCCTGCTCACTCGATCGGAAGCCCGCCGCGCGCTGGGCGACGACACTCTGTGGAACTCCCTCATCGACCGCCCCATCGGCGAGACGGTCGCGCAGACCTTCCGCGACGATCTGGTGCGCGGTGTCGTGCTGACGG
>JANXVG010000003.1 GCA_025351795.1 Salinibacterium sp. | reverse complement strand
CCAGACCTTCTCGATGGCTACCGTGCTCGGCGTACTCGTTGGATTCGGCATGTTCGGTGCAATCTCCACCGTGCCGTTGTACCTCCAACTCGTGAAGGGTTCCACTCCGACCCAGAGCGGGTTCCAGTTGTTACCCATGATCCTCGGGCTCATGATTTCGTCAATTGTGAGTGGTCAGCTCATCTCACGCACGGGTCGTTACCGCATTTTCCCGATTCTTGGAACCGGGTTCATGGTGGTCGGATTCTTGATCTTTACGACGATTAGGGCCGAATCCAACTACTGGATTTTGGCTGGCGCCATGCTCATGGTTGGCCTCGGCCTCGGCCAACTCATGCAGACTCTCACGATCGCCAGCCAGAACGCCGTGGGTCCGCGTGACATCGGTGTAGCCACATCGGCGTCGACGTTCTTCCGTCAGATCGGTGGAACGCTCGGTGTTGCCGTGATCTTCTCGGTGGTGTTCAGTGTCGTTGGTGGTTTCATCAAGGGGGCATTCGCAGACAAGGCGATCTTGCGTGCGGCCTTCGACGCGGCCCTGAACCCTGCCGTGGCCGGCGCCCCCAATAATGCGGGAATTATGAACAAGGTCTACAACGGCATTGTCGACCCGATCAAGAAAAGCCTGCCACCGCAGATCGACCTGTCGAACAGCGCGGCGCGACAGCAGGTCGTTGACACCGTCGTGGCCAAGATCAATCCGGGCAGCGGTAGCGGTAGCGGATCAATTAGTACCTCGCTCGATAGCAACACCTCGTTTCTGACAAACGCTGACCATTCCTTGGCGGCGCCGTTCCTGAACGGATTCTCGGAGGCGATGGTTCAGGGTTTTTGGGTCAGTTTGATCGTCGTGGTGGTGGCGTTTATTCTGAGCTTCTTCCTGAAAGCAACCCCACTTCGCCAGAAGTCGGCGATGCAGGAAGTGGCAGAGGATGACGCCGCGATTGGCGCCCAGCTCGCGGCAAATGAGGCGGGAGCACTCATTGCTCCTGACTACGCTGACGACCACAATGCACGTGGTAATGCGGCTCCAGTCGGCGCGTCGCAAAAAGAATCTACGCCGTAAGACACGCGGCTAGTCGGCCCGGCAGCCGCGGAAATCCGCGGGTCTGTCTGGCCGTAGCCCGGCCGGCAGCACTCCGTCTCGTGGGAGCGCTCCCATTGAGTACTTGACAGGGGTGCGGTCCCCTGCATAGTGTGATCCGCGATCCCATGGGAGCGCTCCCAACATCTGAGAAAGTGCTCTCCGGATCACCCCATCCACGCACACAAAGGAGTGACCGTGACAACATCACGACGCACCACAATCGCAGCGGTAATCGCCGTTGCTTCATCGATTGCCCTGATAGCAACCGGCTGTTCAAGCGCACCGTCTGCATCATCCAACGAGAAGGTCACCCTCACGCTGGCGACCTTCAACAACTTCGGCTACAACGACGCTCTGCTCGCTCAATACCAGACGCTCCACCCCAACGTCACCATCGTGCAGAACATTGCTAAGACATCAGACGACGCGCAGACCAATCTCTTCACTAAGCTCGCGGCCGGCTCCGGCCTCGGCGACATTGAGGCTGTCGACGGCGACTGGATGCCGAAGGTCAAACAATACCCCGACAAGTTCGTCGATCTCGCGTCCGCTGGCAACAAGGGACGCTACTCCGACTGGAAGACCGCTGGCGGAACCGCTGGCTCGAAACTGATCGGACTCGGCACCGACATCGGGCCCGAGGCAATCTGCTACCGAGCAGATCTGTTCAAGGCGGCCGGTCTCCCGACCGCTCCGGCAGATGTCGCGAAGCTCCTGACCGGCGACTGGAACAACTACTACTCGGTGGGCAAGACGTTCCAGGCAGCCAAAACCGGGGCAGCATGGTTCGACTCCGCGGGCGCAACCTTCCAGGGTCTCGCCAATCAGTACCAGAACTTCTTCGAAAAAGACGACGGCACCGTTGTTGCGGCGACGAACCCGGATGTGAAGGCAGCATTCCAGTCGGTGCTCGCGGCCAGCGCGACGCAGTCGGCTCACCTCGCAGAATGGTCGACCGACTGGGCCGGCGGCATGGCAAAGGGCGCATATGCCACCATGCTCTGCCCGGCGTGGATGCTCGGCGTTATTCAGGGTGACAGCCCAGCGGTCAAAGACTGGAACATCGCCAACGTGTTCCCGAACGGCGGCGGCAACTGGGGCGGTTCTTACCTCCTCGTTCCCAGCCAGGGCAAGCACACCGATGCGGCGAAGGCGTTCGCTGACTGGCTAACGGCTCCCGAGCAGCAGATTCAGGCCTTCACGGTCGCGGGCACGTTCCCCAGTCAGGTTGCTGCATACAAAGACCCGACCCTAACCGGAGCAACGAACGCCTTCTTCAACAACGCGCCGATCGGCACGCTCTACATCGACCGCGCACAGGCAGTGAAGATCACCCCGTTTAAGGGCGTGAACTATGGCTCGGTCATGTCGGCCGTGCAGAACGGACTGACGAGAGTCGAGCAGGGCCAACAGAACGTTGCTGACTCGTGGACACAGGTTCTGTCTGACATCAAGGCACTCGGCTAACCACCCAATCGGGAGCCGGGTCGTTCTTTATCGCGAACGACCCGGCTCTGCGCGTGCCAGATTCACCACACCAGTAACGACCGAGGACCATCATGACAACATCGACGTTGCCGTCGAAGCCGCGATCTCCGCGACGAATCGCCTTCAGCCAGACACTGGGTCGATGGGACATCAAGTTCTCGCCCTACCTCTACATTTCGCCGTTTTTTCTTCTCTTCGCGATCGTCGGACTATTCCCTCTGCTCTACACCGGGTACGTCTCGCTGCATGAGTGGGATCCGATCGGTGGCCAAGGCAAGTTCGTCGGCTTCGATAACTTTGCCTGGGTGTTCGGCCAGCGCCAGTTCTGGTTGGCACTGCGCAACACCATGACGATCTTCCTGCTGTCTGCGGTGCCGCAGATCATCGTCGCGATCTTGATCGCGGCCGTGCTCGATACCAATCTGCGCGCAAAGACGTTCTGGCGGATGGGGGTGCTGCTCCCATACATTGTGATGCCGGTTGCCGTCACCCTAATCTTCAGTCAAATGTTCAGCCAGGACTACGGGTTCATCAACAATCTCCTTGCACACTTCGGCATGGCCAAGATCGCGTGGCACACCGACGTACTGCCCTCCCAGATTGCGATCGCTACCATGGTCAACTTCCGCTGGACGGGCTACAACGCCCTCATCCTGCTCGCGGGCATGCAAGCGATCCCGCGCGATCTCTATGAGTCAGCGAGCCTCGACGGTGCTGGGCCCGCGCGGCGATTCTTCTCGATCACCATCCCCCAGCTTCGGCCGACGCTGATCTTCGTCATCATCACCGCAACAATTGGCGGTTTGCAAATCTTTGATGAGCCCCGCCTGTTTGACACCGGCGGTCTTCCCGGGGGTGCCAGCCAACAGTGGCTGACCCTCACCGTCTATCTTTACAATGTCGGTTGGTTTCAATCAGGAAAGTTTGGTCACGCCGCCGCGATTGCCTGGATACTTTTCCTCGTCATCGTGGCCATCGGAATCGTCAACGTGCTCATCACTCGCCGAATCGCTAGCAACGAAGGAGGGCACAAGCGATGACCGCCACCCCTGTCACGCCTGCGCAGACCATACATCCGCTCTCGGCGCGCCGGCAGCGCCGCACACGCGCGCGCAGGTCGCAGCGACCTGGCGTTCTCGCCTACGGGTTTCTCATCGCTGTTCTGCTCGGAGCGATCTTCCCGCTCTACTGGTCGCTGTTGATCGCGAGCGGTGATGCGTCGAGCTTGAACAACACAAACCTTGCCTGGTGGCCGGGAGGAAACTTCCTCGCCAACGCCGCGAAGGTCATCAGCAATGAGACCGTCAGCTTCTGGAAGGCGGTTCTCAACAGCATCATTGTCTCGACCGCTGTCGCGGCATCACGTCTTCTTCTCGACGCTTGCCGGTTACGCGTTTGCGAAGCTACGGTTTCGAGGAAACAAGGGCCTGTTCATTTTTGTTATTGCAACGACGGCAGTTCCCACCCAGCTCGGCGTCGTGCCGCTGTTCATCGTCATGTCGGACCTCGGCTGGACCGGCACGCTTGGCGCCGTCATCGTGCCCTCGCTCGTCACGGCGTTCGGCGTGTTTTGGATGACGCAGTACCTCAGCCAGGCGCTACCAGACGAACTGGTCGAAGCCGGCCGCGTGGACGGCGCCACGATGTTCCAGACCTTCTGGTACATCGGATTCCCGGCCGCGCGCCCGGCGGCTGCCATGCTCGCACTGTTCACCTTCATCGCGACCTGGACCAACTTCTTCTGGCCCTTCATCGTGCTAAATCCGTCGGATCCTACACTTCCGGTTGCTCTCGCCCGGCTGCAAGCCAACTACTTCGTTGACTACTCTCTGGTATTGACCGGCGTGCTTCTCGCGACGCTGCCACTGCTCGTCCTGTTCATCTTCGCCGGCCGCCAGTTGGTCGCCGGAATCATGCAGGGAGCCGTGAAGGGATGACGCAGCTCGTGAATCTCGTCGCCGGTGAACCCCCAAAGCCCCCGAGGGCCTTCCCGGCCAACTTCCTGTTCGGAACGGCGACGGCCGCCTACCAAATCGAGGGCGCGTACCACGAAGACGGTCGTACCGACTCGATCTGGGATACCTTCACACGACTGCCGGGTGCGGTCGTTAATGGCGACAATGGCGACGTTGCCTGCGACCACTACCACCGTTATCACGACGACGTCGCTCTCATGGCCAACCTGGGATTGCAGACGTACCGCTTCTCGACATCATGGGCCCGTGTGCGCCCCGATGGCGGACCGGTCAACGCCGCTGGCATCGACTTCTACTCACGACTCGTCGACGACTTGTTGGCCCACAGCATTACGCCATGGCTCACCCTCTATCACTGGGATCTTCCGCAGGCGCTACAGGAGCGAGGTGGCTGGGCGAACCGTGAAACCGCCTATTTGTTTGCGGATTATGCGGCGAGCGTGCACGATGTTCTGGGTGACCGGGTCGACTCGTGGACCACCCTCAACGAACCGTGGTGCTCCTCTTTTCTCAGCTACATCGGCGGCGAGCATGCGCCAGGCATCCAGGATCCACGGCAGGGCGTCGCAGCGGGTCACCACTTGTTGCTCGCCCATGGCCTTGCAGTGAACGAGCTGCGATCACGCGATGCGACACTCGCCATCGGTATTACCCTCAACCTGTCCGTCATCGACCCGGTCGACGCGGCGGATGGCGATGACATCGACGCAGCGCGCCGAATAGACGGTCAGTTCAATCGTTTCTTCCTCGATCCACTGTTTCGAGGCGAGTACCCCGTCGACGTGATCGAGGATCTCGCTGGGCTCGGACTGGACGAGATCGTGCACGAGGGCGATCTCGAGATCATCTCGGCGCCGATCGATTCGCTCGGGGTGAACTACTACCACGGTGAGGCAGTCAGCGCCCACCCGTCTGGCTCCGCAATGTCTACCGCCGCGCCGTCGGAACGCGCCAAGCGGTCTCCGTTCCCTGCCGCCGACGGTGTGCACTGGCACCTGCGTGATCTGCCCGTTACCGCGATGGGCTGGGAAGTGCAGCCGGAGGGGCTCACTCGCCTTCTCGCCCGCGTGTACGAGGAGTACACGGCACCAGCCGGCGTCGCCATCTACGTCACCGAAAACGGAGCAGCATACAACGACGTGGTCGAGATCGATGGCTCGGTGCACGACGCCGAGCGTAGCAATTTCCTTTCACTGCACCTCGCAGCGATTCTCGATGCCATCGACGTGGGCGTGCCGGTATGCGGCTATTTTTACTGGTCGTTTCTCGACAACTTCGAATGGGCGTGGGGCTACAACAAGCGCTTCGGCATCGTACGAGTTGACTATGAGACGCAGGAGCGTTTTCTGAAAGACAGCGCAATCGACTACGGTACGATCATTAGCCGGCGAGTCCTGTGACAGGGCGTCGGTAGACTTTGACCATGGATGTCGAGTTGCCAGCGCGCCGCGTTGCGCCGACGCTGGAAGCGGTTGCAGCGGCGGCGGGAGTCTCACGGTCGACGGTGTCTCGCGTCGTGAACGGATCGAGTCAGGTGCGCCCAGATGTCGTCGAAACTGTCACGCGCGCGATCGAAGATCTCAACTACGTTCCCAACCGCGCCGCTCGATCGCTCGCCAAGAGCCAGACCATGGCCATTGCCCTCGTCGTGCCAGAAGACACGACTCGATTCTTCGGTGACCCCTTCTTCGCGGCAGTCGTGCACGGCATCTCTCGCGCGCTCGAAGATAGCGATTACGTGCTCACCCTGCAGCTCGCGAGTCCGTCTGAGCCATCCGAGAAGACCATCCGCTACCTGCTCGGGGGCAACGTCGACGGAGCAATCGTGGTCTCGCACCACTCCGGCGATGACTTCTTCACCGCGCTCGATGCGACGATCCCCGTCGTCTTCGGTGGTCGCCCGTTCCAACCGGAGAAGCACTCGAACTACTTCGTCGACGTCGATAACACCGCCGGCGCCGCGATGGGTACCAACTACCTGATTGACCGCGGACGCACGCGGATCGCGACCATCGCCGGGCCACCCAACATGCAAGCCGCCATCGACCGCACCACCGGCTGGCAGAACGCCTTGTCCGCAGCTGGCCAGCGACATGACCTCCTCGCACGTGGCGACTTCACCATGACCAGCGGAGTGCGTGCCATGCGCGAGCTTCTCGACCGAGACCCGCACATCGACGCGGTCTTCGTCGCGAGTGACCTCATGGCCACCGGCGCGATTTCGGTACTCCGCGAACGTGGCATCAGCGTGCCGAACCAGATCGCAATCGTCGGGTTTGACGACAGCCCAGCAGCAACCAATGGCGACATACCGCTCACCACCGTGCACCAGCCCTCGGGCGAGATGGGCAACAAGATGGCGACAATCCTCCTACAGCTTCTGCGTGGCGAGCCTACCGAACGCGAGAGCATCATGCCGACGAGGATGGTCATCCGCGAGAGCGCCTGATGACCCGGGGGCCTAGTCGGCGCTGTGACGACCTTGGCGGGGTGGCGCCCCAAGGTCAATGCGCACCTGTCCGTTGTAGACGCCCTTATCGCCATCGCCCGGCACTGGGGCGAGCGCGGGCAGAATGGTCTGGCGATCGAGCTCAATCTGGGCCTCGTAGCGTGACGGGTTGAAAACTTCGTCACCTATTCCCAGCACTCCACCGCCCGGACTGCGCGTGGACTTGTTGGTGAGGTCAATCCACCCGAAGTGCTGCGCGAGATAGCCGACCCCGAAAACGACGACGGAGATACCCGCGAAGATCATCCAGTCCACCGCGTTAGTTTACGCGAGCGACCCGGTGCGGGTGCCGGGTGTTACGGCACGCGGTGCAGCCACTCCGTGGTACCGAACTTCTCGGTGACGAGGGCTTCGGCCTTCGCAAGTTCCTCTGCAGTGACCTCGCTCTCGGTGAGTCCGTACAGTCCGCGAAATGTGCCGATCATCTTTTCGATGATCGCGGCACGAGGAAGACCCGTCTGGCTGCGCAGCGGATCGACGCGCTTCGCAGCGCTCTTCGTACCCTTATCGCTCATCTTCTCGCGGCCGATGCGCAGCACCTGAACCATCTTCTGGCCGTCCAAGTCGTAGCTCATCGTGACATGGTGCAGCACCGCGCCACTGCCGAGTCGCTTCTGGGCCGCGCCGCCGATTTTGCCGCTGGGGCTCGTGATGTCGTTGAGTGGCTGGTAGCTGGCATCAATGCCCATGGCCTTGAGTGCAATGATGACCCATTCGTCGAAGAAGGCGTACGAGTCGGCGAAGCTCATCCCTTGCACGAGTTCGGCGGGTGCGTAGATCGAATAGGTGATCACCGATCCGGCCTCCATGAACATGGCACCACCGCCGCTGACCCGACGCACGACCTCAAAACCATATTTAGCGGCGTTGAGCGGATCGACCTCATTCTTGAGCGACTGGAAGCTCCCGATCACAACAGCCGCCTGGTCCCACTCCCAGATGCGCAGCGTGGGCTTTCGACGGCCTGCACCCACCTCGTCGGCGAGCACTTGGTCGAGCGCCATCTGCAATTGGGGCCGAATCGGACCGCCGTGAATGAGCTGCCAGTCGTAATCCTTCCAGTTCGTGGCACACTGCACGGCACGGCGAATCGCCGTAGCGACCGAGTCGGCCGTGAAGCCGAGCAGAGTCGCGTCCTCGGGGAGTGCTTTCTGGATAGCCTCAGCAATTCGCTTGGCCTCGGAATCCACCGACAGCCCATTCACGGCGGCATTGATTGCCTCGAGAGCGGAGTCTGGTTCGAGAAAAAAGTCGCCGGCGAGTTGGAAGTCGTCGATCTTACCATCGACCACGTCGAGATCGACGACCACCAGTTTTCCGCCGGGTACCTTGAATTCGCCGTGCATCGTGCGCCTACTTCCTCGCTGGGATTCAAGCCTAACGGCGCACGCAGGTGTATCGGAGAATGAGGAAACCTTCGCCCACCAGGATGTGGCCAACGTCAAGTGCAATACCGAGCGCGAGCGCACCACCATCGATCCTCGGCGAGTTGCCCCCTTGGATCATCGGGGAGATGGTGAGGCACAGTTCGTCGACGGCATTCGCCTCGAGCAGCGTCGAGAAGAGAAGAGGGCCGCCTTCGCAGTGCACCTGCATGAGGCCGCGGCCCCCAAGTTCCGCGAGCATGGCTGTCACGTCGAGCTCTGTTTCGCCGCACACCACCACATCTGCCACTGCATCAATCGCGATTCTTCTGGAGCGCGACGCACCAGCGGTCGTGAACACGATCGGTCGCGATGGGGCATCAGTAAACGCCGTCGAGGCCGGGTCGAGGTTGAGACTGCCGGAGACAATCGCCAACACGGGTTGGGGCGCAAGGCCGCGAAGCACTCTGCTGTGCTCAGCCACCGCGTCGACCCGCATCGGCCCATACCCTTCGGCTCGCATCGTTTCCGCCCCGAGCAGTACGACATCACACAGTGTGCGCAGAATGTCGAACACGCGTTTGTCGGCGTGCCCGGAAAGCCCACCCGAGAGCCCGTCACGCGTGGCAGCACCGTCGACACTCGACACGAAGTTGGCGCGCAACCACGGCTGCGCGGGATCGTGACTCTCGTAGAGAGTGGCGATCCGGTCGTCGCTGATGGCCGACTCCGCGGTGGGGAAGAGCAGATCGATCTCGGTCACCATCACTCCAGGTTGTGGCGGGCGTAGGCCGGTGGGCGGAATCCGAGAATCGCTTCGGTCATTCGCACCGCGGCAACCGACTCGGGAATGTTGTGCATCCGCACGATGCGCGCTCCCTTCATAATGCAGATCACCGCGGCCGCGAGTGAGCCCTCGAGGCGCTGGCCTTGTTCACGATCGAGGGTCTCGCCCACGAAGTCCTTGTTCGAGACGGCCACGAGCGTGGGCAAACCGATCGCCACAATCTCCTCGAGACGGCGAGTGAGCTCAAGCGTGTGGAAGGTGTTCTTGTTGAGGTCGTGGCCGGGGTCGATAATGAGGCGCTCAAGCGGCATTCCCGCAGCTGTGGCTCGCGCTATCCGCTCATGCAGGTACTCGATGATCTCGGCGACAACGTCGTCGTAGTGTGGCAATTGCTCACCGCGCGGTGTTCCTTTGCTATGGGTGAGAACGAGGTGGGCGTCGGTTGCCGCGACAACAGACGCCATGTCTGGGTCGCGAAGTCCACTCGTGTCATTGATGACGGAGGCTCCCGCGGCAATGCTTTGGCGCGCTACCTCCGCATTGATGGTGTCGACAGAGATCACCACGGCGGATCTCGAGGCGATCGCCTCAATGACGGGAATAATGCGCTGCAGTTCTTCGTCACGTGACACCGCGGGGCCGCGCCCGAACGGCACCCCTCCAATATCTACCCAGTCGGCGCCGTCTTCTGCGGCGTGCAGGGCGGCGGCCACCGAGCGATCGAGAGTGAAGGTTGACCCCTTGTCGTAGAACGAATCAGGGGTGCGGTTGATGATGGCCATTACCGCCACTCGGCGTGAGAAGTCAAACGACCGGCCCCGGATGATCCGCTGCATTCAGAAGCTTTCGAGCGGCACACTGGTGTCGGCCAAGCGCGTTTCGTCGACGAGATTGGCGCGGGTGATGATTCCCTGCACTGCCTCATTCACATCCCAGACGTTCACGTTCATTCCGGCGACGACGCGGCCGCCGTTAACCCAGAACGCGATGAACTCGCGCCGAGCGACGTCGCCGCGGTAGACGACCTCAGCGCCCTTCGTGAGGGGCGCGTAGCCCGAGTACTCCATGCCGAGATCGAACTGGTCTGTGTAGAAGTACGGGATAGCGTCGTAGACGACGTTCACTCCGAGCATCGTCTTAGCTGCGATCGCACCAGAGTTCAGCGCGTTGGCCCAATGCTCGCTGCGCAACCGCTGACCGATCACCGGATGCAGCGCGTTGGCGACATCCCCGGCTGCGAACACGTCGGGATCGCTCGACTGCAGCGACGCCGAGACGAGGATGCCGTTGTCGACCTCAAGGCCGGCATCCGCGGCGAGCTGCACATTCGGTGTCGCGCCAACGCCGACCAGAACCAGGTCGGCAGGGACGACCTCCCCGCTGGCGAGCTGTACGCCACTCACCCTGCCGTGGGAACCGAGAATCGCGGTGACCTCGACCGAGGGCCGCAGGTCTACCCCGTTCTGAACGTGTAGGTCGGCAAACAACTGACCGAGCTCAGCGCCGAGGGCGTTCGCGAGTGGAATCGGATCCCGTTCGAGGATCGTCACGGCATTGCCGAGCGTCTTGGCCGTGGCCGCGACTTCCATACCGATCCACCCTGATCCGATGAGCACGAGATTTCGGCCGCCGGATGCGAGTTCGGTGCGAAGTGCATCAGAGTCCTCGAGCGTACGAAGGTAGTGCACGCCAGCGAAATCGCTGCCGGCGATCGTGAGCGTGCGCGGAGACGATCCGGTGGCGATGAGAAGCTTGTCGTACGGCGCGCTCCCTCCGCCGGCCAGCGTGATGGTGTGCGTCGCACGGTCGATTCGTGCGACGCGTGTTGACAGCCGAAGTTCGACACGGTTCTCCGAATACCAGTCGAGTGGATGCACGAACACCGTATCGCGGGCGTCCTTGCCGCTCAGGTACTGCTTTGACAGCGGGGGGCGGATGTATGGCGCTTCCGCCTCTGCTCCGATGAGGCTGACCGTGCCGTCGAATCCCGCCGTGCGGAGTGCCTCGGCCGCACTCGCGCCCGCGAGGGATGCTCCGATGATGACAATGTTCTGCGGCATCCGCTTTACTTCCTGTCTGACGAGGGGAACTGCGATCTGAGGTCGCTGCTTCCAGATAGTATGCCCGTGAAAGCCGACGTTACGGTGAGAGCTCCGGCCACGCGCACACCACGCAGCGACATGCACAGGTGCTCGGCTTCGAGTACGACGCCCACCCCCCGTGGCTCGAGCACGGAGTCGAGAAAAGTGACCACCTGCTGAGTGAGCCGCTCTTGCACTTGGAGATCGCGCGCAGAATTCTCGAGCACCCGAGCGAGTTTCGACAGACCCACCAGCCGGTCACCGGGCACATAGCCGATGTGCGCCACACCACGAAAAGGCAGCAGGTGATGCTGACAGAGCGAGTGGAACGGTATATCGCGCACGAGCACGAGCCCGGCATACTGCTCATCGTTGGGAAACGTGGTGAGGTCAAATGGCCGAGCCGTGAGGAGCTCGGTGAGCGACGCTGCGACCCGCCTCGGGGTTTCGGCGAGGTGCTCATCGGAGAGGTCGCGGCCAAGCGCGGTGAGCAGGTCGGCCACCGCGCGTTCGACGGCTGCCGCTGGATTCGGGCCGACGGCACGGAGCGGCGACGGCTCGACCAGCCGAGTAAGGGTAACCATCGTGACCTTTCCCATGCGCTCTACTGCACTCTAGGTTTGTCAGCTTTCTTTTGTCAAGTTAAGTGTTTTTAGAGATAGGATCGCAACGTGAGTGAAATATCCAGGGCGCACGCGGTGGCCGCGGTGGCATCCATCGCCGATCCGCTACGTCGCTCGCTCTACGATTTCGTGAGTTCGAGCGCCAGCCCGGTGAGCCGTGACGATGCTGCGGCCGCCGTGGGAGTAGCGAGGCAGACCGCGGCTTTCCACCTCGAGCGACTGGTCGCTGACAACCTCCTCGTTGTCGCCGAGCTCAAGCGGCTCAGCGGCCGCACTGGCCCAGGATCCGGCCGTCCCGCGAAGCTGTACGCACGCGCGAACGGCGATTTTAGCGTGTCGCTTCCCCCGCGCAGTTACGACCTCGCCGGCGAACTACTGGCGGCGGCCATCGAGCAATCCGACTCCACCGGACAAGCGGTACGCGTGTCATTGACGCGCGCCGCTGGTTCGACCGGACGTGAGCTCGGAGCCAGCTCCGGCTCCCTCATCACCGCTCTCACGCACGCTGGCTACGAGCCTCGAGATGACGGCCACGGCGGATGGATGCTGACCAACTGTCCCTTCCACAGCCTCGCGATGGCACACACCGAACTCATCTGCCACGCCAACGTCGCGCTCGTGCAGGGCATGGCCGACGGCGCGGACGACACCGCCCACTCAGCATCGTTCGCGCCGCGCTCCGGCCAGTGCTGCGTGCACGTTCTCGCAACCACATGAAGCGTCATACAGCGCGAATCATCGTCATCAATGAGCGGGGTGCCACCCTGTTGTTTCGCGGCGACGAGCGCGAACGATCGTGGTGGTTCACTCCCGGCGGCGGGGTCGATGACGGGGAGACGGTCGTGGCGGCGGCGCATCGTGAACTGCGTGAGGAGACCGGGCTGTTCGGCCTCGACCTCGGCGAGCCCGTCTTCGAGCACACGGTTAACGTGCACTACCAGGGCGATTGGTGGCACCAGCACGAGGAGTTCTTCGTCACGCGTGTTGCGCAGGTCGAACTCGACACGAGCGGGTGGACGGCGCACGAGATCGCGTTCATGCGCGAGTGGCGCTGGTGGACGCCCGCCGAGATAGCGGCATCGACGGAGACCATCTACCCCGAGAATCTCGTCGAGCTCATCAGCCTGGGCTAATCGCCGAGCCGTTCATCGAGCCAGCCGATCAGGTCGGCGAACACGTCGAGTCGATTGGTCTCGTTGAATATCTCGTGACGCGCTTCGGTATAGATGATGAGTTCCACATCGGTGAGATGCGACCTCTCAAGGTATTTCTCAGCGAGCAGTTCCACGCTCTTCTCACCACCGAGCGAGTCTTCGCTACCGATCATAATAAGCAGCGGAATGTCGTGCTCGAGATCGCGCGCCGGGCGGCCATACAGCCGCACACCATCGACAACGCCGAAGATCTTCAGTGCGTCTGCGTAGAACGTGAGCGGGTCGGCGACGAACGCAGCCGCGACCTTCGGGTCGCGGCTCAACCATTCGAAGCCCGTGGTACCCAGGTGTTTGTGCTTGGCATTGAGGTCGCCCCCATTCATGCGCAGGGGCGTTCGGTAGGCCGTGCCGGTGAGGATCACCGCGTCGTAGTCTGCCGAGTGCTCGTTGACAATTTTCTGCACCATGAGTGAGCCCCACGAATGCCCGAGGAGTGCGATCGGAAGCTTCGGATGCTCAGAACGAACGATGCCGGTCAGCTGCCTCACCTCGGCGATGGTCGCGCGCATGCCACCAACACCGAGTTTGCCGAGTCGGGTGTTATCGCCGCCGTACTGCCCGAGCCCCGTCTGGCCGTGACCGCGATGGTCATCCGCGTACACCGTGTAACCGGCTCCGGCGAGCGCATGGGCCACTTCTTCGTACCGTAGCGCGTGATCTCCTAGGCCGTGCGCCAACTGAAGAATGGCTCGGGGCTTCGCCGCCGCCCACACGTAATAGTGGATCGTGACGCCCTCAGCATCGGTGAATGTGTGGTCACTCCTGACGGCCGTGAACTTGGGCATCCAGCCTCCTCGCTGACCCCATAGTAGAGCCAACGATGAGGACGGTGGGAGTAGCGTTAGCGGAACTAATTAGCTATGCTAAGTAATTATGCCTCCCAGCCCCGACGAAGATCTGCGCTTCGCAATTCTGCGCTTGAGCCGCCGAATGCGACTCGAGCGCGTCGACGGTGACGTGCCAGACACACAACTCTCGGTAATGTTCGGCATCGTCAACAACGAAGGTCTCACGATCGGCGCGCTCAGCGACCTGGAACGCGTTACACCCCCATCGATGAACCGCACCGTCAACGCACTCGTTGAGCGCGGACTCGCTACGAGGTCAGGCTCGCCCGACGATGGCCGGAAGGTCATCGTCACTGCCACGGATTCCGGTATGCAACTCGTCGAGGAAACCCGCCGCAAACGAGTGGCCTGGTTCTCGAAGCAGCTCTCGACCGTGAGCGCTGACGAACGCGCGGCACTGGACGCGGCATCCCCCATCCTCAGGAGGCTGGCCGACAGTTGAGTGCCATGTTCCGCTCGCTCCGGGTAGTCAATTACCGGCTGTGGTTTGCCGGAGCCATCGTGTCAAATACCGGCGGATGGATGCAGCGCACTGCCCAAGACTGGATCGTGCTGACCCAGCTCACCGACCATGACGCCGCGGCCCTCGGCATCACGATGGCCCTGCAGTTCGGTCCGCTGCTGTTGCTCATGCCCGTCGCCGGGCTGATGGCTGACCGGTTTGACCGCCGCCGACTGCTGATGTGGACTCAGGCAATAATGTGCGCGCTCGCGCTTGCAGTCGGCATCCTCGTGATCACCGGCACGGCGACACTCTGGATCGTCTACGGGTTCGCTCTCGCACTCGGAATCGTCACGGCCATCGACACCCCAGCCCGTCAAGCCTTCGTGTCGGAGCTGGTCAGCGACGCCGACCTGTCCAACGCGGTGGCCCTCAACTCAACGTCGTTCCAAAGCGCGCGTCTCATCGGCCCTGCGATCGCGGGCGTACTTATCGCCTGGATCGGGTCTGGCCCGGTATTCATCGTCAACGGGTTGTCGTTTGCCGGTGTACTGACGTCCCTGTTCCTGATGCGTACCGCCCAGCTGCGTCCCACGACGAAGCTTGTTCGAGCGACGGGGCAAATTCGCGACGGACTGCGCTATGTGCGCTCACGATCGGACCTTGTGGTGGTGCTCGTCATGGTGTTCGTCGTCGGAACGTTCGGCTTCAACTTTCCGATCTTCATTGCGACGATGGCGACCGTCGAATTCGGCAAGGGCGCAACCGAGTTCGGGTTGCTGTCGTCGATCATGGCCGTGGGGGCAGTCAGCGGGTCACTGCTCGCCGCCCGGAGGGAGCGACCGCGTCTCGGAGTCGTGATGGCATCATCCGCGGCGTTCGGTATCTCGTGCGCGCTCGCGAGCCTCGCTCCCAACTACTGGATTTTCGCTATCTCCCTCGCAGCCGTCGGGGTGTGCTCTCTGACCATGATGAGCACCGCGAACGCCTATGTGCAGACCACCACCGAGCCCGCGATGCGCGGCCGGGTGATGGCGCTTTACATGGCGATCTTCGCGGGTGGCACTCCCATCGGCGCCCCGATCGTCGGTTGGGTTGCTAACACACTCGGCCCGCGTTGGAGCCTCGGGGTCGGGGCTGCATCCGGATTCGTGGCGGCGATCATGGCCGTCATCTGGCTGGTTACGCGGAGGGGGTTGCGCGTCGGGCGCCATCCGGATGCGTGGTGGCGCCCGAGCCTGCGGTTCACGGCCGACGACCGCGAGTTCGCAACCCAGGAGATCGCAATCGTCGAACCAACGACGGTGCGGACGCGCTGACGCGGGCGGTGGCATCGGTGACGCTGGGCGCGCACTGGGCGCGCGTGCGCACGCACTCTCGCGCGAGAGTGCACAAGCGCGCAGTGTCCGCGCGTCGAACCATGCGTTTCTGCTCTCTCGGTGAGACTGCGGCCCGGATGGCGTAGCTCCCACGAGAGGACTCGCGGGCGGTATTCGTCTCCGGCTCACGATCTGTCCCGGTGCGAGAATCGGCTGGTCATTGGTGTGCGGGTCGAGTGCCGGCGATGGTGGATGTGGCAACGCAACGACGGTGTGCGAAGTCGGCCCGAAGCCGAGCAGCGTTAGTCCCCTTTTCAGGCTGAGCCGGCCGGTGAGCGGATAGTCCAACAACACCCCGGCTCAGCCGGAAAAGGGGACTAACGCGACCGGGCGGAACTCCGACCAAGCGCGAGTCGCTACCAGACCACGTCGCACAGAGAGGGACCTAAGCCTCGCGGGTGATCTCAACCTTCACGAAAAGGGTAGAGCCGTACGGGCCTGCGTACACTCCACGCAGCGGGGGCACATCGTTGTAGTCGCGGCCACGGCCGACGGTCACGTGCCGGTCGCCGATGTCGATGAGGTTGGTTGGATCGAATCCGCGCCATTCACCGCAGAACCACTCGACCCAGGCGTGTGATTCGCCGGTGACCGTCTCGCCGATGCCCGCGTTCGGTTTCGGGTGAAGGTATCCGCTCACATAGCGAGCCGGAATACCGACGGCGCGAAGAGCTCCCAAGGATAGATGCGCAATGTCTTGGCAGACACCCTTGCGTTGGGCCCACGCTTCGGCCGCCGTCGAGTGCACGCCGGTGACTCCTTGCATATATTCGACCGATTCACCGATGGCAGTACAAATCGCCAGCGCAGCCGCGCACGGGTCTGCGGTTCGTGCCACGGCGGCTTGCGCGAGTTCGATGACTTCGACTGGCGGATCGGTACGGCGGGTCTGTCGGATCTGCTCAACAAACTCGGTGGCCGACTGAATTTCCGCGGTGAGCTCGTCCCAACTGAGTTTGCGATCCTCGTGACTGCGCGGTCTCACCTCGATGAGGCTCGTCGCCGTGAGTGACAGTTCGCTGTGCGGGGTGAGGATCTCGAAGCTCGCAACACGCGATCCCCAATAGTCCACATAGGTGTGCTGGCTCGAGATCGGCAAAATCTCGAGGTTGCTGTACAGCACGAGTTGGCCATCGGCGCTGACCGGCAACATTCGCGCTTCGTTGTACGAGGCCGTAACGTCGCCGCCATAGTGAAAGCCCGTGATGTGCTTGATGCGAAGACGGTTCACGTTGTCTCACCCACCCAACTCGGTGCCGCGTTCGTGGGAAAGTAGCGCTGGCGGATCGCCTCGGATGCCGCGCTCGTCGCGAGTTGCACGTTGTCCATGTGCCGCGGCAGGTCCTCGAGAATCTCGGCAATGGGGCGGTATTCAAGCTCACTACGAATCTGCCCCAGTAAACGAAGTGCTTGATCGGAGACTCCAACACGCTCCGCCCGCGGCTCGATATCGCGCATGCACTGCTCAGCGCGACGCACTGAAAATAGGATGCTGCGCGGAAACAGTCGATCAAGCAAGAGAAACTCGGCGGCATTGCGTGCACTCGGCACGCCACGGTAGGTGCGCAGATACGCCTCGTAGGCACCGCAGCTGCGCAGAATCGTGGTCCAAGATGGCCCGCTCGCCTCGGTGAGCGACCGCGTCGCGAGCAAGCGAGCGGTCATGTCTGCGCGCTCAATCGAGCGCCCGAGGGTAAAGAACTGCCACGCTTCATCGCGGCTGGTGGCAGACTCGATGATTCCCACTGCGAGGGCAGAGCGCTCACGAACCCAGCCAAAGAATTCGTGCACCTTGTCGTTCGATACCTTGCGGGGCATCCGGGCGCGGGTGGTGTTGAGGCACTCCCACAGTTCGGTCGAGACAATCTCGCGGGCACGACGTGCGTTCTCCCGTGCCGCGCCGAGTGAATACGCGATGGAAGCCGGCTCTGAGCGATCTACGGCGAGGATCTCGAGCACGCTCTGGCGGTCGAGCACGCGGTCGGCTGGAACCTCGCTACCCATGACGGACAGCAGCGCGCGGCACGCGAGGTCTTCCTCGATCCACGGATCTTCGAGAAGCAACTGCAGGTGCACATCGAGGATGCGGGCCGTGCCATCCGACCGCTCGATGTAGCGACCGATCCAGAACAGCGATTCCGCGATTCGGCTCAGCATGACGAACCCTGCTCGCGGGCTCCCTCGGTGCCGGCGTCGCGCAATCGCTCGCGGGATTGCCTCAGCTGGCGAGAGCGCGCTTGTTGTTGTTGCTCCTGCTGGCCGTTACCCTTCGGGCGGTCCTCGGGAGCATGGTCCTGTGGCGCATGTTCCTTCACCGCGATCGTCTCCGAGGTGACGATGCTGATCGATTCGGTGGCTGCCGCCTGTCCTGCGACGAGGCCCTGGATGCTGTGCCGGGAAACCGTAAGCGGGTCTTGCCCGACAACCCAGGTGTCTTTTGACCCACCGCCTTGCGAGCTGTTGACCACGAGCTCACCCTCGGGCAACGCAACTCGCGTGAGCCCACCGGGGAGGACCCAGATGTCTTTGCCGTCGTTCACGGCGAACGGGCGAAGGTCAGCGTGGCGCGGCCGCATCCCCGTGTCTACCAACGTAGGAATGGTCGAGAGTTGCACGACGGGCTGGGCTATCCAACCGCGGGGGTCACGAAGAAGCCTGACCTTCAGGTCGGCCAACTCGTCGTTGGTGGCATCAGGCCCGATCACGAGTCCCTTTCCTCCGGAGCCGTCAACAGGCTTGATCACGAGCTCGTGCAAGCGATCGAGCACCTCCTCGAGCGAACCCGGTTCTTCGAGACGCCAGGTCTGCACGTTCGGGAGGATCGCCTCTTCGCCGAGGTAGTACTTCGTGAGCTCGGGCAAGTAGGTGTAGACGAGCTTGTCGTCGGCCACCCCATTGCCGACCGCGTTCGCAATCGTGACATTGCCGAGTCGTGCGGCGAGCAGGAGCCCGGGCGAACCGAGCATCGAGTCCGCACGAAACTGCAGCGGGTCGAGAAATTCGTCATCGACGCGGCGGTAGATCACGTCGACGCGGGTGGGACCGGCCGTCGTGCGCATCCAGACCCGACCGCCCGAGCAAAACAGGTCCCGACCCTCCACGAGCTCGACCCCCATCAGCCGCGCGAGCAGGGTGTGCTCAAAGTAGGCCGAGTTGTAGACCCCGGGCGTAAGCACGACGACACTCGGGTCCTCAACCCCGTCTGGCGCACTCGCTCGCAGCGCTTGCAGCAGTTTATGCGGGTAGTCACCGACCGGCCGCACGCGCATTGACACGAAGAGTTCCGGGAGCGTCTGAGCCATCACGCGCCGGTTCGAGATCACGTAACTCACGCCGCTCGGCACCCGCACATTGTCTTCAAGCACGCGCCATGCGCCCTTTTCATCGCGGATCAGGTCGATTCCGCTGACCTGGATGCGCACGCCGTTGGTGCTCAATTCCGGCCGCCTCCCGGTGGAAGTGGCTGGACGAGATAACCAACTTGGCTGGGATCACGCCATCTTTGACGGCGTTCTGGGGGCCGTAGATGTCGGCGAGGAACGCCTCGAGCGCGAGGACGCGCTGCTTAATGCCAGCCTCGACCTGCGTCCACTCAGCCTGATCGATGACTCGCGGCACGGCGTCGAGAGGGAAGGGCCGCTCTTCGCCCGCGAAGTCGAACGTAACACCCTGAGCCAGATACGAGCTCGCGAGTGCATCGGTTCGGCCGCGCAATTCGTCTTGCGTCATCTGTGCCAGCGACGAGTAGATCTCTTTGTACGAGGTGCGAGCCGTGCCGGGGGATGCGAACATCTCATCCCACGCGGAAGCGCTGGAAGTGCGGGTGGCTGCGGCGCCGTAACCGTCGAACAGGTCAGCCATGGGGTAACTCTAATCGTGGGCGTGTTGCGGGGGTGTTTCGTGGGTGGCCGGGATCTCTCTGCTGCCTGCACCCTGCTCGCCTTCGACCGCGCGGTGGTTGACCTCTCGCCGGCTCGGACTCCTGAGTCCCCACGCGCACGATGGGCGCGTGCGGGTCAGTGCTTCCTAGAGTTCGGTCTGGATACGCGACCACTCTGACGTACTGGGCTCATACTCTCCGGCTAACGGCATGGCTCTATTTCACCACCACGCCTCGCCGATCGTGCATCCGGTGCGCATGGCTGTAGAACACTCATAGCGATGCAGGTGGTGAGAGGGAACGTCACATACGCGCGCAATCAACAGTGCGCGTAGAAATATTCCGGCCCGCCGAGCGGCTGAAGGTGACGGTCTCTCAGGATTGTGGATGCTGGCGTGGCCGGGTCTGCACACACCTGCGCGAACGGGCGGCGCAGCGCATCGGTGTACTCGATGTCGATGACATGCGCGCCGTAAATGGCGGTGTAGGCAGGGCACTCGTTGAACTGGTCGCATTCCTCGGCCACGGCGAAGTTGAAACCGATGTCGTCGCGGCCACGTGTTCCCAGCTGTGGAGTGTTCTTCTGGCCGGCCGCGAGGCCCTGCCGGTGGGCCTCGCTCACGAGGAGTTTCGCGAACGCGATCGCATCCGAGAGTGTCAGTTGCGTGTCGGAGCGGGTGTATGAATCTACGTTGTCGAACTCGACAGCGGCAAAGCCTGCCGTCGCGCAACGGTCGATGGTCAGCGACTGGATGGCCGCCGCATCCGCCCGCTTCGCACTAGTGCCGATGTCAATGATGTGCTCGTCGGGCCAGTTCGGGTCAACGAGCGGCACACCATTCTTGTGGATGACCAGAGCGTCAGGCCACTCGATGCCCGGCTGCGTCTGGAAGCCGTTGACATAGCAGATCGAGTAGCTGCCTGGGGCGGGCTTCTCCATGCTGTCGCGAGTTACGACCGTGGCTCCGGCTGGCGGGGGGTATGACCCACCGAGTTGGTAGTCGGCCGTGGAGTGCGCCGAAAAGAGGGTGGGCTGGGGTGCACCGCCTAACACTCCACTCGGCACAATTGCGACACATCCGCTAAGCGCGAATATCACGACGAGGCACATAACGCCCGTCAATTGCGACGAGGTCGACAGCCACGACGGTATTGGAACGTAACAGGCAGTGGCGCGCATACCATCAACCGCGGGTGGAGGCACGAACGACGAGCTCGGGTTGGAACACCACCTGCCGCGGCTCGATCGTCGGGTCAGCTGCCTCCTCGAGCAGAATTTCTACGGCGGTGGCACCGATGAGGGCACTGGGCTGGCGGATGCTCGACATGGGCACCACGGCGGCGCTCGCGAAGTCGATGTCATCGTATCCAATCAACGCAATCTCAGCAGGCACGTTCACGTGTGCCCCCTGCATCATGAGGGCTTGGAGAACACCCATCGCAACGAGATCGTTGGCCGCGAAGATCGCGTCTGGGCGTTGCGCGAGCGGGCGGGCCACGATTTCGGCGCCGGCGGTGCGACCGGCAATCACGCTGAGTGCTTCGATTTCGATAACCTCAAGGTACACATCCCGGTTGACCGCAACCGCCCGGCGGGCACCCTCAAGCCGGTCGGTCACTTGACGGATGGCCATCGGTCCTCCAATGAAAGCGAGGCGGCGGCGGCCCTGGGCAATCAGGTGCTCAACGGCGACTCGCCCCCCAGCGAGGTCATCAACGGAAACCGAACTGAACGAGAGGTCAACGCTCGTGCGGTCAACGAGCACGGCTGGAATACCACGGTCGCGCAGGCGTCGGAGGCGGCTGGTGATGTCGGCGTACGGGGAGATCAGCACCCCGTGAACCCGCTGTTGCTCGAATAGGTCGAGGTAGGTGGATTCGCGCGCGGTGTTTTCGTCGCTGTTACCGAGGATCACGGTCAGTCCGGCATCCGCCGCCTTGTCTTCGGCGCCACGGGCAACATCGGTGAAGAAGGGGTTGCGAGCATCGAGCACGATCAGCCCAATTGTTTTACTGTGGCCAGCGCGTAGCTGCCTCGCGGCATCGTTGCGAATGAAGCCGAGGTGTTCGATCGCATCCTGCACGCGGGTCACGACTGCACGCGACACCTTCTCAGGGTGATTCATCACGTTGGACACCGTACCGACAGACACGCCGGCGCGCACGGCAACATCACGCACGCTCACTGCGGCCATCACAGGGTCCTCTCCCCCCGCGGACGTCGCCCGCGGATTGAATCGATTTATAGTGACACCCTTTGATGATTGCGCAAACAATCACTCAGATGAATCAGTGACTTGACGATATCTGAGTGGAGTCGTATAGTTCATTTCGCCGACAAACTTAAAACGATTCAATTTTCCTCACTGCGGAGGCTCCGTCAATGGCGACCGACACAACACACGGCGCACCTGCCCTCGAGTTGCGTCAGATCTCGAGGGACTGTCAAGTTATCGGTGTATCTCGGTCTAGTGGCTGTGGGCGGACAGCCGGCCGTTGAATGTGATGTCGAAGGCGGTGAGGGCGCCTTTCCATCGTTGGGTCCATCGTGCTCTTCCTTTCCCTGTGGGGTCCAAGGCCATGACTGCAAGGTAGACGCACTTCAGGGCTGCTTGCTCGGTAGGGAAGTGACCGCGGGCGCGGACGGCCTTGCGGATACGGGCGTTGACGGACTCGATCGCGTTTGTCGTGCACACGATCCGGCGGATCTCACGGTCGAACTGCAGGAACGGGACGAACTCGGCCCACGCAGACTCCCACAGCTTCACGACCGCGGGATACTTCGCACCCCACGCTTCGTGGTCGTCAACACCCGAGGGCGCATGCCGTTGCGAGACGTCGTGCGCTCAGTACTGCGTTCAAAGGGGCTGGCCCCGATGAACGCGGTCGCTTCAGCGTCGATGAGTTGTTGATACAACTTTTCGGTCCCGACCCGGATTCGATCGGTCACATCGGTGAGTTTAAGCTCGCTAAGGAGGTCACGCAGGACAGACTGGTCAAGAGCCATCGTGTGGTGTCCTTCTCGTGAGATTACTTTCAACGGTTCTCACTGACCATCGAACGGTGGCT
>JANXVG010000001.1 GCA_025351795.1 Salinibacterium sp. | reverse complement strand
GAGGTCAAGGCGGTACGCCGCGCAGAAGGCGAAGCCGCCGCGGCCGCGCTCGGCGCCGAGATCCGGTTCTTCGATGCT
The DNA here is from genome assembly GCA_025351795.1 of Salinibacterium sp. Taxonomy (GTDB): domain Bacteria; phylum Actinomycetota; class Actinomycetes; order Actinomycetales; family Microbacteriaceae; genus Rhodoglobus. The sequence continues at coordinate 8,402 of JANXVG010000001.1, read as the reverse complement.
GGCGACTACCCGCTCGAGGAGACCCCGCAGCTTCTGACCAAACTCGTCGATCTTTACCGCGAGCTCCAGCCAGCGGTCATCCTCACCCACGCCCCGTTTGATCCTTACAACACTGACCACGGTCCAGCGGGCGATATCGCCCGCAAGGCCCGCATCATGGCCCAAGCTGCAGGCGTGCAAAACAGCGACGGCAGCCTACCGACCAAAGACGGCGTTCTCGCCGCTCCCCCGATTTTCTGCTTCGAGCCGCACCAAAGTGAAGTGAGCCTGTTCAAACCAGACGTGCTCCTCGACATCAGCCCCGTCTGGGACAAAAAAGTCGCGGCGATGAACGCGATGGGAGCACAGGGCCATCTCGTGGACTACTACACCGACCTTGGCAAGCGTCGCGGCAGCCAGGCAAAACGGAACAGTGGGCCCAACTTAGGTCTGCCATCCACCACCTTCGGGGAAGCGTACATGCGCGTGTACCCACAGGTCACCGACAGGCTGGAGTAACCGTGGCGCGGAACATCGTCGTTCGCAACATTCCTCGCGCATCCCCCGAGGTCATCGCAGGCCTTCGCGAAGCCGGAGTCGCGACTGTGCACGAAGCGGCGGGTCGGATTGGGCTGCTCGGAACACGGATCGTGCCAAGGATGCCCGGGTCAGCGGTCGCGGGCAGCGCCGTGACGGTTTCGTCGCACCCGGGCGACAATCTGATGATCCACGCCGCCGTGGAGGTCTGCCAGCCCGGAGACATCCTCGTCGTGACCACGACGGCCGACTCCGAGCACGGGATGTTCGGCGACCTTCTCGCCACCTCCCTCCAGGCACGGGGTGTGGTCGGGATGGTGACCGACGCGGGAGTGCGCGATATCGCGACGCTGCGCCAGATGGACTTCCCGATCTGGTCGCGCGCCGTCCATTCTCAAGGCACCGTCAAAGCAACTGCGGGCTCCGTGAACGTCCCGGTGGTCGCCGCCGGTCAACTGGTGAGCCCTGGAGACGTCATCATCGCCGATGACGATGGCGTCGTTGCGATCCCCGTCTCGCTCGCCGCCCAGGTTTTGGATGCGGCAACAAAACGCATAGCCAACGAAGAAGCAAAACGCGCGCAATTCGAAGCCGGTGCGCTCGGCCTCGACGTGTACGGCCTTCGCCCGCTGCTCGACCAGCTCGGCGTCGTCTACGTGGATGACATCGAGTCTGCCTGATGCCTCGGATCGCTGTCCTCGGACTGGGCGAGGCTGGGCGCATTTATGCTGTCGACCTGGCCAAGAAAGCGGACGTGGTCGGATTCGACCCCGCGTGGAGCGGCGAGCCAGACGGCTTCAGCGTGGCTCCGACGGCAGCCGAAGCTGTCAGGGAATCGGACATCATCCTGGTCCTGACCTCAGGGCCGATCGCTGTGCGGGTGTTCGACGACGTGGCTGAAAGCGTTCCTGCTGATGCGATATTCGCCGACCTTTCAAGTTCGAGCCCGACGCAGAAACTGGCGCTCTCCCGGCGGGCCGCTGATCTGGGATTTCGGTTCGCGGATGTAGCCCTTCTCGCTCCGGTGCCGCGTGCGCGGCTCGCAACCCCGGCGCAAGCCTCGGGAACAGGAGCGGCGGACATCGCCGCGATCCTCGCACCGCTCGGTATGGAGATCGAGGCGGTCGGCGAGATCGCTGGCCAGGCGGCAGCGCGCAAGCTACTGCGAAGCATCGTCACCAAGGGAGTCACCGCGCTCCTCATCGAGGGGATGCGAACTGCGCAGTCCCTTGAGCTGTTGGACTGGTTCTCTGACCACATCGACGAGACCCTGACGCACCTCGACACGGCATTTCTCCGTCGTCTCCTTGAGGGGACTTCCTCGCACAGTGAACGCCGAGTGCACGAGATGCTGGCCACAGTCGAAATGATCGAGGCAACGGGTGGTCGGCCGTTCATGGCAGAAGCCACAATGAAGGTGCTCGAAACGGCGAGCGAAGGTATCCCGCGCGGGAAGAGGTTCCGGTGACCCAGTTCGGCATCGACGGAGTAGCCAGCATGATGATGCGTGGTGGCACGTCAAAGGGGCTCTACTTCCTCAGGGCGGATCTTCCGCCGGACGAGGCGGAGAGAGACGACTTTCTGCTTCGCGTCATGGGGTCGCCCGACGACCGGCAGATTGATGGACTCGGCGGCGCGCATCCACTCACCAGCAAGGTCGCCATTGTGGCGGTCTCGACCGAGGCCGGGTTCGACGTCGATTACCTCTTTCTGCAGGTGCAGGTTGACAAGCCCCTGGTGAGCAGCAATCAGACCTGCGGTAATCTCCTTGCCGGCGTCGGGCCGTTCGCCATCGAGCGCGGAATCGTGGCGGCGACGGGCGACACCACGGACGTTCGCATCCGCACCCTCAATCCTCCCGGCGGACTGACCATTGCGCGCGTCCCAACCCCGGGCCTGCGCGTCGACTACTCGGGCGAGGCGATCATCTCGGGGGTCCCGTTTCCGGCGGCGGCGATTCCGCTTGAATCGCCGACGCCCGAGGTCCCACTGCTGCCGACCGGCACCGCACGCGATACCTTCGAAGGCATCGAGGTCACCTGCGTGAACGCCGGGATGCCCGTCGTTCTCGTGAGAGCAGATGCCGTCGGGATCACCGGCCTCGAGTCCCCTGCCGACCTCGAAGCAAACGAAACCCTGAAGCGAATCATCGAGGGTATCCGGCTGTTGGCTGGTTCGGCGATGGGGCTTGGAGATGTAACGGACGACACGGTTCCGAAGATCTCAATCATTGCGGCGCCCACCAAAGGGGGCAACCTTTCGACGCGAACATTCATCCCGCACCGAGTGCACACCTCGATCGGTGTCGTCGGGGCGATCTCGGTCGCCGCCGGAGCGCTCATACCCGGCTCGGTCGCCGCCGAGCTGCTTGAATTACCAGACGGTGAAACTCGCGTCCGTATCGAGCACCCGACCGGGTTCTTCGATGTCGACGTGGAACTCGACACCGCCACCACTCCACCGATCGTGCGTCGCAGCGCGGTCGTCCGCACCGTCCGTAAACTGTTCGACGGTCTAGTGTGGCCGCGAACGACAACGACAACGGAAGAACGCAATGACTGAACTCAATGTCGAGTCCGACAACCCACCCATCGATTGGCCTCGCGATATCGCGCACGTTGGCCCTGTGGAGCTGTACACACCGACGCTCGAGGAGACTCGCGACTTTTTCGTCGATCTCATGGGACTCAGTGAGGTCGGCAGGGACGACAGCAGCATCTACCTGCACAGTTGGGACGACTACGAGTCATTCACGATCCGCATCATCGCCCGTGAAAAGGCGGGCATCGGACGCAGCTACCTACGGGCGGCCAGTCCCCGCGCACTCGAGCGACTGGTGGAACGCATTGAAGCCAGCGGCTACGGCGAGGGCTGGGTCGATGACATCCGCGGCCTCGGCGCCACGTTCCTGTTCACCGACCCTGACGGACACGCGATGGGCGCCTACTGGGAGGTCGAGCGATTCGTCGCAGATGACAGCAACCGGCCTTCTCTCAAGAACCAAGCGGCACGGTATCCGGGCCGCGGCGCGAACATCCGTCGGCTCGATCACGTCAACTACCTCACCGGTGATGTTCCTTCGACCTCGGCCTTCCTGGTGAATGTGCTCGGCGCACGCTGCACCGAACGCATCGCGAAAGCGGATGGCAGCGGATACTCGGGAGTGTGGTATTCCGTGACGAACAAGTCGTACGACCTCGTTTACACGGAGGACTGGGCGGGCGCCAACGGGCGGCTCCACCACCTCGCATTCGCGACCGACAGTCGCGACGACATCCTGCGCGCGGCCGACGTGTTCCTTGAGGCGGGCGTGCACATCGAGACCGGCCCGCATAAGCACGCCATCCAGCAGACCTTCTTCCTGTACGTCTGGGAGCCCGGTGGGAACCGGATCGAGCTCTGCAACGCCGGCGCGCGCCTCATCCTCGCCCCTGACTGGGACACCATTACCTGGACAGCCGAGGAGCGCGCGAAAGGACAGGCCTGGGGCCTCCAGACCATCTCCACGTTCCACACCCACGGAACCCCAACTCTCGACTAGGGCCATAGCGCGACCTGAGCCGTCGCTCCGGTGAGTAATCTGTCGCCTCTGCTACCTGAGCGCCCCGGGCGGGAGCGGCAGTCGCAGCGTCGCGATGACGAACTCAAGATGCGTGCGCATGAGCTGTTCTGCGCGATCCGGATCGTGTGCGGCGATGGCATCGACGATCGCCCAATGCTCCTCGAACGACTTGCGGGGTCGGTCGGGCTGAAGGATGGTTCGGTACTGGTAGCGCACAAGGTGGGTATTGAGCCCCCCGACCAGGCGCTCCGCAGTCGAATGCCGCGCGATCCGGATGATCGTCGAGTGCAGCTCCGCGTTGAGATTCGACGCGTACGTGAGCTCTCCGGCGTCCAACTTCTGCTGGATCGCCTCGAGCAGTTCGCGGAGGTGTTCGATGTCGGCCTCTGTGGAAACGATTGCGGCCTTGCGGGCCGCGAGGCCCTCGAGCACTGCCCTGGTCTCATAGATCTCCGTTGCCTCCAGTTCGCCAATGAGCCGGACCTTCGCGCCGTGGTTGCGCTTGTGTTCGACGAGCCCTTCCTGCCCGAGGCGCACCAGCGCTGTTCGCACAGCGGTTCGGCTCGCACCGAACCGAGCGGACAGATCAGCCTCGACTAGCCGCTCGTTCGGATGCATCTCCCCGCCGGCGATCGCCGCGCGGATCTGCTCGTACGCTACATCCTCGATAGCCAAATGGATCCCCTCAGGCAGGTTCCGACGACGATCCAATCTCAGTGCGTCGCCAATAGATCACAAACTACCAATGCCCGCGGCCGAGGCGCACGAAATGCGCCGCATTTCGTCAGTGCATTTCGTCAGCGGACCGCGCCACAAACACCGTGAGTAATATCATCGCTGTTCTTGGTGCGGCTTTGGCGATGGCTTACGTCGCGTGCACGCCAACGTCACGAATCACCGCTACCCCAAGGTGCGCCGTTCTCGGGCGGTAACTCTAATGGCTGGGGCGTTGGTAGTGTCGCAACTGCGGCGCGACTGACCCACTTGTGCCTTCACAGATCCAGAACGCAATGTGATCCCAACAATTGAATAAATCAACTAATCCCTGTAATCTGGTCGTACTCGGCATTGCGTTCCCCGAGGACAACGATGTTCGAAGTTTTCTACGCGGTGCGCAGCTGAAGGGTGGCCGTTTCAATGCTGAACAACGGGATCGGCTCGTGGATCCATCGACGAGTTCTGGGATCCGGCGCTAAGCCAGCCGTCATCTTCGAAGGCCGCGAACTGTCCTACCGCGAGTTGGATACCCGGATAACTCGGCTTGCGAACGCATTGCGCCATCGCGGCATTCAGCAGGGGGACCGCATCGCCTATCTTGGCGACAACCACCCCGCTTTCCTGGAAACGCTGTTCGCGGCCGGGACACTGGGATGCATTTTTGTGCCGATTAATACCCGGCTCGCCGAACCCGAGATTAGCCTCGCTCTTATCGATTCAGGCTCCGCCGCGTTCTTCTTCTCTGAAGCTCTCGGCACGATCTCCCGCAAGGCTGCGGCCAGCGCCGGCATCACACTGCTGATCGAGATCGGCAGCCGCGAGTCGGCGCCCGAGGATGCAGCCGACTACGACAAACTGGTGTCCGTCGCGTCCACCTCATTCGTTGACGTCGAGGTCGGCCTCGATGATGACGCCATGATCCTGTATACCTCCGGCACAACCGGGCGACCTAAGGGCGCCGTAATATCGCACGGCAATATGACCTGGAGCTGCCTCAACGTTCTCGCAGAATACGACCTTGTCAGCAGCGATGTCGCACTCATGATCTCGCCGCTGTTCCATGTCGCCTCACTGGGGATGGGTACCCTTCCCGCCTTCCTCAAGGGTGCGACGGTTGTTCTCGAATCCCGCTTTGACCCCGGCGTTGCCCTCGAGCTGATCGAGCGTTATCGCGCCACTTGGATCAGTGGCGTGCCCACAACGTTCCAGATGATGGCTGAGCACCCTGACTGGTCTCGACGTGACATCAGCTCTTTGCAGAAGCTCACCTGCGGGGGCTCTCCCGTTCCGCTGCGAGTCATCGATGCCTACCAGGATCGGGGCCTCTCGTTCACGGGAGGCTACGGGATGACCGAGGCTGGGCCCGGCGTGACCACCCTTCATCCGGAGTGGACTCGCAAAAAAATTGGATCGTCGGGGGTCCAGCACTTCTTCACCCAGATGCGCATCGTCAACGACATCGGCGAACCGGTCGGTGAAGGCGAGATGGGCGAGATCCAAATCTCCGGGCCCAACGTCATCCGACGGTACTGGGACTCACCTGACCTTCCTCCCGAGTCGGTCACCCCCGATGGCTGGTTCCGTACCGGCGACATTGGTTATCAGGATGGCGACGGATTCCTGTTTATCTCCGATCGCCTGAAAGACATGATTATCTCTGGCGGCGAGAACGTGTATCCAGCGGAAGTCGAGAAGCTCATCATCGAGTTGCCCCAGGTGGGATCCGTTGCCGTCATCGGTGTTCCTGATGACAAATGGGGCGAGGTGCCCGTCGCGATCGTCACTGCGCGAGAGGGCGCGGTCGTGACGGCGGAAGATGTTCAACGCCATCTGGCGGGAAAGATCGCACGCTATAAGACGCCGAAGACAATCATCGTTGTCGAAGAGCTTCCGCGAACGGCAACCGGCAAGATCCGCAAAGCCGACCTGCGCGCCCAGTACAGTTCATTGAACGCGCCCACAAGGTGAAAAAACGCGGTTAGCGCGGGCCGGTTCCGGTCAGTGCAACGCGGCAGGCATGGAGGCTGTGCCGAAGTCCCACGATGTCGTGGCGGGAGAGCACCGAGATCATCTTCTCTTCGACTCCCGCAACCGGTTCTCGAACCCCATTCAAGACTTTCTGCCCTCTCGACGTGAGTGAGATCAGAACCTGTCGTCGATTGTTGGGGTCACGATCACGATGAATGAGACCCTGCTCCTCGAGTCCGGTGACGAGTTGAGCCATGGACTGCGCACGAACGAAGGAGTTCCGAGCCAGTTCGGCCGCCGTGATCCCCGGGCGTCGCTCCAGGACGGTTAGGGCGGTGTACTGCGGAAGGGTCAACCCCGCCGCGTTCACCACGCCATCCATGTGGGAGCGGACCGCCGACTCGACCTGCTTGATCAGGTAAACGAGCGTTACGGCGGACGCTGCCGCTTCGGCGCGATCTTCAGGCATGCTGATCAGAATAGTCAGTTTGACTGCGTTTTACTCGCTTCGCCAGTCGCCGTTTCACAGCATCGCCCACCGTCGGCCATAAGCCACGGGGCATGTAGAGCAGAAATAGGATGAGGATGATTGCGTAGGCGGCGTACTGAAGGATCAACCCGACAATGGGCGGCGTCCCGGGAATGTTGCTGATGGTGTTGAGCGCCTGAACGAGAACGGACACGACGACCGCTCCGACCACACCGCCCCAGAGCGTCCCGAGGCCTCCGATGACGGCCATAATCACATAGGTAAATGACATAGACGGCGGGAACGATTCTGCGCTCACGTACGGGATGAAGAACGCGGTGATGCCGCCGACGAGCCCCGCGCAGCCTCCGGCCAGAGCAAAGACAGCGAGCTTGGTTCGAAGGACCGGAACACCGGATGATGCTGCTGCTGACTCGCTGCCCGCGACTGCCCGCACCCCGCGCCCGAACCTGCTCGAGATGACGTTGCGCGAAACCACCATGGTGACGGCGAGCACGGCGAGGGCAAGATAGGCGAAGAACAGTTGGCCAGTCACTACGAGGCTCCCGATGCCGAGACTGGGGATGCCGACGATACCCGCACCGCCGCCCAGGATGGGAACCCCACCCATCAAGGCGCCGACGAGCAGCAACACTGCGAGCGTTCCGAAGGCAAGGTAGTGACCTCGAAGCCGCAACAGCGGCAGCCCCAGGACATAGGCGAGCCCGGCCGAAGTGACTGGCGCAGCGATGAGAGCAATAAGGGGTGGCACGTTGAAGCTGACCGTCGATACGGCGACCGTCAGCGCACCAACTGCGACGAAGGCACCTTGGCCGAGCGACGCCTGGCCCGCGTATCCCATAAAGAGCGAGAGACCGACCACGACGACTGCGGACAGCACGGTCTGGACATAAACGGTTTTATCGTTCAGGAACAGTGGAATGAGAATTGCGATGAGAGCGACCACCGCCGTCGGGATCGCTCGCTTCATGGACGGGTTCACTTTGCCTCCTCGGCGGAGAGGCTCTTGTGCCTCGCTATCATGACAACGAGCAACATCACCAGGGCCGCGACCGTTTGGTAGGAGCCGCCGAAGTAGCCGGCGACAAGTTGGCCGCTGATCCCGAGTACGAGGCCACCGACCACGGTGAGCCACGGGCTGGAGAGACC